>NZ_JBJQIZ010000001.1:0-717913 GCF_046487695.1 Escherichia sp. WS1118 | reverse complement strand
GGCGGCCTTAGCGCGGTGGTCCCACCTGACCCCATGCCGAACTCAGAAGTGAAACGCCGTAGCGCCGATGGTAGTGTGGGGTCTCCCCATGCGAGAGTAGGGAACTGCCAGACATCAAATCAAGCGAAAGGCCATCCGAAAGGATGGCCTTTTTGCTTTTCGAACTAACATTCAATTAATGGATTACCTGCGATAAAAATGCCCTCGTACGCTCTGATTTAGGATGCGCAAAAAATTCATCAGGTGCAGCTTGCTCCACTATTTCCCCACGATCCATAAAAATCACCCGGTCAGCGACGGTTCGTGCAAACCCCATCTCATGTGTTACACACAACATTGTCATACCCGACTGCGCCAGCCCAATCATCGTATCCAGCACCTCTTTCACCATCTCAGGATCGAGCGCCGACGTTGGCTCATCAAACAACATAATTTTCGGCTTCATACACAGCGAACGTGCTATGGCAACACGTTGCTGCTGACCACCAGAAATCTGTCCGGGAAACTTCTGGGCATGTTCGGCAATTCTCACCCGCTCAAGGTAATGCATCGCCAGAGCTTCAGCCTCTTTCTTTGGCATCTTGCGTACCCAAATCGGTGCCAGGGTACAGTTCTGTAACACGGTCAGATGAGGGAAGAGATTGAAATGCTGAAAGACCATTCCCACTTCCTGCCTGACGCGCTCAATATTGCGGATATCTTCATTAAGTTCGATGCCATCCACCACGATCCGTCCCTGTTGATGTTCTTCCAGATGATTAATACAACGAATGGTTGTCGATTTACCGGAACCAGAAGGGCCACACAGAACGATCCGTTCTCCCGGTTGCACGGTTAAATTTATATTTTTCAAAACATGGAATTGCCCATACCATTTATTGACGTTTTCCAGCGTAATCATCGCGTTAGCAGGTTGCAGTAAAATTTGGCTCATAGTGTCCTCAATGCGGTGTACGCCCGGTGTTAAAACGTTTTTCCAGATGTTGGCTATAACGTGACATGCTGAAACAGAAGATCCAGTAGATCAGTGCGGCGAAAACATACCCTTCCGTCGACATACCCAACCAGGCGGGATCAACGGTTGCCTGCTGAACGCTACTGAAAAGATCGAACAACCCGATGATGATCACCAGGCTGGTATCTTTGAAGAGTGCGATGATGGTATTTACCAGCCCAGGAATCACCAGCTTCAACGCCTGTGGCAGAATAACCAGCCTCTGGGTTTTCCAGTAACCCAACGCCAGCGACTCTGCCGCTTCATATTGCCCTTTAGGCAGCGCCTGTAATCCGCCTCGCACGACTTCCGCAACATATGCTGACTGAAATAGGATCACGCCAACCAGCGCGCGGATCAATTTGTCGATACTGGTGCCTTCTGCCATAAACAACGGCAGCATGACCGAAGACATAAACAGAACGGTTATCAGCGGTACACCGCGCCAGAACTCGATAAAAATGACCGATAAGATACGCACAATCGGCATATGGGAGCGGCGACCTAACGCCAGTAAGATCCCCCACGGCAGCGCCCCCGCAATCCCAACTGATGCAATAATTAAAGTTAGCGTCAGCCCGCCCCATTGCCGGGTTTCAACCCGCTCAAGACCAAGAAACCCGCCATACATCAGCCACCAGACAATCAATGGGTAAATCACCGCCCATACCGCAATATAGCGACCGCGATGCGGGAGTATTTTCCAGAACATTGGTGCGATCGACACAAGCCCAATCAGTAATGCGAGGTTAATTCGCCAGCGTTGGTCGTGTGGGTAAAGCCCATACATAAACTGACCAAATCGTTCGTGGATGAAGACCCAACAGGCACCGGCTTTTGTGCAGTCGGCACGCGTTGAGCCAACCCAGTTAGCCTGCAAAAATGCCCAGTTCAGCAACGGTGGGATCAGTTCCCACATCAACCATATGCAGCCAATAGTCAGTAGGCTATTGCTCAAGCTGGAGAACAGATTTTTTCGCACCCACACCATCGCGCGGCTTGAGTTATGGCTCGCCGGGCGCGGGGGATGAGACAGCAATACTTTTGTCATCATGACTCCTTAGCGTTCAACGATCGCGATGCGGCGGTTATAGATATTCATCAGCAGCGAGATAGTCAGGCTGATAATCAGATAGACCGACATGGTCATGGCTATCGTCTCGATGGCTTGCCCCGTCTGGTTCAGCACGGTGCCAGCAAACAGCGAAACCATATCGGGATAGCCAATCGCGGCGGCAAGAGAGGAGTTTTTGACGATGTTGAGATACTGGCTGGTTAACGGTGGAATAATCACCCGCAGTGCCTGGGGAATAATGACCTGGCGTAGCGTAACCGGGTTGGGTAATCCCAGTGACCGAGCAGCTTCATGTTGACCATAAGGCACTGCCTGGATCCCAGCGCGGATAATCTCGGCGATAAATGCAGAGGTATAAACCGAAAGCGCCAGCGTTAAGGCTGCCAGTTCAGGAATTAAAACCATCCCGCCACGGAAGTTAAAGCCTCGTAGGGATGGAACATCCCAGTGTAGTGCTGCGCCAAAAAGCCATTGCGCCAGTAAAGGCAAACCTATGATCAACATAACGGCGACCGGCCAGGTTCGGCGCAATTGTCCGGTCTTTATCTGGTACGTTTTATTAAAACGGAATAGTCCAACAGAAATGGCTATAGCAATAACAACAGTCACGATAAACGCAATAAATCCGTCTCCCAGCTGCGGCGATGGAATATAAAGCCCACGATTGCTCAAAAAGGCCAGATCAAACGCGCTCACAGCCTGGCGTGGTCCGGGCAAATTGCGCAACACGGCAAAGTACCAGAAGAAGATTTGCAGCAGCGGCGGAATATTACGGAAGATCTCAATATAAATTGTGGAAAGCTTTCGTAGCAGCCAGTTATCCGAAAGTCGCGCCAGACCGATAAAGAAGCCCAGAACAGAAGCGAATACAATACACAATGCAGAAACCAGTAGCGTATTGAGTAAGCCAACAATGAAAACGCGTCCGTAGGTATCACCCTGCTGGTAATCGATCAAATGCTGGACAATACCGAAGCCAGCGCCGCGATCCAGAAAGGCAAAACCTGAAGTAATGCCACGATTACTGAGATTCGTCACAGTGTTGTGAAATAGCCAACCAACAATGCCGACAACAGCAATAACGGCAAGGATCTGGAATAACCAGGCGCGAACCGTAGGGTTGGCAAAGGAGAGTGAGCCTTTAACGGTTGAGCGGCGATGAGACATAGAAACCTCGGAAAGCATAACGCTGAAGAGAGCGCCGCCGTAGCGACGCTCGTTACCTCACACCGACTTAACGCACGGGCGGCGCGTACTGAATACCGCCGTTATTCCAGAGATTATTTTGCCCACGTTTAATTTTCAGCGGGCTTTCTGAACCTACGTTACGCTCAAAAATTTCCGAGTAGTTACCCACCTGTTTGATGATGTTGTAAGCCCATTTATTATCCAGCTTCAGATCCTTGCCGTAATCGCCCTCTTTACCCAGCAGATGGGCCATATCGGGCGTTGCTGGATTAGCCGCTTTTTCATCGACGTTCTGGGAATTGATGCCCATCTCTTCAGCATTCAGCATGGCGAAAAGCGTCCAGCGTACAATCGAGAACCATTCATCATCGCCACGACGAACTACCGGCCCAAGTGGTTCTTTAGAGATAACTTCCGGTAAGACAATCCATTCAGTTGGGTTGCTTAATTTGATGCGCAGGGCATACAGTTGTGATTGATCCGAGGCCAGAGTATCGCAGCGGCCAGATTCCAGAGCCTTCGCTGATTCGTCTGAGCGATCGAAGGTTACTGGCGTGTACTTCATATTGTTTGCCTTGAAGTAATCGGCAACATTGAGTTCAGTATCAGTACCCGCCTGAATACAGACGGTAGCGCCATCCAGTTCTTTCGCGCTTTTTAGCCCCGCTTTATCGTGCGTCAGGAAGCCAATGCCGTCGTAATAAGTGACGCCAGTAAATGCCATTCCCATCCCGGCATCGCGAGATGAAGTCCAGGTCGTATTACGGGAGAGCAAATCCACCTCCCCTGACTGTAAAGCGGTGAAGCGTTCTTTTGCAGTGAGCGGGGTATATTTCACTTTCGTGTCGTCACCAAATACAGCTGCCGCAACACCACGACAAACATCTACATCAATACCTGAAAACTTACCGTCAGCATCGGCATAAGAGAACCCAGGTAATCCATCACTGATCCCGCATTGCACAAACCCTTTTTTCTGAACGGCATCAAGCGTCGCGCCAGCATGCGCCTGATTTGCAACGGCAAGCAGCACGCTGGCGGCAGCCAGTGTGGCTATCATCATCTTTTTCATAATGCTTCCTGTGAGGCGAAAATTATCGTTATAGGACGTTTGGGAAACGTCTTTTACCTGTCTGTGGCCATCCTCTTATAAGCAAAAGTAGTGCCAGCTTTTGCGCACGATTTTGCGTCGCAATAAGCTGAGTGTAGACAGGAAATAATAAAAACAGCGCCCCGCAATGGTGCGAAAATGAAACATGCGCCACATTTTGGCGCAAAATATTTACGCGTTTTTTACTAAGCAGAATAATGATTGTTAGCGTGAGTATAATTCTGGTGGGAAGTGTGAAAATTAAATCGATGCGTTATTTCGAAAGCAGCGAAATAACGCGATATAACATGCTAAATCAGGAGGGAATTACCCAGAAGAATATAGCAATATTTTATCTTATGGAAAGATACTGTATCGTTAAAAAGAGCGCGGAGCTCCGCGCCCTGTTTAGTTATTTCGACAGAGCGATGATCCCCATCGTCAGGCCAGCAACAGCTGCTGCCCCGCCGGCAATAGCCCCAGCCGTTTCCCAGTTATCCTGAGTCGTGCCTTTCATACAGGTATTGGTGTGAACCAGACGACCCTGATCGTCATAAACCGGAACGCAGGGCGAATCGTGAGCACAGCCCGCCAGCAATGCGGTGAGCAATGTCACAGGAATTAATCTTTTCATGGTGTTACCTCAGTAATAAACGCTAACGCTTAATAAGTTAACTCTCTTATTAACGAGCTGAATGACATTTTATCACTGGAGGTTATAAATCTTGCGGAATGAATAATGACAATTTATGTGAATTGTAAAAATAGTGAAGGGAGCGGGAACTATAGAAAGTTTTTAAAGAGTGAGAAGAAGAATATCTTATTAATTTTTATGGGGTTCACTGAAAATAAAAAAGGCGCCTGAAAGCGCCTTTATGTTTCTGATTTATCCTTTAAAGCATCGACGGATCACCACAAAGAACACTGGCACGAAGAAGATTGCCAGCAACGTTGCAGAGACCATTCCGCCCATTACCCCGATACCGACTGCGTTTTGCGCGCCACTGCCGGCCCCGTTACTGATAGCCAGCGGTAATACGCCGAGAATAAAGGCGAGAGAGGTCATCAGGATAGGACGCAGACGCATACGTACTGCCATTAGTGTCGCTTCAACAACACCTTTACCCTCTTTCTCCATGAGATCTTTAGCGAACTCAACAATCAAAATAGCGTTTTTGGCCGACAAGCCAATTGTCGTTAGCAAGCCCACCATAAAGTAGACGTCATTTTTTTGATTAAAGAGTGTTGCCGCCAGTAGCACGCCGACAATCCCTAACGGCACGACCAACATAACCGAGACAGGAATTGACCAGCTTTCATAGAGTGCAGCAAGGCACAGGAAAACAACCACAAAGGAAATTGCTACCAGAGCGGGAGCCTGGTTTCCCGATAAACGTTCCTGATATGACATACCCGTCCAGTCATAACCAATGCCCGCCGGTAATTTTGATGCAAGGTTTTCCATCAACGCCATGGCATCGCCGGAACTGGTTCCTGGCGCGGCTTCCCCCTGAATCTCCATTGACGGCAGACCGTTGTAGCGTTCCAGTCGCGGAGAGCCATACACCCAATGTGAAGTGGTAAAGGCAGAGAATGGCACCATTTCGCCGTTGGCGCTGCGGACATAAAGTTTATCGACATCTTCTGGCAGCATACGGAATTTGGCATCCGCCTGAACATACACCTTTTTCACGCGACCACGGTCGATGAAGTCGTTAACGTAAGTCCCACCCAACGCCGTTGAAATGGTCTGATTGATGTCAGAAAGTGAAACACCTAATGCCTGCGCCTTTTCCTGGTCAACTTCCAGTTTAAACTGCGCGGTGTCTTCCAGGCCATTAGGGCGCACGCTGACTAAGCTGGCAGGATGTTGCGCCGCCATGCCAAGCAACTGGTTACGGGCCTGGGTCAGGGCATCGTGACCCAGCCCAGCCTGATCAATTAACTCAAAGTCGAAACCCGTTGCCGTGCCCAGTTCAACAATGGCTGGCATATTGAATGGAATGACAAAACCGTCGCGGATCTTGCCCAATTCCATTTTGGCACGATGGATTACTGCTTCCGCACTGTTTTCGTCACCACTACGCTCTTCCCACGGTTTCAGACTGACGAAGGCCATACCGGCGTTTTGTGCCTGGCCGCTGAAGCTAAAGCCGTTAACTGTAAAGACACTTTCAACGTTCGCTTTCTCGTTCTTCAGATAGTAATCCGTCACTTGATCCAACACTTTTTGCGTCCGCTCTTGCGTCGCGCCAGCGGGTAACTGAATCATGGTCAGAAAGACACCCTGATCCTCTTCAGGTAAGAAGGAAGACGGAAGACGTAAAAACAACACCACCATTCCTGCAACAATCAGCGCATAGATCAGTAAATATCGCCCTGTGGAACCGAGGATTTTGCCAACGCTATTGGTGTAGTGATTAACGCTATGATCGAAAGTGGTGTTAAACCAGCCGAAGAATCCTCCCTTATTTTCGTGATGCTCGGCAGAGACTGGTTTCAGCAATGTTGCACATAACGCGGGGGTGAGAATCAGCGCAACCAGTACTGAAAGCGCCATTGCTGAAACAATAGTGATAGAGAACTGTCGATAAATTGCCCCTGTTGAGCCACCGAAGAATGCCATCGGAATAAATACCGCCGACAGTACCATCGCGATACCTACCAGCGCGCCCTGGATTTGCGACATCGATTTTTCCGTCGCTTCTCTGGGGGGGAGTTTATCCTCCATCATTACGCGCTCGACGTTCTCCACAACGACTATCGCATCATCAACAAGAAGTCCGATGGCAAGTACCATCCCAAACATCGTTAGCGTATTGATGGAGTAACCAAAAGCGGCGAGTATGGCAAATGTCCCTAACAACACGACAGGTACAGCAATGGTGGGTATCAATGTTGCTCGCATGTTCTGCAAGAACAGATACATCACCAGGAATACCAGGATAATGGCTTCGAACAGCGTTTTCACCACTTCCTGGATAGAAAGCTGGACGAAAGGCGTGGTGTCATAAGGGTAGAGAACCTTCATTCCCTGCGGGAAGAATGGCTGTAATTCCGCCAGTTTTGCCTTAATGGCTTTCGCGGTATCGAGAGCATTCGCGCCGGTTGCCAGCTTAATCCCCAGGCCCGCCGCCGGTTTTCCGTTGATACGAGCGATAACGTTATAGTTTTCACCGCCAAGTTCAACCCGTGCGACATCTTTCAGGCGTACCACCGAGCCGTCACTGTTTACGCGCAGGGTCACTTTGCCGAATTCTTCCGGATTTTTTAACCGCGTCTGAGCAATAATCGAGGCGTTCAACTGTTGCCCTGGTAACGCTGGCGTTCCGCCCAACTGTCCGGCAGCGATCTGATCGTTCTGTACCTTCAACTGGTTAATCACATCAACCGGTGTCAGTTTATATTTGTTTAGCAGATCGGCGTCCAGCCAGATACGCATCGCATACTGTGCGCCGAAAAGCTGTACGTCACCGACGCCATTCAGACGGCTAAGCGTATCTTTAACGTTAGAGGCCACATAGTCCGAGATATCGTCCTGTGTGGTGCTAGGGTTATCAGAGACAAAGCCCGCCACCATCAAATAGCTGCTACTGGACTTTTCAACACTGATCCCCTGCTGCTGAACCTCCTGCGGCAGCAACGGCGTGGCGAGCTGGAGTTTGTTCTGCACCTGTACTTGCGCGATATCAGGATCGGTCCCGGACTGGAAGGTAAGGGTAATTGTCACGCTACCGGCGGAATCGCTGGTGGAGGACATATACATCAGGTTATCGATACCGTTCATATTCTGTTCGATAACCTGCGTCACTGTATCCTGCACGGTCTGCGCATCAGCACCCGGATAGTTTGCCGAAACAGAAACCGCAGGCGGCGCAATGGTTGGATACTGGGCGACGGGCAATTGTAGGATCGCCAGTGCGCCCGCCATCATCAGAATAATGGCCAGCACCCATGCAAATATCGGTCGTCGAATAAAAAAGTTTGCCATGTCAGATTGCCTTACTTCGATGCAGTATCTGCGGGGGTATCGGTAGTGGCTTTAACCTGCTCTCCCGGACGCGCTTTTTGCAGGCCGCTGACAATGACTTGATCGCCAGATTTCAGACCTTCGCTAATCAACCATTTATCGCCAATCGCCTGACTGGCAACGACAGGGCGCGCTTCAACCTGACTTTTATTGTTAACAATCAGCACGGTTGCATCACCACGTGGTGTGCGGCTAACGCCTTGTTGCGGGATAAGAATGGCGTCAGGTTGGACGCCTTCATCAATCCGTGCGCGCACAAACATACCCGGCAAAAGCGTATGTTGCGGGTTAGGGAAGACAGCACGTAGGGTTATGGAGCCGGTGCTTTCATCAACGGTCACATCGGAGAATTGCAGCGTACCTTTCAGGGGATAGGTTTGACCGTTCTCCATGACCAACTCTACGTTGCTGGTGGCGTTTTCCTTATGCAAATTTCCTTGCTCTACGGATTGCTTCAGCCTCATAAAATCGTTGCTGGATTGGGTCACATCAACGTAGATAGGATCGAGCTGCTGGACAGTCGCCAGTTCAGTCGTTTGCCCATTAGTGACAAGAGCGCCTTCGGTCACAGTCGATTTGCCGATACGTCCGCTAATAGGCGCAGTCACTTTGGTATAAGCGAGATTGATGCGAGCGCTTTCAACTGTGGCTTTTGCGGCAATCACGGTGGCATCGGCCTGGCGAGCATCAGCAATGGCCTGGTCGTACTCCTGCTGACTGATGTATTTCGTACCCACGAGCGGAACGTAACGTTTTACCGTCAAATGCGCGATGGCGGCGGCGGCTTCACTTTTCGCTAGTTCGCCTTTCGCGCTGTCATAACTTGCCTGATAGGTCGCGGGATCGATCTGGTACAGGGACTGGCCTGCTTGCACATCGCTGCCTTCAGTGAAATTGCGATTCAGTACGATCCCGCTAACCTGTGGGCGAACTTCGGCTATACGGTAAGCATTGGTGCGGCCTGGTAATTCAGTCTTAACTTCTAACGGGGCCGTTTTCACAATATGAACGGTAACCTGCGGTTCACCGACGTGAGCTTTCTCTTCTCCCTTATCGTTACAACCGGCGATTAAAGCCGCGGAGATCAGAATAAAGGAGGGCAGGAGGAAAAACCTGGCATGTTTCGTCATTACTATTCCTCAAAAAACCAAAAGCGCGTTATTTGCCCAAAAAGGCAATGCGTTAACTCGCAGAAAGAAAAATACAGTTCGCTATCCTACAAATTATCATTCGTCGATGTAAGGAATAGTTATGAATACTGGCGACTCAAGGCACATAAACACAAAAAAAGATTAATATCCTATTGTTTTATTTTGACGCGGATTTAAAGAAGTAGAATTAAAGCCTCGTAAATTGAAATATATATAGGTAGGGTGAATGTATTTTAGGTAAATAATACATATCATTTATTTGACGATTTATAGCAACGCAATATTAGCCTCTCGTATAAATACACATTAGGTGATAGATTAACCTTCGCTATTTTCTCATCCTGTGTTGAATATATTTATTTCCTGAATAATTAATCATGGCAAAAAGAACCAAAGCTGAAGCCCTGAAGACCCGGCAAGAACTGATTGAAACTGCCATCGCCCAGTTTGCGCAGCATGGCGTAAGCAAGACGACGCTCAACGACATTGCCGACGCTGCTAACGTTACGCGTGGCGCTATCTACTGGCACTTCGAAAACAAGACTCAACTGTTTAATGAGATGTGGTTGCAACAGCCTTCATTGCGGGAGTTAATCCAGGATTACTTGACCGCTGGGTTAGAGCATGACCCGTTTCAGCAATTGCGTGAAAAATTGATTGTCGGTTTGCAATATATTGCCAAAATTCCCCGCCAGCAGGCGTTGCTGAAAATCTTATATCACAAATGTGAATTTAATGATGAGATGCTGGCCGAGGGAGTGATACGCGAAAAGATGGGCTTTAATCCGCAGACTCTCCGCGAAGTATTGCAGGCGTGTCAGCAACAAGGTTGTGTAGCAAATAATCTCGATTTAGATGTTGTGATGATTATTATTGATGGTGCCTTCAGCGGAATTGTTCAAAACTGGTTAATGAATATGGCGTGTTATGACCTTTATAAACAAGCACCCGCACTGGTCGATAACGTATTAAGAATGTTCATGCCAGATGAAAACATAACGAAATTAATTCATAAAACGAATGAATTAAGTGTCATATAAATTCACATTCTGTCCTGAAAATTCAGTTCGTCACAGTTAACCAGTTTTAGTGGATTAACTGAGTTCATATTGCGGCATTTGTCTGTTTCTGTTGCCAGCAGTTCAATCCACTGCATCAGTAAAGTATCAAACAGAAAAACGAAGACAGCGAAAACGACGAGCCACCAATACCTGCGAATCATTACCTGAGCCTGTGCATGTTTAACCAAGTCTGGCAGGAAATATACACGAAATGAATAATCTGAAAACCAGGCTTACACTTCCTTTACTTTGTAATGAGATCGGGGTCAACTTCGCTTAACCGGCTTCGTTTTGACAGGTTGCCGGTCTTTCTTTTTTTCACTTTCGCCAGTTCTTCCGCAGAGTAATGCGACGCGACATCCAGCCGTCGAAGCCCCATTTTGATGTACTCGCTGTTGATCTCAATACCAATGAATTTTCGCCCGCTGGCGACGGCTACGGCACCGGTAGTAAAGCTACCGGCAAACGGGTCGAGAACGATATCGCCTGGGTTGGAAGAGGCGAGAATAATGCGTTTCAGCAAGGCTTCCGGTTTTTGCGTCGGGTGGTTTTCATATTCATCCATCAAATAACGCACGCGCGGAAAATCCCAGACGTTACCCGGTACTTTTTGATGATTGTAAGGCTGTGGAGGATTTTTGCGATAATTGATCAACGCGCGCTGCGATCCGGTTTTGGCTTCTACCAGAATAGCATCACCGTTGAACGTGTAGTTCTTTGCGTCTTTCACCATCATCAGGATGGGTTCGTACATGGAGCCGTAGTGTTTTTTCGCCTGCACTCCAGAACTGTCATATGACCAGACGATGCGACTTTTGATGGTAAAAAGCTTGCGGCACTGGAGATCGATAAAGGGCATGTTTTCCGTGCTATTCATGATGTACATGCTGCCCTGCTTTTTCAGAACGCGATGGCACTCTGCAATCACTTCAAACAGCCAGTCGATAAACAGATCTTCTTTCCAGGCTTCGATCAGACCATCAAAATTTTTACCGATGTTATACGGTGGGTCGGCAAAGATCAGATCGACACTTTCGGCGGGGATCTTTTTAAGTTCGGTTAATGCATCACCCTGGATGATGGTCTTTGCTTCATTACCAAATCGGGTCGGTTCACATCCTGTTCTCATGGTCACTCCCTTTGTGACACCTATAAAAAAGGCGCTTCCCCATGCCGAGTAGCGCCTTTTTAATCAAGCATTTAGCTAACCTGAATTAGTTCATGCCGTATTTTTTCAATTTTTTACGCAGCGTACCACGGTTGATGCCCATCATCAGAGCAGCACGGGTCTGGTTACCACGGGTGTATTGCATCACCATGTCCAACAGGGGCTGTTCTACTTCAGCCAGTACCAGCTCATAGAGGTCATTCACATCCTGACCATTCAGTTGAGCAAAATAGTTCTTCAGTGCCTGTTTAACCGAGTCACGCAGGGGTTTTTGGGTTACCTGATCCTGAGAGTTAACGGTAGAAACGGTCAGTACGTCAGAATTTACGCGTTGTTCGAACATAGTTCTGTCAGCTCTTTATTTCTGTTTACGCAAAATTTTCGAAGTATGCCTCCAACGCCTCCAGCTGTTCGCTGGCATCCTCAATGGCGTTGAATGTGCGCCGAAACTGGTCATTTGGAGCGTGTTCCTGGAGATACCAGGAAACGTGTTTACGTGCAATTCGGTACCCTTTTGCCGGACCATAAAAGTCATGCAGTTCCCGAACGTGCGCGCAAAGCAAGCGCTTAACCTCTGCCAAAGGCAGCGGGGGCAGCAACTCCCCAGTGTCCAGATAATGCTGGATTTCCCGAAAGATCCAGGGTCTTCCCTGAGCTGCGCGGCCTATCATCAGGGCATCCGCCCCTGTATAGTCGAGCACAGCTCTGGCTTTAAGCGGGTCAGTAATGTCACCATTCGCGATAACCGGAATGGAAACTTTCTGCTTAACTGCCCGAATACTGTCGTACTCAGCTTCTCCATTGAACAAACAGGCGCGTGTACGGCCATGAATGGTCAGAGCCTGAATGCCACAGTCTTCAGCCAGTTGGGCAATCTCTTCGCAGTTACGGTGTTCCGGTGCCCAGCCAGTGCGAATTTTCAGGGTAACAGGAACGTCCACTGCATTGACGACCTCGGTAAGGATCGATTTAACGACATCCGGGTACTGCAAGAGGGCTGAACCTGCGAGCTTGCGATTCACTTTTTTAGCCGGGCAACCCATATTGATATCAATAATCTGGGCACCGCTTTCCACGTTAATACGTGCTGCATCTGCCATTTCTTTCGGATCGCTACCAGCAATTTGCACGGTGCGAATACCGGGTTCATCAATGTGCACCATCCGTAAACGAGATTTGTCGCTTTCCCAAACCTGTGGGTTAGAAGACATCATCTCGGATACTGTCAATCCGGCTCCCATCTCGTAGCACAACGTCCGAAAAGGTCTGTCTGTAATGCCAGCCATGGGCGCTGCGATCAGGCGATTTCTGAGCTGATATTGTCCGATGCGCATGAGTTAAGAAATGACCATACTGTGACTGCAAGGCGGCGTATATTACGCATTTTTTGCACGAGATGAAAGGCCAAACTTTGACCAATCCTCTGAGATGGATCAAAGAATTGCATTTAAAATGAGCGTAGCGCGATAATTACTCATAAAAATCATCATATTAGAAAGTAGTGACTAAAATTTACACTCAAAGAAATTTGAGTAAGTTCTCAATTTTTCTTTATGAATGAAAATTTTGGCACGCAAATTTGCGTAAATAATCGGCAAATTAACGTGCCTTTTGTGACATCGCTCGCACTTCGCTCTGCGTCGCCATACGGCGATGCGAAGGTTAATTCTTACGACCGGTAATGCGGCACCACTCTTCTTTTTCCACGACCGGGTCCAGAGCGAAGCTGTCGGCATAAGCTTCGCAAACGCTCTCTGCCTGGCTTGCCAGAATACCGGAAAGGCCCAGCAAACCGCCTGAAACTGGCAGGACGCTGATTAACGGTGCCAGTTCACGTAATGGACCTGCAAGGATGTTAGCGACCACCACGTCGGCTTTCATTTCTTCTGGCTGATCTTTCGGTAAGTAGAGTTCCAGACGATCAGAAACGCCATTACGTTCAGCGTTGTCGCGGCTGGCCTGAATCGCCTGCGGATCAATATCAATACCAATGGCTTTTGCTGCACCCAGTTTCAGCGCCGCGATAGCCAGAATGCCGGAACCGCAGCCAAAGTCGATGACTGTTTTACCGGTTAAATCGAGGCTGTCGAGCCATTGCAGGCACAGAGAGGTAGTTGGATGGGTACCCGTACCAAACGCCAGCCCTGGGTCTAACATCACGTTGACGGCGTTTTCGTCCGGCACATCACGCCAGCTTGGGCAGATCCACAGTCGTTCACCAAAGCGCATCGGGTGGAAATTATCCATCCATTCGCGCTCCCAGTCTTTATCTTCCAGTTGTTCGATTTTATGCGCGAAGCCCGCGCCGAGCAGCGGATGGTTTTCCAGAATCGCCACCACGTCGTTCATATCGGTTTCAGCGTCGAACAGACCAATCACATCGGTGTCGCCCCACAGGCGCGTTTCGCCCGGCAGCGGCTCAAATACTGGCGTATCGTGGGTATCCTGAAAAGTGATAGAAACGGCACCCGCTTCCATCAGCGCATCGCTAAGATCTTCCGCGTTCGCGCCGGTAGTGTTCAGTTTCAGTTGGATCCAAGGCATGGCAAAACTCTTTATTTATCAGTAGTCAAAACGGTAGCTTGCGGGACGGATGTACCGAAACGGTTTCCGACCAGGAAAGCCAGCAAACTTAGTAGTAACGAGGGCACGATAGGGTGGAAGCCCAGGTACTGAATATTCAGCGTCGCGAGTACGGCATACAGCACGCCGCCAACGATCATCGCACTTAGCGCGCCTTTGGCGTTGGCGCGTTCCCAGTAAAGACCCAGCACCAGCGGCCACAGGAAAACGGCTTCCAGCCCACCGAAGGCCAGCAAATTCAGCCAGATGATCATTTCTGGCGGCTTCCAGGCGGCAAGCAGCAGCAACGCACCGAGAACCAACGTGATCACCGCCGACATCCGCTTCAGACGCGTCTCGTTTTGCATTTGATCCGGACGGATATTCAGATAGAGATCTTTAATGATCGTAGCGGAACTTTGCAGCAGTTGGGCGTTAATTGTCGACATGATCGCAGCCATAGGCGCAGCCAGGAAGATCCCGGCAGCAAACGGTGGCAGCACTTTTACCATTAACGTTGGGATCACCAGATCCGGTACGGTGAGATCGGGGATCACCGCCCGACCTAACGCTCCGGCCAGATGCATACCGAACATCAGGATTGCGACTACAATCGTACCGATAATGATTCCCCGATGTACGGCTTTGCTGTCTTTATAAGAGATACAGCGCACCGCAGTATGCGGCAGGCCTATAACGCCAAAGCACACCAGTACCCAGAACGACGTCATAAAGGCAGGCGACAGAATATCGTCAGCGCCTTGTGGCGTAACCAGTTGCGGATCGATGGTTTGCAGCGTGTCTACCGCATTACTTAAACCACCTGCGGCATGTACCACGCCAATAAGCAGCACAACGGTGCCAATCAGCATCACCAGCCCTTGCATGGTGTCGTTCAGCACGCTGGCGCGAAAGCCGCCAAAGGCGGTATACAACGCAATGCTGATACCGAAAATCAGCAGCCCGGTTTCATAAGGAATACCCGCCGCGGTTTCCAGCAGGCGCGCACCGCCGATAAACTGCACGGTCATCGCACCAACGAACGCAACCAGCAAACTCAAACTCGCCAGCCATACCAGAAGACGACTCTGGTAGCGGGCAAACAGCATATCGTTCAGCGTCACCGCATTGTAGCGGCGCGCAAGAATTGCGAACTTCTTGCCGAGAATACCGAGCGAAAGCCAGACTGCAGGAAGCTGAATCATCGCTAGCAATACCCAGCCCAGGCCGTATTTATAAGCAGCTCCAGGCCCGCCGATAAACGAACTGGCACTGATATAGGTCGCGGTGAGCGTCATCGCCAGCACAATACCGCCCATAGAGCGGCTGCCGAGGAAATACTCATTAAGGAAGGTGCCAGTGCTCCGTTTACGCATCGCATAAACAGAGATACCGAACACCACCACCAGATAGGCGACCAGCGGTAGAATTACTTCAAGCTGCATCGTCATCCTCCAGTGGGATATCGCGATAGATAAATTTCACCATCGCCCAGCACAGTCCAATAAACAGCAGCGGCGTCAGGATGCAGGCCATCTCAAACCAGCGCGGAAAGCCGGTAAAACCGGGGGCAACGCCAGGTAAGTAAGCGGCTACTAACCATACCGCCAGATACAAAAGGGTCAGCCCCAGCGCCCAGCGCGCCTCTTTATGGGCCTGAACAAAACGAGTGTCCACGGAAGGGGTCCTCCTCATGGGGGGATACGAGAAACGGGCAATTCTACGGCAAGTCTTCAGGCAGGGAAAATGATCTGACAGAAAATTGCCGTTCAGTACTGCTGCAAAAAGTCTTCAATGTCTGCCAGTGAGGATATCCCTTCCATCGGACCTTGCCGCATTACGGCGAGCGCGCCGCTGGCATTTGCATATTGCAGCGCCTTGTGTGCCGGGAAACCGGATAAGAAAAGAGTGATAAACGTTGCGCCAAAGCAGTCGCCTGCACCCGTTGGATCGATAATTTCGATATCGTGACCTGCAACATGCTGGGCGTGTAATGTACCGTTTTTAAGCTTGTAATAGCTGGCCCCACGCTGGGCGCGTTTTATCGCCACATGTTTTACGCCGCCGTGGAGAAGATCGCTAACAATCTGTTCCTCTGACAGATTTTTGTGACGCGCGAAGAAAGGGAGTTCGCTTTCGCTGGGGATAAAAATATCCGTATATTCAATCAAATAATCGAGAGCCTGCGCCATTTCAGGAATGCTCAGCATCTCTTTGCGAATATTGGGATCGAAAGAAACGGTGCCGCCAGCCGATTTGATCGTCGTTATTGCTTTACGCATGACATCGATCATGCGAAATGAGAACAACGATGAGCCCACAATATGCAGATGGTTACACTGTTTAAGCAGATCCTTATCAATGTGCTCGGCAGTAAACAAACCGCAGGCGCTGTTAGGGATATTAAAGACGAAATCCCGCAGCTGGGGATTTTGATAACTCACGAACGCCGTACCTGTGACGGCATTGTTCATAACATGGATCCCATCGGTAATGACACCTTCATGACGGAGACGCTCTATAATGAGTCGGGCAAAATCATCATTACCAACACATCCAAAGAAGATGGCCCGATGGGACAGTTTTGCCACCTGAGCAGCAAAAATTGCTGGCGCACCGCTGGGAAATGGCCCGATAAACTCCCCAGGCTGAGTGAATTTTTGATGTGGGTTGCGGGACAAAAACTCGGCCAGCAATTCGCCCATAGCGCAGATAGTTATTGTCACAAAACCCCTCTCATTCCTGAAGCCTTTCGCGATTGGACCAGGTAAAGCACTCATTACTGGTATAAAGGATAACGAAATCAGCCGACTGCAATTGTTGCTGATATTGTTCGTTAATGCTGCGGCTGACGATCACATTTTCTGCCTGATGCAAATGCCCGATAGCAGCCGTTGATGGCGCAGGATCGGCGGCAACGATAACCGTCTTATTCTGGGCATGATCGAAACAGAGCTGCCAGGCAGCGGCGAGTCTGGGAACGTTGATATTTAAAGTACCATCAGCATCCAGATGGCTGATTTCCAGAATGCTATGTGTAATGGTGAAATGCTGAAGTGCCTGTTCAAGCTGTTTTCCGGCCAGTGCGGTGTCGGGGCGCAACATTTCACTGCCAGCCAGTATTATTTCGCCATCAATAAACTGATTTGCCAGCAGCGCATGTTCGGGATCGTTGGTGATCAGACGCAGTTTTTTCACTTCGCTGAGCAATGGAATGATCTTACGGCAGATTGTCCCATGTCCAAGAAATAGCGTGTCACGATCGCGAATTAACCGTGCGCAATGTCGTGCTATTTCCATTTGTTGTGCCAGAGACAATGGCGCGATCGGTTGTATCGCTTCTGGTTCAGAGGAGAGTGGTGTCGCAATAGCACCGCCAAATGATCGCTTTAAATATCCCTGTTGCTCCAGATAACTGAGATCGCCGCGGATCGTCACGCCAGAGACACCAAGTTGCGCAGATAAGTCATCAACTTTGATTTCACCCTGGGCGGCAACAATTTCTGCAATTTTTAATCTGCGTTTCAGTAGGTTAGACGATTTTCTCGGCACGTTAACACTCTTCATTGGCCTTTAATGCGTAACACTATAGCTCCTTGTATTTTTCTTTGAAAGTTATCCTTCAATCATATCGACAATTCGAAAAGAAAATCATGGGTCAAAAATTGCAACGAAAATAGCTTAATGCATTGAAAAATAAATGAATATATTCATATTTATGCAGGGTTTCCATTGGTTTCACTTGCAAAGTGAAAAATAAATTAAGTTATTTTTTGTAAGTTATTTTGATGATGTTCGACATGCATCACGCTTTTTGCTGCTTTTGCTGTGCTAGTTTGCTTTCAAAATGAAAGTGAAGATTCTCTTTCTTCATTTTGTAAGGCGAACGACAAATAACAGGAGCTGCGATGTATATTATTTCAAGCAAAAACATGCTGAAAAAAGCCCAGTCAGAGGGATATGCCGTCCCTGCTTTCAACATTCATAACCTTGAAACTTTACAGGTAGTTGTTGAGAGCGCTGCACAACTTCGCTCTCCCGTTATGCTGGCGGGAACACCCGGTACATATCGTTATGGTGGCGTGGGAAGTTTAATTTCGTTAGTACAATCGCTGGCTCGCGAGTACAACCTGCCGTTAGTCCTGCATCTCGACCATCATGAAGAGAGTGATGACATTTTTAATAAGGTTCGCGCAGGGATCCGTTCTGTCATGATTGATGGCTCCCATTTGCCATTTGAAGACAACATTGCGCGAGTGCAAGAAGTTACCACCTTTTGCCATCGCTTCGATGTCAGCGTCGAGGCTGAACTGGGGCGTCTGGGCGGCCAGGAGGACGATCTGCTGGTGGATGAAAAAGATTCGGCTTATACCTCACCAGCCGCAGCTGCAGAGTTTGTTCAACGTACCCAAATTGACTCTCTGGCGGTAGCAATAGGCACTGCACATGGTTTATATGCGCATGAACCACGTCTGGATTTTGTGCGGCTGGAACAAATTCGCCAGCTGGTAGAAATTCCGCTGGTGTTGCATGGAGCTTCAGGCCTATCGGAACAGGACGTTCAGCTCTGTATTCGCCACGGTATTTGTAAAGTAAATGTCGCGACAGAATTGAAAATTGCGTTTGCCGATGCGTTAAAAGGATATTTCTACAACAATCCTGCGGCAAATGATCCTCGCCACTATATGCAGCCCGCAAAGGCCGCCATGAAAGAAGTCGTAACTCGTATTATTGGCGTCTGTGGTAGTGAAGGAAAAATTTAAGACGTTGTACCCTACAAAAATAATGAGGATTGTTTATGAAAAATATTAAATTACTTGGTTCAGCTATGTTGGTGAGCCTGGCATTGTTCTCGCAAAGTTCGTTGGCAAAAGAGTATAAAATTGGTGCGTCATTATTAACACAACAACATCCTTTCTATATTGATCTTGCGAATGCCATGAAAGAAGAGGCAAAAAAAGACAATGTCAATTTAAGTGTCTCTATTGCCAATCAGGATTTAAACAAACAACTTTCTGATGTTGAGGATTTTATTACTAAAAAAGTGGATGCCATTATTATCTCTCCGGTCGATTCGAAAGGCGTCCAGGCAGCGATAATTAAAGCCGATAAGGCCGGTATTCCCGTTATCACCGTCGACGTCGCTGCGGAAGGCGTTCCGGTCGTATCGCATGTTGCGACCGATAACTATGCGGGAGGCGTTGAAGCAGGCAAGTTAATGGGTAAACTTTTGCATGGTAAAGGTACTGTAGCCATTATTTCTTATCCGGCACTACAATCGGTGGTTGCGCGCGTTGATGGTTTTAAGAAAGGGTTAAGCGATACACCGGATATTAAAATTGTTGCTGAACAGCCTGGTATTACGCGGGCTGAAGCGTTAACGACTGCGCAAAACATTATGCAGGCAAACGCCAACCTGAATGGTCTGTTTGGCTTTGGTGATGATGCGGCGCTAGCAGCGGTTATCGCAGCAAAATCTGCGCATAACGACAACATCAAAATCATTGGTTTTGACGGCATGAAAGAAGCGCGTGATGCCGTTGACAGTGAAAAAACGTTTGCGGCCGTGATTCGGCAATATCCCGATCAAATGGGGGCTAAAGCCATTGATGCCGCTGTTGATCACCTCAATGGTAAACCGGTAGAAAAAATGATCCCGGTACAACCCGGCGTTTATACAGGTAAATAGTAAATATCTTCACCTCACAACAAAACGTTATTGGCGTTTTGTTGTGACACCGAGGTCATTATGACGGATGTTATTCTTGATGTTTCGCATATTGCGAAGACATTTGGTCATGCTCAGGCATTAAAAGATATTACACTCTCTTTACGTAAAGGGCGGGTGCATACTTTATTAGGCGAGAATGGTGCCGGTAAATCGACATTAATGAAAATACTGGCCGGTGTTTATCCGCCAACCCAGGGAACGATAACACTACGTGGTGAAACCATCACCATTAATAATCCGCAGCATTCTCGCCAGTTAGGGATTGCGATTATTTTTCAGGAACTGAGCCTGAGTAATAATATGACCGTGGCGGAAAATATTTATGCCAATAATGAACCGCGACGTTTTGGCATCATTAACGATAAAAAAATGCTCGCAGATTGCCAGAACCTCCTCGCGGAACTGGGCATCCCACTAGACCCTCTGGAAATGGTCGGCAATATGTCGATGGCACATAGGCAACTGGTAGAAATTGCCAAAGCCTTAAGCTATGCAGCGGATGTCGTGATTATGGATGAACCGACATCCTCGCTAAGTGATAATGAAGCGGAGATTCTGTTTAACATTATTGAAAAATTAAAGCAGCGAGGCTGTGCGGTTATTTATATCTCTCATCGCATGGATGAAATTATGCGGATTTCAGATGATATTTCGGTGATCCGCGACGGTGAGTATATCGCTACGCATGAAAAGAAAAACAGTGATATCCAGCACTTGATTGCCCAAATGGTTGGTCGGGAAATGAAAAATATTTGGCCAGCACGTCTTGGGGAAAAACCGGATGAAAATGTTCCTGCAAAACTGGAAGTAAAAAATCTTTCCCATCCTTCGCTTTTTAAAGAGGTCAGTTTCGCTGTGCGTCCGGGGGAAGTCCTCGGATTTTTTGGCCTGGTGGGGGCCGGGCGTTCCGATGTGATGAAGGCGCTATTTGGCCTCGTTTCGTATCACGGGACTGTGTTGATTGATGGTAAGGAAGTCAGGATCGCTAATCCCAAACAGGCTATTGATCATGGCATTGCTTTTGTGACCGAAAACCGCAAGGAAGAAGGGTTAGTGCTGATGCACGACGTCAATATGAACACGCACCATGTGGCGTTTCAATATAACGCTTCGCGGATGGGACTCATCAATCACCGACAAGAAGAGGCGAAGACGCTGCAATCAATTGCCAGAATGAACACTAAAGTGAGTTCTGTGCATCAGGCAGTGGGAGCACTGAGCGGCGGTAATCAACAGAAAATCGTGTTATCGAAGTGGCTGGAGAAAACTCCGCGTATTTTATTGCTCGATGAGCCAACGCGCGGAGTGGATGTCGGCGCAAAATTTGAAATCTATAACGTGATACGTCAACTGGCTGCGGCAGGGACAGCAATTATTCTGGTGTCCTCTGAACTGCCAGAAGTCATGGCACTTAGCGATCGTCTGGTGGTAATGCGTAATAAAACGATTGCCGATATTTATTCATGTGAAAATTTAACGCAGACACAGGTAATGACCGCTGCAACAGGAGTACGTTAAATGACAGAGAAAACTCTTGCCAGTCCGAAACCTTCGGAAATTCCCATTGCAAATAATTTTAAAAAAGTCTTCAGGCAATATGGTGGTATCCTCAGTGGAATGGTGGTGTTAATCATTCTGTTCAGTTTTATTAATGACAGTTTTTTTACCGCCAATAACATTACTAATATTATTCTTCAGGTTTCGATAATTGCAATTACCGCCTATGGAATGACTTATGTGCTTTTGCTTGGCGATATTGATTTATCGGTCGGTTCAACCATTGCATTGATTGGCACATTTGCTGCGCTTGGGGCTTCATGGGGAATTCCATTTGTTTTATTGGTCCCATTATCCATTATTGCAGCACTGGCTCTGGGGATGATAAATGGTGGCTTGACGGCTATAGCGGGGATCCCGTCGTTTATTGTCACCGTTGCTACTATGGGGATCTTCCGTGGTATCGCTTATATAGTGACCGATGGTATGCCCATCATGATTAAAGATGATGCCTTTCTGGCGCTGGGGAATGGAGAATTTCTCTATATACCTATTCCAATCTGGATATTAATTATCTTATTGCTGATTAACCATTTCATTCTTACTAAAACAACCTTTGGACGAAAGATTTATATCACTGGTGGTAATAAAGAAGCGGCAATTTATTCAGGGATAAATGTCACCCGCTTGAAAATTAAAGTCTTTATGATTACAGCCGTGCTGGCAGGTATCAGCGGGATGATCCTTGCCTCACGCCTCTATTCCGGGCAACCGAATTCCGCGTTGAGCTACGAACTGGATGCTATTGCCGCGGCTGTACTGGGAGGCACCAGCCTGAACGGCGGCTATGGAACCGTGGTGGGGACGGTGATCGGCGCATTAACCATCGGCGTTATTAATAATGGCATGAACTTAATGAATGTTCCTTATTTTTACCAGATGGTGGTTAAAGGATTAGTCATTCTTGTAGCCGTTTATTTTGACGTAAGAAATAAAAGAAAACGCAGCTAATCATTTCAAGGAATTAATCATATGAGTAAGGTCTTCACAATTGGAGAAATTCTGGTTGAAATTATGGCGAGTAAAATCGGCCAGCCATTTGATCAACCAGGTATCTGGAACGGCCCTTATCCCAGTGGTGCGCCCGCTATTTTTATCGACCAGGTGACACGTCTTGGCGTCCCGTGCGGCATCATTAGCTGCGTGGGGAATGATGGCTTTGGTGATATTAATATACATCGTCTGGCTGCTGACGGTGTGGACATCAGGGGGATTTCAGTCTTACCTCTGGAAGCCACCGGTAGTGCCTTTGTTACTTATCATAACTCTGGCGATCGCGATTTTATTTTTAATATCAAGAATGCCGCTTGCGGTAAATTATCGGCACAGCATGTTGATGAAAATATTCTGAAGGATTGTACCCATTTTCATATTATGGGTTCATCCCTGTTTTCATTCCATATGGTAGACGCAGTAAAAAAAGCAGTAACCATCGTTAAAGCAAATGGTGGCGTTATTTCTTTCGACCCGAATATTCGTAAAGAAATGCTTGATATTCCAGAAATGCGCGATGCCCTCCACTTTGTTCTTGAGTTAACGGATATCTATATGCCCAGTGAGGGGGAAGTGTTGCTCTTGTCGCCACACTCGACGCCGGAGCGTGCAATCGCTGGTTTTCTTGAAGAAGGTGTTAAAGAGGTGATTGTGAAGCGCGGCAATCAAGGAGCCAGTTACTACTCCGCGAATGAGCAGTTTCATGTTGAGAGCTATCCGGTGGAAGAAGTTGACCCGACCGGTGCGGGAGACTGTTTTGGTGGCGCATGGATTGCCTGCCGCCAGCTAGGGTTTGACGCCCATCGGGCATTACAATATGCCAACGCCTGCGGTGCACTGGCGGTAACCCGACGTGGCCCAATGGAGGGAACGTCTCGCCTTGCGGAAATCGAAGCGTTCATCCAGCGCCATGACATGTCCATTCGGGAAGCAGCACAATGAAAAACGAAATTTGGTCGTGGATTGGCGATCTCTCGCAGGTTGCCGGAATTAAACACTATGAGTTACGTAGTGGCAGAGCAAAGGGGACAGAAGCGTTTGATGTCCGTACTGGTGCGGGACTGGCATTTACGGTGGTAAAAGATCGCGCGCTGGATATTGCATGGGCCAGCTACAAGGACACTGCGCTCTCTTTTATCACCCCCAACGGCATTGTCGCCCCCGCTTTTTTTGAGTCTCAGGGCAACGGGTTTTTACGTAGCTTCTACGCGGGGTTACTGACTACCTGCGGACTTAGCTACATTGGCACGCCCTGTGAGGATGACGGAGAAACGCTGGGGTTACACGGGCGTTTGGCTGCGACTCCAGCAGAAGAGGTGGGGTATCGCACAGAACGGACCGACGACAGCATTGAATTTGTCATCAATGGCAAAGTACGGGAAACACGATTGTTCGGTGAAAATCTGACGCTGGAAAGGACCATTCGCTGCCGTTATGGCGAAAATGTAATGCGCATTGAAGACAAGGTGACTAATCATGGTTTCACCCGCCAGCCGCTGCAAATTCTTTATCACTTTAATTACGGCTGGCCTTTATTATCGCCACAGGCAGAAATTTTGCTGTCTGCTAAAAGCGTAACGCCACGAACCCCGCATGCGGCGGAAGGGTTAGCCAGTCATCTGGAGATTTGTACCCCACAGCCCGGTTTTGACGAGCAGGTTTACTATCTCACGTTGAATAGCGACAGTCAGGGGATGAGTAAAGTTGCGCTGGTGAACGCCGAACTGGGGTGGGGAATTTACGAGAAATTCGACATCATGCAGCTACCCAACTTTATCCAGTGGAAAAATTTAGGCGCGGGTGAATATGTTATGGGACTGGAGGTCAGTAATAGTTTTCTTGACGGTCGTGATAAAGAACGAGCGCAGGGGCGTCTGCCCTTTATTGAACCAGGGGAAACAAAGAAATACTGCTTTGAGCTGGGAATTGTTGATGGCGATGCTGAAATTAGCGCGTTGAAAGCGGAAATTGCAGGCTACCGTTAGTTAACGGCAATAAAAACGCCGGGTAGCATTAACAGGCCCGGCGTTGATTACGTTCTTTGCTAAGCGCGATGAAAACACCGCGCGTCACAAATTATTTTTCCTGAAGACCGAGTTTTTTCTCCAGATAGTGGATGTTAGTGCCACCATGCTGGAAGTTTTCGTCATTCATGATGCGGATCTGCAGATCAACGTTGGTTTTGATACCGTCGATGATCAGCTCCTGCAGCGCATTCTTCATGCGAGCAATCGCCACGTCACGGTTTTCACCGTAGCAAATCAGCTTACCGATCATTGAGTCATAGTACGGCGGTACGGTGTAGCCCGCGTAGATATGAGACTCCCAACGTACGCCAAAACCACCAGGTGCGTGGAAACGGGTGATTTTGCCCGGACTTGGCAGGAAGGTGTTCGGATCTTCGGCGTTGATACGGCATTCCACCGCATGGCCGCGAACGTGAACTTCTTCTTGCTTGATCGACAGCGGTTGACCGGCAGCGATACGCAGCTGTTCTTTGATCAGGTCAACGCCGGTGATCATTTCAGTAACCGGGTGTTCTACCTGAATACGGGTGTTCATTTCGATGAAATAGAACTCGCCGTTTTCGAACAGGAACTCGAAAGTACCTGCACCGCGATAGCCGATATCAACACACGCTTTAGCGCAACGTTCGCCGATGTAGCGACGCAGTTCCGGGGTAATGCCCGGTGCCGGTGCTTCTTCGACCACTTTCTGGTGGCGGCGCTGCATGGAGCAGTCACGTTCCGCCAGATAGATAGCGTTGCCCTGACCGTCAGCCAGTACCTGAATCTCGACGTGGCGAGGATTTTCCAGGTATTTCTCCATGTAAACCATATCGTTGCTGAAAGCTGCTTTCGCTTCCGCACGGGTCATGGAGATGGATTGTGCCAGTTCAGCGTCGCTGCGCACTACGCGCATACCGCGACCACCGCCGCCGCCGGAGGCTTTGATAATCACCGGATAACCAATGCGTTTAGCAATGGCGCGGTTTTTATCCATATCGTCGCCCAGCGGGCCGTCAGAACCCGGTACGCAAGGAACGCCTGCTTTTTTCATCGCCGCGATTGCGGATACTTTGTCGCCCATCAGGCGAATGGTTTCTGCTTTCGGGCCGATGAAGATAAAGCCGGAGCGTTCAACCTGCTCGGCAAAATTGGCGTTCTCGGAGAGGAAGCCGTAACCCGGATGGATTGCTACTGCGCCGGTGATTTCAGCGGCGCTGATGATTGCCGGGATGTTCAGATAACTTTTTACTGACGGAGCAGGGCCGATACAGACCGTTTCATCTGCCAGTAATACGTGTTTTAGATCGCGATCCGCACTGGAGTGCACAGCGACAGTCTTGATGCCCAGTTCTTTACAGGCACGAAGAATACGCAATGCAATCTCGCCGCGGTTGGCAATAACAATTTTATCCAGCATGTTCGCCTCGTTACTCGATGACGACCAGCGGCTCGTCAAATTCTACCGGTTGTCCACTTTCGACCAGAATTGCTTTCACGGTACCGGATTTGTCCGCTTCGATCTGGTTCATCATTTTCATGGCTTCAACGATGCACAGGGTATCGCCCACGTTGACTTTCTGACCCACTTCGATGAACGCTTTTGCGTCCGGGCTTGGGGTGCGGTAGAAAGTACCAACCATCGGGGAACGTACGATGTGACCACTGATTTCCGCTGCTGCTGGCGCTTCCATGGAAGGAACGGTCGCCGGAGCGGCTGCGTTAGATTGAGCTGGCTGCTGCATCATTGGTGCAGCGTAAGCTTGTTGCATCACAGGGAAACTTGCGGCAGGAGCTGCACGGCTAATGCGTACTGACTCTTCGCCTTCAGAAATTTCCAGTTCGGAGATGCCTGATTCTTCAACCAGCTCGATCAGTTTTTTAATCTTACGAATATCCATGAGTGGGTTCCGTACTCTTTGTTTAGTGTGATTGTGACAGGCGTTTCACCGCCGTCTGTAAAGCGTATGCCCCGACAGCTGTATGCATAGCGATAAATTCCAGCAGGCCGGGACGCCGGTCTATTTTGCCCCAGAGTGTCAATGTTAGACTTGACGGACATTGTGCAGCGATCTGCTGCTATCCTCCGGCAAAAAACAAAATATACCTTCGTTGCGCCAATGTCACCTTTTCCGCAGCGCAAAAACTGCGTCAGGGAGGACGAGGTCGCACATTATAACGATTTCGTAGCAATTGGCAGCTAAATACTGGTCTTATCAGGGAAGATAATCAACAGCTAACATGTAAATAACCTTCAACACCGTGTAATTTGCAACAAGCCGCACAATTCACGAAATTAGCGCCATCATCGACGGAACTTCTTATAACGTAAGGTGAAAAGCTGTAAAGCCAGCCCTGCGAAGATGAGGGGCTGCAATGAGATAATCTTCACAGACCACAAATAATGTAGGGATGCCAGGATCGCGACAAGATAGACGACATTACGCAGCGGTTGCTGAGGATTACGCAATTTTCACTTCATCGTCTGGATAGATGTGAATGCTAAAGCACGCAAAATTAACCGACTGACAATGTTCCGCATTCAATAGGTTTAAGTGGTTAATTTGTAATCAAATAAAATCAGATTATTCCCCCCATGGTACCAGAAATCAGTAACAGATTAAGCGTAGCGTCGCCAAGGCAAAGCACCATAAACCTAACAGGCGACGGAGGCGTATCAATAATGGCTGTTTGGTGGAGTATCAATGCGCATCAATTTATGGTCAGTCGAAATCATGACTTTCCAGTTTGGATGATGTTGTACAACTTCATGACCAAGATGTTCGACGAAAGCTGTCCGGCTAACCGCTTTTCCCGTTAACCGATTGAATAATGATTTCAAAATGAGTTCCCTCTCTTATTATTCCCTGCTAAATGGTTAGTTAACCTTCACCAGCGTGCGACCCTGGATCTGGTTATTAATGATGGCCTCGGCAAACTTCGGTGCCTCTGCCAGAGATATCTCTTTTGCCGCCTGGGTATAGAATGATTCCGGTAAATCGGCGACCAGTCGCTGCCAGGCTTGTGCGCGGCGTGCTGGTGGCGTCATTACTGAATCCACCCCTTGCAAACGGACATTACGCAGAATAAATGGCATGACCGTGGTTGGCAGAGTAAAACCACCCGCCAGACCACAGGCCGCCACGCAGCCGCCGTAATTCATTTGCGCCAGCACTTTTGCCAGCACTTTGTCGCCAACGGTGTCAATTGCCCCAGCCCAGACTTGTTTTTCCAGAGGACGGGATTCGGCAAACTCATCGCGAGGAAGAATACGGCTGGCACCTAAACTTTTCAGATATTCATGGGTACTTTCGCGACCGGAAACAGCAACGACCTGATAACCCAACTTATGCAGCAGCGCCACGGCGGTACTGCCGACGCCACCACTGGCACCCGTCACGACAACCTCCCCATCCTGCGGGCGAACACCGGCATCTTCCAGCGCCATCACACACAGCATGGCGGTAAAACCGGCAGTACCGATAATCATTGCTTTACGCGCGTCCAGCCCTTGCGGCATGGCAACCAGCCAGTCACCTTTCACTCGCGCCTGTTCCGCCAGCCCACCCCAGTGGTTTTCACCAACGCCCCAGCCAGTGAGTAACACCTCCTGACCGGCATGAAAACGCGGATCTTCGCTGGTGCGTACAGTTCCGGCAAAATCAATCCCAGGAATCATCGGAAAATTTCGGATGATTTTTCCCTTACCGGTAATCGCCAGCGCATCTTTGTAGTTCAGGCTCGACCAGTGAACATCAACCGTGACATCGCCTTCCGGCAGGCGACTTTCGTCCAGAGTCTGTACTGATGCGAGAGTTTTGCCGTCCTGCTGTTCTAAAAGTAACGCCTGCATAAGTGGTCCTCATGTGCATGATGGATTGGAAAATAATTTCTGAAGACTATACTCGCTAATGGAAAAGCAAAGCCGATGAAGCGCAATAAATTGCGAGATAAATCTGATTTGCTAGTATGCCCGCTTCCTCACTATCGGAGTTAACACAAGGATGAGATTAACGACGAAATTTTCGGCCTTTGTCACGCTGCTCACCGGGTTAACAATTTTTGTGACTTTGCTGGGCTGTTCGCTAAGTTTCTACAACGCCATTCAGTATAAGTTTAGTCATCGTGTTCAGGCGGTGGCGACGGCGATTGATACCCACCTAGTGTCGAATGACTTCAGCACATTAAGGCCACAAATTACCGAATTAATGATGTCGGCAGATATCGTTCGTGTAGACCTGCTCCATGGTGATAAGCAGGTTTATACCCTGGCCAGAAATGGTAGTTATCGTCCGGTTGGCACCAACGATCTGTTTCGTGAACTGAGCGTTCCGTTGATAAAGCATCCGGGGATGTCGCTGCGTCTGGTTTATCAGGATCCGATGGGCAACTATTTCCATTCTTTAATGACTACCGCGCCGCTCACGGGGGCGATTGGCTTTATCATTCTTATGCTCTTCCTGGCGGTACGCTGGTTACAACGGCAACTTGCCGGGCAAGAATTGCTGGAAACCCGGGCTACTCGTATCTTAAACGGTGAGCGTGGCTCTAATGTGTTGGGAACCATCTATGAATGGCCGCCCAGAACCAGCAGTGCGCTGGATACGCTGCTTTGTGAAATTCAGAACGCACGCGAACAACACAGCCGTCTTGATACGCTGATCCGCTCTTATGCCGCCCAGGACATGAAAACCGGCCTCAATAACCGACTCTTTTTCGATAATCAGTTAGCAACGTTACTGGAAGATCAAGAGAAAGTAGGTACCCACGGGATCGTGATGATGATTCGTCTGCCGGATTTCAATATGTTGAGTGATACCTGGGGGCACAGCCAGGTTGAAGAACAGTTCTTCTCTCTGACGAATCTGCTATCGACATTTATGATGCGCTACCCTGGCGCACTGCTGGCGCGTTACCACCGCAGTGATTTTGCTGCGCTGTTACCGCACCGGACGTTAAAAGAGGCAGAGAGCATCGCCAGTCAGTTAATCAAAGCCGTCGATACCTTGCCGAACAATAAAATGCTCGATCGCGACGATATGATCCACATTGGTATCTGTGCCTGGCGTAGTGGTCAGGATACCGAGCAGGTAATGGAACATGCAGAGTCTGCCACGCGTAATGCGGGATTGCAGGGCGGCAATAGCTGGGCTATTTACGATGACTCGTTGCCTGAAAAAGGACGCGGTAATGTTCGCTGGCGTACGCTTATCGAGCAAATGCTCAGTCGCGGCGGCCCGCGCCTTTATCAAAAACCGGCGGTTACTCGCGAAGGCCGGGTTCATCATCGTGAACTCATGTGCCGCATTTTCGATGGTAATGAAGAGGTTAGCTCGGCAGAGTATATGCCGATGGTCTTGCAGTTTGGTTTATCGGAAGAGTATGACCGCCTGCAAATCAGCCGTCTTATTCCACTATTGCGTTACTGGCCAGAGGAAAATCTGGCGATTCAGGTTACCGTTGAGTCGCTGATTCGCCCGCGTTTTCAGCGTTGGCTGCGCGATACGTTAATGCAATGTGAAAAATCGCAACGAAGACACATAATTATTGAACTTGCAGAGGCCGATGTTGGTCAACATATCAGTCGCTTACAACCTGTTATTCGTTTAGTGAATGCTTTAGGGGTACGGGTAGCCGTCAACCAGGCTGGTTTGACGCTGGTAAGCACCAGTTGGATCAAAGAACTTAATGTTGAGTTACTCAAGCTCCATCCGGGGCTGGTCAGAAACATTGAGAAGCGAACGGAGAACCAACTGCTGGTTCAAAGCCTGGTGGAAGCCTGCTCCGGGACCAGCACCCAGGTTTACGCCACCGGCGTGCGTTCGCGAAGCGAGTGGCAGACCCTGATTCAGCGCGGTGTTACAGGTGGGCAAGGGGATTTTTTCGCGTCCTCACAGCCACTTGATACTAACGTGAAAAAATATTCACAAAGATACTCGGTTTAACCTGCCGTTTAATCCGTTTTCACGTAGAATAACGCGCGCTGCGTCTCATGGGAGTGTGCTTGTCTGCTCGCCAGATTGTTGCAGCACATATGCAGATGAATGACCTTACGCGGTTGCAAACAGGCGAGGAATGCTGCTGATGCATTAAGCCTTTCTGGACTCAGGCAGAGATTTGTAACAAAGGAAACGAACTGCACTAATTTTCACCGTAGCAGATGATTTTTGCGCCTTGTCGCTGCTGCGTGTGGTTGGTAAAGTAAGCGGATTTTCTTTTCCGCCCCAGCTTTCAGGATTATCCCTTAGTATGTTGAAAAAATTTCGTGGCATGTTTTCCAATGACTTGTCCATTGACCTGGGTACTGCGAATACCCTCATTTATGTAAAAGGACAAGGCATCGTATTGAATGAGCCTTCCGTGGTGGCCATTCGTCAGGATCGTGCCGGTTCACCGAAAAGCGTAGCTGCAGTAGGTCATGACGCGAAGCAGATGCTGGGCCGTACGCCGGGCAATATTGCTGCCATTCGCCCAATGAAAGACGGCGTTATCGCCGACTTCTTCGTGACTGAAAAAATGCTCCAGCACTTCATCAAACAAGTGCACAGCAACAGCTTTATGCGTCCAAGCCCGCGCGTTCTGGTTTGTGTGCCGGTTGGCGCGACCCAGGTTGAACGCCGCGCAATTCGTGAATCCGCGCAGGGCGCTGGTGCCCGTGAAGTCTTCCTGATTGAAGAACCGATGGCTGCCGCAATTGGTGCTGGCCTGCCGGTTTCTGAAGCGACCGGTTCTATGGTGGTTGATATCGGTGGTGGTACTACTGAAGTTGCTGTTATCTCCTTGAACGGCGTGGTTTACTCCTCTTCCGTGCGCATTGGTGGTGACCGTTTCGACGAAGCTATCATCAACTATGTACGTCGTAATTACGGTTCTCTGATCGGTGAAGCCACCGCAGAACGTATCAAGCACGAAATCGGTTCGGCTTACCCGGGCGATGAAGTACGTGAAATCGAAGTTCGTGGCCGTAACCTTGCAGAAGGTGTTCCACGCGGCTTTACCCTGAACTCCAACGAAATCCTCGAAGCACTGCAGGAACCGCTGACCGGTATTGTGAGCGCGGTAATGGTTGCACTGGAACAGTGCCCGCCGGAACTGGCTTCCGATATCTCCGAGCGCGGCATGGTGCTCACCGGTGGTGGCGCACTGCTGCGTAACCTTGACCGTTTGTTAATGGAAGAAACCGGCATTCCAGTCGTTGTTGCTGAAGACCCGCTGACCTGTGTGGCGCGCGGTGGCGGCAAAGCGCTGGAAATGATCGACATGCACGGCGGCGACCTGTTCAGCGAAGAGTAATCGGATGCAGGCAGGGGAAGTGTCTGTTTACCCTGCCTGGTCTGATACGAGAATACGCATAACTTATGAAGCCAATTTTTAGCCGTGGCCCGTCGCTACAGATTCGCCTTATTCTGGCGGTGCTGGTGGCGCTCGGCATTATTATTGCCGACAGCCGCCTGGGGACGTTCAGTCAAATCCGTACTTATATGGATACCGCCGTCAGTCCTTTCTACTTTGTTTCCAATGCTCCTCGTGAATTGCTGGATGGCGTATCGCAGACGCTGGCCTCGCGTGACCAACTAGAACTTGAAAACCGGGCGTTACGTCAGGAACTGTTGCTGAAAAACAGTGAACTGCTGATGCTTGGACAATACAAACAGGAGAACGCGCGTCTGCGCGAGCTGCTGGGTTCCCCGCTGCGTCAGGATGAGCAGAAAATGGTGACTCAGGTTATCTCCACGGTTAACGATCCTTATAGCGATCAAGTTGTTATCGATAAAGGTAGCGTTAATGGCGTTTATGAAGGCCAGCCGGTCATCAGCGACAAAGGTGTTGTTGGTCAGGTGGTGGCCGTCGCTAAACTGACCAGCCGCGTGCTGCTGATTTGTGATGCGACCCACGCGCTGCCAATCCAGGTGCTGCGCAACGATATCCGCGTAATTGCAGCCGGTAACGGTTGTACGGATGATTTGCAGCTTGAGCATCTGCCAGCGAATACGGACATTCGTGTTGGTGATGTGCTGGTGACTTCCGGTCTGGGCGGTCGTTTCCCGGAAGGCTATCCGGTCGCGGTTGTCTCTTCCGTAAAACTCGATACCCAGCGCGCTTATACTGTGATTCAGGCGCGTCCGACTGCAGGACTGCAACGTTTGCGTTATCTGCTGCTGCTGTGGGGCGCGGATCGTAACGGCGCTAACCCGATGACGCCGGAAGAGGTGCATCGTGTTGCTAATGAACGTTTGATGCAGATGATGCCGCAGGTATTGCCTTCGCCAGACGCGATGGGGCCAAAGTTACCTGAACCGGCAACGGGGATCACTCAGCCGACTCCGCAGCAACCGGCGACAGGAAATGCAGTTACTGCGCCTGCTGCGCCCACACAGCCCGCAGCTAATCGCTCTCCACAAAGAGCTACGCCGCCGCAAAGTGGTGCTCAACCGCCTGCGCGTGCGTCGGGAGGACAATAGTGGCGAGCTATCGTAGCCAGGGACGCTGGGTAATCTGGCTCTCTTTCCTCATTGCGCTGTTGCTGCAGATCATGCCCTGGCCGGATAACCTGATTGTTTTCCGGCCAAACTGGGTGTTACTCATCTTGTTGTATTGGATCCTGGCCTTGCCCCATCGCGTAAATGTGGGCACAGGTTTTGTGATGGGTGCCATACTGGATCTGATCAGCGGCTCGACGCTTGGCGTACGCGTATTGGCGATGAGCATCATTGCTTACCTGGTGGCGCTGAAATACCAGCTTTTCCGCAACCTCGCATTATGGCAGCAGGCGCTGGTCGTCATGTTGCTTTCGCTGGTGGTGGATATTATTGTTTTCTGGGCAGAGTTTTTAGTGATTAACGTCTCTTTCAGACCGGAAGTGTTCTGGAGTAGTGTAGTCAATGGCGTTCTCTGGCCGTGGATTTTCTTGCTGATGCGTAAAGTCCGTCAGCAGTTTGCAGTGCAATAAAGGTTTCTATGACTTCTCTGTATTTAGCTTCCGGTTCTCCGCGTCGTCAGGAGTTACTTGCGCAACTTGGCGTGACCTTTGAACGTATTGTTACGGGCATTGAGGAGCAGCGTCAGCCGCAGGAGAGCGCGCAGCAATATGTTGTGCGTCTGGCGCGCGAGAAAGCACAGGCGGGTGTCGCGCAAACGGCGCAGGATCTCCCGGTGCTGGGTGCGGATACTATCGTTATCCTGAATGGAGAAGTGCTGGAGAAACCGCGCGACGCAGAGCATGCGGTGCAGATGTTGCGCAAATTATCGGGTCAGACCCATCAGGTAATGACGGCAGTGGCGTTGGCCGACAGCCAGCACATTCTCGATTGCCTGGTGGTCACCGATGTGACTTTCAGAACGTTAACAGACGAAGACATCGCGGGCTATGTCGCCAGCGGTGAACCGTTAGATAAAGCAGGTGCATACGGTATTCAGGGGCTGGGTGGCTGTTTTGTCAGGAAGATAAATGGCAGCTATCACGCCGTAGTCGGCTTACCGCTGGTTGAAACGTATGAATTATTAAGTAATTTTAACGCACTGCGTGAGAAAAGGGATAAACATGACGGCTGAATTGTTAGTAAACGTAACGCCTTCGGAAACGCGAGTGGCGTATATTGATGGCGGTATTCTGCAGGAAATTCATATTGAACGTGAGGCGCGACGCGGAATAGTAGGCAATATCTACAAGGGTCGTGTAAGTCGTGTACTTCCGGGTATGCAGGCGGCTTTTGTAGATATTGGGCTGGATAAAGCCGCGTTTCTTCATGCATCTGACATCATGCCGCACACCGAATGTGTGGCGGGTGAAGAACAAAAGCAATTCACGGTGCGCGACATCTCGGAACTGGTCCGTCAGGGGCAAGATCTGATGGTGCAGGTGGTGAAAGATCCGCTTGGCACTAAAGGTGCGCGCCTGACCACCGATATCACGCTGCCTTCTCGCTATCTGGTGTTTATGCCAGGGGCTTCTCACGTTGGGGTATCCCAACGAATTGAAAGCGAATCAGAACGTGAACGCCTGAAAAAAGTGGTCGCAGAGTATTGCGACGAGCAGGGCGGGTTTATCATCCGTACTGCAGCGGAAGGGGTTGGCGAGGCTGAACTGGCCTCCGATGCCGCTTATCTGAAACGCGTCTGGACCAAAGTTATGGAGCGTAAAAAACGCCCGCAGACCCGTTATCAGCTGTACGGAGAACTGGCGCTGGCGCAGCGTGTTCTGCGTGATTTCGCCGACGCCGAACTCGACCGCATTCGCGTTGACTCACGCCTGACTTACGAAGCATTGCTGGAGTTTACCTCGGAGTACATTCCCGAGATGACCAGCAAGCTGGAGCATTACACCGGACGCCAGCCGATTTTCGATCTCTTTGATGTCGAAAACGAAATCCAGCGAGCGCTGGAACGCAAAGTAGAACTGAAATCCGGTGGTTATCTGATTATCGACCAGACCGAAGCGATGACCACCGTGGACATCAATACCGGGGCGTTTGTCGGTCATCGCAATCTGGACGACACCATTTTCAATACCAATATTGAAGCGACGCAGGCTATCGCTCGCCAGTTACGGTTGCGCAATCTGGGCGGGATTATCATTATTGATTTCATCGATATGAATAATGAAGATCACCGTCGCCGCGTGCTGCACTCGCTGGAGCAGGCGTTGAGCAAAGACCGGGTGAAAACCAGCGTTAATGGTTTTTCGGCGCTGGGGCTGGTGGAGATGACGCGTAAACGCACCCGCGAAAGCATTGAGCACGTACTATGTAACGAATGCCCAACCTGCCACGGTCGCGGAACGGTGAAAACCGTGGAAACGGTATGCTATGAAATCATGCGCGAGATTGTTCGTGTACACCATGCTTACGACTCCGACCGTTTCCTGGTCTATGCTTCTCCGGCAGTAGCCGAAGCCTTGAAAGGTGAAGAGTCACACTCGCTGGCGGAAGTGGAAATTTTCGTTGGCAAACAGGTTAAAGTACAAATTGAACCGCTCTATAACCAGGAGCAGTTTGACGTCGTAATGATGTAAACAGATGCTGGGCCGCCATCCGGCAAAGGGTTTTTGAGTCACATTTTTAGCAGACAAGGAGTGACGGGTGAGGCGATTGCCGGGGATTTTACTGCTTACTGGAGCCGCGCTCGTTGTGATCGCTGCCCTGCTGGTTAGCGGCCTGCGTATTGCTTTACCGCATCTTGACGCCTGGCGTCCGGAAATCCTCAACAAAATAGAATCCGCGACTGGCATGCCGGTAGAAGCCAGTCAGCTCTCAGCCAGCTGGCAGAATTTTGGTCCGACGCTTGAAGCGCACGACATCCGTGCAGAACTAAAAGATGGCGGCGAATTTTCGGTTAAACGCGTTACCCTGGCGCTGGATGTCTGGCAGAGCCTGTTACATATGCGCTGGCAGTTTCGCGACCTCACTTTCTGGCAGCTGCGCTTTCGCACCAACACTTCTATCACCAGCGGCGGTGGTAATGATAGCCTGGAAGCCAGTCACATCAGCGATCTGTTTCTTCGTCAATTTGACCATTTCGATCTCCGCGACAGTGAAGTCAGTTTCCTGACGCCATCCGGTCAGCGCGCCGAGCTGGCGATCCCACAGCTCACCTGGCTGAACGATCCACGTCGACACCGTGCGGAAGGCCTGGTAAGCCTCTCCAGCCTTACCGGACAGCACGGCGTGATGCAGGTGCGTATGGATTTGCGCGATGATGAGGGGTTGTTAAGCAATGGTCGCGTCTGGCTCCAGGCGGATGACATCGACCTGAAGCCGTGGCTCGGTAAATGGATGCAGGACAATATTGCGCTGGAAACGGCACAGTTCTCCCTTGAAGGCTGGATGACGATCGACAAAGGCGATGTAACCGGCGGTGACGTCTGGCTGAAACAGGGCGGTGCCAGCTGGTTGGGCGAGAAGGAAACACATACGCTGTCGGTGGATAATCTGACTGCGCATATTACGCGTGAAAATCCGGGATGGCAGTTCTCTATTCCCGATACACGGATCACGATGGACGGCAAACCCTGGCCGAGCGGAGCATTGACGCTGGCCTGGATACCGGAACAGGACGTTGGCGGCAAAGACAATAAACGCAGTGACGAACTCCGGATTCGTGCCAGTAATCTGGAGCTGGCAGGCCTGGAGGGCGTACGCCCGCTGGTCGCGAAACTTTCACCTGCACTGGGTGATGTTTGGCGCTCCACACAACCGAGCGGCAAGATTAACACTCTGGCGCTGGATATCCCGCTTCAGGCTGCAGACAAGACCCGTTTTCAGGCATCGTGGAGCGATCTGGCCTGGAAGCAATGGAAATTATTACCGGGTGCGGAACACTTCTCCGGGACGCTTTCCGGCAGCGTAGAAAATGGTTTGCTTACCGCGTCGATGAAGCAGGCAAAGATGCCTTACGAAACGGTATTCCGTGCGCCACTGGAAATCGCCGACGGCCAGGCAACGATAAGCTGGCTGAACAATGACAAAGGTTTCCAGCTGGATGGGCGTAATATTGACGTTAAAGCCAAAGCCGTCCATGCGCGCGGCGGTTTTCGTTACCTGCAACCTGCTAACGATGAACCCTGGCTGGGTATTCTGGCTGGCATCAGTACCGATGATGGTTCACAAGCCTGGCGCTATTTCCCGGAAAACTTGATGGGTAAAGACCTGGTTGATTACTTAAGTGGCGCGATTCAGGGCGGTGAAGCGGATAACGCGACGCTGGTTTATGGTGGCAATCCGCAACTCTTCCCCTATAAACACAACGAAGGTCAGTTTGAAGTGCTGGTGCCGCTGCGCAACGCGAAGTTTGCCTTCCAGCCGGACTGGCCTGCATTAACTAACCTTGATATTGAACTGGACTTTATTAACGACGGTTTATGGATGAAAACCGATGGCGTTAATCTGGGCGGCGTGCGCGCGAGTAATCTCACCGCAGTGATCCCTGACTACTCAAAAGAAAAACTGCTGATTGACGCTGACATTAAAGGTCCGGGTAAAGCCGTTGGCCCTTACTTTGATGAGACACCGCTGAAAGATTCTCTGGGGGCGACCCTGCAAGAACTCCAGCTCGACGGCGATGTGAATGCTCGCTTACATCTCGATATTCCGCTGAACGGCGAACTGGTAACCGCGAAAGGTGAAGTGACGCTGCGTAATAACAGTCTGTTTATCAAACCACTCGACAGCACCCTGAAAAATTTGAGCGGGAAATTCAGCTTTATTAATGGCGATCTGCAAAGTGAACCACTGACAGCAAGCTGGTTTAATCAGCCGTTGAACGTGGATTTTTCCACCAAAGAAGGGGCAAAAGCCTACCAGGTCGCGGTGAATCTCAACGGTAACTGGCAACCAGCGAAAACCGGCGTTCTGCCTGCAGCGGTGAACGAAGCATTAAGTGGCAGCGTGGCGTGGGATGGTAAAGTGGGCATTGAGCTGCCTTATCATGCTGGCGCGACGTATAACGTAGAGCTGAACGGCGATTTGAAGAATGTGAGCAGTCACTTACCTTCACCGTTAGCCAAACCTGCGGGTGAACCACTACCGGTAAACGTTAAGGTTGATGGCAATCTCAACAGCTTTGAATTAACCGGACAGGCTGGTGCGGATAACCATTTCAATAGCCGCTGGTTGCTCGGTCAAAAGCTGACGCTCGATCGTGCTATTTGGGCGGCAGACAGTAAAACGCTCCCGCCGTTGCCGGAACAAAGTGGCGTTGAACTCAATATGCCGCCGATGAATGGTGCCGAGTGGCTGGCCCTGTTCCAGAAAGGCGCGGCGGAGAGTGTCGGTGGTGCAGCGAGTTTCCCACAACACATAACGTTACGTACGCCTATGTTGTCGCTGGGAAATCAGCAATGGAATAACCTGAGTATTGTTTCGCAACCGACGGCAAATGGCACCCTGGTTGAGGCGCAAGGGCGTGAAATCAACGCCACGCTGGCGATGCGTAATAACGCACCGTGGCTGGCGAATATCAAATATCTTTATTACAACCCAAGCGTGGCGAAAACTCGTGGTGATTCAACACAGTCATCACCTTTCCCGACAACGGAACGCATTAACTTCCGTGGCTGGCCAGACGCACAAATACGATGCGCAGAGTGCTGGTTCTGGGGGCAAAAATTCGGTCGTATTGACAGTGATATCACCATTTCTGGCGATACGTTAACGCTGACTAATGGACTGATTGATACTGGTTTTTCGCGGCTCACTGCCGATGGTGAATGGGTTAACAATCCGGGGAATGAACGTACCTCGCTGAAAGGAAAACTGCGCGGGCAGAAAATTGATGCCGCCGCAGAATTTTTTGGTGTCACGACGCCCATACGCCAGTCGTCATTTAATGTGGATTACGATTTACACTGGCGCAAAGCACCCTGGCAGCCAGATGAGGCGACGTTGAATGGCATCATTCATACTCAACTGGGTAAAGGCGAAATTACCGAAATCAATACCGGACATGCCGGGCAATTGCTGCGCTTATTGAGCGTAGATGCCCTGATGCGTAAGCTGCGTTTTGATTTCAGAGACACTTTTGGCGAAGGGTTCTATTTTGACTCCATTCGCAGCACCGCGTGGATTAAAGACGGCGTTATGCACACCGACGACACGCTGGTGGATGGCCTGGAAGCGGACATCGCTATGAAAGGGTCGGTAAATCTGGTACGTCGCGACCTGAATATGGAAGCGGTTGTCGCACCAGAGATTTCTGCGACGGTCGGCGTGGCTGCGGCCTTTGCGGTTAACCCCATTGTTGGCGCGGCAGTGTTTGCCGCCAGTAAAGTGCTGGGACCGCTGTGGAGCAAAGTCTCCATTTTGCGCTATCACATTTCGGGTCCGCTGGACGATCCGCAAATCAACGAAGTGTTGCGACAACCGCGCAAAGAAAAAGCGCAATGATTTGACGAGGGCGCGTAATTGCCCCAATCTCATATGATAATCGTTGCCAAAGGCCAACGAGCCAGAACATAACCGTAGGCCGGACAGGGCGTTCACGCCGCATCCGGCAGCCGTAAAAAATCCTCTACTGCAGTAACTAACGAGTAGCAAAAACGATGAGTCTGAACCTGGTAAGTGAACAATTGCTAGCGGCGAACGGCCTGAAACATCAGGACTTGTTCGCGATCCTCGGTCAACTGGCCGAACGTCGCCTTGATTATGGCGATCTCTATTTTCAGTCGAGCTATCACGAATCCTGGGTTTTAGAAGACCGTATTATTAAAGATGGTTCTTACAACATCGATCAGGGCGTTGGCGTGCGTGCAATCAGTGGTGAAAAAACCGGATTTGCTTATGCTGACCAAATCAGCCTGCTGGCGCTGGAACAGAGTGCACAAGCGGCGCGCACCATCGTCCGTGATAGTGGTGATGGCAAAGTACAGACGCTGGGCGCGGTAGAGCATAGCCCGTTATATACCTCGGTAGATCCGCTGCAAAGCATGAGCCGTGAAGAGAAGTTGGATATTCTGCGTCGCGTCGATAAGGTTGCCCGCGAAGCGGACAAGCGCGTACAGGAAGTGACTGCCAGCCTCAGTGGTGTCTATGAATTAATTCTGGTTGCGGCCACCGACGGCACACTAGCGGCGGATGTCCGTCCGCTGGTGCGTCTTTCCGTGAGCGTTTTGGTCGAAGAAGATGGCAAACGCGAACGCGGTGCCAGTGGTGGTGGCGGTCGTTTTGGTTATGAGTTCTTCCTTGCCGATCTCGACGGCGAAGTCCGTGCGGATGCGTGGGCAAAAGAAGCAGTGCGTATGGCGCTGGTCAATCTTTCTGCCGTTGCTGCACCAGCGGGCACCATGCCGGTAGTACTTGGCGCAGGTTGGCCGGGCGTGCTGTTGCATGAAGCGGTGGGTCACGGTCTGGAAGGCGACTTCAACCGCCGTGGCACTTCAGTATTTAGTGGACAGGTCGGGGAGTTGGTGGCTTCAGAACTGTGTACCGTGGTTGATGATGGCACGATGGTCGATCGCCGTGGTTCGGTGGCGATTGATGACGAAGGTACGCCAGGCCAGTACAACGTGCTGATTGAGAACGGCATTCTGAAAGGCTACATGCAGGATAAACTCAACGCGCGTTTGATGGGGATGACGCCGACTGGCAACGGTCGCCGTGAATCCTACGCTCATCTGCCCATGCCGCGTATGACCAACACCTATATGCTGCCGGGTAAATCGACCCCGCAGGAAATTATTGAATCCGTTGAGTACGGTATCTATGCACCGAACTTTGGTGGCGGCCAGGTGGATATCACCTCCGGCAAATTCGTTTTCTCCACCTCAGAAGCGTATCTTATTGAAAACGGTAAAGTAACTAAGCCGGTGAAAGGCGCAACGTTGATTGGTTCCGGTATCGAAACCATGCAGCAGATTTCGATGGTTGGCAACGACCTGAAACTGGATAACGGCGTGGGTGTCTGCGGTAAAGAAGGGCAAAGTTTGCCGGTTGGCGTGGGCCAGCCAACGCTGAAAGTTGATAACCTGACTGTTGGCGGTACTGCGTAATAATTTCAGTATTTTCAGAAGGATAATTAATCCTTCTCCGTGTACGAACGGTCCCCTCGCCCCTCTGGGGTTAGGGTGAGGGGAACCCGTTGGCACAGGTTTGTACAACGTAACAGTACAATATTAATTACTTCTCTTTCCCGCGCCCGTGCATCTCCTGAAACAATTTACCGACCTCAACAAAATAATCCGTTAGCGAGTTGATCACGACTTGTACCTTCAGCGGCAGCTTATCTTTTTCGGTATATAACGCATAAACCGGGCGTGGGTCTGACTGGTAACGTGGCAGCAGGATCTCCAGTTCCCCGCGATTGATCTCGTTGATCACCCACATCAGCGGCACGTAGGCGATCCCGGCACCCGCCGTCAGCCAGCGCACCAGCGTCATCGGATCATTAGTCACAAATCTCCCTTGCGGGATCAGGCGAGTCGAGATCCCTTCCGGTGCGATCAGTTCAAATTCATTGTCGGGTCGCACGCTGTATTCAAGCCATGAATGACTACTTAAATCGGCGGGTTTTTCTGGTATGCCGTATTGTGTGAGATAGCTTTTTGCGGCGCACACCACCATTGGCATCGCGCCCAGACGGCGGGAAAACAGGCTGGAATCTTGCAACGCGCCGACGCGGATCACCACATCCAGACCGTCGGCAATCAGGTCGGGGGCAGGAATTCCGGTAACCAGATTGACGCTCAAACCTGGGTATTCTTTCAGCATTTTTGCCGTCAGCCCGGCGAGAACATTTTGTGCCATAGTTGAAGAACAGCCAATGCGCAGCGTCCCGATGGGGGTGTTATTGAAGGCATACAGTTGCTCATGAACATCCTGCACTTCATGGAGCATCCGACGGCAGCCCTGGTAGTAAATTCTGCCGGCTTCGGTCAGGCCAATGCTGCGTGTGCTACGGTTTAACAGCTTTACCTGCAACTCATCTTCCAGTTTTGACACCGTCTGACTGATGGACGAAACGCTCATCTGTAGCTGTCTGGCGGCGGCGGTAAAAGAGCCAAATTCAACTACTTTGGCAAACACCGACATGCGTTTTAGTCGTTCCATTATTCACTCTGACTTAAAAGTGATTTAGATCACATAATATAGATAACAGCATAACAGTTACGTTAATATATTAAATATCAATCTACAGCAATGTTGCTCTCGCCCGGCTTTCCATGCCCTTCTCTGCGGCGACAGATGCTGAAAATAATAACGCCTGCTCTCTCTATACAACCAAGGTCAACATGAGTCTGTTTCCCGTTATCGTGGTGTTTGGGCTGTCCTTCCCACCGATATTTTTCGAATTGCTTTTATCACTGGCGATTTTCTGGCTGGTGCGCCGGGTACTTGTGCCAACAGGTATTTACGACTTTGTCTGGCATCCGGCGTTGTTCAACACCGCGCTCTATTGCTGCTTGTTTTATTTGATATCGCGACTGTTCGTTTGAGGTTGAAGTGAAAACACTAATAAGAAAATTCTCCCGTACGGCCATCACGGTCGTATTAGTCATTCTGGCCTTCATCGCAATTTTTAATGCCTGGGTCTATTACACCGAATCCCCGTGGACGCGTGACGCGCGCTTTAGCGCTGACGTCGTTGCGATCGCGCCGGACGTTTCTGGACTCATTACCCAGGTGAATGTTCATGATAACCAGCTGGTGAAAAAAGGACAGGTACTGTTCACCATCGACCAGCCGCGTTATCAAAAGGCGCTTGAGGAAGCGCAAGCCGATGTTGCTTATTATCAGGTACTGGCACAGGAGAAACGCCAGGAGGCCGGACGTCGTAACCGTCTCGGTGTGCAGGCGATGTCTCGCGAAGAGATCGACCAGGCCAACAACGTACTACAAACAGTTCTGCATCAGTTAGCGAAAGCGCAGGCGACCCGCGATCTGGCAAAACTGGATCTTGAACGTACAGTCATCCGCGCGCCAGCAGATGGCTGGGTGACCAACCTCAACGTCTATACCGGTGAGTTTATTACTCGAGGATCAACGGCGGTTGCGCTGGTGAAACAGAACTCCTTCTATGTACTGGCCTATATGGAAGAAACTAAGCTGGAAGGGGTGCGCCCTGGGTATCGTGCGGAGATCACGCCGCTTGGCAGTAACAAAGTGCTGAAAGGGACTGTTGATAGTGTTGCCGCAGGGGTCACCAATGCCAGCAGCACGCGTGACGACAAAGGGATGGCGACCATCGACTCTAACCTTGAATGGGTACGTTTGGCGCAACGTGTTCCGGTACGTATTCGTCTCGACAACCAGCAAGAGAACATCTGGCCTGCGGGCACCACTGCTACGGTGGTAGTCACTGGCAAACAAGATCGCGACGAAAGTCAGGATTCGTTCTTCCGTAAAATGGCTCATCGCCTGCGTGAGTTTGGTTAATCACGATGGGTATTTTCTCCATTGCTAATCAACATATTCGCTTTGCGGTAAAACTGGCGACCGCCATTGTACTGGCGCTGTTTGTTGGCTTTCACTTCCAGCTGGAAACGCCACGCTGGGCGGTACTGACAGCGGCGATTGTTGCCGCCGGTCCGGCCTTTGCTGCGGGAGGTGAACCGTATTCTGGCGCTATTCGCTATCGTGGCTTTTTGCGCATCATCGGCACATTTATTGGCTGTATTGCCGGACTGGTAATCATCATTGCGATGATCCGAGCACCATTATTGATGATTCTGGTGTGCTGTATCTGGGCCGGTTTTTGTACCTGGATATCCTCGCTGGTACGAATAGAAAACTCGTATGCGTGGGGGCTGGCCGGTTATACCGCGCTGATCATTGTGATCACCATTCAGCCGGAACCATTGCTTACGCCGCAGTTTGCCGTCGAACGTTGTAGCGAGATCGTTATCGGTATTGTGTGTGCAATTATGGCGGATTTGCTCTTTTCTCCGCGATCGATCAAACAAGAAGTGGATCGAGAGCTGGAAAGTTTGCTGGTCGCGCAATATCAATTAATGCAACTCTGTATCAAGCATGGCGATGGTGAAGTTGTCGATAAAGCCTGGGGCGATCTGGTGCGACGTACTACGGCGTTACAAGGTATGCGCAGCAACCTGAATATGGAATCTTCCCGCTGGGCGCGGGCCAATCGACGTTTAAAAGCGATCAATACACTATCGCTGACGCTGATTACCCAATCCTGCGAAACTTATCTTATTCAGAATACGCGCCCGGAATTGATCACTGATACTTTCCGCGAATTTTTTGACACGCCGGTAGAAACTGCGCAGGACGTCCACAAGCAGCTCAAACGCCTGCGGAGAGTGATCGCCTGGACCGGGGAACGGGAAACGCCTGTCACCATTTATAGCTGGGTCGCGGCGGCAACGCGTTATCAGCTTCTCAAGCGCGGCGTTATCAGTAACACAAAAATCAACGCCACCGAAGAAGAGATCCTGCAAGGCGAACCGGAAGTAAAAGTAGAGTCAGCCGAACGTCATCATGCAATGGTTAACTTCTGGCGAACCACACTTTCTTGCATTCTGGGCACGCTTTTCTGGCTGTGGACGGGCTGGACTTCCGGCAGTGGTGCAATGGTGATGATTGCGGTAGTGACGTCACTGGCAATGCGTTTGCCGAATCCACGCATGGTGGCGATCGACTTTATCTACGGGACGCTGGCAGCGCTACCGTTAGGGCTGCTCTACTTTTTGGTGATTATCCCTAATACCCAACAGAGCATGTTGCTGCTGTGTATTAGCCTGGCAGTGCTGGGATTCTTCCTCGGTATAGAAGTACAGAAACGGAGATTGGGCTCGATGGGGGCGTTGGCCAGCACCATAAACATTATCGTGCTGGATAACCCGATGACTTTCCATTTCAGTCAGTTTCTCGACAGCGCATTAGGGCAAATCGTCGGCTGTGTGCTCGCGTTCACCGTTATTTTGCTGGTGCGGGATAAATCGCGCGACAGGACTGGACGTGTACTGCTTAATCAGTTTGTTTCTGCCGCTGTTTCCGCGATGACTACCAATGTGGCACGTCGTAAAGAGAATCACCTCCCGGCACTTTATCAGCAGCTGTTTTTGCTGATGAATAAGTTCCCGGGGGATTTGCCGAAATTTCGCCTGGCGCTGACGATGATTATCGCGCACCAGCGCCTGCGTGATGCGCCGATTCCGGTTAACGAGGATTTATCGGCGTTTCACCGGCAAATGCGCCGCACAGCAGACCATGTGATATCTGCCCGTAGCGATGATAAACGTCGTCGGTACTTTGGCCAGTTGCTGGAAGAACTGGAAATCTACCAGGAAAAGCTACGCATCTGGCAAGCGCCACCGCAGGTGACGGAACCAGTACATCGGCTTACGGGTATGCTCCATAAGTATCAACATGCGTTGACCGATAGTTAAGTCAAAACCGGCGCCCGAAGCGTCGGTTTTTTCATGGCTATACTTAGCGATGAACGGCAGAACTCGCCGCGAAACGTGACGGTGGCAACAGATGAATATTTATACCTTTGATTTTGATGAGATTGAGAGTCAGGAGGATTTTTATCGTGACTTTAGCCAAACCTTTGGTCTGGCGAAAGATAAGGTACGCGATCTCGACTCACTATGGGATGTGTTAATGAACGATGTCCTGCCGCTACCACTTGAGATTGAATTTGTTCATCTGGGAGAGAAAACGCGTCGCCGTTTTGGCGCGTTAATATTGCTGTTTGATGAGGCAGAGGAAGAGCTGGAAGGGCATTTGCGTTTTAATGTTCGTCATTAGCGCAAAAAAAGCCCCCGAACCGGGGGCAATATCGTCGGACAAGACGATGAGGGTTTATTTGTACAGTTCAGCCGTAGCGTGCCAGGTGTCACCACTACGAGCTTCAGTAATCTGGTAGGCCGTTGCGCCTTTCTCTTCCGCTTTTTTGTTCAGCATTTCACGCATATCCATTGGCGAAGACGCCACACCACTTACGGATACGGTCCCGATTGCTTCACGATTTTGTGCTTGTGCAGCATCAATGGAGTCGGCAGCGAATGCACCGAAAGAGAGAACAGAAAGCACACTTAATGCAGCAACAGTGGTTTTGATTTTCATGATTTTTACCTCGACATAATCTTTTAGCTGGGCCTTTGTTTCGTGACCCATATCACAAAATCAAGTATACACTAATTATTGAACTAATTAATACCACGCTAACTGTTTCAGTTGATACTAAGTGTTAAAAATGTGAATTTTAATAACAAAAAAGAATTAAAAACACGATCATTTATTGTTAATTATAGTATTTTCAATTAGATAATGAATTTTGCATAATGTGCTTTTTTACTATATGTATTCATTGTGTGAATGATATGTCGCAGTAAAACGCACTATTCGTTAAATGAATCGCAGGGGAAAGCAGGGGGTTGATAGGCAAAAGCAACATTTTCCCCGCCGCCAGAAGCGACGGGGCAGAGATTAAAGCTCCTGGTCGAACAGCTCTAAAATCGCTTCGTACAGCTCTTTGACGGTGAAACCGTTAGCAGGGGTAGTAAAGATGGTGTCATCGCCAGCGATGGTGCCCAGAATACCTTCTGCTTTGCCCAGTGAGTCCAGCAGGCGAGCAATTAACTGCGCCGCACCAGGGCTGGTATGAATCACGACAACTGCATCGTTGTAGTCGATATCCAGTACCAGATTCTTCAATGGACTGGAGGTGGTTGGTACACCCAGTTCAGCTGGCAGGCAGTAAACCATTTCCATTTTGGCATTGCGTGTACGTACAGCACCAAACTTGGTCAACATCCGCGAGACTTTAGACTGATTAATATTGTCAAAGCCTTGCTCCTGCAACGCGGCGACGATTTCGCCCTGGGAGCTAAATTTCTCTTCTTTAAGTAATGCTTTAAATGCTTTAACTAGTTCTTCTTGCTTAGCCGAGCTTCGCATAAGTCACCCGATATGGTGGTTGATACAACATTATTGTGCATACAGATGAATTTTTATGCAAACAGTCAGCCCTGAAGAAGGCTGAAATAATGTTATGAAAGAGCGGGATTTTATCAAATTTCGTTATTGAGAAACATGCCTGCGTCACGGCCTGCAAATTCTGCTTAAAAGTAAATTAATTGTTATCAAATTGATATTGTTTTGGCTGAGCGGTAGGGTATATTGTCACCGCCTGTTGGAATGTTGCGCTAATGCATAAGTGACTGTTAATTACGTAAGTTAGGTTCCTGATTACGGCAATTAAATGCATAAACGCTAAACTTGCGTGACTACACATTCTTGAGATGTGGTCATTGTAAACGGCAATTTTGTGGATTAAGGTCGCGGCAGCGGAGCAACATATCTTAGTTTATCAATATAATAAGGAGTTTAGGATGAAAGTCGCAGTCCTCGGCGCTGCTGGCGGTATTGGCCAGGCGCTTGCACTACTGTTAAAAACCCAACTGCCTTCAGGTTCAGAACTCTCTCTGTATGATATCGCTCCAGTGACTCCCGGTGTGGCTGTCGATCTGAGCCATATCCCTACTGCTGTGAAAATCAAAGGTTTTTCAGGTGAAGATGCGACTCCGGCGCTGGAAGGTGCAGATGTCGTTCTTATCTCTGCAGGCGTAGCGCGTAAACCGGGTATGGATCGTTCCGACCTGTTTAACGTTAACGCCGGCATCGTGAAAAACCTGGTACAGCAAGTTGCGAAAACCTGCCCGAAAGCGTGCATTGGTATTATCACTAACCCGGTTAACACTACAGTTGCGATTGCTGCTGAAGTGCTGAAAAAAGCCGGTGTTTATGACAAAAACAAACTGTTCGGCGTTACCACGCTGGATATCATTCGTTCCAACACCTTTGTTGCGGAACTGAAAGGCAAACAGCCAGGCGAAGTTGAAGTGCCGGTTATTGGTGGTCACTCTGGTGTTACCATTCTGCCGCTGCTGTCACAGGTTCCTGGCGTTAGTTTTACCGAGCAGGAAGTGGCTGATCTGACCAAACGTATCCAGAACGCGGGTACTGAGGTGGTTGAAGCGAAAGCCGGTGGCGGGTCTGCAACCCTGTCTATGGGCCAGGCAGCTGCACGTTTTGGTCTGTCTCTGGTTCGCGCACTGCAGGGCGAACAAGGCGTTGTCGAATGTGCCTACGTTGAAGGCGACGGTCAGTACGCTCGTTTCTTCTCTCAACCGCTGCTGCTGGGTAAAAACGGCGTGGAAGAGCGTAAATCTATCGGTACTCTGAGCGCATTTGAACAGAACGCGCTGGAAGGTATGCTGGATACGCTGAAGAAAGATATCGCCCTGGGCGAAGAGTTCGTTAATAAGTAATTGATTAGCGGATAATAAAAAACCGGAGCACAGACTCCGGTTTTTGTTTTTTTACGCTGACCTTAGTTGGTCGCCGGATATTCCTGAATGGTGACCTGCAATGTTAACTGTTTATCGTCACGCATCACGACAACCGGGATCACCGAACCAGGGCGAATTTCCGCGACCTGATCCATTGTCTCCAGGGCGGAAATAGCGGGTTTGTTATTCACAGAGATAATCAGATCGTTGACCTGGATGCCTGCATTTGCCGCTGGGCCATCAGGCGACACTTCGTTAACCACGATCCCTTGCAGTTGATCCATGCCGCCACTCTGCGCATGTAATGGGGCGATCTCACGTCCACCAATGCCAATGTAGCCACGGATCACACGGCCATCACGGATCAGTTTATCCATAATTTTGGTCGCTAACTGGAAAGGAATCGCAAAGCCGATACCTTCCGGCGTTTCGCCATCGTTACTCTTATCAAACGACAGCGTGTTAATGCCCATCAGTTCGCCCAGCGAGTTCACCAGCGCGCCGCCAGAGTTACCGTGGTTAATGGAAGCATCGGTTTGCAGGAAGTTTTGCCGCCCGGTCGGGTTCAGACCGATTCGACCCGTGGCACTGATAATCCCTTGGGTAATGGTCTGCCCGAGGTTGTACGGGTTACCGATCGCCAGAACCACATCGCCAATGTGCGGTACGCGGCGTGGATTGATCGGAATCGTTGGTAAACCGCCTGTGGCGTTAATTTTCAGCACCGCCAGATCGGTTAGAGAGTCAGAGCCAACCAGTAACGCTTCAAAAACACGTCCATCCTGTAAGGCGACGATGATCTGATCGGCGTCGTTGATCACGTGTTTATTGGTGATGATATACCCGCGTTGATCCATGATTACACCAGATCCCAGGGTGCGGATCTCAAGCTGGTTGTGAGAGTTGGTGTTCAAACCGCGGTTATAAACGTTAACCACCGCTGGCGCGGCGCGGCGAACCGCCAGATTATAGCTGGCAGGCGTCTCATCGGTACTGTCAAATTGCGGAGTGGAAAGCGGGTTAAGGCTGCGCAGCGAAGGCATGGCAACCAGTAGAATAGCGCCGACAATTAATCCAATCGCAACGGAACGTAAGAGCTTCACAAACATGATGGAGGCATCGTTAAAAAAGGGAACGGCAGCAGCATACCACGAGTTAACCGGACATCACACGTCAGCCTGATGCCCGGTTTACGACATTAACGCATTAGTAGGTAGATGCTTTCATTGCCGCGTACAATTTGCAGGGCAATGATGGCCGGTTTTGCCGCCAGCACTTTACGCATTTCAGCAATCGAGTTCACCCGATCGCGGTTGACGCCAATGATCACATCGTCTTTTTGCAAGCCAGCCTGAGCAGCTGGGCTTCCTTTGACAACCTCATCGATCTTAATACCTTTGCCACCATCTTTTAGTTGACCATCGCTCAACGTTGCACCTTCCAGCGCTGGCGTGATCATTTCAGCGCTGGCCGACGAAGAGGTGCTGGTATCGAGCGTCACTTCTACTTCCAGTGGTTTGCCGTTACGCAGCAGGCCAAGCTTCACTTTCGTGCCCGGCTCGGTGGTCGCGATACGAGAGCGCAACTCAGCAAAGCTATTCAGCGGTTTGCCGTTGAGGCTGGTAATAATATCGCCCGCTTTGACGCCCGCTTTCGCCGAGCCAGAACCTGGCAACACTTCGCTGACAAACGCGCCACGCTGCACGTCAAGGTTGAAGGCCTTGGCGATATCGGCACTCATCTCGGTGCCTTTGATGCCTAACAGGCCGCGTTTGATTTCTCCAAAGTCGATAAGCTGCTGCGCCAGTGTTCGCGCCATATTACTGGGAATGGCAAATCCAATCCCGACGCTACCGCCGCCAGGCGCAAGGATTGCAGTGTTGATGCCAATTAACTCACCGTTAAGGTTTAACAGTGCACCGCCGGAGTTACCGCGGTTAATGGAAGCATCTGTCTGGATAAAGTTTTCCAGACCTTCAAGATTCAACCCGCTGCGGCCTAATGCGGATATAATGCCAGAGGTGGCGGTTTGCCCAAGGCCAAATGGGTTACCGACCGCCACGGCAAAATCACCGACGCGCAATTTATCGGAGTCGGCAATAGCGATTTGCGTTAATTTGCTCGGGTTTTGAATTTGCAACAGGGCGATATCGCTCTGGTCATCGCTACCAATCAGTTTTGCATCAAACTCGCGCCCATCATTGAGCTGAATACTGATTTTCTGTGCCTGATTAATCACATGGTTGTTGGTCAGCACATAGCCTTTATTGGCGTTGATGATGACACCGGAGCCTAAACCTTCGAAGGGTTGTGCAGGTTGATCCGGTAAATCATCACCAAAAAACTTTTTGAATTCTTCCGGGATTTTCTGTCCCTGACTGGCCGTTCCTTCCACCCGTACGCTCACCACTGCCGGAAGCACTTTTTCCAGCATTGGAGCCAGACTGGGGAGGGGGGCCTGATCGGCAACCTGGCCTGGAATCGACGCGACGGCCTGAAATGACGCCGAGAGAGTTAACCCGACACTTAACGCTAATGCACTCAACAGCTGGGTTTGTTTTTTCATTATTCCTGCTCTCGTACCTGAATGATAAGAAAAGAGATTCAAAACAGTTTGATGTTATTGAATTTTCAGACGGCTAACAATGAGACACCAGATTAAATGATAGTCGGGGAGGGAGAGAAGAGGAGGGCGCAATGGCTGCGCCCGAAAAATAAATTAGTCGCGCTTCGCGCCAGTACGCAGCAGGCCGGATGCGCCTTCAGAATAGTCGCGAGGCATCTGCACCGGTGCCTGATCGTTGCTGGCTTCAGACTCTGCCAGACGATTACGGAACGGGTTTGCTTCCGCAGACAGTTCCGGCAGCAGGCTACTGGAGCTTTTCGCCATGTGCTGATACAGCTGGCGATAGTCGTGCGCCATGGTATCCAGTAATTCCGCGCTGCGGGCAAAGTGGCTAACCAGCTCTTCGCGATACTCGTCCAGTTCAGCTTTATTCTTTTCCAGTTCGTACTGCAACGCCTGTTGCTGGCGTAGTTTACGATTACCAAAACGCATGGCCACAGCACCAATAATGATGCCGACGACTAACCCAATTAGCGCATATTCCCAGGTCATGAACATCTCCCGTTGTCTTTTGTTTCCGTAGGGTGTTGGCTTCAGGCTCCATGCCTGCGGCTGATTATGCCACTATAACCGTTAATTCCACAGAAGTGGAATCCCGACAGCATATCGCGTAGTGTAGAACGGCCTTTTTTTCGTCAACCGTGAACAACGGCGCACCGATTATTCAAGGAATAACAATAAGATCATGCAAAGCGTTACCCCAACATCGCAATACCTGAAGGCGCTCAATGAAGGCAGCCATCAACCCGACGACGTTCAAAAAGAGGCCGTCAGCCGCCTGGAAATTATTTATCAGGAACTCATCAATAGCACGCCACCAGCCCCCAGGACGAGTGGGCTAATGGCGCGGGTCGGTAAGCTGTGGGGTAAACGCGAAGACACAAAGCATATGCCAGTGCGTGGCTTATATATGTGGGGCGGTGTAGGACGCGGGAAAACCTGGCTGATGGACCTTTTCTATCAAAGTCTGCCGGGAGAGCGGAAACAGCGCCTGCACTTTCACCGTTTTATGCTGCGGGTGCACGATGAGCTGACCGAATTACAAGGCCAAAGCGATCCGCTGGAAATTATCGCCGATCGCTTTAAAGCAGAAACTGACGTGCTCTGTTTTGACGAATTTTTTGTTTCTGATATTACCGATGCCATGCTACTTGGCGGTCTGATGAAAGCCCTGTTCGCCCGCGGTATTACCCTGGTAGCGACGTCAAATATTCCGCCGGACGAACTTTATCGAAATGGCCTGCAACGTGCGCGTTTTTTGCCTGCAATCGATGCCATTAAACAGCATTGTGATGTAATGAACGTGGACGCTGGTGTTGATTATCGCCTGCGTACACTCACTCAGGCGCACCTGTGGCTTTCGCCACTCAACGATGAAATCCGGGCGCAAATGGATAAACTATGGTTGGCGCTGGCGGGGGCGAAACGAGAAAATTCACCGACGTTAGAAATCAACCATCGGCCATTGGCGACAATGGGCGTCGAGAACCAGACGCTGGCGGTTTCTTTTACTACGCTGTGCGTCGACGCCCGCAGTCAGCATGACTATATTGCGCTCTCACGCCTCTTTCACACGGTCATGTTGTTTGATGTACCAGTTATGACGCGGTTGATGGAGAGCGAAGCGCGACGCTTTATTGCGCTGGTGGATGAGTTTTACGAGCGCCATGTCAAATTAGTGGTGAGTGCAGAAGTGCCGCTGTATGAAATTTATCAGGGCGAGCGGCTGAAGTTTGAGTTCCAGCGTTGCCTGTCACGTCTGCAAGAGATGCAAAGCGAAGAGTATTTGAAGCGCGAGCATTTGGCGGGGTAAAACCTGCCACAAATCACAAAAAGGGGTCGATCTTTGACCCCGACTTCTCTATAATCCTGCGACCCCACGTTACAAGAAAGTTTTTTTTCCCGAAACTTTTTGTGTGCTGGCATAGGCTATTCGAAGGGGTAGGTTTGCCGGACTTTGTCGTGTGAACCTCAACAATTGAAGACGTTTGGGTGTTCACCAACGTGTAACTATTTATTGGGTAAGCTTTTAATGAAAACTTTTACAGCTAAACCAGAAACCGTAAAACGCGACTGGTATGTTGTTGACGCGACCGGTAAAACTCTGGGCCGTCTGGCTACTGAACTGGCTCGTCGCCTGCGCGGTAAGCACAAAGCGGAATACACTCCGCACGTAGATACCGGTGATTACATCATCGTTCTGAACGCTGACAAAGTTGCTGTAACCGGCAACAAGCGTACTGACAAAGTGTACTATCACCACACCGGCCACATCGGTGGTATCAAACAAGCGACCTTTGAAGAGATGATTGCTCGCCGTCCTGAGCGTGTGATTGAAATCGCGGTTAAAGGCATGTTGCCAAAAGGCCCGCTGGGTCGTGCTATGTTCCGTAAACTGAAAGTTTACGCGGGTAACGAGCACAACCACGCGGCACAGCAACCGCAAGTTCTTGACATCTAATCGGGATTATAGGCAATGGCTGAAAATCAATACTACGGCACTGGTCGCCGCAAAAGTTCCGCAGCTCGCGTTTTCATCAAACCGGGCAACGGTAAAATCGTAATCAACCAACGTTCTCTGGAACAGTACTTCGGTCGTGAAACTGCTCGCATGGTAGTTCGTCAGCCGCTGGAACTGGTCGACATGGTTGAGAAACTGGACCTGTACATCACCGTTAAAGGTGGTGGTATCTCTGGTCAGGCTGGTGCGATCCGTCACGGTATCACCCGCGCTCTGATGGAATACGACGAGTCCCTGCGTTCTGAACTGCGTAAAGCTGGCTTCGTTACTCGTGACGCTCGTCAGGTTGAACGTAAGAAAGTCGGTCTGCGTAAAGCACGTCGTCGTCCGCAGTTCTCCAAACGTTAATTGGCTTCTGCTCCGGCAGAAAACAATTTGCGAAAAAACCCGCTTCGGCGGGTTTTTTTATGGCTAAAATCTGCATCAGCGTAAAAAATGGAAAGTTGCTTTTTGCTGCCACCTGACAGACAGGTAAAACAAAAACCACATCGCCAATAAGGGACTAAGTCAACTATTTCAGACTAAAGCGCATCTCTTTTTCCCCATTTCCGGCATCGACTCACCACAAAGGTCGCAAAATCTGGTAAACTATCATCCAATTTTCTGCCCAAATGTCGGGTATTGCTCATTTTTTGTTTGATTTTCGAACAAAGAGAGTCGTTCCTTACTGGGTAACACAACTTCTGACTGGCCACCTGGTGGCTGGTAGCAGTAAAAATTCTGACTATACCTGGAGGTTTTCATGGCTGTCGCTGCCAACAAACGTTCGGTAATGACGCTGTTTTCCGGTCCTACTGACATCTATAGCCATCAGGTCCGCATTGTGCTGGCTGAGAAAGGTGTAAGTTTCGAGATCGAACACGTGGAAAAGGACAATCCGCCTCAGGATCTGATTGACCTCAACCCGAATCAGAGCGTTCCGACCCTGGTGGATCGTGAGCTGACCCTGTGGGAATCTCGCATCATTATGGAATATCTGGATGAGCGTTTCCCGCATCCGCCACTGATGCCTGTTTACCCGGTAGCTCGCGGTGAAAGCCGTCTGTACATGCATCGCATCGAAAAAGACTGGTACACGCTGATGAACACCATCATCAACGGTTCAGCTTCTGAAGCCGATGCCGCACGTAAGCAACTGCGCGAAGAACTGCTGGCGATTGCGCCGGTCTTCGGTCAGAAGCCGTACTTCCTGAGCGATGAGTTCAGCCTGGTCGATTGCTACCTTGCTCCTCTGCTGTGGCGTCTGCCGCAACTGGGCATCGAGTTCAGCGGCCCGGGTGCGAAAGAGCTGAAAGGCTATATGACCCGCGTCTTTGAACGTGACTCTTTCCTTGCTTCTTTAACTGAAGCAGAACGTGAAATGCGTCTGGGCCGGAGTTAATCTGTATGGATTTGTCACAGCTAACACCACGTCGTCCCTATCTGCTGCGTGCATTCTATGAGTGGTTGCTGGATAACCAGCTCACGCCGCACCTGGTGGTGGATGTGACGCTCCCAGGCGTGCAGGTTCCTATGGAATATGCGCGTGACGGGCAAATCGTACTCAACATTGCGCCGCGTGCTGTCGGCAATCTGGAACTGGCGAATGATGAGGTGCGCTTTAACGCGCGCTTTGGTGGCATTCCGCGTCAGGTTTCTGTGCCGCTGGCTGCCGTGCTGGCTATCTACGCCCGTGAAAATGGTGCAGGCACGATGTTTGAGCCTGAAGCTGCCTACGATGAAGATGCCAGCATCATGAATGATGAAGAGGCATCGGCAGACAACGAAACCGTTATGTCGGTTATCGATGGCGACAAGCCAGATCACGATGATGAAACTCATCCTGACGATGAACCTCCGCAGCCACCACGCGGTGGTCGACCGGCATTACGCGTTGTGAAGTAAAATGAAAACAGGCCCATGTGGCCTGTTTTGCTATCTGTCATCTTTTCGCCTGACTTTGATACTGTGCTACGATAGCGTCGTTATTATCCGCTAACGCATTTTCCTGAATGAGTCCTATGAACGCATTTGATCCGCAAGCTGAAGATTCTACTACCACTATCGGGCGCAACTTGCGCAGCCGCCCGCTGGCGCGTAAAAAACTCTCCGAAATGGTGGAAGAAGAGCTGGAACAGATGATCCGCCGTCGTGAATTTGGCGAAGGTGAACAATTACCGTCTGAACGCGAACTGATGGCGTTCTTTAACGTCGGGCGTCCTTCGGTGCGCGAAGCGCTGGCAGCGTTAAAACGCAAAGGTCTGGTGCAAATAAACAACGGCGAACGTGCCCGCGTCTCACGTCCTTCTGCGGACACCATCATCGGCGAGCTTTCCGGCATGGCGAAAGATTTCCTTTCTCATCCTGGTGGGATTGCCCATTTCGAACAATTACGTCTGTTTTTTGAATCCAGCCTGGTGCGCTATGCGGCTGAACACGCCACCGATGAGCAAATCGATTTGCTGGCAAAAGCACTGGAAATCAACAGTCAGTCGCTGGATAACAACGCGGCATTCATTCGCTCAGACGTTGATTTCCACCGCGTTCTGGCGGAGATCCCTGGTAACCCAATCTTCATGGCGATCCACGTTGCCCTGCTCGACTGGCTAATCGCCGCACGTCCAACCGTGACCGATCAGGCTCTGCATGAGCATAACAACGTTAGCTATCAACAGCATATTGCGATCGTTGACGCGATCCGCCGTCATGATCCTGACGAAGCCGATCGCGCGTTGCAATCGCATCTCAACAGCGTCTCTGCTACCTGGCACGCCTTCGGTCAGACCACCAACAAAAAGAAATAATGCCACTTTAGTGAAGCAGATCGCATTATAAGCTTTCTGTATGGGGTGTTGCTTAATTGATCTGGTATAACAGGTATAAAGGTATATCGTTTATCAGACAAGCATCACTTCAGAGGTATTTATGGCAACGAATTTACGTGGCGTAATGGCTGCACTCCTGACTCCTTTTGACCAACAACAAGCACTGGATAAAGCGAGTCTGCGCCGCCTGGTTCAGTTCAATATTCAGCAGGGCATCGACGGTTTGTACGTGGGTGGTTCGACAGGCGAAGCCTTTGTACAGAGCCTTTCAGAGCGTGAACAGGTACTGGAAATCGTCGCTGAAGAGGCGAAAGGTAAGATTAAACTCATCGCCCACGTCGGTTGCGTCAGCACCGCCGAAAGCCAACAACTTGCGGCATCGGCTAAACGTTATGGCTTCGATGCCGTCTCCGCCGTCACGCCGTTCTACTATCCTTTCAGCTTTGAAGAACACTGCGATCACTATCGGGCAATTATTGATTCGGCGGATGGGTTGCCGATGGTGGTGTACAACATTCCAGCCCTGAGCGGGGTAAAACTGACCCTGGATCAGATCAACACCCTGGTTACGCTGCCTGGTGTAGGTGCGCTGAAACAGACCTCTGGCGATCTCTATCAGATGGAGCAGATCCGTCGTGAACATCCTGATCTGGTGCTCTATAACGGTTACGACGAAATCTTCGCCTCTGGTCTTCTGGCGGGCGCAGACGGCGGTATCGGCAGCACTTACAACATCATGGGCTGGCGTTATCAGGGGATCGTGAAGGCGCTGAAAGAAGGCGATATCCAGACCGCGCAGAAACTGCAAACTGAGTGCAACAAAGTCATTGATTTACTGATCAAAACTGGCGTATTCCGCGGCCTGAAAACTGTCCTGCATTATATGGATGTCGTTTCTGTGCCGCTGTGCCGCAAACCGTTTGGTCCGGTAGATGAAAAATATCTGCCAGAACTGAAGGCGCTGGCCCAGCAGTTGATGCAAGAGCGCGGGTGAGTTGTTTCCCCTCGCTCGCCCCTACCGGGTGAGGGGAAATAAACGCATCTGTACCCTACAATTTTCATACCAAAGCGTGTGGGCATCGCCCACCGCGGGAGACTCACAATGAGTACTACAACCCAGAATATCCCGTGGTATCGCCATCTTAACCGCGCACAATGGCGGGCATTTTCCGCTGCCTGGTTGGGATATCTGCTTGACGGTTTTGATTTCGTTTTAATCGCCCTGGTACTCACCGAAGTACAGGGTGAATTCGGGCTGACGACGGTGCAGGCGGCAAGTCTGATCTCCGCAGCCTTTATCTCTCGCTGGTTCGGCGGCCTGATGCTCGGCGCTATGGGTGACCGCTACGGGCGTCGTCTGGCAATGGTCACCAGCATCGTTCTCTTCTCGGCCGGGACGCTGGCCTGCGGCTTTGCGCCAGGCTACATCACCATGTTTATCGCTCGTCTGGTCATTGGCATGGGGATGGCGGGTGAATACGGTTCCAGCGCCACCTATGTCATTGAAAGCTGGCCAAAGCATCTGCGTAACAAAGCCAGTGGTTTTCTGATTTCAGGCTTCTCAGTGGGGGCCGTCGTTGCCGCTCAGGTCTATAGTCTGGTGGTTCCGGTCTGGGGCTGGCGTGCGCTGTTCTTTATCGGCATTTTGCCAATCATCTTTGCTCTCTGGCTGCGTAAAAACATCCCGGAAGCGGAAGACTGGAAAGAGAAACACGGGGGTAAAGCACCAGTACGCACGATGGTAGACATTCTCTACCGTGGTGAACATCGCATTGCCAATATCGTAATGACACTGGCGGCGGCTACTGCGCTGTGGTTCTGCTTCGCCGGTAACCTGCAAAATGCCGCGATCGTCGCTGTTCTTGGGCTGTTATGCGCCGCAATCTTTATCAGCTTTATGGTGCAGAGTACGGGCAAACGCTGGCCAACGGGCGTAATGCTGATGGTGGTCGTGTTGTTCGCTTTCCTCTACTCATGGCCGATTCAGGCGCTGCTGCCAACGTATCTGAAAACCGATCTGGCTTATGACCCGCATACTGTCGCCAATGTGCTGTTCTTTAGTGGCTTTGGCGCGGCGGTGGGGTGCTGCGTCGGGGGCTTCCTCGGTGACTGGCTGGGAACCCGCAAAGCGTACGTTTGTAGTCTGCTGGCCTCGCAGCTGCTGATTATTCCGGTATTTGCGATTGGCGGCGCAAACGTCTGGGTGCTCGGTCTGTTACTGTTCTTCCAGCAAATGCTTGGACAAGGGATCGCCGGGATCTTACCGAAACTGATTGGCGGTTATTTCGATACCGACCAGCGTGCAGCGGGCCTGGGCTTTACCTACAACGTTGGCGCATTGGGCGGTGCACTGGCCCCAATCATCGGCGCGTTGATCGCTCAACGTCTGGATCTGGGTACTGCGCTGGCATCGCTCTCGTTCAGTCTGACATTTGTGGTGATCCTGCTGATTGGTCTGGATATGCCTTCTCGTGTTCAGCGTTGGCTGCGCCCGGAAGCATTGCGTACTCATGACGCTATCGACGGCAAACCATTTAGCGGTGCCGTGCCATTTGGCAGCGCCAAAAACAATTTAGTCAAAACCAAAAGTTAATCCTGTTGCCCGGTCTCTGTACCGGGCCTTTCGCTAAGGGAAGATGTATGTCGTTACTTGCACAACTGGATCAAAAAATCGCTGCTAACGGTGGCCTGATTGTCTCCTGCCAGCCGGTTCCGGACAGCCCGCTCGATAAACCCGAAATCGTCGCTGCCATGGCATTAGCGGCAGAGCAGGCGGGCGCGGTCGCCATTCGTATTGAAGGTGTGGCAAATCTGCAAGCCACGCGTGCGGTGGTGAGCGTGCCGATTATCGGGATTGTGAAGCGCGATCTGGAGGATTCTCCGGTACGCATCACGGCCTATATTGAAGATGTTGATGCGCTGGCGCAGGCGGGCGCGGACATTATCGCCATTGACGGCACCGACCGACCGCGTCCGGTACCTGTTGAAACGCTGCTGGCACGTATTCACCATCACGGTTTACTGGCGATGACCGACTGCTCAACGCCGGAAGACGGCCTGGCATGCCAAAAGCTGGGAGCCGAAATTATTGGCACTACGCTTTCTGGCTATACCACGCCTGAAACGCCAGAAGAGCCGGATCTGGCGCTGGTGAAAACGTTGAGCGACGCCGGATGCCGGGTGATTGCCGAAGGGCGTTACAACACGCCTGCTCAGGCGGCGGATGCGATGCGCCACGGCGCGTGGGCGGTGACGGTCGGTTCTGCCATTACGCGTCTTGAACACATTTGTCAGTGGTACAACACAGCGATGAAAAAGGCGGTGCTATGACCATACTGGCGATTGATATCGGCGGTACTAAACTTGCCGCCGCGCTGATTGGCGCTGACGGGCAGATCCGCGATCGCCGAGAACTTCCTACGCCTGCCAGCCAGACTCCGCAGGCGCTGCGTGATGCCTTATCCGCATTAGTCTCTCCGTTGCAAGCACATGCGCAGCGGGTTGCCATCGCTTCAACCGGAATTATTCGCGACGGCAGCTTGCTGGCGCTGAATCCGCATAATCTCGGTGGATTGTTACACTTTCCGTTAGTCAAAACGCTGGAGCAACTTACCAATTTGCCGACCATTGCCATTAATGATGCGCAGGCCGCAGCATGGGCGGAGTATCAGGCGCTGGATGGCGATATAACCGATATGGTGTTTATCACTGTTTCCACCGGCGTTGGCGGCGGTGTAGTGAGCGGCGGTAAACTGCGTACCGGCCCTGGCGGTCTGGCGGGGCATATCGGGCATACGCTTGCCGATCCGCATGGTCCAGTCTGCGGCTGTGGACGCACAGGTTGCGTGGAAGCGATTGCTTCTGGTCGCGGCATTGCAACGGCAGCGCAGGGGGAGTTGGCTGGTGCGAATGCGAAAACTATTTTCACGCGCGCCGGGCAGGGTGATGAGCAGGCGCAGCAACTGATTCACCGCTCCGCACGTACGCTTGCAAGGCTGATCGCTGATATTAAAGCCACAACTGATTGCCAGTGCGTGGTGGTCGGTGGCAGCGTTGGTCTGGCAGAAGGGTATCTGGCGCTGGTGGAAACGTATCTGGCGCAGGAGCCAGCGGCATTTCATGTTGATTTACTGGCGGCGCACTACCGCCACGATGCAGGTTTACTTGGGGCTGCGCTGTTGGCCCAGGGAGAAATATTATGATGATGGGTGAAGTACAGTCATTACCGTCTGCCGGATTACATCCTGCGTTACAGGACGCGTTAACGTTGGCATTAGCTGCCAGACCGCAAGAAAAAGCGCCTGGCCGTTACGAATTACAGGGCGACAATATCTTTATGAATGTCATGACATTTAATACTCAATCGCCTGTTGAGAAAAAAGCCGAATTGCACGAACAATACATTGATATCCAGCTGTTATTAAACGGTGAGGAACGGATTCTGTTTGGCATGGCAGGCACTGCGCGTCAGTGTGAAGAGTTCCACCATGAAGATGATTATCAGCTTTGCAGCGCCATTGAAAACGAGCAAGCCATCATCCTGAAACCGGGAATGTTCGCCGTGTTTATGCCGGGAGAACCGCATAAACCAGGATGCGTTGTCGGCGAACCTGATGAGATTAAAAAGGTTGTGGTGAAGGTTAAGGCTGATTTAATGGCTTAAAACTTAGTTCGTTTTAAAGATTCTGCAGACACTGTCTGCAGAATTCGAAACCGCTGAAATTAACGGCGTCTATAGCCTTCCTCTAGCACCGCCTGTGTTCGAACGAGTTCATCCGCGAGTCGTTTTTCATCAGGTAGTTGCATCTTATATTCGCTCGCCAGAACGGTGTTAGGCAAACCAGCCAGTGCATAATGCGCTTCGCCGGCTCCTTTCTCTGCACAGAGAACCAGACCGATGGGCGGATTTTCATCCGGTAGTGTCCAGTGCTCTTTGGCGTAGTTGAGATACATATTCATCTGTCCGGCATCGCTATAGCTGAATTTGCCCACTTTTAGATCGACGATTAGCAGGCAGCGTAAACGGCGGTGGAAAAACAGCAGATCGACCCGAAACCAGTTGTCATCAATGCGTAACCTTCGCTGCCGACCAACAAAGGCAAAATCATCCCCAAGTTCCAGCATGAAATCCATCAGGTGGTTGATCAGCGCCTCCTCAAAATCAGATTCTGAGTATTCATCTTTCAACTCCAGAAATTCGAGCACAAAGGGATCGCGTATCGCCTGTTGCGGAAGAATATGCATCTCGGCAGGAGCGTGTTGTTGCAGCATGGCTGATTTGTCATGTGACAGTAGTGTTCGCTCATAAAATTGGGTCGTAATTTGCCGCTCTAGCTGGCGGACAGACCAACCACAGCGGAGCGTCTCTTTTTCATAAAAGCTGCGGGCATCAGGGTTTTTAACAGAAAGTAAACGGACGTAGGTGGACCAGGGCAGGGGGAAAGATTTGGCAGACAGCGTCTGCCAAATCTTTGCCGATGGGAATTCTGCAGATGGTGTCTGCGGAATTCCCAATGGTGTTAATTCGCCAGACACTGTCTGGCGAATTTCAACATGTTGAAAAAAGAGGTAAAAAAGCCTCATTTGGCGTAAGTTTTTTGCAGAGAACCCACGCTTATACCTTAGACTTAAATCCTTTGATAGTCGCTTGATTAGCTGCGCACCATACGCAGCCCTGGCCTCGCCACCTTGTTCAAATTCGACAATTCGTCGGCCAATTTCCCAGTATGTCGCGGTCATCAGCGCGTTAACGCTACGTACCGTTTCCGTCCGGGCGCTATCGACCAGGTGAATAATACCGTCGTGGATTTGCTGGTAGCCTGTTGAGGTTCTCTCTGAGAGCGATTCCATTATCTGTCCCTTTATATGGCGCTGCGTTGAATAATGGAATCAGCTATACGCCGGGCATCTACCGGTAACAATCCAGATGAGCGTATTACATTGGTTTTCTTCAGATTATGCGAGGCGCTTTCCAGAAAGAAAGGAGAATTTCAGCGCCGACTCTTTTCTGAGGAGGCGGCGCTGGGACAGGCTTAAACTTCCAGCCAGTTCATAATACCGTCTGCCGCCTTACGACCTTCGGCAATAGCGGTCACCACCAGATCGGAACCACGGACGATATCGCCGCCAGCAAAGATTTTCGGGTTGCTGGTCTGGAAAGCGTTGTCGTTGTCTTCCGGGGCGATAATGCGCCCCTGCGAATCCAGCTCGACGCTGTGTTTTGCCAGCCATTCCATGTTGTGTGGACGGAAACCAAACGCCATGATCACCGCATCTGCCGGAACGATATGTTCGGAACCTGCCACAATCTCCGCGCGGCGACGGCCTTTGGCATCCGGTTCGCCCATTTCTGTGCGCACCATTTTTACGCCGCTGACTTTGCCGTTGCCATTCACTTCTATACCCAGCGGCTGGACGTTGAATTTGAACTCTACGCCTTCTTCCCGCGCGTTTTTCACTTCGCGGCGGGAACCCGGCATGTTCTCTTCATCACGACGATAGGCACAGGTAACGTGCTTTGCCCCCTGGCGTACAGACGTGCGCACGCAGTCCATCGCAGTGTCGCCACCGCCAAGGACCACCACGCGTTTGCCTTCCATGCTGACGAACGGTTCGTCGCGGGTTTCACCAAAGCCCATTAACTGTTTGGTGTTGGCGATAAGGAACGGCAGCGCTGCGTACACGCCATCGGCGTCTTCGTTTTCCAGCCCGCCGCGCATTGACTGATAAGTCCCGACGCCAAGGAACACGGCATCGTAATCACTCAGCAGATCGTCCAGCTGTACGTCGCGGCCCACTTCGGTATTGAGTTTGAATTCAATACCCATGCCGGTGAAGATTTCACGGCGGCGCGCCATTACCTCTTTTTCCAGCTTGAAGGCCGGAATACCGAAGGTTAGCAAGCCGCCAATTTCCGGGTGACGGTCGAAGACAACCGCTTTTACGCCGTTGCGCGTCAGGACATCCGCGCACGCCAGACCCGCCGGACCTGCGCCGATAATCGCTACTTTTTTACCGGTCTGTTTCACGCCGGACATATCCGGACGCCAGCCCATCTCGAACGCTTTATCATTGATATAACGCTCAATGTTGCCGATGGTCACCGCACCGAACTCATCGTTCAGGGTGCAGGAACCTTCGCACAGACGGTCTTGCGGGCAGACACGTCCGCAAACTTCCGGCAGGGTGTTTGTCTGGTGCGACAGTTCCGCCGCTTCAAAAATACGCCCCTCATTGGCGAGCTTCAGCCAGTTTGGGATGTAGTTGTGTACCGGGCATTTCCACTCGCAGTATGGGTTGCCGCACGACAGGCAGCGGTCAGCCTGCGCTTTGGCCTGGCCTTCGGAAAACGGCTCGTAAATTTCAACAAACTCAATTTTGCGGATCTTCAGCGGTTTCTTTGGCGGATCAACGCGCTGCAGGTCGATAAATTGATAAACATTCTGACTCATTGTTGCTACCCCTTACTGCGCCTGCACGCGCAACTCTGCTGCGCTACGACTACGGTGACCCAGCAGTGCTTTTACATCACTGGACTTCGGTTTAACCAGCGCAAATTTAGTGGCGAAGGTTGACCAGTTCGCCAGAATCTCTTCACCACGCTGGGAACCGGTATGCTGAACATGCTCGGTGATAAGACCACGCAGATGCTCTTCATGGATCGCCAGATCGTCAACGCTTAAGACCTCGACCAGTTCCGGGTTAACGCGTTTGCGGAAATCGCCGCTTTCATCGAGAACGTAAGCGAAGCCGCCAGTCATGCCCGCGCCGAAGTTAACGCCGGTTTTACCCAGAATACAGACGATACCACCCGTCATATATTCACAGCCGTTGTCGCCAATGCCTTCTACCACGGTGATAGCACCGGAGTTACGCACGCCGAAACGTTCACCCGCGCGGCCTGCGGCATACAGACGACCACCGGTCGCGCCATACAGGCAGGTGTTGCCGATAATGCTCGCTTCATGGCTGCGGAAGGCTGAGCCAACCGGAGGACGAATGGCGATTAAGCCACCCGCCATGCCTTTACCGACATAGTCGTTGGCATCACCGGTCAGGTACAGTTCCACGCCGCCCGCGTTCCACACGCCGAAGCTCTGGCCTGCGGTGCCGTTGAAGTACGCTTTGATAGGATCGGCAGCCAGCCCCTGATCGCCGTGCGTCTGGGCGATATAGCCTGAAAGCGACGCGCCGACAGAACGGTCGGTGTTGCGGATATCGAACCAGAAGGTTTTGCTCTGGCGTTCATCGACAAACGGTTTTGCCTGTTGCAGCAACTGCGCGTTCAGCAGGCCGTTATCAAACGGCGGGTTGTTTTCGGTGCAGTAGAGCGCTTTACCAGGATGCGGCTCGGCAGTCTCCAGCAGCTTCGACAGTGCCAGTTTCTGCTGTTTGGCGATGAAACCGTCCAGCTCTTTCAGCAGGTCGGTGCGACCAATCAGATCCACCAGACGCGTTACCCCCAGCTGTGCCATCAGCTCGCGGGTTTCACGGGCGATAAACTCAAAGTAATTAGTCACTTTGAACGGCAGGCCGTGATAGTGATTCTTACGCAGTTTGTCATCCTGAGTTGCTACACCCGTGGCGCAGTTGTTCAGGTGGCAAATTCGCAGATATTTACAGCCAAGCGCTACCATCGGGCCAGTGCCGAAGCCAAAACTTTCCGCGCCAAGAATCGCCGCTTTGATGATATCGACACCCGTTTTCAGGCCGCCATCGACCTGCAAACGGATCTTGTGACGCAAGCCGTTGGCAACCAGCGCCTGTTGGGTTTCAACAAGCCCCAGCTCCCACGGACAGCCTGCGTATTTCACCGATGAAAGCGGACTTGCGCCGGTGCCGCCGTCATAGCCTGCGATGGTGATTAAATCGGCATAAGCTTTTGCCACGCCAGTCGCGATGGTGCCTACGCCCGGTTCGGAAACCAGCTTCACGGAGATCATCGCTTTCGGGTTAACCTGTTTGAGGTCGAAAATCAGCTGCGCTAAATCCTCAATAGAATAGATATCGTGGTGCGGCGGCGGGGAGATCAGCGTCACGCCCGGCACCGAATAGCGCAGTTTGGCAATGTAAGGAGTGACTTTATCACCCGGTAACTGACCACCTTCACCCGGCTTCGCGCCCTGGGCGACTTTTATCTGAATGACGTCGGCATTGACCAGATACGCCGGAGTAACCCCAAAGCGACCGGACGCCACCTGCTTGATGCGCGACACTTTGTTAGTGCCATAGCGCGCCGGGTCTTCACCGCCTTCGCCGGAGTTTGAGTTACCGCCGATGCTGTTCATCGCTTCCGCCAGCGCCTCGTGGGCTTCCGGGCTTAACGCGCCGATAGACATCGCAGCGGTATCGAAGCGTTTAAACAGTTCGCTTGCCGGTTCAACATCGGCAATGTTGACTGCGTTTTCACCCGGCGTAATTGCCAGCAGATCGCGTAGCGTGGTTGCCGGACGCTCATTAACCAGCTTCGCGTATTCCTGATAGTCGCTATACTCGCCGCTTTGTACCGCCTGCTGCAGTGTGCGCACCACGTCCGGGTTGTAGGCGTGGTATTCGCCGCCGTGCACGTATTTCAGCAGGCCGCCCTGGCTGATGGGCTTGCGCGCCAGCCAGGCACGTTTCGACAGATTCAGCAGATCCTGCTGGAAGTCTTCAAAGCTCGCCCCGCCAATGCGGCTAACCGCGCCCTGGAAGCACAGGCCTACGACATCATCGTGCAGACCGACCGCTTCAAACAGTTTCGAGCAGCGGTAAGAGGCGATGGTGGAGATGCCCATTTTGGACATGATTTTGTACAAGCCTTTGTTGATGCCGTTACGGTAGTTGAGCATCACGGTACGATAATCTTTGGCAATCGCGTGGGTGTCTACCAGGCGGCCCAGCGTTTCATAGGCAAGGTACGGATAAATAGCCGTCGCACCGAAGCCCAGCAACACGGCGAAGTGGTGCGGATCACGGGCGCTGGCGGTTTCTACGATGATGTTGGCATCGCAACGCAGGCTTTGCTCGACAAGACGGGTCTGGATCGCGCCAACCGCCATCGGAGCCGGAACCGGCAGGCGATCTTTAGCGATATTCCGGTCGGAGAGCACCAGCAGCACGGTGCCACTACGTACCATTTTTTCGGCTTTGTCGCACAGCTCTTTCACCGTCGCTTCGAGCGTGGTTTTAGTGACGTCAAAGGTGATATCCAGCGTATCTGCGCGGTAGTGATCCTCTTTCATCGTCGTGAGCTGTTTGAAATCGGAATAGAGCAGAATCGGCGATTTAAAGCTTAAACGGTGCGCCTGGCCTTCTGCTTCACAGAAGACGTTCATTTCACGACCGATACTGGTGGCGAGCGACATAACATGCGCTTCGCGCAGCGGGTCGATTGGCGGGTTGGTTACCTGAGCAAACTGCTGGCGGAAGTAGTCGTAAATAATGCGCGGCTGGCTGGAGAGCACGGCGAATGGGGTGTCGTCGCCCATCGAACCGACCGCTTCCTGACCGTTTTCACCCAGTACGCGGATCACCGAATCCAGCTCTTCCGCGCTGTAGTTAAATTGTTTCTGGTAGCTGGCAAGCGTGTCGTCGTCCAGTTCGCGGCTACCCACTTCTTCATCGGGCAGATCTTCAAACGGTACCAGACGGCGGACGTTTTTCTCCATCCACTCTTTATAGGGATGGCGGCTTTTCAGGTCATCATCGGTTTCTGCCGAGTGTAGAATGCGCCCACTGCGAGTGTCGATCACCATCAGTTCGCCTGGCCCTACGCGGCCTTTTTCGACCACTTCGTCAGGCTGATAATCCCAGATACCGACTTCAGAGGCGCAGGTGATCAGTTTATCTTTGGTGATGACGTAGCGTGCCGGACGCAGACCGTTACGGTCGAGGTTACAGGCGGCGAAACGACCGTCAGACATCACGATGCCTGCCGGACCATCCCACGGCTCCATATGCATGGAGTTAAAGTCAAAGAAGGCACGCAGTTCCGGGTCCATATCCGGGTTGTTCTGCCAGGCTGGTGGCACTAACAGACGCATGGCACGGATGATATCCATCCCGCCTGCCAGCAGGAGTTCCAGCATGTTATCCATCGAACTGGAGTCAGAGCCGGTTTCGTTGACGAACGGCGCGGCGTCGTGCAGGTCAGGGATCAGCGGCGTCTGGAATTTATAGGTACGCGCACGCGCCCATTGGCGGTTACCAGTGATGGTGTTGATTTCACCGTTATGCGCGAGGTAGCGGAACGGCTGCGCCAGCGGCCAGCGCGGTACGGTGTTAGTGGAAAAGCGCTGGTGAAACAGGCAGATGGCCGATTCCAGACGCAGGTCAGCGAGGTCCAGGTAGAAGCGCGGCAGATCCGCCGGCATACACAGACCTTTATAAATATTGACCAGATTCGACAGGCTACAGACGTAGAAGTCTTTGTCGGCTTCGAGACGCTTTTCAATGCGGCGGCGGGCGATAAACAGACGGCGCTCCATATCGCGCGGACGCCAGCCTGCCGGGGCGTTCACAAAAATTTGCTCAATGCGTGGCAGAGAGGAGAGGGCGATTTCACCCAGCACGCCTTCGTTAGTGGGGACATCACGCCAGCCCACAATCGACAACGTTTCGCGTTGCAGCTCTTCTTCAACGATGCGGCGTGCGGCAGCGGCGAGTTCAGGATCTTTATTCAGGAAGAGCATCCCGACGGCGTAGTTTTTTGCTAAACGCCAGCCGCGCTCCTGCGCAACGATGCGAAAAAAACGATCCGGTTTTTGTAACAGCAAGCCGCAACCGTCACCGGTTTTACCATCGGCGAGAATCGCGCCACGGTGCTGCATGCGGGCCAGTGCGTGTATTGCAGTACGCACTACCTTGTGGCTAGGTTCGCCTTCTATGTGGGCGATCAGGCCGAAACCACAGTTATCCCTCTCAAGGGATTTATCGTACAACATATCGTGAACCTCCCCCAGGCTCTGCGGGAACCCCACTTCCGAACCGCTGCGCACGGGCACAGTAAGAGCGTGGCGACGGGGTTTGCGTGTCATACGCGCGCCTCGCATTCGCCCCCTTGTTGTCCTTTTCGCATCGGTTAATACGGTGAAGAGGGGATCTCAATTACTGCATAAATATGATGAGCAGGCTGCTCATCCAGAAAGCTTCCAGCGGATTTCCAACTTATCGGGAAAGCTGATACAGGTCAAATGGCAAGCTTATTGGTACAGAAATGTGCTTTAGCGCAAAATTCTTTATTAATTATCTGAAATTAAATTGGATTTTCTATTTAAGGCTAAAAGGGGCGTCGTTAGAGAAACAGCCAATACCTGACTGTCATAAAGGCGTGTTAACCCTTATCCTGCCTTGAACTGACGAGAAAACCAGCATTTTATACTGCCTTAATTGGTAATAACGTTTCATGCTACTGTTTTTGCCTAAAATCCATAAGGAGATAAAAAAATCTGACACAAGATAAGCAAAAGTGATTTATGTGATTGTGCATGAAATTTCGGTAATTTTGATTGATTATGCAGTTGATAAAAGCAGGCCGGGACGATTGATCCAGGTCATCGCCGAATTGGGCTAAAAATGGCAGGCTTTGGCCTCTTTTCAAGGCGCGGTCTATCAGATTATGCAGTTACAGAAATTAGTCAATATGTTTGGTGGTGATCTCACCCGTCGTTATGGGCAAAAGGTGCATAAGCTGACGCTGCATGGCGGTTTTAGCTGCCCTAACCGTGACGGTACCATCGGGCGTGGCGGCTGCACATTCTGTAATGTTGCCTCGTTTGCCGATGAAGCGCAGCAGCATCGTTCCATTGCCGAGCAACTGGCGCACCAGGCGAATTTAGTTAACCGCGCTAAACGCTATCTGGCCTACTTTCAGGCGTATACCAGCACCTTTGCGGAAGTTCAGGTGCTGCGTTCGATGTATCAGCAGGCGGTGAGCCAGGCCAATATTGTCGGTTTGTGTGTTGGTACCCGCCCGGACTGCGTGCCGGATGCGGTGCTGGATCTGCTTTGCGAATATAAGGACCAGGGCTACGAAGTGTGGCTGGAGCTGGGGCTACAAACCGCCCACGACAAAACGCTGCATCGCATCAATCGCGGTCATGATTTTGCCTGCTATCAGCGCACGACGCAGCTGGCGCGTGAGCGTGGGCTGAAGGTGTGTTCTCACTTAATTGTTGGCCTGCCTGGCGAAGGGCAGGCTGAATGTTTGCAAACGCTGGAGCGAGTGGTTGAAACCGGCGTGGACGGCATAAAGCTGCATCCGCTGCATATAGTGAAAGGCAGCATTATGGCGAAAGCCTGGGAAGCGGGGCGTTTGAACGGAATTGAACTGGAGGATTACACGCTCACTGCCGGAGAAATGATTCGCCATACGCCACCGGAAGTGATCTACCACCGCATTTCCGCCAGCGCCCGTCGCCCGACGCTGCTTGCTCCGCTGTGGTGCGAAAATCGATGGACGGGAATGGTCGGGCTGGATCGTTATCTGAATGAACATGGCGTACAGGGATCGGCGCTGGGACGTCCGTGGCTACCTCCAACGGCGTAGGCCATTGAGGGGAATTCCGCATTTCTCACACAATTTATAACGTAACTGTCAGAATTGGGTATTATTGGGGCAGGTTGTCGTGAAGGAATTCCCTAATGAAGCAAATTCGTCTGCTGGCGCAGTATTATGTTGACCTGATGATGAAGTTAGGTCTGGTGCGCTTCTCAATGTTGCTGGCGCTGGCCCTCGTCGTTCTTGCCATTGTGGTACAAATGGCGGTAACCATGGTGCTGCATGGCCAGGTCGAAAGCATTGATGTTATTCGTTCTATCTTCTTTGGTTTGCTGATTACGCCGTGGGCGGTCTACTTTCTATCGGTGGTCGTCGAGCAACTGGAGGAGTCACGACAACGTCTGTCACGACTGGTGCAAAAACTGGAGGAGATGCGCGAGCGCGATTTGAGCCTCAACGTTCAGTTAAAAGATAATATTGCCCAGCTAAATCAGGAAATCGCCGTTCGTGAAAAAGCGGAAGCAGAACTGCAGGAAACCTTCGGCCAACTGAAAATTGAAATCAAAGAGCGCGAAGAGACACAAATTCAGCTCGAGCAGCAATCCTCATTCTTACGTTCCTTCCTTGACGCTTCACCCGACCTGGTTTTTTATCGTAACGAAGATAAAGAGTTTTCCGGCTGTAACCGCGCGATGGAGCTGCTGACCGGAAAAAGCGAAAAACAACTGGTTCACCTGAAACCTGCTGATGTTTACTCACCGGAAGCCGCTGCGAAAGTCATTGAAACCGATGAAAAAGTGTTCCGTCATAATGTGTCACTGACCTATGAGCAGTGGCTGGATTATCCCGACGGACGCAAAGCCTGCTTTGAAATCCGTAAAGTACCGTACTACGACCGCGTGGGTAAACGTCACGGTTTGATGGGCTTTGGTCGCGACATTACCGAGCGTAAGCGGTATCAGGATGCGCTTGAACGGGCCAGCCGCGACAAAACGACGTTTATCTCCACCATCAGTCACGAATTGCGTACACCGCTGAATGGTATCGTCGGCCTGAGCCGCATTCTGCTGGATACCGAACTCACCGCCGAGCAGGAAAAATATCTCAAAACCATCCATGTTTCGGCCGTCACGCTCGGGAATATCTTCAACGATATTATCGACATGGATAAGATGGAACGGCGTAAGGTCCAGCTTGATAATCAGCCGGTTGATTTCACCAGCTTCCTTGCCGATCTGGAAAATCTCTCCGCATTGCAGGCGCAACAAAAAGGATTGCGCTTTAATCTGGAGCCGACGCTGCCATTACCGCATCAGGTCATTACCGACGGGACGCGTTTACGGCAGATCTTGTGGAACCTCATCAGTAACGCCGTCAAATTCACTCAGCAAGGCCAGGTTACCGTGCGCGTGCGCTACGATGAAGGCGATATGCTGCATTTTGAAGTGGAAGACTCTGGTATCGGCATTCCGCAGGATGAGCTGGATAAAATCTTCGCCATGTATTACCAGGTGAAAGACAGTCATGGCGGTAAACCTGCCACCGGCACCGGTATTGGTCTGGCCGTTTCTCGTCGTCTGGCGAAAAATATGGGCGGCGATATTACGGTTACCAGCGAACAGGGCAAAGGTTCAACCTTTACGTTGACGATCCACGCACCGTCGGTAGCAGAAGAGGTTGATGATGCGTTTGATGAAGACGATATGCCTTTACCGGCGCTGAATGTGCTGCTGGTGGAAGACATTGAACTGAACGTGATTGTCGCACGCTCTGTGCTGGAAAAATTAGGTAACAGCGTTGATGTCGCCATGACCGGCAAGGCGGCGCTGGAGATGTTTAAACCGGGCGAATACGACCTGGTGTTGCTGGATATTCAGTTGCCAGATATGACCGGGCTGGATATCTCTCGTGAACTGACGAAGCGTTATCCGCGCGAGGATTTACCACCGCTGGTGGCCTTAACCGCTAACGTGCTGAAAGACAAACAAGAGTACCTCAATGCTGGAATGGATGATGTGCTGAGTAAGCCGCTTTCTGTTCCGGCGCTAACCGCGATGATCAAGAAATTCTGGGATACCCAGGATGATGAGGAAAGTACGGTGACGACAGAAGAGAACAGTAAATCAGAAGCATTGCTCGATATTCCCATGCTGGAACAGTATCTCGAACTTGTAGGACCGAAGCTGATCACCGACGGGTTAGCGGTGTTTGAGAAGATGATGCCGGGCTATGTCAGCGTGCTGGAGTCGAATCTGACGGCGCAGGATAAAAAAGGCATTGTTGAGGAAGGACATAAAATTAAAGGTGCGGCGGGGTCAGTGGGGTTACGCCATCTGCAACAGCTGGGTCAGCAAATTCAGTCTCCTGACCTTCCCGCCTGGGAAGATAACGTCGGTGAATGGATTGAAGAGATGAAAGAAGAGTGGCGTCACGACGTAGAAGTACTGAAAGCGTGGGTGGCAAAAGCCACTAAAAAATGACCCCGGCTAGACCGGGGTGCGCGAATACTGCGCCAACACCAGGGAAATCTTGGCTGCGCCGTAAATTATTATGATGAGTTACAAGGGCACAGCACTGTTTTTCAGGCCGCACGCAGTTAAGATAGCAAAACTTAAATGATTTGTTACATGAATCAGTTAAATGTGTGATGCGTAGCATTTTTATTAAAAAAATTAATGTGTTTCAGTCAATTGCGAAAGGATGATCACAATGAAGAAAATTGGCGTAATTCTGAGCGGATGCGGCGTTTATGACGGTTCTGAAATTCATGAAGCGGTGTTGACGTTGTTAGCTATTTCACGCAGCGGTGCGCAGGCGGTCTGCTTTGCACCGGATAAGCAGCAGGTTGATGTTATCAACCATTTAACGGGCGAAGCGATGACGGAAACGCGCAATGTGCTGATTGAAGCGGCACGAATAACGCGCGGTGAAATCCGTCCTCTGGCCCAGGCCGATGCCGCTGAACTGGATGCGTTGATTGTGCCGGGGGGGTTTGGCGCGGCGAAGAATTTAAGCAATTTTGCCAGTCTTGGTCGCGAATGCACCGTTGACCGTGAATTAAAGGCGCTGGCACAAGCGATGCATCAGGCCGGAAAACCGCTTGGTTTTATGTGTATTGCCCCGGCGATGCTGCCGAAAATTTTCGATTTCCCGCTGCGTTTGACCATCGGTACTGATATTGATACCGCAGAAGTGCTGGAAGAGATGGGCGCGGAGCATGTGCCGTGTCCTGTCGATGATATCGTGGTTGATGAAGACAATAAGATTGTCACCACCCCGGCATATATGCTGGCGCAGAACATTGCAGAAGCGGCGAGCGGCATTGATAAGCTGGTTTCCCGCGTGCTGGTTCTGGCTGAATGAGTAAAAGCCGCTTAACGGTGTTTAGTTTCGTTCGCCGTTTTCTTTTGCGGTTAATGGTTGTCCTCGCCGTTTTTTGGGGCGGGGGCATCGCGTTGTTTAGCGTTGCGCCTGTTCCTTTCTCAGCGGTAATGGTCGAGCGACAGGTCAGCGCCTGGCTGCATGGCAATTTTCGTTACGTGGCACATTCTGACTGGGTCAGTATGGATCAAATCTCGCCGTGGATGGGACTGGCGGTGATTGCCGCAGAAGATCAGACATTTCCTGAGCACTGGGGCTTTGATGTCGCTTCCATTGAGAAAGCCCTGGCGCACAACGAGCGCAATGAAAACCGTATTCGCGGTGCTTCAACGATTTCTCAGCAGACTGCCAAAAATCTCTTTTTATGGGATGGGCGTAGCTGGGTTCGAAAAGGGCTGGAAGCTGGATTAACGCTGGGGATAGAAACGGTCTGGAGCAAAAAGCGTATCCTGACGGTTTACCTGAATATCGCCGAATTTGGCGACGGTGTGTTTGGCGTCGAAGCTGCGGCACAACGTTATTTCCACAAACCCGCGAGCAAGCTTACCCGGTCGGAAGCTGCATTACTGGCAGCTGTATTACCTAATCCACTTCGTTTCAAAGTCTCCGCGCCATCGGGCTACGTGCGTAGCCGTCAGGCGTGGATTTTACGGCAGATGTATCAGTTAGGCGGTGAGTCGTTTATGCAACAACACCAGCTGGATTAAGCTTCGCGCGAAGTGAGGGTCAGCGTTTTGCTTTCACGAGGTTGCAGATCTTTCTGCAGGGCAATAGTCAGCGCCGGTTGGGCGATAAATCGTTTCCATAACCGCTCTTGCTTACGCAGACAACACCACTTCGACCAGGTCGCCAGTGGAATCAATGTGCTTTCACCAATGTTGTCGCAGACGACGGGGATAACCTCTGACTCACTGATGCGGTGACAGAGGATATTCTGCGGCTTCAGCGACATCGTCACGATACGGTTATCCTGCAAATAACGCTTCAGCTGTTTCAGTATCTGGCGCAGTTGTGCAATGTCTTCTTCGTAACGGCATTGTTCAGCAAATTCGGTCAGCGTAATGGAGGGTTTGCCGTCAAAATCTGCAATCACATCGTAGACATAACCGGTTCCGCAATCCGTCTCAACGGTACCGTGATAGCGCGGTATTCCACTCCAGTCTTTTAACCGGCGACCAAGATGCGCGTAGTACTTTAACTCACGGCGGATCTCTTTATCGCCACCATCGCCACGATGGTAGACAATCTTAATACAGCGTTGGGCATCTTCCGGATGCGCATAACATTTCCGATGTCTTCCGGTGCCCAGGGGACTTTGTTCAGATAAGCGAATCATGCCATCTCCTGGAAATATTTTCTGACGATCTCCAGTATGGTCGATTAACTTAAACGAAATCTAAACAATGCTTCTTAAGGTTTTCTTAAGGTTCTTCTGAAAGTAAAAAGCGCACGAAATGTACAATCGACGTTGATTGATAACGATTTCAGTACGCGCTTTTCTTATTGCCGGGGGAGCTTGAAGGGATTTGAATGTCAAAGTGATGAAGATTAATCTTCATCAAAACCAGAGTTAAAGAGGGCGATAACGGCGGCCAGTGCTTCCTCTTCCTGTGGACCGGTCGCTTCAACTTCAATCTGCCGTCCTTTGGCAGAATCCAACATCAGCAGCGCAATAACGCTGTTGGCTTCAGCCTCGGTGCCTTCGTCATTACGTAACAGCACTTCAGCGTCAAAACCCTGCATTAATTCAAACAGCTTCATTGCAGGCCGGGCATGCATGCCCAGCTTGTTTGTGATTTCAACAGTTTGCTTGACGGTCATGGTTTACGTTTTTCCAGCGTCCGATGGCGTGACTGGACGTTTTTACCGCGCGAACGGAAGTAGTCTGCCAGTTGCTCTGCAATATACACCGAACGGTGCTTCCCGCCGGTACAACCAATGGCGACCGTCAGGTAGCTACGGTTGTTGGTTTCCAGCATAGGTAACCATAGCTCAAGATAGCTTCGCGTCTGGTAGATAAAATTGTGTACTTCTGTGTGGCGGTCGAGGAACGCGGCGACAGGTTTATCAAGACCTGTCATTGGACGCAGTTTCGGATCCCAGTGCGGGTTCGGCAAGAAGCGCACGTCAAAGACGTAATCTGCATCGATAGGGATACCGTGTTTGAAGCCGAAAGACTCAAAGACCATGGTCAGTTCACGTTCACGTTTACCCAGCAGACGGGTACGCAGCATTTCTGCCAGCTCGTGAACGGACATTTCTGAGGTATCGACAATCAGATCCGCTCGCGAACGCAGAGGCTCCAGCAAATCGCTTTCTTTGTCGATAGCACTTTCCAGCGACAGGTTTTTGCTGGAAAGCGGATGCAGTCGGCGCGTGTCACTGTAACGACGAATTAAGGTATTACGGTCGGCATCCAGGAACAGTAGTTGCGGTGAGAAAGCGTCAGGCAGGTTACTCATCGCCTGTTCGAATATTTCTGGTGACTCCGGCATATTACGAACATCAATGCTGACGGCGGCAGAAATCTCTCGATCGGCCAGAGTTCGAGCCAGATCGGGTAACAACACTACGGGAAGGTTATCCACGCAGTAAAAACCCATATCTTCCAGCGCACGCAGGGCGACAGATTTACCTGAACCTGAACGTCCGCTGACGATCATCAGTACCATGTACTGTTTCTCCTCACAACGTCTAAAAGAGACATTACCGAATAACTACGCTTCATCCGGAGTACCTTCGGTATCCGTAATGATTTGATACAGCTCTTCATCGCTCTGGGCTGCGCGTAAACGGCGGCAGATGGTTTTGTCCGCCAGACGTTTCGCTACCAGCGACAGAGTATGCAGGTGCGTTTTAGTTTGGTCTGCCGGCACCAGCAGGGCAAAAAGTAAGTCCACCGGTTGGTTGTCGATGGCATCGAAAGCTATAGGCGTTTCGAGCTGAACGAAAACGCCAACGGCGCGCAGAGTATCTTCTTCCAGTTTGCCATGCGGAATGGCAATACCATTGCCGATACCGGTACTGCCCATTTTTTCCCGCGTCAGGATAGCTTCAAAAACCACCTGGGGCGCCAGGCTAAGTTGTTTCGCTGCCAGCTCGCTGATGATTTCCAGGGCGCGTTTTTTGCTCTGACAGTGGACGCGGCTTCGCGTACATTCCCTGTTAAGAACACTGCTAAGCTGTAGAGTTGTATCATTATTTGTCATAATTTCACCTAAGAACCTGCCCACTCAAACAGTGGAACAGGCTCGGAGCATTAACCGTACAAATGGCCCGTTGTGCCGCACAACAGGCCGCCATGCACATGCTAATTGCCCGGACAATTAGTGTTGTTTCAGTTTATCTTTATGTTTGGTCAACTGGCGTGCCAGCTTATCAATTAAGCCATCAATGGCAGCGTACATGTCCTGACCTTCCGCGCTGGCATGAATTTCACCACCGTTTACATGCAGTGTTGCATCTGAGGTGTGGGTGACTTTCTCCACTTTCAGAACAACATAGACCTGGTTGATTCGGTCAAAATATTGCTCAAGTTTGGCAAATTTGGCTGTAACAAACTCGCGCAGTGCCTCGGTGATCTCGACGTTATTTCCGGTAATGTTGAGCTGCATAGTGTCTTCCTTATCGGTTGGGTCAAACGAGCTGTTTACGCTGGTTTGACGGCGGAATGGATAAAGACTCTCGGTACTTCGCAACAGTGCGGCGTGCCACCATGATACCTTGTTCCGACAGCAAAGAGGTTAACTTGCTGTCGCTCAACGGTTTCGCTGGGTTTTCCGCCGCGATTAATTTCTTCACCAGCGCACGAATCGCCGTGGAGGAAGCTTCGCCGCCGCCCTCGGTATTGACGTGACTGGAAAAGAAATACTTCAGTTCAAAAATGCCTCGTGGACTATGCAGGTATTTTTGCGTGGTCACGCGAGATATCGTCGATTCATGCATCTCGACGGCCTGGGCGATATCAGCCAGTACCATCGGTTTCATATATTCTTCGCCTTGCTCAAAGAAGGCTTGCTGCTGTTCAACGATACAGCGACTCACGCGCAGTAGCGTATCGTTACGGCTTTCCAGACTCTTGATCAACCATTTGGCATCCTGCAGATTGCTGCGGATAAACTGGCTATCACCATCGTTGCGCGCGTTATTGCACATCGAGGCGTAGTGCTGGTTGATTTGCAAACGCGGAATGCTGTCACTGTTGAGTTCTACCGTCCAGTGACCGTTATGCTTACGCACCAGCACATCTGGAATGACATATTCAGGTTCGCCAGTCTGGATCGACTGCCCGGGGCGCGGATCGAGCGACTGGATCAGATTGACGGCTTCTTTCAGCACATCTTCTTTCAGACGCGTGACGCGCATTAAAGTGCGGAAGTCATGATTGGCTAATAGATCGAGATGATCGCTAATGATCAGTCTTGCCTCTTCCAGCCATGGCGTGGTCTTATCGAATTGGGAGAGTTGGATCAGCAGGCAGTCACGCAGATCTTTTGCCGCCACACCGACCGGATCAAACCGTTGGATCCGCTTAAGGACGGCTTCAACTTCGTCGATGTCAATCTCTTCATCGCCCATACTTTCGAGAATATCTTCCAGCGGGACAGTCAGATAACCGGTGTCATCAACGGCATCGACGATAGAGGTAGCAATAGCGCGGTCAGTGTCGGAAAACGGTGTCAACTCGACCTGCCACATCAGGTAATCCTGTAAGGTCTGTGTCGTTTCGCCCTGATAGACCGGCAGCTCGTCGTCAATGTAGTCACCGCTGGTGCCGGATGGTGTACCAGCGGTGTAAATGGTGTCCCAACTGGCATCGAGCGGCAGCTCTTCCGGCATCTCTTTTTGTTCGAGCGCGTCGGCGGTGTCCAGTGTTTCACTGTCTTGCGTTTCGCGGGTGTCGATTTCTTCATGAGTGTCGATTTGCTCAAGCAGCGGATTGCTCTCCAGCGCCTGCTGTAGCTCCTGCTGAAGTTCCAGCGTCGACAACTGCAACAGACGAATTGCCTGTTGGAGCTGTGGCGTCATCGCCAGTTGTTGGCTAAGCCTGAGTTGCAAACCTTGCTTCATGTTCAGAATCGTACTCTCCTGCTAAAACGTCGCAAACTTCTACCCTATCAGAGTCTGAAGTCTTCCCCAAGGTATACACGCTTAACGTGTTCGTCTTGTAAGATTTCTGTAGGCGTGCCGTGGGCGATCAAATGCCCCTGACTGACGATATAAGCGCGTTCACAAACCGCCAGTGTTTCACGCACGTTGTGGTCAGTGATCAGTACGCCCAGGCCGCTGTCGCGCAGGTGCTCAATGATGCGTTTAATGTCGATAACCGAGATCGGGTCAACCCCGGCAAACGGTTCGTCGAGCAGAATAAATTTCGGATTCGCAGCCAGTGCGCGGGCAATTTCTACACGGCGACGTTCACCCCCGGAGAGTGACTGCCCCATGCTGTCACGCAGGTGCTCAATGTGAAACTCTTCCATCAGCTCGTTCGCGCGGTCTTCACGTTGTTCAGCAGACAAGTCGTCACGAATTTGCAGTACCGCCATCAGGTTATCGTAAACGCTGAGGCGACGGAAAATGGAGGCTTCCTGCGGCAGATAGCCGATACCGCGGCGCGCGCGTGCATGCAGAGGCAGCAGACTGATATCGTCATCATCAATAATGATGTTGCCCGCATCGCGCGGCACAATGCCAACAACCATGTAGAAAGTGGTGGTCTTACCGGCACCGTTTGGCCCCAGCAGACCGACAATTTCCCCGGAGTTGACGGTCAGGCTGACGTCTTCTACCACGCGACGGCCTTTATAGGCTTTTGCAAGGTTCTTTGCAGTTAATGTTGCCATAACGAATTAATTACCCTTCTTCTGTGCCGGGGTCTGGCCTTTATTGTTTTTGTCCTGCAGCTGCGACGGCACCAGAACGGTGGTTACGCGCTTGCCTTTGTCGCTGAAAGCCTGCATTTTCTGCTCTTTCACCAGGTAAGTGATCTTATCGCCCTTAATGTTGCTATCGACCTGCTGCAGATAAGCATTACCCGTCAGAACGACAAAATCTTTTGCCAGTTCGTAGTGCATCTGGGAAGCGTGACCTTCAACGGGTTTACCGTTGTCCTGCATCTGGTAGAACGTTGCCGGTTTACCGTAGCCGTCAATCACTTCTTTACCTTGTTCGCCGCCCGGACGGGTAACGACCACTTTGTCGGCATTAATTTTGATGGTGCCCTGGGTGACGATGACATTGCCGGTAAAGGTAACCACGTTGCCTTGCATATCAAGAGATTGCTGGTCCGATTCAATGTGGATCGGCTGATCAGTATCTCCGGTTACGGCAAATGCCGGAATGCTGGCGGCCAGAAGTGAGCTGGCAAGCACAAGATTAAGGCTGAGTTTGTTTGTTTTGAATTTCATAGGATGTTCTAACCTTTTCAATCAGCTCGGCGTTCTTGCTGCGTAAGTTGCCGCGCATTTTCAGACCGCTGGAGTTAAATGTTGTTCCGTATAACGTGACGAGGTCTTCAGAGGTAACATCCTGCGTCACCAGATTGATCTGCGCGTTATCCGTCGTGATTCTGCGAAGTTGAGAGTCCGGCACGAGTGCATTGACTTCAACGTGTCCATATAAATAGAGCATCCGGTCATTGGTCAGCTTGGCTTTATCTGCTTTTACGGACCATGTCGGGATTTTATCCTTATCAAACGTGGTAAGTACCGGCTGCGTAAACCACGAAACGGCCTGATCGGAATAATATTCAACGTGTTGAGCAATCAATCGATAGCTTAGTGCCCCTTCTGGGTTATAGACGAGTGTGTCCGTATGCTCGCTTTTATAGGTGGGATCATTGTTGTTGACGACCACCTGGGCGGTATCGTCTTTTTCGGCCATATTAATGCCGATCATCACCAGAACCGCCAGTGATAGCACAATGATAACCCAACGTCTGGCTTTACTCATATCGATTGCCCTTTGGCTTCATCCAGTTTGCCCTGCGCCAGGAGTAATAAGTCGCAAACTTCTCGCACTGCGCCACGACCGCCAGCAATGCGCGTTACGTAATCGGCGCGCGGGATCAACAGTGGATGCGCATCGGCCACGGCGACGCTTAAACCCACTTTTTCCATTACCGGCCAGTCGATGAGATCATCGCCGACATAAGCCACATTTTCCGGGGCAATCGCCAGTTTTTCCAGCAGATCGCTAAAGGCGATCAGTTTGTTTGACTGCCCCTGATACAAGTGAGTGATCCCCAATGTGGCACAACGATCTTCTACCAGTTTAGCCTTTCGCCCGGTAATGATAGCGACTTCAATATCAGAGGTGAGCGCACAACGAATGCCATAACCGTCACGAACATTGAACGCTTTCAGCTCTTCGCCGTTATTGCCCATATAAATCAGGCCATCTGACAGTACGCCATCAACGTCGAGGATCAGCAGACGAATGTTCTCTGCTTTTGCCATAACGTCGGCGCTGACAGGGCCGTAACAGGTCGCAAGCGACGCACCTGCTTTGCTCATTGTTGTTTATCCTTGAATCTTTACACTACGCCTGCACGCAGTAAATCATGCATATGTAACACACCGAGTAAATGGTCGCCATCGGCAACCATCACGGAGGTGATATGGCGGGACTGCATTAAGTTCAGTGCCTCAACGGCCAGAATGCCAGGGCGCACACGTATTCCCCCCGGCGTCATCACATCGGCAATACTTAACTGACGAACATCCACGCCCATATCGAAGACACGGCGTAAATCACCGTCGGTAAAGATGCCTTCAATCATCATATTGTCATCGCAAATGACAGTCATACCAAGATTTTTGCGGGTAACTTCCAGCAATGCGTCACGCAGACTGGCCGTTTTCTTAACATGCGGGATCTCATCGCCCGTATGCATAATATCGTTTACGCGCAGCAGAAGTTTACGACCCAGTGCGCCGCCTGGGTGTGAGAGCGCAAAATCTTCAGCAGTAAAGCCGCGTGCTTTTAACAGCGCGACAGCGAGGGCATCGCCCATAACCAGCGTGGCGGTGGTGCTGCTGGTCGGTGCCAGCCCTAACGGACAGGCTTCTTTCGCTACTTTAACACACAGATGCACATCTGCGGCGCGCGCCATGCTGCTCTCCGGGCGACCGGTGATGCAGATTAACGGTACGTGAAGACGCTTAAGCACTGGAATTAAGGCCGTGATTTCGCTGGATTCACCTGAGTTAGAGATAGCAATCACCACATCCTGTGGGGTGACCATGCCTAAATCACCATGCGCGGCTTCACCAGGATGGACGAAAAATGAAGGTGTACCGGTGCTGGCAAACGTTGCCGCCATTTTGTGCCCGATGTGCCCCGATTTCCCCATCCCCATGACGACAACTTTCCCTTTACACCAGAACATCTTTTCACAGGCAAGCGTGAAATTCTGATTGATGTATTGATCAAGCTCCGCCAGGCATTCACGTTCAATCGCCAGGACTTCTTTACCTGCTTGCTGAAAGTCAAAACCCGGTTGTAACTCTACGTGCGACATAATACGTTTCCAGTTATTCAACGAGTATTGGCGATAACCAGTACAACATCGCCAGCCATACGATAAATCCGCCAGTTAATAATACCCCTACACCACGGCCCGATTGCGGGGAGCGCCGCCAGCACAGCAACGCAAAAATAATGCTCACCAGCAACATCACGCTGTAGTCACGACTGTACGCCAGTGGATCAATCTCTCCTGGCGTTATCAGCGCGGGTAAACCCAACACGATGACAATATTAAAGATGTTTGCGCCAATAATATTTCCGACAGCAATGTCGTTTTCACCTTTGCGAACCCCCGCTATTGCGGTTGCCAGTTCCGGCAGGCTGGTTCCGATAGCAATTGCCGTCAGACCCATCGTCAACTCGCTGATGGCAAAGTAATTCGCCAGCACCGTGGCGTTATCAACCACCATCCGCGTGGCCACTGGCATGATGATAAGCGCAATGCCGAGCCATAAAAACGCGACGGGCAATCCGCCGTCACGCGGCAGCTCTGCAAGCTGCTCTCTGGTCAGGCTGTCAGTCCCCTGACGTTCAGCCTTACGTGCAAGTTTAACAATGAACAGCAGCCATAGCACAGCCAGAAAGAGGAGAAAGATACCATCGCTGCGACTAAGTTGTCCGTCATAGAGTACGGAACCGGCCACCACGCTGACCAACAACATTAAGGGTAATTCACGGCGTAGAACATCAGAATGGACGGTAAAAGGACGAACCAGCGCAGCCAGACCGAGGATCAGCAATATATTGATAATGTTTGAGCCGAGGGCTGTACCAACGGCTAAATCGCGTTGTTCGTGCAGAGACGCGGCAAGCGAGACGATGATTTCTGGTAACGATGTACCAATACTGACCACCGTCATGCCGATGATTAGCGGCGGGATGCCAAAGGTTCGGCAAAGAATAGACGCGGCAAAAACCAGGCGGTCGGCACTGTAAACGACCAAAAGTAAACCAACAATTAACAGTGCCGTAGCTAAAAGCATCTAACGTCCTTTCTTCAGGTATACTCGCCGGTCCGCTGAAGATTTTCAGAAAGCCGTAACGGATTCTTAATTTTGACTTTATGCGGCTAAAAAGTAAAACAAATGCCAGCTTTCGCTAACCACGGCGGGTAATATTCTGTAAATATGTTGGGTTCAAGGTTAAATTGAGCGCCATGCTTAGAAAATCAACGCAAGACGAAGGGTGAATTATGGAGCAGTCTGTGGCGAATTTAGTCGATATGCGCGATGTCAGTTTTACGCGTGGCAATCGCTGCATCTTCGATAATATTTCCCTGACCGTGCCGCGAGGGAAGATCACGGCGATCATGGGGCCATCGGGCATCGGTAAAACGACGCTACTCCGTCTGATTGGCGGGCAAATCGCACCAGATCATGGTGAGATCCTTTTCGATGGTGAGAATATTCCGGCGATGTCTCGTTCGCGCCTGTATACAGTGCGCAAACGGATGAGCATGTTATTTCAGTCCGGGGCGTTGTTCACTGATATGAACGTATTTGACAACGTCGCCTATCCACTGCGGGAACATACCCAACTTCCCGCGCCATTGTTGCATAGTACGGTGATGATGAAGCTGGAGGCCGTGGGGCTGCGTGGAGCGGCTAAACTTATGCCTTCTGAACTTTCCGGTGGGATGGCGCGGCGTGCAGCGCTGGCACGTGCGATTGCGCTGGAGCCGGATCTCATCATGTTTGATGAGCCCTTTGTTGGGCAAGATCCCATTACCATGGGCGTGCTGGTGAAGCTGATTTCTGAGCTGAACAGCGCGCTGGGCGTGACTTGTGTGGTGGTTTCTCACGATGTGCCGGAAGTGTTAAGTATTGCGGATCACGCCTGGATCCTGGCGGACAAAAAAATTGTCGCTCATGGCAGTGCCCAGGCGTTGCAGGCGAATCCTGATCCGCGCGTACGTCAGTTTCTGGACGGGATAGCTGACGGGCCTGTTCCGTTCCGCTATCCTGCCGGCGATTATCACGCTGATCTTTTACCAGGGAGTTAAGCCACTCATGCTGTTAAATGCGCTGGCGTCGCTCGGACATAAAGGGATTAAAACCCTGAGAACGTTCGGGCGGGCCGGGTTAATGTTATTCAATGCGCTGGTCGGCAAACCGGAATTTCGCAAACATGCACCGCTGCTGGTGCGCCAGCTCTATAATGTCGGCGTCCTGTCGATGCTGATTATTGTGGTTTCTGGCGTGTTCATCGGAATGGTGTTGGGGCTGCAAGGTTATCTGGTTCTGACCACTTATAGTGCGGAAACCAGTCTGGGTATGCTGGTGGCGTTATCGCTACTGCGTGAACTGGGGCCGGTGGTTGCCGCGTTGTTGTTTGCCGGGCGTGCTGGTTCGGCGCTAACCGCAGAAATCGGCCTGATGCGCGCTACAGAGCAACTCTCCAGTATGGAGATGATGGCGGTGGATCCGCTGCGTCGGGTTATTTCTCCCCGTTTCTGGGCTGGAGTTATTTCATTACCACTGTTGACGGTTATCTTCGTCGCCGTGGGGATCTGGGGCGGATCGCTGGTCGGCGTCAGTTGGAAAGGCATTGATAGTGGGTTCTTCTGGTCGGCAATGCAAAATGCCGTCGACTGGCGTATGGATCTCGTCAACTGTCTGATTAAGAGCGTGGTGTTCGCCATCACGGTGACGTGGATTTCGTTGTTTAACGGCTACGACGCCATCCCGACGTCTGCCGGGATTAGCCGGGCAACCACTCGCACCGTTGTCCACTCGTCTCTGGCTGTTCTGGGGCTGGATTTTGTGCTGACCGCATTGATGTTTGGGAATTGAGTTCATGCAAACGAAAAAAAATGAAATTTGGGTGGGTATCTTTTTATTAGCAGCACTGCTTGCGGCGCTGTTTGTTTGCCTGAAGGCAGCGAACGTGACGTCTATACGTACTGAACCGACCTATACGCTTTATGCGACGTTCGATAACATTGGCGGCCTGAAAGCGCGCTCTCCGGTCAGCATTGGTGGCGTTGTTGTGGGCCGGGTGGCGGATATTACGCTGGACCCGAAAACCTATCTGCCGCGCGTAACGCTGGAAATTGAACAACGTTATAACCACATTCCTGATACCAGTTCGCTGAGCATTCGTACTTCCGGCCTGCTGGGGGAACAATATCTGGCATTAAACGTCGGTTTTGAAGACCCGGAACTGGGGACTGCTATCCTGAAGGATGGCGATACAATTCAGGACACCAAGTCTGCGATGGTGCTGGAAGATCTCATTGGTCAGTTCCTTTACGGTAGTAAAGGCGATGACAATAAGAATAGTGGCGATGCGCCAGCTGCTGCGCCAGGTAATAATGAAACCACTGAACCTGTGGGTACAACGAAATAATTTCAGGAGAACCGACGCATGTTTAAACGTTTAATGATGGTCGCTTTGCTGGTGATTGCACCGCTGAGTGCGGCAACCGCGGCAGACCAGACCAATCCGTATAAGCTGATGGACGAGGCGGCGCAGAAAACGTTCGATCGCCTGAAGAATGAGCAACCGCAAATTCGGGCCAACCCGGATTATCTGCGTACCATTGTTGATCAGGAACTGTTGCCATACGTACAGGTGAAATACGCCGGTGCGCTGGTGCTGGGCCAGTATTACAAGAGTGCGACCCCAGCTCAACGTGATGCTTACTTTGCCGCTTTCCGTGAGTACCTGAAGCAGGCTTACGGTCAGGCGCTGGCGATGTATCACGGTCAAACCTATCAGATTGCGCCAGAACAGCCGCTGGGTGATAAAACCATTGTGCCGATTCGCGTTACCATTATTGACCCGAATGGCCGCCCGCCGGTGCGTCTGGACTTCCAGTGGCGTAAAAACTCCCAGACGGGCAACTGGCAGGCTTACGACATGATTGCTGAAGGCGTCAGTATGATCACCACCAAACAAAACGAGTGGGGAACGCTGCTGCGTACCAAAGGTATCGACGGCCTGACTGCGCAACTGAAATCGATTTCTCAACAGAAAATCACTCTGGAAGAGAAAAAATAATGAGCGAGTCACTGAGCTGGATGCAGACGGGTGACACGCTGGCGTTATCCGGAGAGCTGGATCAGGACGTTCTGCTACCGCTTTGGGAAATACGTGAGGAAGCGGTGAAGGGGATTACCAGCATCGATCTTAGCCGTGTGTCTCGCGTGGATACGGGTGGACTGGCACTGCTGCTCCATCTTATCGATCTGGCGAAAAAGCAGGGCAACAATGTGACGCTTCAGGGGGTAAACGACAAAGTGTATACCCTGGCGAAATTGTATAATTTGCCTGCTGATGTTCTGCCTCGTTAAATTTTTTCAGGCCGGATATGGCGTTAACCGCCTGTCCGGCAAACCTGCCTGCAAGTCGAGCCTTGTCTGATTGATCAGCGAGGCTTTTTGCTTATTTATGCCAGCGCAACTTTGCTCTAAGATGTTTCGCTGATTTATTAACTGATGATTGAAGATCCCATGGAAAATAATGAAATTCAGAGCGTGTTGATGAACGCTCTCTCCCTCCAGGAAGTCCACGTTTCCGGCGATGGCAGCCACTTTCAGGTTATTGCCGTGGGTGAGTTGTTTGACGGCATGAGTCGGGTTAAAAAACAGCAGACGGTCTATGGCCCGCTGATGGAATATATTGCGGATAACCGCATTCATGCTGTGTCGATCAAAGCGTATACCCCTGCGGAGTGGGCGCGCGATCGCAAACTGAACGGCTTTTGAGCTATGGGCGATTCGCCGGTAGCGGATATGAATTGTTAACTGAGAACAAACTAAATGGATAAATTTCGTGTTCAGGGGCCAACGAAGCTCCAGGGCGAAGTCACAATTTCCGGCGCTAAAAATGCTGCTCTGCCTATCCTTTTTGCCGCACTACTGGCGGAAGAACCGGTAGAGATCCAGAACGTCCCGAAACTAAAAGACGTCGATACATCAATGAAGCTGCTAAGCCAGCTGGGTGCGAAAGTAGAACGTAATGGTTCTGTGCATATTGATGCCCGCGACGTTAATGTATTCTGCGCACCTTACGATCTGGTTAAAACCATGCGTGCTTCTATCTGGGCGCTGGGGCCGCTGGTAGCGCGCTTTGGTCAGGGGCAAGTTTCACTGCCTGGCGGTTGTACGATCGGCGCACGTCCGGTTGATCTACACATTTCTGGCCTCGAACAATTAGGCGCGACCATCAAACTGGAAGAAGGTTACGTTAAAGCTTCCGTCGATGGTCGTTTGAAAGGCGCACATATCGTGATGGATAAAGTCAGCGTTGGCGCAACGGTGACCATCATGTGTGCTGCAACCCTTGCGGAAGGCACCACGATTATTGAAAACGCAGCGCGTGAACCGGAAATCGTCGATACCGCGAACTTCCTGATTACGCTGGGTGCGAAAATTAGCGGTCAGGGCACTGATCGTATCGTCATCGAAGGTGTGGAACGTTTAGGCGGCGGTGTCTATCGTGTGCTGCCGGATCGTATCGAAACCGGTACTTTCCTGGTGGCGGCGGCGATCTCTCGCGGCAAAATTATCTGCCGTAACGCGCAGCCAGATACTCTGGACGCCGTGCTGGCGAAACTGCGTGACGCTGGAGCGGACATCGAAGTCGGCGAAGACTGGATTAGCCTGGATATGCATGGCAAACGTCCGAAGGCTGTTAACGTACGTACCGCGCCGCATCCGGCATTCCCGACCGATATGCAGGCCCAGTTCACGCTGTTGAACCTGGTGGCAGAAGGGACCGGATTCATCACCGAAACGGTCTTTGAAAACCGCTTTATGCATGTGCCAGAGCTGAGCCGTATGGGCGCGCACGCCGAAATCGAAAGCAATACCGTTATTTGTCACGGTGTTGAAAAACTTTCTGGCGCACAGGTTATGGCAACCGATCTGCGTGCATCAGCAAGCCTGGTGCTGGCTGGCTGTATTGCGGAAGGGACGACGGTGGTTGATCGTATTTATCACATCGATCGTGGCTACGAACGCATTGAAGACAAACTACGCGCTTTAGGTGCAAATATTGAGCGTGTGAAAGGCGAGTAATTGTCTGAGAGCTGGCAGCCCCGTTCGCGGGGCTACCGCCAGACCACTCATTTTTTCGGTTTAGTGTAGCTACGCATCAACTGCGTTCTGTCGATAAACTCATGGGTCTGCGGATCATGGTAGCGTGATGGCCAGATAACCCAGGGGTCAGTTCCCAGGGCTTTCGCAATAATCATCTCTCCTTTCGGCCATGGGCGTGATAATGCGTTCGCCAGCGTTGAGGAACTCAAACCATTTCTGCGAGACTCCGCCGCCATTGACGTTCCCTTCTTGCGCAAACCTGCAATGATGTCAGCGGGATGCCAGTCAATGAAATTACTTTCCATCTTTCCTCACTCCTTAAGTTAGTCGCTTTCATTCAGAACACTTCTTCTGTTTCTGTCGAGCATCACTATACTCCTGATGGCCTATTGCTCTAAAAAGTTCCTGTAAAGAGCGTGAATATTCAGAATATATAAAGATTACACAGCCCTGTTTTTCAGGATTTATAGAGCTGAATAAGTGTTTTTATGGAATTTACTGGAATCATCCCGCGCACTGCGCGGGATGAGGGGAGGGGATTAACGATCGCGTTGAACAGCGATGTGCGCGAGGCCGATAAGTGCTTCTCTCCACGGGGTGTCCGGGAGCACCTGTAACGCTGCGATGGCTTTGTCTGCTTCTTCCTCGGCACGCTGACGCGTCCATTCAAGAGATCCACAAGCGTTCATTGCTTCCAGAACCGGTTCCAGAAGATGGCGACCGTTACCCTGTTCGATGGCGGTACGAATCATCTGTGCCTGTTCTGGTGTGCCATGATGCATCGCATGCAGCAGCGGCAGCGTCGGTTTACCTTCGTTCAGATCGTCGCCGACGTTTTTACCTAACTGTTCGCCATCGGCATTGTAATCGAGTAAATCGTCGATCAACTGGAAAGCAGTGCCGAGATAGCGCCCATAATCTTGTAGGCCTTTCTCCTCCTCCGGCGTACAGCCAGCCAGAATCCCGGAACACTGCGCGGCAGCCTCAAACAGACGCGCAGTCTTGCTGTAGATAACGCGCATGTAGTTTTCTTCAGTGATGTCCGGATCGTTAACGTTCATCAGTTGCAGAACTTCACCTTCTGCGATGACGTTTACGGCTTCTGACATGACTTCCAGCACTTTGAGTGAACCGAGGCTGGTCATCATCTGGAACGCGCGGGTATAAATAAAATCGCCTACCAGCACGCTGGCGGCATTGCCAAATGCGGCGTTGGCGGTAGCTTTACCCCTGCGCATATCTGATTCATCCACAACGTCGTCGTGTAGCAGAGTCGCCGTGTGGATAAACTCGATCAGGGCAGCAATGGTGACATGCGCATTTCCCTCATAGCCAACAGCTCGTGCAGCCAGTACAGCAATCATCGGACGAATACGTTTACCGCCGCCGCTGACGATGTAATAGCCTAACTGATTGATCAGTTGGACGTCGGAATTAAGCTGCTCAAGGATTGCCGCATTAACACCCGCCATATCTTGCGCGGTTAACTCATTGATTTTTTCTAAATTCATCGCAAAAGCCGGGCTTTTCGCCCCGATTACCTTACTGTGAACAAAGGCAACTTAGGGTTTATGGTTAGGAATATAGGGTGATTGTACTGAAAAAATGGCACAGATAAACGTTACCGTACAAGTTGTGTTTTTTTTCTTCGTGTATTGACTGTAGCACTTGTCAAAGGCGTGCGTTTTGCGTAATATTCGCGCCCTATTGTGAATATTTATAGCGCACTCTGAATCATTGAAAAGGTGTGCGCGGAAGCGGAGTTTTATATGTACGCGGTTTTCCAAAGTGGTGGTAAACAACACCGAGTAAGCGAAGGTCAGACCGTTCGCCTGGAAAAGCTGGACATCGCAACTGGCGAAACTGTTGAGTTCGCTGAAGTGCTGATGATCGCAAACGGTGAAGAAGTCAAAATCGGCGTTCCTTTCGTTGATGGCGGCGTAATCAAAGCTGAAGTTGTTGCTCACGGTCGTGGCGAAAAAGTTAAAATCGTTAAGTTTCGTCGTCGTAAACACTATCGTAAGCAGCAGGGCCATCGTCAGTGGTTCACTGATGTGAAAATTACTGGCATCAGCGCCTAAGACCTGAGGAGAGATTTCAAATGGCACATAAAAAGGCTGGCGGCTCCACACGTAACGGTCGCGATTCAGAAGCTAAACGCCTGGGCGTTAAGCGTTTCGGTGGCGAATCCGTTCTGGCGGGTAGCATCATCGTTCGTCAACGTGGTACCAAATTCCACGCTGGCGCTAACGTAGGTTGCGGTCGTGACCACACTCTGTTTGCTAAAGCAGACGGTAAAGTGAAATTCGAAGTTAAAGGCCCGAAAAACCGTAAATTTATCAGCATCGAAGCTGAATAAGTTTTTCGCGTCCCGGTAACGGATGAAAGCCCCGCAACACGTTGCGGGGCTTTTTACATTCGATAACCGGTAAAAATGCGCATGGTGCGACGTTAATCCGCAAATGCGCTTTGCAGGGAATACGGTATGAAGCAGCAGGCAGGCATTGGCATTCTTTTGGCGCTCACCACAGCAATTTGCTGGGGGGCGTTGCCAATCGCAATGAAGCAGGTGCTGGAGGTGATGGAACCTCCGACAATCGTGTTTTACCGTTTCTTGATGGCGAGTATTGGCCTTGGTGCCATTCTTGCGGTGAAGAAGCGGTTGCCGCCATTACGCGTGTTTCGTAAGCCACGCTGGTTGATTTTGTTAGCAGTGGCGACCGCCGGGCTGTTTGGGAACTTCATCCTGTTCAGCTCATCCTTGCAATACCTGAGTCCGACCGCTTCGCAGGTGATTGGGCAACTCTCGCCAGTTGGCATGATGGTTGCCAGCGTATTTATCCTGAAAGAGAAAATGCGCAGTACTCAGGTTGTAGGGGCATTGATGCTCCTGAGCGGCCTGGTGATGTTTTTTAACACCAGTCTGGTCGAGATATTTACAAAGCTCACCGATTACACCTGGGGAGTTATCTTTGGGGTCGGTGCGGCGACGGTTTGGGTGAGTTATGGCGTGGCGCAAAAGGTTTTATTGCGTCGGCTGGCTTCACCGCAGATCCTGTTTTTGTTGTACACTTTATGTACAATTGCGCTCTTCCCTCTGGCAAATCCTGGAGTGATAGCGCAGCTTAGCCACTGGCAGCTCGCATGTTTAATTTTTTGCGGACTGAATACATTGGTAGGATATGGCGCCCTGGCGGAAGCGATGGCTCGCTGGCAGGCAGCGCAGGTGAGCGCGATCATCACGCTCACCCCACTGTTTACGCTGTTTTTTTCAGATCTTTTATCACTGGCCTGGCCCGATTTCTTCGCCAGACCGATGTTAAACCTTTTAGGTTATCTCGGTGCGTTTGTCGTGGTTGCGGGCGCGATGTATTCCGCCATTGGTCATCGTATTTGGGGCGGATTACGTAAGCATACAACGGTGGTATCGCAACCCCGCGCAGGCGAATGATTTACGGAGAATAAAATGAAGTTTGTTGATGAAGCATCGATTCTGGTCGTTGCAGGTGATGGCGGTAATGGTTGCGTGAGCTTCCGCCGCGAAAAGTATATTCCGAAAGGCGGCCCGGATGGCGGCGACGGCGGTGACGGCGGTGACGTATGGATGGAAGCCGACGAGAACCTGAACACGCTTATCGATTATCGTTTTGAAAAATCTTTCCGCGCAGAGCGTGGTCAGAATGGCGCAAGCCGCGACTGTACCGGTAAGCGCGGTAAAGACGTGACGATTAAAGTGCCTGTAGGTACGCGTGTTATCGACCAGGGTACCGGTGAAACCATGGGCGATATGACCAAACACGGTCAGCGTCTGCTGGTTGCTAAGGGCGGCTGGCACGGTCTGGGCAATACCCGTTTCAAATCGTCAGTTAACCGTACACCACGGCAGAAAACTAACGGTACGCCGGGCGATAAGCGTGAGCTGCTACTGGAGCTGATGCTGCTGGCTGACGTCGGTATGCTGGGGATGCCAAACGCGGGTAAATCGACATTTATCCGCGCAGTATCGGCGGCTAAACCGAAAGTGGCGGATTATCCGTTTACCACTCTGGTGCCAAGTCTTGGTGTGGTACGAATGGACAACGAAAAGAGCTTCGTTGTTGCCGATATTCCAGGACTGATTGAAGGCGCTGCAGAAGGCGCTGGTCTGGGCATTCGCTTCCTGAAGCACCTGGAGCGTTGCCGCGTCCTGTTGCACCTCATCGATATCGATCCGATTGATGGCACCGATCCGGTTGAAAACGCGCGTATTATTATCAGCGAGCTGAAAAAATACAGCCAGGATCTGGCGGCGAAACCGCGTTGGTTAGTCTTCAACAAGATCGACCTGCTGGATAAGGCAGAAGCCGAAGAGAAAGCGAAAGCGATCGCTGAGGCGCTGGGTTGGGAAGATAAATATTATCTGATCTCTGCGGCGAGCGGACTGGGCGTGAAAGATCTCTGCTGGGATGTGATGACCTTTATCATTGAAAACCCGGTCGTGCAGGCTGAAGAAGCGAAACAGCCAGAGAAAGTCGAATTCATGTGGGATGATTATCATCGCCAGCAGCTTGAAGAGATTGCTGAAGAGGATGATGAAGACTGGGATGACGACTGGGACGAAGACGACGAAGAAGGCGTTGAGTTCATTTACAAGCGTTAATCAGCAAAACCCCGGCCATGTGCCGGGGTTTCTCTTTAGACTAATTGTTCTGGTAAATATCTTTATACAAACGGCTTTCAAAACGTACCAACGGAATACGGCGATTACGCTGATCCGCCGGTTCTACTGCATAGCCAGAAAGATATTGCACAAACGCCATTCGTTGCCCGCTCGCTGTGGTAATGAATCCCGCCAGGTTATATACCCCCTGCAACGAACCGGTTTTCGCTGAGACTTTTCCATCCACGCCCGCCTGATGCAGACCTGCACGGTACTGCAAAGAGCCGTCATAGCCCGCCAGCGGCAGCATGGAGATAAAGTTAAGTTCATTGTCGTGTTGGGCAATGTATTGCAGCACCTGCATCATGGTGGCGGGGGCAATCAGGTTATGCCGCGAAAGCCCTGAACCATCGGCAATAATGGTGTTACCAATATCGACACCGGCTTGCTGGCGCAGGATCTGACGCACGGCGTCCGACCCGGCCCGCCATGTTCCAGGCACATTGAAGCGCGCATGGCCGATCATGCGGAAAACCGTATCGGCAATCATGTTGTCCGACTTTTTCAGCATAATCTTAAGCAGATCGTGCAGCGGGGCCGACTGTTTACTGGCAACTACCGTTCCAGGTTCGTTAACCTGAGTCTGGCGTAGCAGTGTTCCGCTCCAGGTGATACCTGCCTGTTTTAACTCATCTTTCAGAATTGCCCCAGCATAGCTGGCACCATCCTGCACGGCAAAAGCCAACGGGAGCGGCTCAGAACGTTGTGGCAGGCATCCGGTCAGCGTAAAGCGGTTCAGGTCGCCTGGCACCACATCCAGCTCGCAGTATTGCGCTTCGGCAGAACCACGGGGGAGGGTGCGTACCTGGCTGAACATCGTAACGGGGTAATAAGATGCCACGCGTATAAAAGCCATATCACCAGGTTTTGGGGCACTATAGAGCGAGACGGAGAAACAGTTGCGGTCAACTATGGCGGCGGCAGGCGGAGCGCTAAAGCATTGTGTCATGTCATTCCATGGCCAGCCGGGGGCTTTATCGTGGCTGGCGAAAATGGAGGTATCTATCAACACATTGCCATCGATTTGGTTGACGCCAGATTTTTTCAAAGTCGCGACCATATTGCGAATATCCTGACGTCTTAACGTCGGATCGGCACCAAATCGCGCCACTAAGTCACCCTTAAGTACGCCGTTTTCCACATTGCCTTTGGTTTCAAGCGTCGTGGTAAAACGAAAATCGGGGCCGAGTTGAATCAACGCCGCCAGTGCAGTAATCACTTTCTGCGTACTGGCGGGCAGCGCCATCTGCTGACTGTGGTAATCAATAGCGGGGGCCGACGCGCCGACTTTTTGCACCATCAGGGCAAGGTTGGCACCAGCGGGGAGTTGAGTAATGTACTCATCAACATTTGCGGCCTGAACACTGAACGCTATACAGCTGGTCAATCCGATGATAAATCTGGAAAATCGCATAATCTCGCGCTAACAACCTGGAATCGAGCCGTCATACTACGGCGCAACGCCCTATAAAGTAAACGATGACCCTTCGGGAACTTCAGGGTAAAATGACTATCAAAATGTGAATTGTAGCTGACCTGGGACCTGTACCCGGGTCGGTATTTTTTTGCTTCTGGTCCCGGTGAGGAGTTATGCCGGGCAGGCCGAACAGCCGGGGTTGGTGAAGACTTGCCCCATCAGGAATATTCAAGAGGTATAACAAATGCAAGCTATTCCGATGACCTTACGCGGCGCTGAAAAATTACGCGAAGAGCTGGATTTTCTGAAATCTGTGCGCCGTCCTGAAATCATTGCTGCTATCGCGGAAGCGCGTGAGCATGGCGACCTGAAAGAAAACGCCGAATACCACGCAGCTCGTGAACAGCAGGGCTTTTGCGAAGGCCGTATCAAAGACATCGAAGCCAAGCTGTCGAACGCGCAGGTGATTGATGTCACCAAAATGCCCAACAATGGGCGCGTTATTTTTGGTGCTACCGTAACGGTGCTGAATCTCGATTCTGACGAAGAACAGACTTACCGCATCGTTGGCGATGACGAAGCTGACTTTAAACAAAACCTGATTTCTGTAAACTCGCCTATTGCTCGTGGCCTGATCGGCAAAGAAGAAGATGATGTTGTGGTCATCAAAACGCCGGGCGGCGAAGTAGAATTTGAAGTAATTAAGGTGGAATACCTGTAAGAATTACCCAATACTCAAGATGTTGATGTATTGTAAAGAAAGGAAAAAGGCCGCTATGCGGCCTTTTATCAACGAACAGAGCGTGGCATTTTGCTCTCCTGCCTGCGGAAAACCCCTCGTTTTACACAGCAAATGTGTGTAACTTTAGGATAATCTTAGCGTGGCAGCGAGATTTTACGTTCTTTAGTTGGGCGATAAAGCACCAGCGTTTTACCGATGACCTGTACATTACAGGCGCCGGTTTCGCGCACGATAGCTTCCACGATCAAGGTTTTAGTTTCGCGATCTTCGGTGGCGATTTTCACCTTGATGAGTTCATGGTGCTCTAACGCTTGTTCAATCTCGGCCAGCACCCCTTCGGTCAAACCATTACTGCCAAGCAGAACAACTGGCTTGAGCGGATGTGCCAGACCTTTCAGGTGCTGTTTTTGTTTAGTACTCAGATTCATCGTATTTTTTGCTTACGTTGGGATTGAAAACGGGTCATTCTACCGCCATCTCCCATATATCACCAAATAGGCGCGTAAAAATTTACGCAATTGGTTACGATGAGTTATCCCCATGGGAAAGTTAAATGACAGGTAAGAAGCGTTCTGCCAGCTCCAGCCGCTGGCTTCAGGAACACTTTAGCGATAAATATGTTCAACAGGCACAGAAAAAGGGGTTACGTTCCCGTGCCTGGTTTAAACTTGATGAAATACAGCAAAGTGACAAACTCTTTAAACCGGGAATGACGGTTGTCGACCTTGGTGCTGCTCCGGGTGGTTGGTCACAATATGTGGTCACCCAAATTGGCGGCAAAGGCCGCATCATCGCTTGCGATCTTTTACCTATGGATCCTATCGTTGGTGTGGACTTTCTTCAGGGCGATTTTCGTGATGAACTGGTGATGAAAGCACTGCTGGAGCGCGTTGGCGACAGCAAAGTCCAGGTTGTCATGTCCGATATGGCACCAAACATGAGCGGAACACCGGCGGTGGATATCCCCCGTGCCATGTATCTGGTGGAACTGGCGCTAGAAATGTGTCGTGATGTATTGGCGCCAGGTGGCAGTTTTGTTGTGAAGGTGTTCCAGGGCGAAGGTTTCGATGAGTATCTAAGGGAAATTCGCTCCCTGTTTACGAAGGTCAAAGTTCGTAAGCCGGACTCTTCTCGTGCACGTTCGCGGGAAGTGTATATTGTAGCGACCGGGCGTAAACCCTAACCGGGAGATTTCAGACGAAAGTTTGAAAGATGCTGGATATAGAGTATCCTGACGCTGTTTTTAACACAGTTGTAATAAGAGGTTAATCCCTTGAGTGACATGGCGAAAAACCTAATACTCTGGCTGGTCATTGCCGTTGTGCTGATGTCAGTATTCCAGAGCTTTGGGCCCAGCGAGTCTAATGGCCGTAAGGTGGATTACTCTACCTTCCTACAAGAGGTCAATAACGACCAGGTTCGTGAAGCGCGTATCAACGGACGTGAAATCAACGTTACCAAGAAAGATAGTAACCGTTATACCACTTACATTCCGGTTCAGGATCCGAAATTACTGGATAACCTGTTGACCAAGAACGTCAAGGTTGTCGGTGAACCGCCTGAAGAACCAAGCCTGCTGGCTTCTATCTTCATCTCCTGGTTCCCGATGCTGTTGCTGATTGGTGTCTGGATCTTCTTCATGCGTCAAATGCAGGGCGGCGGTGGCAAAGGTGCCATGTCGTTTGGTAAGAGCAAAGCGCGCATGCTGACGGAAGATCAGATCAAAACGACCTTTGCTGACGTTGCGGGCTGCGACGAAGCAAAAGAAGAAGTTGCTGAACTGGTTGAGTATCTGCGCGAGCCGAGCCGCTTCCAGAAACTCGGCGGTAAGATCCCGAAAGGCGTCCTGATGGTCGGTCCTCCGGGTACCGGTAAAACGCTGCTGGCGAAAGCGATTGCAGGCGAAGCAAAAGTTCCGTTCTTTACTATCTCCGGTTCTGACTTCGTAGAAATGTTCGTCGGTGTGGGTGCATCCCGTGTTCGTGATATGTTCGAACAGGCGAAGAAAGCGGCACCGTGCATCATCTTTATCGATGAAATCGACGCCGTAGGCCGCCAGCGTGGCGCAGGTCTGGGCGGTGGTCACGATGAACGTGAACAGACTTTGAACCAGATGCTGGTTGAGATGGATGGCTTCGAAGGTAACGAAGGTATCATCGTTATCGCCGCGACTAACCGTCCGGACGTTCTTGACCCGGCCCTGCTGCGTCCTGGCCGTTTCGACCGTCAGGTTGTGGTTGGCTTGCCAGATGTTCGTGGTCGTGAGCAGATCCTGAAAGTTCACATGCGTCGCGTACCATTGGCACCCGATATCGACGCGGCAATCATTGCCCGTGGTACTCCTGGTTTCTCCGGTGCTGACCTGGCAAACCTAGTGAACGAAGCGGCACTGTTCGCAGCTCGTGGCAATAAACGCGTTGTGTCGATGGTTGAGTTCGAGAAAGCGAAAGACAAAATCATGATGGGTGCGGAACGTCGCTCCATGGTGATGACGGAAGCGCAGAAAGAATCGACGGCTTACCACGAAGCAGGCCATGCGATTATCGGTCGCCTGGTGCCGGAACACGATCCGGTGCACAAAGTGACGATTATCCCACGCGGTCGTGCGCTGGGTGTGACTTTCTTCTTGCCTGAGGGCGACGCAATCAGCGCCAGCCGTCAGAAACTGGAAAGCCAGATTTCTACGCTGTACGGTGGTCGTCTGGCAGAAGAGATCATCTACGGGCCGGAACATGTTTCTACCGGTGCGTCCAACGATATTAAAGTTGCGACCAACCTGGCACGTAACATGGTGACTCAGTGGGGCTTCTCTGAGAAATTGGGTCCACTGCTGTACGCGGAAGAAGAAGGTGAAGTGTTCCTCGGCCGTAGCGTAGCGAAAGCGAAACATATGTCCGATGAAACTGCACGTATCATCGACCAGGAAGTGAAAGCACTGATTGAGCGTAACTATAATCGTGCGCGTCAGCTTCTGACCGACAATATGGATATTCTGCATGCGATGAAAGATGCTCTCATGAAATATGAGACTATCGACGCACCGCAGATTGATGACCTGATGGCACGTCGCGATGTACGTCCGCCAGCGGGCTGGGAAGAACCAGGCGCTTCTAACAATTCTGGCGACAATGGTAGTCCAAAGGCTCCACGTCCGGTTGATGAACCGCGTACGCCGAACCCGGGTAACACCATGTCAGAGCAGTTAGGCGACAAGTAAGTTTCCGTATCAGATGACTGTATTTGTACCGAAAACCCCGGGGCGTGCTCCGGGGTTTTTTCTTATCAATTCATACCAGGGATAACATCATGAAACTCTTTGCCCAGGGTACTTCACTGGACCTTAGCCATCCTCACGTAATGGGGATCCTCAACGTCACGCCTGATTCCTTTTCGGATGGTGGCACGCATAACTCGCTGTTAGATGCGGTGAAACATGCGAATCTGATGATCAACGCTGGCGCGACGATCATTGACGTTGGTGGCGAGTCCACGCGCCCAGGGGCGGCGGAAGTTAGCGTTGAAGAAGAGTTGCAACGTGTTATTCCTGTGGTTGAGGCAATTGCTCAACGCTTCGAAGTCTGGATCTCGGTAGATACATCCAAACCAGAAGTCATCCGTGAGTCAGCGAAAGTTGGCGCTCACATTATTAACGATATCCGCTCCCTTTCCGAACCTGGTGCTCTGGAGGCGGCTGCAGAAACCGGTTTACCGGTTTGTCTGATGCATATGCAGGGAAATCCAAAAACCATGCAGGAAGCGCCGAAGTATGACGATGTCTTTGCAGAAGTGAATCGCTACTTTATTGAGCAAATAGCACGTTGCGAGCAGGCGGGTATCGCAAAAGAGAAATTGTTGCTCGACCCCGGATTCGGTTTCGGTAAAAATCTCTCCCATAACTATTCATTACTGGCGCGCCTGGCTGAATTTCACCATTTCAACCTGCCGCTGTTGGTGGGTATGTCACGAAAATCGATGATTGGGCAATTGCTGAACGTGGGGCCGTCCGAGCGCCTGAGCGGTAGTCTGGCCTGTGCGGTTATTGCCGCAATGCAAGGCGCGCACATCATTCGTGTTCATGACGTCAAAGAAACCGTAGAAGCGATGCGGGTGGTGGAAGCCACTCTGTCTGCAAAGGAAAACAAACGCTATGAGTAATCGTAAATATTTCGGTACCGATGGGATTCGTGGTCGTGTAGGGGATGCGCCGGTCACACCTGATTTTGTGCTTAAGCTGGGTTGGGCCGCGGGTAAAGTGCTGGCGCGCCACGGCTCCCGTAAGATTATTATTGGTAAAGACACGCGTATTTCTGGCTATATGCTGGAGTCAGCACTGGAAGCGGGGCTTGCGGCAGCCGGTCTTTCCGCGCTATTCACTGGCCCGATGCCAACACCGGCCGTGGCTTATCTGACGCGTACCTTCCGCGCAGAGGCTGGAATTGTAATTTCTGCATCGCATAACCCATTCTACGATAACGGCATTAAATTCTTTTCTATTGACGGTACTAAGCTGCCGGATGCAGTTGAAGAAGCCATCGAAGCGGAAATGGAAAAAGAGATCAGCTGTGTTGATTCGGCAGAACTGGGTAAAGCCAGCCGTATCGTTGATGCCGCGGGTCGTTATATCGAGTTTTGCAAAGCCACGTTCCCGAACGAACTTAGCCTCAGTGAACTGAAGATTGTGGTGGATTGTGCAAACGGTGCGACTTACCACATCGCGCCGAACGTACTGCGTGAACTGGGGGCGAACGTTATCGCTATCGGTTGTGAGCCGAACGGTGTAAATATCAATGCCGAAGCGGGGGCTACCGACGTTCGCGCGCTCCAGGCTCGTGTGCTGGCTGAAAAAGCGGATCTCGGTATTGCCTTCGACGGCGACGGCGATCGCGTGATTATGGTTGACCATGAAGGCAATAAAGTCGATGGCGATCAGATCATGTATATCATCGCGCGTGAAGGTCTTCGTCAGGGCCAGCTGCGTGGTGGTGCTGTGGGTACATTGATGAGCAACATGGGGCTTGAACTGGCGCTGAAACAGTTAGGTATTCCATTTGCGCGCGCGAAAGTGGGTGACCGCTACGTACTGGAAAAAATGCAGGAGAAAGGCTGGCGTATCGGTGCAGAGAACTCCGGTCATGTGATCCTGCTGGATAAAACCACTACCGGTGACGGCATTGTTGCTGGCTTGCAGGTGCTGGCGGCGATGGCGCGTAACCATATGAGCCTGCACGACCTTTGCAGCGGCATGAAAATGTTCCCGCAGATTCTGGTTAACGTGCGTTACACCGCAGGTAGCGGCGATCCGCTGGAGCATGAATCAGTCAAAGCTGTGACCGCAGAAGTTGAAGCGGCGCTGGGTAGCCGTGGACGTGTGCTGTTGCGTAAATCCGGCACCGAACCGTTAATTCGCGTGATGGTAGAAGGTGAAGACGAAGCGCAGGTAACTGAATTTGCACACCGTATCGCCGATGCAGTAAAAGCCGTTTAAAGCGTTAGATAACTGGCTAAAAAGGCGGCGGTTGTCGCCTTTTTTCTCGGCGAACACATCGGTTTTGCTGTTTTTTTCCGCAGTTGATACAATGCGATAAAATTGCTCTTGCGAAGGTCATTCGCTTTGGTTAGTATTCACACCCGCTTCAGTGGGAAAGATTAAAAACTCCCGCTTTATTGGTTGAAGCATTGGTACGCGGCAACTCCGCAAGGAACAGGTTGATTATGTACGAAGCTCTTTTGGTAGTTTTCCTTATTGTGGCAATTGGCCTTGTTGGTCTGATCATGCTGCAGCAAGGTAAAGGCGCTGATATGGGAGCCTCCTTCGGAGCAGGCGCTTCCGCTACGCTGTTTGGTTCAAGTGGTTCTGGTAACTTCATGACCCGCATGACGGCGCTGCTGGCAACGTTATTCTTCATCATCAGTCTGGTGCTGGGTAACATCAATAGCAACAAAACCAATAAAGGTAGCGAATGGGAAAACCTGAGTGCGCCGGCCAAAACCGAACAAACTCAGCCAGCAGCTCCGGCTAAGCCGACCAGCGATATCCCGAACTAAAAAGTAGTATCCGTGCCGAGGTGGTGGAATTGGTAGACACGCTACCTTGAGGTGGTAGTGCCCAATAGGGCTTACGGGTTCAAGTCCCGTCCTCGGTACCAAATTCCAGAAAGACGCTGAAAAGCGTCTTTTTTCGTTTTGGTCCTGGTCTGAGGAATGGTTGTCAGGTATCTGTATCTCGTCCAGTTGTTTTACTCGTAGCTGGTACCTTGAAACGATGGTGCCGGTATGCCTTAGTTATAAGCTTTTCCCTTCTGCTGACATAATTGGCACTTTATTGTGTCAACTCCATTTCCGGTACGAATACGGATATGTTTACTTCTCGATAAACCATCCTGCCCCTGTCAGTATAACTACTGATGGCTACGTTCTGCGTAATGTTTAGAGACGCATTGATAATGTTATTTAATTACTGAGAACGCAATGGCCGCATCATTTAAAAAGAAAAAATCTAACAGTGTTTCGGTCTGATATGGATCAGAGTTGAAAAACATGTCTGATATAAAATTGAACATTGTTGATAATTGTTTATATTGGTTGTGAACTTGGATTTCTGGATGACAGTATTCAACAAATTTGTTAAAAGTTTTAAATCTCATTGGTTGTTGTATCTTTGTGTTATTGTTTTTGGTATTACGAACTTAGTCGCTTCTTCCGGAGCGCATATGGTTCAGCGATTGCTGTTCTTCGTTCTGACCATCCTGGTTGTTAAACGTATATCATCCCTTCCGCTTCGCCTGCTTATTGCCGTACCATTTGTGTTACTGATTGCGGCAGATATGAGTATTAGCCTCTATTCATGGTGTATCTTTGGTACAACTTTCAATGATGGATTTGCGATTAGTGTGCTGCAGAGTGATCCGGATGAAGTTGTCAAAATGCTGGGAATGTATATCCCTTATCTATGTGCTTTTGCCTTTTTATCCCTTCTTTTTTTTGCAGTAATAATAAAATATGATGTTTCCTTGCCGACAAAAAAAGTGACAGGAATATTATTGCTGATTGCCATTTCGGGCAGTTTATTTTCCGCTTGTCAATTTGCTTATAAAGATGCAAAAAATAAAGAGGCGTTCAGTCCATATATACTAGCGTCGCGATTTGCTACCTATACGCCGTTTTTCAATCTCAATTATTTTGCTTTAGCAGCGAAAGAGCATCAAAGATTACTCTCAATTGCAAACACGGTGCCGTATTTTCAACTATCAGTCAGGGATACAGGTATTGATACCTACGTGTTGATTGTGGGGGAGTCTGTACGTGTCGACAATATGTCTTTGTATGGATATACACGCTCTACGACACCGCAAGTCGAAGCACAAAGAAAGCAGATCAAACTGTTTAATCAAGCAATAAGCGGTGCACCTTACACTGCGCTGTCGGTTCCCCTTTCTTTAACTGCTGATTCTGTTTTGAGTCATGACATTCATAATTACCCGGACAACATTATTAATATGGCTAATCAAGCAGGATTTCAGACTTTCTGGCTAAGCTCGCAATCCGCTTTCCGGCAGAATGGTACAGCAGTTACCAGTATCGCCATGCGCGCCATGGAAACAGTCTATGTCAGAGGATTTGATGAATTGTTGTTGCCGCATTTATCGCAAGCGTTACAGCAAAAGACGCAGCAAAAAAAACTGATTGTTCTTCATTTAAATGGAAGCCATGAACCGGCTTGTAGCGCCTATCCGCAATCCAGCGCCGTGTTTCAACCGCAGGACGATCAGGATGCCTGCTATGACAACTCCATTCATTACACAGATAGTTTGCTAGGTCAGGTTTTTGAATTATTAAAAGATCGCCGCGCCTCGGTCATGTATTTTGCCGACCACGGCCTGGAACGCGACCCTACGAAGAAGAATGTCTATTTTCATGGAGGCAGGGAGGCTAGCCAGCAGGCGTATCATGTCCCGATGTTTATCTGGTATAGCCCCGTTCTAGGGGATGGCGTGGATCGCACAACGGAAAACAACATCTTTTCGACAGCTTACAATAATTACCTTATTAATGCGTGGATGGGGGTAACAAAGCCGGAACAGCCGCAAACGCTTGAGGAAGTGATTGCACACTATAAAGGAGACTCACGGGTTGTGGATGCAAACCATGATGTTTTCGATTATGTGCTGCTCAGAAAGGAGTTTACAGAGGATAAGCAAGGTAACCCCACCCCTGAAGGGCAGGGTTGATGTCGAATTACTGGCCTTTATTTTCCAGATTCTCCACCTGCGGCACCCCTGAAGCGGCAGAGGAGGAGAGCAGGCCAGTTTTGGCATAACCGAAAAGTTTCTCGCGGGTATCGGTGATATCCAGGTTACGCATGGTCAGTTGACCGATACGATCATCTGGCGAGAACACCGAGTCGCCTTTTTCCATCGTCAGACGCTCTGGCTTGTAGGTCAGGTTCTCTGAGACGGTATTCAGGATTGAATAATCGTTCCCGCGGCGCAGCTCCAGAGTAACTTCACCAGTGATCTGGCTGGCAACCCAGCGTTGCAGAGAGTCCCGCAGCATCAGCGCCTGGGAGTCAAACCAACGTCCCTGGTACAGCAGACGGCCCAACTGACGACCATGCGCGTGATACTGCTCAATGGTGTCTTCGTTGTGAATACCGGTCAACAAACGTTCATACGCAATGTGCAGCAGTGCCATCCCAGGGGCTTCATAAATGCCGCGGCTTTTTGCTTCGATGATACGGTTTTCAATCTGGTCGCTCATGCCCAGGCCGTGACGACCGCCGATGCGGTTAGCTTCCAGCATCATTTCTACGTCGTCGCTAAAGGTTTTACCGTTCAGCGCCACCGGATGACCTTGCTCAAAGCGTACTGTGACTTCTTCTGCCGGGATTTTCACGCTCTCATCCCAAAACTTCACGCCCATAATTGGGTTGACGATTTTGACGCTGGAGTTGAGGTATTCCAGATCCTTCGCTTCATGCGTTGCACCAAGCATGTTGGAGTCCGTGGAGTAAGCTTTTTCGACAGACATTTTGTAGTCGAAACCGCAGGCAATCATAAATTCAGACATCTCATGACGGCCGCCCAGTTCATCAATAAAGTCAGTATCAAGCCACGGTTTGTAAATCTGCAGTTCAGCATTGGTCAGCAGACCGTAACGGTAGAAACGTTCGATATCGTTTCCTTTATAGGTGCTGCCGTCACCCCAGATATTCACGCCATCTTCTTTCATCGCAGCAACCAGCATGGTGCCGGTCACGGCGCGGCCCAGCGGCGTCGTGTTGAAATAGGTCAGTCCACCAGTGGTGTTATGAAATGCGCCACACTGAATAGCGGCAATACCTTCGGCCACCAGTTGTTTGCGGCAGTCGATCAGACGTGCGTTCTCCGCGCCGTATTCCATGGCACGACGAGGGATCGCATAATAATCCTCTTCGTCTGGCTGGCCCAGGTTTGCAGTATATGCATAAGGAACCGCTCCCTTTTGTCGCATCCACAGCAGTGCGGCACTGGTGTCCAGACCGCCGGAAAAAGCGATACCAATACGTTGACCTACCGGGAGATGCTTGAGAATCGTCGTCATAAAATAACACCCTGCTTAATTAACTGATGATGAGCCTGGATTTCTGCTCTCATTGAATTTTTATGCAAAATAAATGAGTTTTCATTTAATCATCTTTTATCGGAGACAGGAAGAGTTTAGTGTGTTTTTTGTAAAATAATGCGATTAAGGGAAAGCAGGAGAAGGTAAAAGTATTCAATAAATGAAAGTGAACTGGATATTCATTCACGTGATTAGCAATAAACGTTGACAAAATGTGGCGTGGATCACTATAATGCCTGCAGATTTTACGTCCCGTCTCGGTACACCAAATCCCAGCAGTATTTGCATTTTTTACCCAAAACGAGTAGAATTTGCCACGTTTCAGGCGCGGGGTGGAGCAGCCTGGTAGCTCGTCGGGCTCATAACCCGAAGGTCGTCGGTTCAAATCCGGCCCCCGCAACCACTTTCCCTTAGAGTCCTTTTTCAAATATACTGTGAAGACTTCGGCCTTCGTAGTGGGATTTGAAAAAATCCTTCTGGAAAGTGCTCCAGACCGCAGTTGCGGTTATAGGGTTCAGTTATATAAAGCCCCGATTTATCGGGGTTTTTTGTTATCTGACTACAGAATAACTGGGCTTTAGGCCCTTTTTTTATGTCTTGGGGGTGGGCTTGTCCACATTAGAGCAAAAATTAACAGAGATGATTACTGCGCCAGTTGAGGCCCTGGGTTTTGAACTGGTTGGCATCGAATTTATTCGCGGTCGCACATCCACACTGCGCATCTATATTGATAGTGAAGATGGCATCAATGTTGATGATTGTGCTGATGTGAGCCACCAGGTAAGTGCTGTGCTGGATGTTGAAGACCCCATCACCGTTGCTTATAACCTGGAAGTCTCCTCACCGGGTCTCGATCGCCCACTGTTCACGGCTGAACACTACGCCCGTTTTGTCGGAGAAGAGGTGACTCTGGTTCTCCGTATGGCGGTACAAAACCGTCGTAAATGGCAGGGCGTTATCAAAGCGGTAGACGGTGAAATGATCACAGTTACCGTCGAAGGTAAAGATGAAGTGTTCGCGCTGAGTAATATCCAGAAGGCGAACCTGGTTCCCCACTTTTAATAGTCTGGATGAGGTGAAAAGCCCGCGATGAACAAAGAAATTTTGGCTGTAGTTGAAGCCGTATCCAATGAAAAGGCGCTACCTCGCGAGAAGATTTTCGAAGCATTGGAAAGCGCGCTGGCGACAGCAACAAAGAAAAAATATGAACAAGAAATCGACGTTCGCGTACAGATCGATCGCAAAAGCGGTGATTTTGACACCTTCCGTCGCTGGTTAGTTGTTGATGAAGTCACCCAGCCGACCAAGGAAATCACCCTTGAAGCCGCACGTTATGAAGATGAAAGCTTGAACCTGGGCGATTACGTTGAAGATCAGATTGAGTCTGTTACCTTTGACCGTATCACTACCCAGACGGCAAAACAGGTTATCGTGCAGAAAGTGCGTGAAGCCGAACGTGCAATGGTGGTTGATCAGTTCCGTGAACACGAAGGTGAAATCATCACCGGCGTGGTGAAAAAAGTAAACCGCGACAACATCTCTCTGGATCTGGGCAACAACGCTGAAGCCGTGATCCTGCGCGAAGATATGCTGCCGCGTGAAAACTTCCGCCCTGGCGACCGCGTTCGTGGCGTGCTCTATTCCGTTCGCCCGGAAGCGCGTGGCGCGCAGCTGTTCGTCACCCGCTCCAAGCCGGAAATGCTGATCGAACTGTTCCGTATTGAAGTGCCGGAAATCGGCGAAGAAGTGATTGAAATTAAAGCAGCGGCTCGCGACCCGGGATCTCGTGCGAAAATTGCGGTGAAAACCAACGATAAACGTATCGATCCGGTAGGTGCTTGCGTAGGTATGCGTGGCGCGCGTGTTCAGGCGGTTTCTACTGAACTGGGCGGCGAGCGTATCGATATTGTCCTGTGGGATGATAACCCGGCGCAGTTCGTGATTAACGCAATGGCACCAGCAGACGTTGCTTCTATCGTGGTGGATGAAGATAAACACACCATGGATATCGCCGTTGAAGCCGGTAACCTGGCGCAGGCGATTGGCCGTAACGGTCAGAACGTGCGTCTGGCTTCGCAGCTGAGCGGTTGGGAACTCAACGTGATGACCGTTGACGACCTGCAGGCTAAGCATCAGGCGGAAGCGCACGCAGCGATCGACACCTTCACCAAATATCTCGACATCGATGAAGACTTCGCGACTGTTCTGGTAGAAGAAGGCTTCTCGACGCTGGAAGAACTGGCCTATGTGCCGATGAAAGAGCTGTTGGAAATCGAAGGCCTTGATGAGCCGACCGTTGAAGCACTGCGCGAGCGTGCTAAAAATGCACTGGCCACCATTGCACAGGCCCAGGAAGAAAGCCTCGGTGATAACAAACCGGCTGACGATCTGCTGAACCTTGAAGGGGTAGATCGTGATTTGGCATTCAAACTGGCCGCCCGTGGCGTTTGTACGCTGGAAGATCTCGCCGAACAGGGCATTGATGATCTGGCTGATATCGAAGGGTTGACCGACGAAAAAGCCGGAGCACTGATTATGGCTGCCCGTAATATTTGCTGGTTCGGTGACGAAGCGTAATAAACTGTAGCAGGAAGGAACAGCATGACAGATGTAACGATTAAAACGCTGGCCGCAGAGCGACAGACCTCCGTGGAACGCCTGGTACAGCAATTTGCTGATGCAGGTATCCGGAAGTCTGCTGACGACTCTGTGTCTGCACAAGAGAAACAGACTTTGATTGACCACCTGAATCAGAAAAATTCAGGCCCGGACAAATTGACGCTGCAACGTAAAACACGCAGCACCCTTAACATTCCTGGTACCGGTGGAAAAAGCAAATCGGTACAAATCGAAGTCCGCAAGAAACGCACCTTTGTGAAACGCGATCCGCAAGAGGCTGAGCGCCTTGCAGCGGAAGAGCAAGCGCAGCGTGAAGCGGAAGAGCAAGCCCGTCGTGAGGCAGAAGAATCGGCTAAACGCGAGGCGCAACAAAAAGCTGAACGTGAGGCCGCAGAACAGGCTAAGCGTGAAGCTGCTGAACAAGCGAAACGTGAAGCTGCGGAAAAAGACAAAGTGAGCAATCAACAAGACGATATGACTAAAAACGCCCAGGCTGAAAAAGCCCGCCGTGAGCAGGAAGCTGCAGAGCTCAAGCGTAAAGCCGAAGAAGAAGCGCGTCGTAAACTCGAAGAAGAAGCACGTCGCGTTGCTGAAGAAGCACGTCGTATGGCGGAAGAAAACAAATGGACTGATAACGCGGAACCGACTGAAGATTCCAGCGATTATCACGTCACTACTTCTCAACATGCTCGCCAGGCAGAAGACGAAAGCGATCGTGAAGTCGAAGGCGGCCGTGGCCGTGGTCGTAACGCGAAAGCAGCGCGTCCGAAGAAGGGCAACAAACACGCTGAATCAAAAGCTGATCGTGAAGAAGCTCGCGCAGCAGTACGTGGCGGTAAGGGCGGAAAACGTAAAGGTTCTTCGCTGCAGCAAGGCTTCCAGAAGCCAGCTCAGGCCGTTAACCGTGACGTTGTGATCGGCGAAACCATCACCGTTGGCGAACTGGCGAACAAGATGGCGGTTAAAGGCTCTCAGGTCATCAAAGCGATGATGAAACTGGGCGCAATGGCAACCATCAACCAGGTTATCGATCAGGAAACCGCACAGCTGGTTGCTGAAGAGATGGGCCACAAAGTTATCCTGCGTCGTGAAAACGAGCTGGAAGAGGCGGTAATGAGCGACCGTGACACGGGTGCTGCGGCTGAACCGCGCGCGCCGGTTGTGACCATCATGGGTCACGTTGACCACGGTAAAACCTCTCTGCTGGACTACATTCGTTCAACGAAAGTGGCCTCTGGCGAAGCGGGCGGCATTACCCAGCACATTGGTGCATACCACGTTGAAACTGAAAACGGCATGATCACCTTCCTGGACACCCCGGGGCACGCCGCGTTTACTTCAATGCGTGCACGTGGTGCGCAGGCAACGGACATCGTAGTCCTGGTTGTTGCTGCAGACGACGGTGTAATGCCGCAGACCATCGAAGCTATCCAGCACGCGAAAGCGGCGGGTGTTCCGGTGGTGGTTGCTGTGAACAAAATCGATAAACCAGAAGCCGATCCGGATCGCGTTAAGAACGAACTCTCCCAGTACGGCATCCTGCCAGAAGAGTGGGGCGGCGAAAGCCAGTTCGTACACGTATCTGCAAAAGCGGGTACCGGTATTGATGAACTGCTGGATGCTATCCTGCTGCAGGCGGAAGTTCTGGAGCTGAAAGCGGTACGTAAAGGTATGGCGAGCGGTGCGGTTATCGAATCCTTCCTCGATAAAGGTCGTGGTCCGGTTGCTACCGTTCTGGTACGTGAAGGTACTCTGCACAAGGGCGATATCGTTCTGTGTGGCTTCGAATACGGTCGTGTTCGTGCAATGCGTAACGAACTGGGTCAGGAAGTGCTGGAAGCGGGTCCGTCCATTCCGGTGGAAATCCTTGGCCTGTCCGGCGTACCGGCTGCGGGTGATGAAGTTACCGTTGTACGTGACGAGAAGAAAGCGCGTGAAGTTGCACTCTATCGTCAGGGTAAATTCCGCGAAGTTAAACTGGCGCGTCAGCAGAAATCTAAACTCGAGAACATGTTCGCCAACATGACCGAAGGCGAAGTTCACGAAGTGAATATTGTCCTGAAGGCAGACGTACAGGGTTCTGTGGAAGCAATTTCCGACTCCTTGCTGAAACTGTCTACTGACGAAGTTAAAGTGAAGATCATCGGTTCTGGCGTAGGTGGTATCACCGAAACCGACGCTACCCTGGCTGCGGCGTCCAACGCCATCCTGGTTGGCTTCAACGTACGTGCTGATGCCTCTGCACGTAAAGTGATTGAAGCGGAAAGCCTGGATCTGCGTTACTACTCCGTCATCTATAACCTGATCGACGAAGTGAAAGCGGCGATGAGCGGTATGCTGTCTCCGGAACTGAAACAGCAGATTATCGGTCTGGCGGAAGTTCGTGACGTGTTCAAATCACCGAAATTTGGTGCCATCGCAGGTTGTATGGTTACCGAAGGTGTGGTTAAACGTCACAACCCGATCCGCGTTCTGCGTGACAACGTGGTTATCTACGAAGGCGAGCTGGAGTCCCTGCGCCGCTTCAAAGATGACGTTAACGAAGTCCGTAACGGTATGGAATGTGGTATCGGCGTTAAGAACTACAACGATGTCCGCACTGGCGATGTGATCGAAGTATTCGAAATCATCGAGATCCAACGTACCATCGCTTAAGGTTTTTAGGGTTCCATGCGGGATAAGGCGTTTATGCCGCATCCTGCATGGATTGCCTGATGCGACGCTGGCGCGTCTTATCAGGCCAACGTGAACAGCCCTTCCACCTGAAATTAATTTTAAAAAGGGGCTAACAGCCCCTTTTTTGTCAGGAGAATTTATTATGGCGAAAGAATTTGGTCGCCCGCAGCGCGTAGCGCAGGAAATGCAAAAAGAGATCGCTCTCATCCTGCAGCGTGAAATTAAAGATCCTCGTCTGGGCATGATGACCACCGTTTCCGGTGTCGAAATGTCTCGCGACCTGGCGTATGCCAAAGTATATGTGACGTTCCTCAACGACAAAGATGAAGACGCGGTTAAAGCGGGCATCAAAGCGTTGCAGGAAGCTTCTGGTTTCATCCGCAGCCTGCTGGGGAAAGCGATGCGCCTGCGTATCGTGCCGGAACTGACCTTCTTCTACGACAACTCTCTGGTTGAAGGGATGCGCATGTCAAACCTGGTGACCAGCGTGGTCAAACATGACGAAGAACGTCGTGTTAACCCGGACGACAGCAAGGAGGACTAATGAGTCGTCCTCGTCGTCGCGGTCGCGACATTAACGGCGTTTTGTTGCTGGATAAACCGCAGGGGATGTCCAGCAACGATGCGCTGCAAAAAGTGAAACGGATTTATAACGCCAACCGTGCCGGGCATACCGGTGCGCTGGACCCGCTGGCGACCGGCATGTTGCCAATTTGCCTCGGGGAAGCGACGAAGTTTTCCCAGTATCTGCTGGACTCCGACAAACGCTATCGGGTCATTGCGCGTCTTGGACAGCGTACCGATACTTCTGATGCCGACGGACAAATCGTTGAAGAACGTCCGGTAACCTTTAGTGCAGAGCAACTGGCGGCGGCGCTGGATACCTTCCGTGGCGATATCGAACAGATCCCTTCGATGTATTCAGCACTGAAATATCAGGGCAAAAAACTGTACGAATACGCGCGTCAGGGCATTGAAGTTCCGCGTGAAGCGCGCCCGATTACCGTTTATGAATTGCTGTTTATTCGCCATGAAGGCAATGAGCTGGAGCTGGAAATTCACTGCTCAAAAGGCACTTATATCCGCACTATCATTGACGATCTCGGCGAAAAACTCGGTTGTGGCGCGCATGTTATTTACTTGCGTCGTCTGGCGGTAAGTAAATATCCGGTTGAACGGATGGTGACCCTGGAACATCTGCGTGAACTGGTTGAGCAAGCCGAACAGCAGGATATTCCGGCTGCGGAGTTACTTGATCCATTACTGATGCCAATGGACAGTCCAGCTTCGGACTACCCAGTGGTGAATCTTCCGTTAACGTCTTCTGTTTACTTCAAAAATGGTAACCCAGTTCGTACATCCGGTGCGCCGCTGGAAGGACTGGTTCGCGTTACAGAGGGTGAGAACGGCAAGTTTATCGGTATGGGCGAAATTGACGATGAAGGCCGCGTTGCGCCTCGTCGCCTGGTGGTTGAATACCCGGCGTAATGTTAACCGTCTTGCGATAACAGGTCGCTACGAGTAGAATACTGCCGCTTAACGTCGCGTAAATTGTTTAACACTTTGCGTAACGTACACTGGGATCGCTGAATTAGAGATCGGCGTCCTTTCATTCTATATACTTTGGAGTTTTAAAATGTCTCTAAGTACTGAAGCAACAGCTAAAATCGTTTCTGAGTTTGGTCGTGACGCAAACGACACCGGTTCTACCGAAGTTCAGGTAGCACTGCTGACTGCACAGATCAACCACCTGCAGGGCCACTTTGCAGAGCACAAAAAAGATCACCACAGCCGTCGTGGTCTGCTGCGCATGGTTTCTCAGCGTCGTAAACTGCTCGACTACCTGAAACGTAAAGACGTAGCACGTTACACCCAGCTCATCGAGCGCCTGGGTCTGCGTCGCTAATTCTTGCGAGTTTCAGAAAAGGGGGCCTGAGTGGCCCCTTTTTTCAAGCTGACGGCAGCAATTCACTGGAAACTAATGTATTGTTGCTATGAATGATCTTCCGTTGCAGAGGTTCGCGCGGCTAATGAGAGGCTTTACCCACATAGAGCTGGGTTAGGGTTGTCATTAGTCGCGAGGATGCGCAGAAGATCGGGTATTAACACCAGTACCGTAAGGTACTGTCTAAGAAAGAGAAAGGATATTACATTGCTTAATCCGATCGTTCGTAAATTCCAGTACGGCCAACACACCGTGACTCTGGAAACCGGCATGATGGCTCGTCAGGCTACTGCCGCTGTTATGGTTAGCATGGATGACACCGCGGTATTTGTTACCGTTGTTGGTCAGAAAAAAGCCAAACCAGGTCAGGACTTCTTCCCGCTGACCGTTAACTATCAGGAGCGTACCTACGCTGCTGGTCGTATCCCGGGTAGCTTCTTCCGTCGTGAAGGCCGCCCAAGCGAAGGCGAAACCCTGATCGCGCGTCTGATTGACCGCCCGATTCGCCCGCTGTTCCCGGAAGGCTTCGTCAACGAAGTTCAGGTTATCGCCACCGTGGTTTCTGTTAACCCGCAGGTTAACCCGGATATCGTCGCGATGATTGGTGCTTCCGCAGCACTGTCTCTGTCTGGTATTCCGTTCAATGGCCCGATTGGTGCTGCCCGTGTAGGTTACATCAATGACCAGTACGTACTGAACCCGACTCAGGACGAACTGAAAGAGAGCAAACTGGACCTGGTTGTTGCCGGTACAGAAGCTGCCGTGCTGATGGTTGAATCTGAAGCTGAACTGCTGAGCGAAGACCAAATGCTGGGCGCAGTGGTGTTCGGTCATGAACAACAGCAGGTTGTTATTCAGAACATCAATGAACTGGTGAAAGAAGCCGGTAAACCGCGTTGGGATTGGCAGCCGGAGCCGGTAAACGAAGCGCTGAACGCGCGCGTTGCTGCGCTGGCTGAAGCTCGTCTGAGCGATGCTTACCGCATCACCGACAAACAAGAGCGTTATGCGCAGGTTGATGTCATCAAATCTGAAACCATCGCGACACTGCTTGCTGAAGACGAAACCCTGGACGAAAACGAACTGGGTGAAATTCTGCACGCTATCGAGAAAAATGTTGTTCGTAGCCGCGTACTGGCAGGCGAACCGCGTATCGACGGTCGTGAAAAAGATATGATCCGTGGTCTGGATGTGCGTACTGGTGTGCTGCCGCGTACTCACGGTTCTGCGCTGTTCACCCGTGGTGAAACGCAGGCGCTGGTTACCGCAACGCTGGGTACTGCTCGTGACGCGCAGGTTCTTGATGAACTGATGGGCGAACGTACCGATACCTTCCTGTTCCACTACAACTTCCCTCCGTACTCCGTAGGCGAAACCGGCATGGTCGGTTCTCCGAAGCGTCGTGAAATTGGTCACGGTCGTCTGGCGAAGCGCGGCGTGCTGGCAGTAATGCCGGATATGGACAAATTCCCGTACACCGTACGTGTTGTGTCTGAAATCACCGAATCCAACGGTTCCTCTTCTATGGCTTCCGTGTGCGGCGCGTCTCTGGCGCTGATGGACGCAGGTGTGCCGATCAAAGCTGCCGTTGCGGGTATCGCAATGGGTCTGGTGAAAGAAGGCGACAACTACGTTGTACTGTCTGACATTTTGGGCGACGAAGATCACCTGGGCGATATGGACTTCAAAGTTGCGGGTTCCCGTGACGGTATCTCTGCATTGCAGATGGATATCAAAATTGAAGGTATCACCAAAGAGATCATGCAGGTTGCACTGAACCAGGCTAAAGGTGCGCGTCTGCATATCCTGGGCGTAATGGAACAGGCGATCAACGCGCCGCGCGGCGATATCTCTGAGTTCGCTCCGCGTATCCATACCATCAAGATCAACCCGGACAAGATCAAAGACGTTATCGGTAAAGGCGGTTCTGTTATCCGTGCTCTGACCGAAGAAACTGGCACCACCATCGAAATCGAAGATGACGGTACTGTGAAAATCGCAGCGACCGACGGCGAGAAAGCGAAACACGCGATTCGTCGTATCGAAGAGATCACTGCAGAAATCGAAGTGGGCCGCGTCTACAATGGTAAAGTGACCCGTATCGTTGACTTTGGCGCATTTGTTGCCATCGGCGGCGGTAAAGAAGGTCTGGTCCACATCTCTCAGATCGCTGACAAACGCGTTGAGAAAGTGACCGATTACCTGCAGATGGGTCAGGAAGTACCGGTGAAAGTTCTGGAAGTTGATCGCCAGGGCCGTATCCGTCTGAGCATTAAAGAAGCGACTGAGCAGTCTCAACCTGCTGCAGCACCGGAAGCTCCGGCTGCTGAACAGGGCGAGTAAGGTTGCCATTTGCCCTCCGCTGCGGCGGGGGGCTTTTAACCGGGCAGGACGCCTTGTTAGCAACCGGGAACAGGACGTTCATTCAACCGTGGTCTTCGGGAGTGGGAAATGAAGCCTTTTTTGCGCTGGTGTTTCGTTGCGACAGCACTTACGCTTGCAGGATGCAGTAATACTTCCTGGCGTAAAAGTGAAGTCCTCGCGGTACCATTGCAACCGACTTTACAGCAGGAAGTGATTCTGGCACGTATGGAACAGATCCTTGCCAGTCGGGCTTTAACCGATGACGAACGCGCACAGCTTTTATATGAGCGCGGAGTGTTGTATGATAGTCTCGGTCTGAGGGCATTAGCGCGTAACGATTTTTCGCAAGCGCTGGCAATCCGACCGGATATGCCTGAAGTATTCAATTACTTAGGCATATATTTAACGCAGGCAGGCAATTTTGATGCTGCCTATGAAGCGTTTGATTCTGTACTTGAGCTTGATCCAACTTACAACTACGCGCACTTGAATCGCGGGATCGCATTATATTACGGCGGTCGTGACAAGTTAGCGCAAGATGATCTGCTGGCGTTTTATCAAGACGATCCCAATGATCCTTTCCGTAGTCTGTGGCTTTATCTCGCCGAGCAGAAGCTCGATGAGAAGCAGGCTAAAGAAGTGTTGAAACAGCACTTCGAAAAATCGGATAAGGAACAGTGGGGATGGAACATTGTCGAGTTCTACCTGGGCAACATTAGCGAACAAACGTTAATGGAAAGGCTCAAGGCGGACGCAACGGATAACACCTCGCTCGCTGAGCATCTCAGTGAAACCAACTTCTATTTAGGTAAGTACTACCTAAGTCTGGGGGATTTGGACAGCGCCACGGCACTGTTCAAACTGGCGGTTGCCAACAACGTTCATAACTTTGTTGAGCACCGATACGCATTGTTGGAATTATCGCTCCTGGGCCAGGACCAAGATGACCTGGCAGAATCGGACCAGCAATAGCTGACGTACACATCAGCCCGTAATCTTTTTTGATTGCCATCACCTTAACGGGTGAGGGCGTTGTTGTTCGTTAATACACCTACTTTGAGCCGGTTCACACTTTTCAATGAAAATTGCTGATCAATTTCATGATGAGTTATGTAGACTGGCCGCCATTAATTTTGAGGCACACGTACTACATGGCTGAATTCGAAACCACTTTTGCAGATCTGGGCCTGAAGGCTCCTATCCTTGAAGCCCTTAACGATCTGGGTTACGAAAAACCATCTCCAATTCAGGCAGAGTGTATTCCACATCTGCTGAATGGCCGCGACGTTCTGGGTATGGCCCAGACGGGGAGCGGAAAAACTGCAGCATTCTCTTTACCTCTGCTGCAGAATCTTGATCCTGAGCTGAAAGCACCACAGATTCTGGTGCTGGCACCGACCCGCGAACTGGCGGTACAGGTTGCTGAAGCAATGACGGATTTCTCTAAACACATGCGCGGCGTAAACGTGGTTGCCCTGTACGGCGGCCAACGTTATGACGTGCAATTACGCGCCCTGCGTCAGGGGCCGCAGATCGTTGTCGGTACTCCGGGCCGTCTGCTGGACCACCTGAAACGTGGCACTCTGGACCTCTCTAAATTGAGCGGTCTGGTTCTGGATGAAGCTGACGAAATGCTGCGCATGGGCTTCATCGAAGACGTTGAAACCATTATGGCGCAGATCCCGGAAGGTCATCAGACCGCTCTGTTCTCTGCAACCATGCCGGAAGCGATTCGTCGCATTACCCGCCGCTTTATGAAAGAGCCGCAGGAAGTGCGCATTCAGTCCAGCGTGACTACCCGTCCTGACATCAGCCAGAGCTACTGGACTGTCTGGGGTATGCGTAAAAACGAAGCACTGGTACGTTTCCTGGAAGCGGAAGATTTTGATGCGGCGATTATCTTCGTTCGTACCAAAAACGCGACTCTGGAAGTGGCAGAAGCTCTTGAGCGTAACGGCTACAACAGCGCCGCGCTGAACGGTGACATGAACCAGGCGCTGCGTGAGCAGACACTGGAACGCCTGAAAGATGGTCGTCTGGACATCCTGATTGCGACCGACGTTGCGGCCCGTGGCCTGGACGTTGAGCGTATCAGCCTGGTAGTTAACTACGATATCCCGATGGATTCTGAATCTTACGTTCACCGTATAGGTCGTACTGGTCGTGCGGGTCGTGCTGGCCGCGCACTGCTGTTCGTTGAGAACCGCGAGCGTCGTCTGCTGCGCAACATTGAACGTACTATGAAGCTGACTATTCCGGAAGTAGAACTGCCAAACGCAGAACTGCTGGGCAAACGTCGTCTGGAAAAATTTGCCGCTAAAGTACAGCAGCAACTGGAAAGCAGCGATCTGGATCAATACCGTGCACTGCTGAGCAAAATTCAGCCGCCTGCCGAAGGCGAAGAGCTGGATCTCGAAACTCTGGCAGCCGCACTACTGAAAATGGCACAGGGTGAACGTACTCTGATTGTTCCGCCAGATGCGCCGATGCGTCCGAAACGTGAATTCCGTGACCGTGATGACCGTGGTCCGCGCGATCGTAACGACCGTGGCCCGCGTGGTGACCGTGAAGATCGTCCGCGTCGTGAACGTCGTGATGTTGGCGATATGCAGCTGTACCGCATTGAAGTGGGCCGCGATGATGGTGTTGAAGTTCGTCATATCGTTGGTGCGATTGCTAACGAAGGCGACATCAGCAGCCGTTACATTGGTAACATCAAGCTGTTTGCTTCTCACTCCACCATCGAACTGCCGAAAGGTATGCCGGGTGAAGTGCTGCAACACTTTACGCGCACTCGCATTCTCAACAAGCCGATGAACATGCAGTTACTGGGCGATGCACAGCCGCATACTGGCGGTGAGCGTCGTGGCGGTGGTCGTGGTTTCGGTGGCGAACGTCGTGAAGGCGGTCGTAACTTCAGCGGTGAACGCCGTGAAGGGGGGCGTGGTGATGGGCGTCGTTTTAGCGGCGAACGTCGTGAAGGCCGCGCACCGCGTCGTGATGACTCTACCGGTCGTCGTCGTTTCGGTGGTGATGCGTAATCATCGCTGAACAGCGAACACAATCTGTAAAATAATATATACAGCCCCGATTTTACCCATCGGGGCTTTTTTTCTGTTTTTTGTACTCATGTACTGGTACAGTGCAATGCATAACAACGCAGTCGCACTATTTTTCACTGGAGAGAAGCCCTCATGGCAACACTAACCACCACCCAAACGTCACCGTCGCTGCTTGGCGGCGTGGTGATTATCGGCGGCACCATTATTGGCGCAGGGATGTTTTCTCTGCCAGTGGTCATGTCCGGGGCGTGGTTCTTCTGGTCAATGGCGGCGCTGATTTTCACCTGGTTCTGTATGCTGCATTCCGGCTTGATGATTCTGGAAGCTAACCTGAATTACCGAATCGGTTCGAGCTTTGACACCATCACCAAAGACCTGCTCGGCAAAGGCTGGAACGTGGTCAACGGCATTTCCATTGCCTTTGTGCTCTACATCCTGACCTATGCCTATATTTCTGCCAGCGGTTCGATTCTGCATCACACCTTCGCGGAGATGTCGCTAAACGTCCCTGCACGGGCAGCTGGATTTGGTTTTGCACTGCTGGTAGCGTTCGTGGTGTGGTTGAGTACGAAAGCTGTCAGCCGGATGACAGCAATTGTGCTGGGGGCGAAAGTCATTACTTTCTTCCTCACCTTCGGCAGCCTGCTGGGGCATGTACAGCCAACGACCTTGTTCAACGTCGCCGAAAGCAATGCGTCTTATGCGCCGTATCTGCTGATGACACTGCCATTCTGTCTGGCATCGTTTGGTTATCACGGTAACGTGCCGAGCCTGATGAAGTATTACGGCAAAGATCCGAAAACCATCGTGAAATGCCTGGTGTACGGTACGCTGATGGCGCTGGCGCTGTATACCATCTGGTTGCTGGCGACGATGGGCAACATCCCTCGTCCGGAGTTTATCGGCATCGCCGAGAAGGGCGGTAATATTGATGTGCTGGTACAGGCATTAAGCGGCGTGCTGAACAGCCGTAGCCTGGATCTTCTGCTGGTCGTGTTCTCAAACTTTGCGGTAGCGAGTTCGTTCCTTGGCGTAACGCTGGGTTTGTTTGACTATCTGGCAGATCTGTTTGGTTTCGACGACTCGGCTATGGGCCGTTTGAAAACAGCGTTGCTGACCTTTGCCCCGCCTGTTGTGGGTGGCCTGCTGTTTCCTAACGGATTCCTGTACGCCATTGGTTATGCTGGCTTAGCGGCTACCATCTGGGCGGCAATTGTTCCGGCGCTGTTGGCCCGCGCATCGCGTAAACGCTTTGGTAGCCCGAAATTCCGCGTCTGGGGCGGCAAGCCGATGATTATGCTGATTCTGGTATTTGGCGTTGGCAACGCACTGGTCCATATCTTATCGAGCTTTAATTTGCTGCCGGTGTATCAGTAATCAGCGGTGCCTTATCCGACATTTCTGCTGCCTACACAATGCCTGATGCGCTTCGCTTATCAGGCCTACGTAGGACAGCGTTGCCAGCTCGGATAAGGCTTCCCGCGTTAAGACATACTATCCCAACAACTCTTCCTTAACATCCATCGCCAGTTCAAACGAATGCAGGCGCGCCTGGTGGTCGAAAATCTGCCCGTTAACCATAATCTCATCGGCGTCGGTTTCGCGCAGGATCGACTGCAAGCCATGACGCACTTTCGCTTTATCGCCCACCAGCGACATACTCAGCGCCTGCTGCACACCATACTGTTCGGACGGCGACCAGAACTGATCCATATTTTGAATCGGTGGCGGCAGTTGCCCGGTTTCGCCGCGGCGCAGCTTCACAAAGGCTTGCTGCATTGAGGTAAACAGGAATTCGGCATCGCGGTTGCTGTCGGCGGCGATAATATTGATGCACACCATCGCATACGGTTTCTCCAACCGTGCCGACGGTTTGAAGTTGCTGCGATAAAGATGCAGCGCCTGGAACAACATATCCGGCGCGAAGTGTGAGGCAAACGCAAACGGCAGACCAAGCTGCGCCGCCAGTTGCGCGCTGTAAAGGCTGGATCCTAACAACCACACGGGGATTTTCTCGCCATAGCCTGGTACCGGGCGCACATGCGGATTGGGATCGCGGGCGTCAAACCAGTCCACCAGTTCCGCGACATCGCGGGGGAAATTATCAATATCGCCGCTCATATGACGACGCAGCGCCATCATGGTTCGCTGATCGCTACCCGGCGCGCGGCCCAGCCCCAAATCGATTCGCCCCGGATAGAGCGTATTGAGCGTGCCGAATTGTTCGGCGATCACCAACGGTGAGTGGTTAGGCAACATCACGCCGCCAGACCCCAGATGCAGCGTGGTGGTATTCGCCGCCAGATAGCCAATTAACACCGATGTTGCAGCACTGGCAATGCCGGTCATATTGTGGTGTTCTGCCAGCCAGTAGCGATGATAGCCGCGCTTTTCAGCCAGACGGGCGAGGTCGAGAGAGTGGGAGAACGCTTCCCGCGCTGAAGAACCTTCGGGGATGGGGGCCAGATCGAGTAGCGAAAACGCAATGGTTTTATCAGTCATAACAGCTCACTTTGTTACCGATTAGTCTTTAATACTGCATTAAAGAGTAGTTAAAGTTGTTAACAAAGTGAGCTATATACTTACGCTTGCAGCTCCAGCCCGGCCAGCCGCCGCCAGTAGCCGTTACAGTCGCTGTTTGCCGTCAACGGTAGTGGCGCAGCGCCATTTTCATTAGCGCGGAAGGCATCGAGCATTGCGAAAGTGTCAGTACCCTGCGGTGACAGGCGGACCACATCGACCAGCCCCTGCATGGATGCCAGCTCGTTACCGAGGTTGTAAACGTAGCCGCTCATGGTCTGAATGCCGTTGAGTACAAACACTTGTTGGTTTTCCTGCGACAGTACGTTGCGCCCGTTCGGATATTTAATGCAGCAGGTTTCACACTCATCTTTCGGGCGGTCTTCCGAACGCGCGGTAAAGCAGCGGGCGGAGTAGGCCAGCGGCAGATGACCGTAGCTCAAGACTTCCACTTCAAACTGGTTGCGAATGCCCAGTTCATCGCACTGATTAAGCAGATTCACCAGCCAGTCGCGGGAAAGCTCCACCGGCATACACCAGCGCATCATGCCCTGTTTGAGCAATATTTTCAGCGTCACCGCGTTGTAGCAGTTCAGCGCGTGCCCGGCGACGAACGGCAGTTTGCGTTCAGCGCACATATTCACCACGCCGAGATCGCTGGCTTCAATCAGAAACTCACCGTTCTCAACATAGCGTTTCAGTTCGCCCAGTTCGGAGGATGCCTGCACCAGCGCCAGCGTGGAGAGCACAATCTGCTTGCCACTTCCGGCGAGCGATTTTGCCATCTCCAGCCAGTCGCCAACTTTGGTTGCCCGGCGTTTGCTACAGACCGCTTCACCAAGATAAATCACGTCGGCGCTGCTGGCGGCGGCCTGCTGATAAAATTCTTCCAGCGTCTCTTTTGGCCAGTACCATAGCACCGGCCCTAAGGAATATTTCATTGCTTTTCTCACTGCCATTTACGGTGATACGCGCCAAGGGTAGTTTGCGTGCCTTCGGACATCGACCCGAGCGTCTCCATCCACGCGCTTTGCGGCACGAAGTTTTGCGGATCGGCCTTACAACGGTCGATAGCCTGACGCCAGACTTTCGCCACCTGGCTGACATACGCCGGGCTACGCTGGCGGCCTTCAATTTTCACCGAAGCGATATTCGCCGCCATTAACTCCGGCAGCAGCTCAAGGGTATTGAGACTGGTTGGTTCTTCCAGCGCGTGATAGCGCTCGCCGTCCACCAGATAACGCCCTTTACACAGCGTCGGATAACCTGCGTTTTCGCCGTCCTGATAACGGTCGATCAGCACTTCGTTCAGGCGGGATTCCAGCCCCTGCGGCGTTTGTTGCCAGCGCACGAAACGGGCCGGAGAACACGCACCCACGGTGTTGGGCGATTCACCCGTCAAATACGACGACAGATAGCAACGACCTTCCGACATAATGCACAGGCTGCCGAAAGCAAAGACTTCCAGTGGTACAGGTGTGACCCGTGCCAGTTGTTTCACCTGATGAATCGACAACACGCGCGGCAGCACCACGCGGGCAACGTCAAAATGGCGATGATAAAAGTTAATCGCCTCTTCATTGGTCGCCGAAGCCTGCACCGATACGTGGCGCTCAATATGCGGATAACGCTCGGCGGCGTACTCCAGCATGGCGAGGTCGGCGAGGATCAGCGCGTCGGCACCCAGCTGCGCCGCCATATCCACGGCGCGCTGCCAGCGGGCGTAACCGTCCGGATGCGCAAAAGTGTTAATCGCGATGTGAAGTTTGCGGCGATGTTGATGGACAAAACTCACCGCTTCCTGCAATTTTTTCTCGGTAAAGTTAAGGCCGGCGAAGTGACGGGCATTGGTATCATCTTTTAGCCCGATATAAACAGCATCTGCGCCGTTTTCGATGGCCGCCTTAAGCGCCGGGAGATTTCCGGCAGGGCAGAGCAGCTCCATAATTTTTCCTGAAGGTTGCGCTATCAAAACGCAAAAATGTTAACGAACTGGGATTTTAGTTAACCTTGCTGCGACAATTTTTGATTTAAGGCAGTTAAAGTTGTATTGGTGGTAGCAGCAATTTCATATGGAATTGTTGATTTATACCGCCATGTTATTTTTCTGATATGGCAAAATAGGATGATTGTTGAAACAGGGAGTAAAACTCGTGTTGGATAAACTGCGTTCCCGTATTGTGCATTTGGGGCCATCTCTGTTGAGTGTACCGGTAAAACTGACGCCATTTGCGCTAAAACGCCAGGTTCTTGAGCAGGTCTTAAGCTGGCAATTCCGTCAGGCGCTGGATGATGGCGAGCTGGAGTTTCTTGAAGGCCGCTGGTTAAGTATTCATGTGCGTGATATTGGCCTGCAATGGTTTACCTCGGTGGTGAATGGCAAACTGGTCGTTAGCCAGAACGCGCAAGCTGATGTGAGTTTTAGTGCCGACGCCAGCGATCTGCTGATGATTGCGGCGCGTAAACAAGATCCGGATACGCTCTTCTTCCAGCGTCGGCTGGCGATTGAAGGCGATACGGAGCTGGGGCTGTATGTGAAAAACCTGATGGACGCCATTGAACTGGAGCAAATGCCGAAAGCCTTACGCATGATGCTGCTGCAACTGGCGGATTTTGTTGAGGCGGGAATGAAAACCGCGCCTGAAACCAAACAGACATCGGTAGGTGAACCATGCTAATTCGAGTAGAAATTCCCATTGATGCGCCGGGTATTGATGCCCTGCTGCGTCGTTCATTCGAAAGTGATGCGGAAGCGAAGCTGGTTCACGATCTGCGTGAAGATGGCTTTCTGACGTTGGGGCTGGTGGCGACAGATGACGAAGGTCAGGTCATTGGCTATGTGGCATTTAGTCCGGTTGATGTGCAGGGCGAAGACCTGCAATGGGTCGGCATGGCACCGCTGGCGGTAGATGAAAAATACCGTGGACAGGGGCTGGCACGCCAACTGGTCTATGAAGGACTCGATTCGCTCAATGAGTTCGGCTATGCCGCAGTGGTGACGCTGGGCGATCCGGCGCTGTACAGTCGTTTCGGCTTTGAACTGGCGGCGCATCACGATCTGCGTTGCCGCTGGCCGGGCACTGAAAGCGCCTTCCAGGTACATCGTTTAGCGGATGACGCGCTGAACGGCGTAACCGGTCTGGTTGAGTATCACGAGCATTTCAATCGCTTTTAATCTCCGGGGTTTGCAGGCTGCTCAACAGCTCTGCAAACCCTGCGCCTTCCGCTACCAGACGCTCTTTTTGCCGTTTGGTCAGTTGCTTAACGCGATATTCCGCCCGTAGTGCCAGCGAACGATCGCCCACTGGCGCGGAAAACGTCAGCGTTAGTTCTCCTTTCCCGCGCAGTGCTTTCGCCCCTTTGCCGCTTTGGTGCTGCTGATAGCGGCGTTCGACATCTGTGGTGATCCCGGTATAAAGCTTATTGTCGGCGGTACGGATCAAGTAAAGAAACCAGGGTGTCATCGTCTGCGTCGCATGTTAAGGTCAGGCCCACAGTATAAAAGAGAACAGCAATGGAAACACTCACCGCCATCAGCCGTTGGCTGGCAAAACAACATGTTGTCACCTGGTGTGTGCAGCAGGAAGGGGAACTCTGGTGCGCTAATGCCTTTTATCTTTTTGATGCGCAGAAAGTCGCCTTCTACATTTTGACGGAAGAAAAAACGCGCCACGCGCAGATGAGTGGGCCGCAGGCGGCAGTTGCCGGAACGGTAAACGGTCAGCCGAAAACGGTAGCGTTAATTCGCGGCGTGCAATTTAAAGGCGAGATCCGCAGGCTTGAAGGTGAGGAAAGCGACCTTGCGCGCCAGGCGTACAATCGTCGCTTTCCTGTTGCCAGAATGCTGTCGGCCCCGGTGTGGGAAATCCGGCTTGATGAAATCAAATTCACCGACAACACGCTGGGCTTTGGTAAAAAAATGATCTGGCTACGTAACTCAGGCACCGAGCAGGCGTAATGCCTCGCGGTTAAACGCTGGCAGATCGTCCGGTGTACGGCTGGTAACTAGCTGATCTTTATCGACCACCACTTCCTGATCGTAAAATTCCGCGCCCGCGTTTTTAACATCAATAATGATCGGTTTAACGGCAGTCAGTTTGCGCCCCCGAATCACATCGGCGCTGATCAGCAGCTGCGGACCGTGACAGATGGCGAAAACAGGTTTGCCGCTGTTCACAAAATCGCGTGTGAAGGTGACAAAACGGTTGTCACCACGCAGATAATCTGGTGAATGACCGCCCGGTAGCAGCAGGGCATCGAACTCTGCGGGCGTCACTTCATCGATGGATTTATCGATGGCCACGCTGGCTTCTCCTTTTTTGCCTTTCACCGTTTTACCCGCTTGTTTTTCAATGGTAATCACTTCGTGTCCGGCTTTACGGAACTCGTCTGCGGGTGAAGTAAATTCTGAATCCTCAAATTCATCAGTGATTAAAACGGCGATTTTCTTACTCATGCTTCCTCCGCGTTGTTGCATTGGATGAGGCGAATTTTCCACAATCGGGGATAATTACCTCATGATCTATTAAGCCTGGTGCATGAGCCGTGGAGCGCAAGGCAGACAATTCTGTAAAGGAGCGAAGATGAGTCAGGTACTGATTACAGGCGCAACGGGGCTGGTGGGCGGTCACCTGCTGCGGATGTTGATTAACGAACCGAAAGTTAACGCCATAGCCGCGCCGACGCGACGTCCGTTGGGAGATATGCCAGGAGTGTTCAATCCCCATGATCCGCAACTGACCGACGCGCTGGCGCAGGTCACCGATCCCATCGACATTGTGTTTTGTTGTCTCGGCACCACGCGGCGAGAAGCGGGGAGTAAAGAGGCGTTTATTCATGCCGATTACACGCTGGTAGTGGATACCGCATTAACCGGGCGGCGGCTCGGTGCGCAGCATATGCTGGTGGTCAGTGCTATGGGTGCTAATGCCCACTCGCCGTTTTTCTATAACCGCGTCAAAGGGGAGATGGAAGAAGCATTAATCGCCCAGAACTGGCCGAAATTGACCATTGCTCGCCCGTCGATGTTACTGGGCGATCGTAGCAAACAGCGGATGAACGAAACGCTTTTTGCGCCGCTGTTCCGTTTGTTACCCGGTAACTGGAAATCCATTGATGCGAGAGACGTGGCGCGGGTCATGCTGGCAGAGGCGATGCGGCCTGAGCATGAAGGTGTGACGATTTTAAGCTCTTCAGAATTACGCAAAAGAGCTGAATAATTATTCCCAAGAATTGATAGTGAGCGTAATATTCACGCGCTCAATTATCATAACTTATTCCTGGGGAATGCTATGACTGGTCAGTCTTCATCTCAGGCGGCAACGCCCATTCAGTGGTGGAAACCCGCGCTTTTCTTTCTCGTTGTCATTGCCGGTCTCTGGTATGTGAAATGGCAACCTTACTACGGCAAAGCGTTTACTGCTGCCGAAACCCACAGTATCGGTAAATCTATCCTTGCGCAGGCAGATGCTAATCCGTGGCAGGCGGCGTTGGATTACGCGATGATCTATTTTCTCGCGGTATGGAAAGCGGCGGTGCTGGGGGTGATCCTCGGTTCGTTGATTCAGGTGCTGATCCCGCGTGACTGGTTGTTGCGTACGCTTGGGCAATCGCGCTTTCGCGGCACGTTGCTGGGAACGCTGTTTTCTCTGCCGGGCATGATGTGTACCTGCTGTGCGGCTCCGGTCGCGGCGGGAATGCGTCGCCAACAGGTGTCGATGGGCGGTGCGCTGGCATTCTGGATGGGGAATCCGTTGTTAAACCCGGCGACGCTGGTGTTTATGGGGTTCGTCCTCGGCTGGGGTTTTGCGGCGATTCGTCTGGTGGCGGGGCTGGTGATGGTGTTGCTGATTGCGACGCTGGTGCAAAAATGGGTGCGTGAAACACCGCAAACGCAGGCACCGGTCGAAATTGACATACCGGAATCACAGGGCGGTTTTTTTAGCCGCTGGGGCAGGGCGCTATGGACGCTTTTCTGGAGTACGATCCCGGTTTACATCCTTGCAGTACTGGTGTTGGGTGCCGCTCGCGTCTGGTTATTCCCCCATGCCGATGGTGCTGTCGATAACAGCCTGATGTGGGTGGTGGCGATGGCGGTAGCGGGATGCTTGTTTGTCATTCCCACGGCAGCAGAAATTCCGATTGTACAAACGATGATGCTGGCAGGTATGGGAACCGCTCCGGCGCTGGCATTGTTGATGACGCTCCCGGCGGTGAGTTTGCCGTCGCTGATAATGTTGCGTAAAGCGTTTCCGGCGAAAGCCTTATGGCTGACGGGGGCGATGGTGGCAGTGTCTGGTGTGATTGTCGGCGGGCTGGCGCTGTTGGTTTGATTTGAGGGAAAACATGTCGGATGCGGCGTAAACGCCTTATCCGACCTACGGTTTGCATCGTTGTAGGCCTGATAAGACGCTGCAAGCGTCGCATCAGGCATTACAAGGGCTGCTATTTAATAAACGTAAACGCCGTAGTTACCCGCTTCACGCCGCTTACCCGGCTGGCAATATCTGCCGCCGCTTTCGCTTCACGTTCAGTCACCAGCCCCATCAGGAACACTTCACCGTTTTCGGTGGTCACTTTCACGTTGGACGATTTCACCAGGTCGCTGGTTAACAGCTGCGAACGTACTTTGGTGGTGATCCACGTATCGTTAGACGCTTCGCCCAGACCAATCGGCTGGCCCTGACGAATCTCGTTATACACTTCGTTGGCACCGTCTACGCCCATAGCAATCTGTTTGGCGCGAGCCGAAAGTTCAGCGTTTGGTGACTGCCCAACCAGCAGCACTTTGCCCTGATAGGCCGTTACATTAATGCGCGCTTCTTTCTTAATTTGTTCGTCTTTCGACAATGCGCTGTTCACGCGCACTTCCAGGGTACCATCGTCTACCTGGGTGCCGACACTGCGTGGGTCAGTTGCGGCTTTGGTACCCACAGCAGCAGTACCCACTACGGCAGCGGCAACACAACCTTGCAACAGCAGCGCGGAAATAAGGACTGCGATTGGCGATAATGCCTTCATGTATTCTCCTTAAACATCCTGGTGAGGGAAAAGCGTGTTATCGATCAGATCGCACAGGCAATTTACCGTCAGCATATGCATTTCCTGAATGCGAGCACTACGATGCGAAGGAATGCGGATCTCCACATCCTGTGGCCCTAACAAACCTGCAAGTTCACCGCCGTCATAGCCGGTTAATGCCACAATGGTCATATCACGCGTAACGGCAGCTTCTACCGCTTTTACAATATCGCGGCTGTTGCCACGGGTGGAAATGGCTAACAATACATCTCCCGCATGACCCAGCGCCCGCACCTGTTTTGCATACACTTCATCATGTAAGCGATCGTTGGCAATTGCCGTTAAGACAACATTATCAGTATTTAGTGCAATGGCAGGTAAGCTGGGCCGCTCCGTTTCGAAACGGTTGATCATGCTGGCAGCAAAATGCTGTGCATTGGCAGCGGAAGTTCCATTACCACAACAGAGGATTTTGTTGCCATTGAGCAGAGACTGAACCAGCGTCATGGCTGCACGGGAGATGGCATCCGGAAGCGCCTCTGCCGCCGCAATTTGAGTTTGAATGCTTTCAGTGAAGCAAGCTTTAATTCTTTCTTGCACGCTAATCCTTAAACCTTAATTATGAGTGGTCATTAAAGGCATCCTTAATCCACTCAACCTCATTCCCGGTGAAGGCTACCACATCGAACCGGCAATCCACAGTATCAAAACTCCCATTATGACGCGCGAGCCACAAGCGGGCAGTCTGTAATAATTTGTGTTGTTTGCTGCGGGTCACACTGGCTGCCGCGCCGCCATAAAGCGCAGAGCGGCGGTAACGCACCTCGATAAAAACGGTGGTCCGGCCTTCACGCATTATCAGATCGATCTCGCCGCCACGCTCGTTCACGTTAGCGGCGATAAACCGTAGTCCTTTGCCTTCCAGCCAGCGACGCGCTTGTGCTTCCCACGCATCGCCGGTCTGTTTGGTGGTTAACTGGCGGGGACTACCTGACCTTGTTGGTACTGTAGCCATGATAACTTCCTGTTAATCACGCAATCCGGGTTTGCCGTCAGGCTTCCGGTATTACCGTTGATTTCAAAACCCTGAACCTGGCGCATTTGTGAGAAATGATTTGCCAACGACCAGGCATCGACGCCCATCGCATACATGCGAGCCAGCGAATAATCGTTGTTCACCGCGCTGAGCGCCTGCTGCATTAACGGCAGATTACCGCCTGCCAGCATCGGGATTTCGCTGTACTGCAAGCCTTCCATCTCCAGGCGGAAATCCGGGCCAGCGGTCCCTTGCGCACTGCGGGAGCTGGCGTACAGCGTTGCACCGCTCTGGCTACCGTTACGCATGGCGATCATTGGTTTGATAAAAGCGATTTCACCCGGCGTTGCCACAATGTACACCGCATCGACACGACCGCCATTGTTAGTGAATTGAGTGTCGGTTGGCGTGGTTTGCAGCGTTGGATTGTTGGTCGTCATGCCGGAGTCGGTTGTTTCTCTGGGAGTAATCGGGCTACCCGTTAAAGCGATACCCGAACCGCCGTTAACACCCGCGCGTAATTCGCTGGTGGAACCAAATTTTTGTTGCAGAACGGTGCCGCCGCCCAGTTTCTGCCACTCTTGCGCAAACGCATTGGCTACGCGATCGCCCAATGAACTGCGTGGGATCAGCACCAGCGGCGCTTGTTTACCCTGGTCACGAATATGACGCGCTGCATCGCGCGCTTCGTCTTCCGGTGAAAGCGCGAAGTAACAAATATTGACGCGGTTTTCGATGTTCTCCGGCTGGTTCAGTGCCAGCACGTTCAGCGGGGTGTTGCTCTTCAGCAACTCTTCAACGTTATTTTTCAGCAACGGACCGACCACAATACTCGCGCCATCCTGCTGAACCTGGCTTAAGATCTGGCTAAGTGGTTGTGATGAGGTATCGTAGATTTTCAGCTCTGCGGATGGATTTGCGGGTGCGCTTACCGCTGCGGTGCTTGTCGCCGGGGCGCTTACAGGCACCGGCTGGGCCGCAGGCTGTTCACCGGTCAGATCGCTAACCGAGGCTTGTGCCGGGCTGGCAACGTCATCCACGGTTTGCGGCTGAGATTGTTCTGCTACGTCTGCGGCAGGTGCGGCAGCTACCTGGGCCGCCACTGGCTGAGTGCCGATATTTTTCGCCGCTTCAAAGCCTTGCTGAATAGTGCGACCAAATACCGCTGCCTGGCCATTCAGCGGCAACAGCAGGGCGATTTTGTTGGTCGATGCTGGTTTAAACGCTTTTACGTTAACCAACTGCGTTGGCAGCATTTTCGCGCCCGGGTTGTTCGGATAACGTTTCTGCCAGTCGGCGATCCCAGCTTTCATCATGTCAGGATCGTTACGGTTATCAAACCAGACGCGCTGCAAATCCAGCCAGCCTTGCAGAATATTTTCGTCGGCGTTGATCACCAGCGTATTCGCCTGCTCCTGAGTCATGGAGGAGAGCGCCTGCCATGTGGCGTCAATATTCTGCTGCTTTTCTTTCGCACCGAGCAGCGGTTCCTGAGCAATTAACGCGCGCAGTAAATCAATGGAAGGACGCCCCTGGCTGGCATCGATTTTTGCCTGCCAGTAACGGGCTTGCTGGTTTTGTTCTAAATCGGCAGGTGTGATTTTCGCCAGCAAGTTTTGCGCGCCAGCAAAATCTTTCTGCGCCAGTTTAATCTCTGCCGCCAGCAGTGTTTTCTCGCGACGCTGAGAATCGTTCAGTTCTTGCGGTAGTTGGTTAAACAACTCCACCGCCTGTCCGGTTTTACCTTCTTTCACCAGTGCACGAATGGCGAGTAATTGCCAGTTGTTCCTGGTATCATCAGAACTTTGCTGCATCTGTTGCAGGTAAAAGGCAGAATCAGCCTGCGCCGTGCCCTGCATATAAGCAGTGGACTGATCGGGAGTATGGGTGCCACAACCGGCGAAAATCAGGGCTGCCAGAACAACAGGCAGACAACGCGCGGCTTTCAAACGAGAAAATGTTGAGGGTACCATAATGTATCCAGTGATATTTTTTTTACGCAATGCTCAATATTAAATCGGCAATACGGACGACACAATGAAACAACACCAATCGGCGGATAATTCTCAGGGCCAGCTTTACATTGTACCGACGCCAATCGGCAATCTGGCTGATATCACCCAGCGTGCATTAGAGGTATTACAGGCCGTTGATCTGATTGCCGCCGAGGATACGCGTCACACCGGTTTATTGCTGCAACATTTTGGGATTAATGCTCGGTTGTTTGCGCTGCACGACCATAACGAACAACAAAAAGCCGAAACGCTGCTGGCGAAGCTGCAAGAGGGGCAAAACATTGCGCTGGTTTCCGATGCCGGAACGCCGCTAATTAACGATCCTGGCTACCATCTGGTGCGTACCTGTCGTGAAGCGGGGATTCGCGTGGTGCCGCTACCAGGGCCGTGTGCTGCTATCACTGCGTTAAGCGCCGCGGGTTTACCATCCGATCGTTTTTGTTATGAAGGCTTTTTACCTGCCAAATCAAAAGGCCGCCGTGATGCGCTAAAAGCTATTGAAGCGGAGCCGCGCACGCTGATTTTTTATGAATCTACCCACCGTCTGTTAGATAGCCTGGAAGATATCGTTGCGGTATTAGGCGAATCCCGTTACGTGGTTCTGGCGCGTGAGCTAACCAAAACCTGGGAAACCATTCACGGCGCGCCCGTTGGCGAGCTGCTGGCGTGGGTAAAAGAAGATGAAAACCGTCGCAAAGGCGAAATGGTGCTGATTGTCGAAGGCCATAAAGCGCAGGAAGATGACCTGCCTGCTGATGCCCTGCGCACGCTGGCGCTGCTACAGGCAGAACTGCCGCTGAAAAAAGCGGCGGCGCTGGCCGCAGAAATTCACGGCGTGAAGAAAAATGCGCTGTATAAGTATGCGCTGGAGCAGCAGGGAGAGTGATTACAGGCGTTGCAGCAGGAATAGCGCTACAACGCCTTTACCTGGCGAGTTAACGACGACACATTTCATCAATCACGCATGTGAAATGGTTATGCAGCCATAAAAATGAAGCCGGGATAGCGGTAGAGACTTTAGCCGTGAGAAAACGTTCTGTCGCATCCTGTTTTCCTTCGCCAGTCACCAGTAACAAAACTTCGCGAGCATTGAGAATATCCTTCAGGCCTAAGGTGATCCCACGAGTCACAGGACGGCCCGCGGTTTTTAACATCTCATGTTGCTGTGTTCTGGCATCAAGTTGACTGATATGGCAGGCCGGTTGCAGGTTTTCTCCCGGTTCGTTCAGCCCAAGATGACCGTTTTTCCCCAATCCGAGAACGCATAAATCCAGACCGCCTTTGCGCGCAATCAGGTTCGTTACCCGTTCGCACTCTGTCTCATTTATCTCTTCGGAGCGAAAGCTGATGAGTTGGTCTTCACGCAGCCCCAGCGGCTGCACGATATGCTGTTGTAGGAAAGTTTCGCAGGTGCCAGGCATCGTTAATGGCAGATCCACCCATTCGTCGAGCTTCACGAAGGTGAGATGGCTGACATCAACCTGCTGCTGGTGGATTTTTTCTACCAGATAATGATACGTCAGTAATGGCGTGGCTCCGGTCGCCAGGCAAATCACGGCATCCGGTTTGCTACGGATCACGGCCAATAAATATTCGCTGGCACGTTCACTTAACGCCGTATAGTTTTCAACTTGTTGAAGGGTTTGCACAGGATGAAATTCCTTTAGTAAAGAGGCACCACCAGACGCAGTGCCTCGTTCCATTTACAAAATGCCGAATGCAGAACAAACAATAGAGAGCACAAAAGTCACGCCGATTAACAGCACCGGATGCGCTTTTTTCACCCGCAGGAAGTAATACATCAACAGGGTGTAGGCCATCGGTAAAATGTTCGGGAAGACTTTATCGAAGAAATCCTGCTGCAGTGCGACGCTGTGGGTACTGTCGATGGCAAACGACGTCACCACGTTAATATGCACATACGAAGCGATCAGCCCGCCGATTACTGTGATCCCGAGGATGGTTGCCGAACGAGCAATCATCTGCGAGTTCTCTCGCACTTTATCAATAGCCTTCACGCCGACTGAATAACCGACGTGGGTCCAGCCGACGCGCAGGAAAAAGATAAGCAGGTAAACGGCGAAAAACAAAATCGGTCCCAACAGGTTCCCCTGACTGGCAAACGATGAGCAAATCCCCGCCATAATTGGCAACAAGGTAAACCAGAAAATCGCATCGCCAATCCCGGCGATTGGGCCAAACAGCGCCACTTTGAGGCCTTTAATGGTGTCGCGGTTTTCTCCTTTTTCTTCCATCGAAATTAATAACCCCATCAGGAATCCGACCAGATTAGGGTGGGTATTAATAAATTCGAGGTTATCTTTCATCGCCGCGCTTAGGCCCGGTTTGTCGTCCTTATAAATCTTTTTCAGGATCGGCAACATCGCCCAGGTAAAACCGCCCGCCTGCATCCTTTCGTAGTTAAAGCTTGCTTGTAGCAGTGACGAACGAAAGCCCAGACGGGTGATATCTTTTTTACTGATTTCAGATCCCATTGCTGTAGTCCTCTTCTTCATTTTTACTGGCAACGGGCTGCGGTTGCGCTTGCTGCCGGGATTTCGCATTGAAAAACTCATACACCGCAAAGCCTGCGCCCAGTACGGCAACCGGCAACAGGTTGCTGACCTGGATGTAGCAAACAAACAGGAAACCGGCGATCAGGTAAGGGATATATTGTGCTTTGAACATCACGCGCAGCAGCAAGCCAAAACCAACAGCAGGCAGAATACCGCCAGCCACTTCAAAGCCGTGGGTCAGCCAGGCGGGCATCGCTTTCACCAGCGCCTGCATCGCCCCTTGTGCCAGGTAAGTACAGAGGAAAGCAATCACCGCATACGCTGAAGCGACGATGAGCATCGTTGTCCAGTTAAGTCGGGAAAACGCTGCCGTATCCGCCTCTTTTGCGCATTTATCGGCTTTGGTCATAAATAATGAGAAAGCGGAATAGAAGAACAGAATGACGTACTGCATTAACAAACTAAACGGCAGGCCAAGACCAATTGCCGTTTTGGCATCAACGCCCGTAGACCATGCAATGACAGTGGTCATCAGACCCGCCATAATCGGGTTGGGCGGCTGAACACCACCTGCAGGGGTTAATCCGGCGAAAGCCAACTCTGTCAGGCCACCGGTAATTAAGCCAGTCTGCATATCACCGAGAATAGCACCTGTAAGGGTACAAACGATTATCGGGCGGAATAAAAATAAGGCTTCCAGCCAAAAATCAATCCCCAGAAAGAAAACTAACGCCGCCAGGGATAATCCCTGGAGTAGGGTTATTTCATGCATTTTTATTACCTCAAACCAATATTAAGGCTATTTTAGATTTAGTCAGGGATTTGTTCTTTTTGATCGCCAGGGACGTCCTGAATGAAAACATTTACGCCACGTTGTTTAATAAAACGTAAATCCGTGAGATCCTGGTCATCGACATAAACTTTACTGCTGATTTGCTTTTTCCCTTCCGAGAAATGCATATTGCCGATGTTGACATCTTTCAGGTCAATACCACCTTCTACCAATTTACGTACCGTTTGTGGCGTACGGCAAATCAGGAAGATCTTCTGATGTGGTGCAGCTTTGCCGATGACGTTAATGGTTTTTTCGATAGTAAAGAAACGAATGCCAAAGCCGTAGGTTTCTGCGGTAATACCCATTAATTTCTGTTGAATATCATCGTTAGCGACAACATCATCCACGACTACTAACAGATTCGCACCGATGGTGGATGTCCAGGTCACGCCAACCTGACCGTGAACCAGACGGTTATCAATACGGGTTAAGAGAATATTTGGACTGCTCATTGTGTAATCCTCACCATAAAGTTGAATAATATAATCCTTTTAAATATATTATTGTTGCGATATTGTACTGATGTATTTATTAAGGTTTAGTTATCTCCTTTACCATTAAGGCACTCCCCGATATTAATCGGGAAGTACATTGGGATAAATCATAAAAAACTAATGATTATGCTGAAATTCGATTCGCTGAACCACAGACATTAATTTTATTTCTGACAACTTCTTTCATCGCATCCATTCCGACGCGCATATAATAACGAGGATCATTACCCTGCGGATTTTCCGCAAACCAGGCTTTAACCGCGCCAGCGAAGGCTATTTTTAATTCTGTGGCAACGTTCACTTTTGTTACGCCAAGTTCAATAGTGCGACGGACAAATTCATCCGGGACATCGCTGGCACCATGCAGCACCAGAGGAACATCCACCACTTCACGAATTTCCGCCAGCCGCTGGAAATCAATCTTCGGCGTTTTGCTGTATAAGCCGTGCGCCGTACCAATCGCTACCGCCAGGCTGTCGACGCCAGTCAGTTCGACAAAGCGTTTAGCTTCTTGTGGATCAGTCAGGAATGCACTTTCGGCGTCAACGCTCATGTCATCTTCAACACCGCCGAGGCGGCCCAGTTCTGCTTCCACGCTGCAATCCTGGGAGTGGCAGAAGTCGACAACCGATTTCACCAGCTCCACGTTCTCGGCAAACGGGAAATGACTGCCGTCGATCATCGCGCTGCGCACGCCTGCGTGGACTTTACGGCGAATATCATCCAGCGATTCGTGGTGGTCGAGATGCAGCGCCAGTGGCATGTTGTAGGTTGTGGAATAGGCACTACACAGGGCGTAGATCTCTTCCAGCGCGATATGTTTAAAGGTCCCCGGCGTTCCGGCGAGGATCACCGGCGATCGCATTTCACTGCACACTTCGAGGATCGCCTGGATCGTCTCGGCGTTATGAATGTTAAAGGCAGGCACCGCGTAGCCATTGGCCTGGGCGTCCTGTAACAGATATTTGGTGGAGATAATGCTCATAATGCGATCCTCTTATGCCTGCCACGGATGAATGATTACGCCTTGCACCACGCGGTTAACGGTGCCACTGGCTGATGGGGTATCCGGCGTATTACCCATGTGCAGCGACTGCATCAGTGCAAATGTCTGGGCGTACATCAGGAAGCAAAATGCCTGCTCAACGTCGATAAAGTGACGGGACGGCGGCAGGATGATATGTGGACCGGCGGCAATAACGTCGTTGCTTTCCGCGGCGATGGCGATTACGCGCATTGCCTGGTTATCGCGGCGGAGTTCTGCCAGCAGATCAAGATCATACTGACGGGTGTAAGGGTGGCTGGAGACAAACACCACCACCAGCGTTTCGTTATCGACCAGCGATTTCGGGCCATGACGGAATCCGGTCGGGGAATCATAGAAGGCCGCCAGTTTACCCGCTGTCAGTTCCAGCACTTTCAGCGCCGACTCGCGTGCTGCGCCCTGTAAGCCACCGCTGCCGAGATAAACGATCCGTTTCCACGGTGCGTAACCAAACACACCTTCGCTGAAATCGCCCAGTGAGGTCAGGATCGCCTGGCAACGATCCGCCACGTCGCGGAAGGTTTGGCTGTTGATCATCTCAGGTGCGAAAACCGCGAGGCAGCTGGCCATCATGGTGGTAATGCTGCTGGTCATCGCGAAGCCGCGATCGTGCGTTTCTGCGGGCATCAGCAGGGCAAACGCGTTGTCGCTGTTGATCGCGTTTTGGTAAAGAGCGCCCGCTTCGTTGCAGGTGATCGGCAGGTGATAGCATTCTGGTACAAATTGATTTGCCAGTTTCACGGCGGCGACGCTTTCCGGGCTGTTGCCGGATCGACCGAAGGAGATCAATAGTAGCGGATGAGCTGGGTTCAGGTAGTCCATTGGATTGGTGACCAGATCGGTGGTCGGTACGGCGCTGAAGTTTTTACCGGTATGGCTGGCGAGCCACGGCGCGATGATGTCACCGATAAATGCCGATGTTCCGGCTCCGGTCAGGATGATTTGCAGATTCTCTTTGCGCAGTAACGGTTCAAGGAAGTTATTGAGCGCGGAACGTAGCGCGTCAATGTTGGTGAGTGAACGGATCCATGCGCGAGGCTGATGGCGGATCTCTTCTTCAGTCCATGTACCGGTTGCGGCAGCAGCAGGGGTGTAATTTTCTGGCATAACTCAATCCTTAGTCTGATGAACTTGACGTCGGCGTTGTCGCTTTCGCTTGCCTTTCGTTTCATTTCACTTGGTGATTTCTTTCGTTGGTTAAAATCTATAGAAAAGAAACTGAAAGTTCAATGGAGAAAAAGGAAATAAAACGAAATCTGTGATCGTTGAAAGAAAAGGCAAGGGAAGTAAAAGGGATTGCTGGATGCGGCGTAAATACTTTATCCGGCCTTACGGTCACCAACCGTAGGTCGGATAAGACGCATTAGCGTCGCATCCGACACCGCTGCACAGATCAAAACGAAAGAAAAAGAAAGGCCTTACGGGGGAAGTGAAGGCCTAATAAAGGAGCAAACCATCAAAACGAAGCTAATTGACCCTGAATCCAGATTTGTTGCACATGCAGCCCGCTATCCAGCGCAACGACGCTGGCGCGTTTGCCCGGTTTAAGCGATCCCAGAACACCATCAACACCCAGCATTCGCGCCGGATGCAGCGACGCCATATGGATGGCTTCCGCAGGCGTTACGCCCGTCAACTCGACCATGTTGCGCACTGCCGCATCGACAGACAGCGTACTGCCCGCCAGCCCACCGGACGCGGTACGGACAACGCCACCGCGCATCTGCACTTCTTCACCACATAACGTATAGTGACCATCCGGCATCCCGGCTGCCTGCATCGCGTCGGTGATCAGTACGATCCTCTCTTTCGCACAGCAACAACAGAGCGACATTGCCGCCGGATGTACATGATGACCATCGGCTATCAGTTCCAGCCAGGCGCGCTTGTCCGTTAATCCCGCGCCAGCCATTCCCGGTTCGCGGTGATGTAAACCTGTCATCCCGTTATAGCAATGCACCAGGCCGTCGGCACCAGCATCAAACGCGGCACGGGTTTGTTGCCAGGTCGCCGCGCTATGCCCCAGCATCACCCGTACGTTTTGCTGTTTAAGATGGCGGATGGCCTGCAATGCCCCTTCTTTTTCTGGTGCCAGCGCTACCACGCGCAAGGTATGCTGAGAAACGGCAATCAATTGATCCAGCTCGGCAATTTCAAGCTCGCGAAACAGCTCCGGTGGATGCGCGCCTTTATTCTGCGGCGTGAAGTACGGTCCTTCGAGATAACTCCCCAGCACTTGCGCACCAGGTCCGCCACGCTGGCAGCGTAGAGCAATACGTTTCAGCGCCGCATGAATGGTATTAAGCGGCGCGGTTACGGTGGTCGGTAACCAGCTGCCGACACCTTCGCGTGCCTTGTGCATTGCCAGCTTGTCGAGCGCATCCGGCGCGTCATCCATTACATCAACGCCCGCACCACCGTGTACATGGGTGTCGATGTAAGCGGGGCAGAGCAGTTCCACATCGCGTTCAGTCACGCCCACTGGAATCGGTTCGATTGCTGCGATTACACCGTCAGCAATACGCAACTGATGGTCATCGAGCCATCCCTCTTCAGTCAGCAGCCTTCTGGCGCGCAGAACGTGTGTCATATTCCTTCCTCGACCGGACATTCCTCATGGCAGCGACCAAGTTCGTCCACCAGACTGGTTAGCCCACGGTGTCCACACTCCAGCGCCTGCACACGGAACTCTTCACCGCTTAACCCTTCGCGTTCCAGCACCATTTCCAGTAATAGTTGCAAATTTGTGCCGGTGATCACTTCACAGCCCGGTTTTTGCATCGCCAGCGTTGAAGCTACGCGAAACGGCGTGCCGCCCAGCAAATCCGTCAGAAAAACAATGCCGTCTTCACAATCCAGTTGGGCGATGGCCTCTTCAAGCTGCGATGTAAGCTGCGCGGTGCTTGAGGTTTCCGGAAAATCGATGGCGATAAACTGCGATTGCTCACCGAGAATTTGCTTCATTGCTTTTTCCATACCGCTGGCAAACCCGCCATGCCCTGTCAAAATAATACTTAACATCTAATACCTCATTGTATTTAAAGGAAATGGCAGAATTTACCGACGATGCCGAGAACCACTGTCACTGCAATCAGGCGCAGCGGACTCCAGCCGCGGCGTACCAGCCAGAACATGGTCAGGGTGTAGACCAGCGGTAAGAAGGCTGGCATCAGTTTGTCGATAACATCAGCCTGTAACTTAACCACTGCGTCGCCCGCGGTGATTTCCAGCGTGGTGCTTAAACGAACATAAGTTGCCACCAGCGCGCCGATTACCGTCATCCCAACGATAGATGCCGCATGGCCGACTTTTTTGGTATTTGCTTTAATGAGTGGAATAGCCGCCACGCCCATGCGGTAAGCATAATGCGCCAGACCAAAACGCAGCCCCAGGTGTACCACGTTGAACAGCACAATAAAGACGACAGCGCCAAGAATAGAGCCTTGTAGCGCGAGGCTTGCACCTATCCCGCCACAAATCGGCAGTAGCGTTAGCCAGAACATCGCATCGCCAATCCCGCCGAGCGGCGCACCGACGGCAATTTTGGTGCTCTGAATACTGTTAACGTCCTGCTTAGAACGCTCCATCGCAAGGATAATGCCGATAACAAACGTCACCAGAAACGGATGGGTATTGAAGAAACCCATATGCCCCTTCATGGCGCGCGCCAGGTCGCGTTTATTAGTGTGGATCTTTTTCAGTGCTGGCAGCAGGCCGTACAGCCAACCGGAAGCCTGCATACGTTCGTAGTTGAAAGAAGCCTGTAACAGCATGGAACGCCAGGCGACGCGGTTGATATCTTTTTTCGTCAGCTCCGCGCCAATGCTCTGATCTTCATACACGTTTTCATTGACGCCAGTCAGCAGTGTTTCTTCATTTTCGCTGACGTTCGGCAGGGTGGTTTGATTAGATGCCATCTTCAAATTCCTCTTTCTGTGCCGCAGGTTGAGTCGGTTCAGGAGATTTACGCAGCAGGTCGATCAGCGCCATCGCCAGCGCAGCGGCAGCAATAGCCAGCACCGGTAACTTGAGCCAGGCTGCGGCAACGAAGCCCAGGATGAAGTAGGGGATGTAGACGTTTTTCATCATGATTTTCAGCAGCACGGCAAAACCGATTGCTGGCATGATGCCGCCTGCGACGCCGAGGCCATCAATTAATCGTTGCGGCAGGACATCAATGATGGTTTTTGCATGTTCCGCGCCGAAGTAGATAGGCAGGAAAGCGCAGAGAAAATAGAAAGTGCCGAGTGCCAGCAGTGCCAGATAGTTCACGCGTTCAATGCCGCGTGTATCGGCGTTCTCCGCCATCCGGTCGCATCGGGACATCACGCCGGACATCACCGAGAACAGGAAGGTAATCCCCATCTGTACTGCGACAGCGAAAGGTACGGCGACACCGACCGCGACATCGGGTTTCACGCCAGTAGTAATGGCAAACGCCGTGCCGACGATAGTACCGATAATCACGTTAGGCGGCTGTGCGCCCGCCAGAGGGGCCAGCCCCATCCACACCAGTTCCAGCGTACCGCCGGTTAAAATACCGGTATGCAGATCGCCAAGTACCAGCCCGACCAACGGGCCGAGAACCACCGGGCGGTGCATATGGGTTAAGCCGTTAAACATATCCAGGCCAGCGATAAAGGCGATAATGCCCAACGCAAATGCCTGCAACAGACTGATTTCCATGATGAATCCCTCAAAGTAATTTAAAGAGGTCCACAGCAGGCTCTGTTGGGACGCCCTGAACGAAGCATTCCACCCCAGCGGCTTTCAGGTCGTTAAATGCTGCGATATCACCCGCATCCACAGAAACCGTTTTGGCGATTTGTTGCTTGCCATTGGCGTAGTGCATATTGCCAACGTTAATGCGATTCACCGGAACGCCACCTTTCACCAGCGTCAGGAAATCGGCCGGTGTTTTACAAACCAGCAGGATTTTCTGTCGATCGGCGGCGCGATGAATGTTGTCGATGACTTTTTGCAGCGTCCAGAAACGTACGGCGATCCCTTCTGCCAGTACCATTTCCATCAGGTTTTGTTGTACCAGATCTTCGGCAACCTCATCGTTGGCTACCAGCACCAGATTTGCCCCCGCAAATCCGACCCACTGAACGCCGACCTGACCGTGAATCAAGCGTTCATCAATCCGACTTAAAACAATATTTGGCATAGCGTGTTCCTCTTTGTTTTGCTTATTGGCCTTCACAGGCTGTGTGGTACTGCGCCAGGATGTCCTGAATATGGTTGATAATGAGTTCCCGTGGCGTTGGCTGCAGCTCGCCGGAGCGAACTTTCACGTACTGCAGCGGCAGATACTGACTGATCAGCGGCAGCGGAATTGGTGAATCCGTCAGATTACGAACCAGATGAGCGAAAGCGTCATCAATCTGGCTGTCCGGCCAGTAATAGCGCACGCGATCCGAGTAGCTATAACCACGCGCCAGACGACGCGCGTTGCCGTCACCGTGGTAGTGGCTTTGCCAGTATTCCGGGCGGTCGAGCATCACGTTTTCCAGCACCTGACGCAGACCAGAACAGGCTTTTGCTGGCACCAGTTCTTCTTCAATCGCCGCCAGAGAGAACAGAGCTTCACGCAGAGCAAAGGTCAGCGCCGGGCCAACTTTCAGAATGGCAAAGTGGTCAATCACCAGCTGGCGCAGCGATTGCGGTGTTTGATAATCGGTAGAGTGCGCTTCGAAAATCAGCGTTTCGTAGTTTTCGACCATCTGGCTTAAGGCGGTCGCTTTGGCGGGCTGATAATCAATAACGTTGGTGTGATCGAATTCGACGCCGGGTTGAACCACCAGGGCAATGATGCGTGGCCAGATGGCATTCAGACCCTGCTTTTCAAAAGCGTGACGATGGGCTTCCAGCGTGGCGCGGGCGGCATCCGGCGTGGTGACCGCCAGCTCGCTTAAGGTTTCATGCGCGCCGCCAGGCACCGGGACTTCGGTACCAATGACATACTCCAGATCGGCTTCGCCAAAGTGTTCAAGACAGGTTTCTTCCGCCACTTTCGCCAGACGGGCGGCGCGTTCAGCCACGATGTCATCAGTTAAGGGAATCGGATCGTCCTGACAGGACATGCTGCAATCAAGGTGAATTTTTTTGAATCCTGCCGCCACGTAGCTTTTAATCAAATCATCGGCATTGGCCATTGCCTGAGCGGCAGGCAGGTTTTGCCAGCGGTTTGGCCCCAGATGGTCGCCACCCAGAATCAGCGCATCCTGCGGGAAATTCAACGAGTCGGCGAGCTGACAAACAAAGCCGCGAAAATCGGCGGGCGTCATTCCGGTATAACCGCCGAACTGGTCCACCTGATTGGAGGTTGCTTCAATCAGTAACGGCGTTTGGTTTGCACTGGCGTAGCGGATTGCAGCTTCCAGCACCAGCGGATGTGCGGAACAAACGGCATAAATCCCATTTGTTTTGCCCGCTTTGTGCTGTCTCACCATTTCTGTCAGATGTTTCACTTTCCTCTCCAGTTCAGATTACTGCGACATTAATCTTTCGTTTTGTTTCAGTTGATACTGCGTCATGGTGAGATAAAAATAAAACGAAAGATAATAGTTTTCTGATCTGATTCACAAAAGAAACATAATGAAAGCCACTGAAACGAGAGTAGCTTGCGCCAATGGGTAAGGTGGGCTTGCATTTGCTTAATAGAAAGGCGTTAATAGGCAAAACGAAATGAAACGAAAGTTTTACGAAAGGACTTACTATGAGTAATACCGACGCTTCAGGTGAGAAGCGAGTGACAGGCACCAGCGAGCGACGAGAACAGATCATTCAACGCCTGCGCCAGCAAGGAAGTGTGCAAGTTAATGATCTATCGGCGTTGTATGGTGTATCTACTGTGACGATCCGCAACGATCTGGCGTTTCTGGAAAAGCAGGGGATCGCTGTGCGTGCCTATGGTGGCGCGTTGATCTGCGATAGCACAACGCCGTCAGTCGAGCCATCAGTGGAAGATAAAAGCGCGCTGAACACCGCGATGAAACGCAGCGTTGCGAAAGCTGCCGTTGAGTTGATTCAGCCTGGTCATCGGGTGATCCTCGACTCCGGGACCACCACTTTTGAGATTGCTCGTCTGATGCGCAAGCACACCGACGTAATTGCGATGACCAACGGTATGAACGTGGCTAATGCGTTGCTGGAAGCGGAAGGCGTTGAGCTGCTGATGACCGGGGGGCATTTGCGCCGTCAGTCGCAATCTTTTTACGGTGATCAGGCTGAGCAATCGCTGCAAAATTACCACTTCGATATGCTGTTTCTTGGTGTAGATGCGATCGATCTGGAGCGCGGCGTCAGCACGCATAATGAAGATGAAGCCCGTTTAAACCGTCGGATGTGCGAAGTTGCGGAACGGATCATCGTGGTCACCGATTCCAGTAAGTTCAATCGTTCTAGTTTACATAAGATCATTGATACTCAACGTATCGACATGATCATTGTTGATGAAGGCATTCCTGCGGATAGTCTGGAAGGACTGAGAAAGGCTGGGGTTGAAGTGATTCTGGTCGGGGAATGAGAAAGGATGCCCGCTGGTCAACACCAATGCGTTCGGCGGGCATTGTGAACACCATCAATGGCTTTCTTCTGTCTCTTGGGTGAGGCTTTCCCAGTCGGCAGGAGGATGTCCTCTTTTTAACATTTTACTGAATACGGTATAGGCATCTGTTTTTTTACCGTAGGTGCGCAGCGTGTTTTCATCGTTCATCCATCCCAGAATGATGACTTTCTCTTTTTCACTGTAACGAAAGAAGAGACGATAGCGACCAGCACCAAATTTTACCCGTGACCAGTCTTTATTTTTCCCAGAGCCTAACGACTTGCCATGACGGAATGCCGGTGATGATGGATTGACCGTGATATGCTCCTCAATCACTTTATGGACCACCGCCAATAACTTTGTGGCAGCTTTTCTCTGATAATTTTCAGGATCTTTTCCCTTTAATGCCTCGACTTCGGCAACTAAAGCATCGTAGGTTTCCTGAAAACAGGGATGAGCATATAGCGCCCAACCATTAACCCTTTGTGGAAAATCCATTATTCGTCGTCGCCAATCTCATCGTCAATGTTGACGTCCATGCCAGCGACAAGTTTCTTTCCTTGTTGAATGTCGAATGGACGAGTTTTTTGCGGGTTGTTCTGGATATCTGCATCCAGAAAACGCAAAAATGCATTCATAGTATGATCCTCCTGTTCATCTCCCAGTCGGCACATAAATACTTGCCCACCAGGCAGAATTTCGTAATGAATGCTGTCCAGGCCTGGCTTCAGTTTTAAGGCCTCACGCACTGGCGCGGGGATAGTTGTTTGTCCGCGTATAGTGACCTTTGATTCAGTGGTCAGTACAGCGTTAGAGCGAGCATTAGCGGGCATTATTTACTGTCCTTTTACAGCCTGTTTTCTGCTCAAATTATAAGCTTGAACTAAGGTAATGCAAATGCATTATTAATGGATGTGTGGACTTTAAACAATAAAAACATGGCACTAAGGCCATGTTTTGCGAGGGACGTTCCAAAAGAAATCAGGTCACCGGTGCCGGGTTAAACACCGCCAGCTGGTTATGCAGTCCCCATTGATCCGAGAAAGTTTTCTTCTTCCCGCTGGCGACGTCGAGAATAAAGTGGAACAACTTCCAGCCCACTTCTTCAATGGTTTCTTCGCCGGTAGCGATAGTGCCCGCGTTAATATCCATTAAATCAAACCAGCGGTTCGCCAGCTCGGTGCGGGTCGCCATTTTAATGACGGGTACCGCCATAAGGCCGTACGGCGTACCACGACCGGTCGTAAACACTTGCACGGTGATACCCGAAGCCACCTGTTGCGTGCCACAGACAAAATCGCTGGCTGGCGTCGCGGCGTAAATTAATCCGCGTTTAGTCGGGCGTTGGCCGGGCGACAGCACTTCAACAATTGCACTTTTACCCGATTTAGCAATGGAGCCGAGTGCCTTCTCTACCACGTTTGCCAGACCGCCTTTCTTGTTGCCCGGCGAAGGGTTGGCGCTGCGGTCGGTTTTTCCCATATTGAGATAGTTATCGTACCACTCCATCTCCTCCAGCAGCCGTTTGCCGACCTCTTCGTTCACTGCGCGTGGTGTCAGCAGATGGATCGCGTCACGCACTTCTGTGACTTCTGAAAACATCACCGTTGCGCCGCAGCGCACCAATAGATCAGACGCATACCCAACCGCCGGGTTTGCCGTTACGCCAGAAAACGCATCGCTGCCACCGCACTGCATGCCGACAACCAGTTCTGAAGCCGGACAGGTTTCTCGCTGACGTTGATTCAGTTTTTGTAGATGGCGTTCGGCGACCTGCAAAATATCCTCGACCATGGACTGAAAACCGACATGCTTTTCATCCTGCAAACTGACAATGCTGGCGCTTTCTACTGGAATAGCTTGCACATCATCCGTTCCAGTCAGTAGGCGTTCAGGCTGCAACTTTTCACAACCCAGACCAATCACCATTACTTCGCCGCCAAAGTTAGGGTTCAGCGAAATATTGTGAATGGTACGAATAGGTACAACTGCCGCGGGTGCGTTAATCGCCACGCCACAACCGTACAAATGATTCAGCCCCACCACGCCATCGACGTTCGGGTATTTCGGTAGCAGATCGCGTTCAATGATTTTTACTACGTAGTCCACCACGCCTGCCACACAGTGGACGCTGGTGGTGATGCCGAGCAGGTTTTTGGTGCCCACGCTGCCATCGGCATTGCGATAGCCCTCAAAGGTGTATCCTTCCAGCGGCGGTAAGGGTTCCGGGACTTTGGTTGCCAGTGGCAGCGTATGTAACGGCGGCGCTTCCGGTAGTACAACCATTGATTCGTCGATCCAGCTTCCGCGTGGGATTGCGCGCACGGCGTAACCAATCACCTCGCCATAACGAATAATTTCACCATTAGCCGGAATGTCCAGCAATGCGACTTTATGCCCCTGGGGAATATGTTCAATTAATTCCAGCCCATCCGGAAAACGCGTTCCTGCTTTCAGGCCATTATCATTAACAATAATTGCCACATTATCTGTGTCGTGAACTTTTATATAAAACGCAGTTGGCGTTTCTTGTCTGATTTCGATGTTGGCCATTGTGCAATATTCTCCAGCCAGGGACTATTAAAATGAGGACCTGGTCTCATTTAAAAATAAATAACTTCATTGGGTGAAATAAGAATGTCAGGAGTTTAAATGCAGAAATGTGATCAATGTCAATCATTTCAGGGATTGCAGTACCTCCCGGCAAGGTAAAGCGCAAATCTGTGCTTTAGCGCGCAACCTTATGTGCATATGCTCAAAATAATATTTAAATAATACTAATTAAATTAGCATTTGCACAATGATTATTATTCTCGCGCTGCTTATACTAATTCCCGAGTTCATTGTCGTAACGGCATAAATGAAACTCATAAATAACACCTTCCCCATAATAATAAAAATCAGCATAAGTACCCGAGGTAAATAAAATGATGCTGGACACCGTTGACGAAAAAAAGAAAGGCGTGCATACCCGCTATTTAATATTACTGATTATTTTTATTGTTACCGCCGTTAACTACGCCGATCGTGCAACGCTGTCTATTGCTGGTACCGAAGTGGCAAAAGAGTTGCAGTTAAGTGCGGTTTCGATGGGTTACATCTTCTCTGCTTTTGGCTGGGCCTACTTGCTGATGCAAATTCCCGGCGGCTGGCTGCTTGATAAGTTTGGCTCGAAGAAAGTTTACACTTACAGCCTCTTTTTCTGGTCGCTGTTCACCTTCCTGCAAGGCTTTGTCGATATGTTTCCGCTGGCCTGGGCTGGGATCTCCATGTTCTTTATGCGATTTATGCTGGGGTTCTCGGAAGCGCCATCATTCCCGGCGAACGCCCGTATTGTCGCCGCCTGGTTCCCGACGAAAGAACGTGGTACTGCCTCCGCCATCTTTAACTCGGCGCAATATTTCTCGTTGGCGCTCTTTTCGCCGCTGCTTGGCTGGCTGACTTTCGCCTGGGGCTGGGAGCACGTCTTTACCGTTATGGGGGGGATGGGTTTTGTGCTGACGGCGCTGTGGATCAAGTTGATTCATAACCCGACAGATCACCCACGTATGTCTGCGGAAGAGCTGAAGTTTATCTCGGAAAATGGCGCGGTGGTCGATATGGACCACAAAAAGCCGGGCAGTGCGGCAGCAAGCGGACCCAAACTGCATTACATCAAGCAATTGCTCTCTAACCGCATGATGCTGGGCGTATTTTTCGGACAATATTTTATCAACACCATTACCTGGTTCTTCCTCACCTGGTTCCCAATTTATCTGGTGCAGGAAAAAGGCATGTCGATTCTGAAAGTGGGTCTGGTCGCCTCGATTCCGGCACTGTGTGGTTTTGCGGGCGGCGTGCTGGGAGGTGTCTTCTCGGATTATCTGATCAAACGCGGTTTATCCCTGACCCTGGCACGTAAGCTACCGATTGTGCTGGGAATGTTGCTGGCTTCCACCATCATCTTATGTAACTACACCAACAACACCACGCTGGTGGTCATGCTGATGGCGCTGGCTTTCTTTGGCAAAGGATTTGGTGCGCTAGGCTGGCCGGTAATTTCTGACACCGCGCCGAAAGAGATTGTTGGCCTCTGCGGCGGCGTCTTTAACGTCTTTGGCAATGTTGCCTCCATTGTCACTCCACTGGTGATTGGCTACCTGGTAAGTGAACTGCACTCCTTCAATGCAGCACTGGTTTTCGTGGGATGTTCAGCGCTGATGGCGATGGTCTGCTACCTCTTCGTAGTTGGCGACATTAAACGTATGGAATTGCAGAAATAAGCAAAGGTATAAGCGATGAATAACGATGTTTTCCCGAATAAATTCAAAGCCGCACTGGCTGCGAAACAGGTACAAATTGGTTGCTGGTCAGCTCTCTCTAACCCGATTAGCACTGAAGTTCTTGGTTTGGCTGGGTTTGACTGGCTGGTGCTGGATGGCGAACATGCGCCAAACGATATCTCCACGTTTATTCCGCAGTTAATGGCCCTGAAAGGCAGCGCCAGCGCGCCAGTAGTGCGAGTGCCGACCAACGAGCCGGTAATTATTAAGCGTCTTCTGGATATCGGTTTCTATAACTTCCTGATTCCTTTTGTAGAAACAAAAGAGGAAGCAGAGCAGGCGGTGGCATCAACTCGTTACCCACCGGAAGGCATTCGCGGCGTCTCCGTTTCTCACCGCGCCAATATGTTTGGCACCGTGGCGGATTATTTCGCTCAGTCGAACAAGAACATCACTATTCTGGTCCAGATAGAAAGTCAGCAGGGCGTAGATAACGTCGATGCCATTGCCGCTACCGAAGGTGTAGACGGTATCTTCGTCGGCCCCAGCGATCTGGCTGCGGCATTAGGCCATCTCGGCAATGCCTCGCACCCGGATGTACAAAAAGCAATTCAGCACATTTTTAACCGTGCCAGCGCGCACGGCAAACCCAGCGGCATCCTCGCACCAGTCGAGGCTGATGCGCGTCGTTATCTGGAATGGGGCGCGACGTTTGTGGCCGTCGGCAGCGATCTCGGCGTCTTCCGCTCTGCCACTCAGAAACTGGCTGATACCTTTAAAAAATAACCACCACCGCAATAAGAGAGATGATTGATATGACTATGAAAGTTGGTTTTATTGGCCTTGGGATTATGGGTAAACCAATGAGTAAAAACCTTTTGAAAGCAGGTTACTCGCTGGTGGTTGCTGACCGTAACCCAGAAGCTATCGCTGACGTGATTGCTGCAGGTGCAGAAACAGCCTCTACGGCTAAAGCGATCGCTGAACAGTGCGACGTAATCATAACCATGCTGCCAAACTCCCCTCATGTGAAAGAGGTGGCGCTGGGTGAGAATGGCATTATTGAAGGCGCGAAGCCAGGTACGGTATTGATCGATATGAGTTCTATCGCACCGCTGGCAAGCCGTGAAATCAGCGAAGCGCTGAAAGCGAAAGGCATTGATATGCTGGATGCTCCGGTGAGCGGCGGTGAACCGAAAGCCATCGACGGTACGCTGTCAGTGATGGTGGGCGGCGACAAGGCTATTTTCGACAAATACTATGATTTGATGAAAGCGATGGCGGGTTCCGTGGTGCATACCGGGGAAATCGGTGCAGGTAACGTCACCAAACTGGCAAATCAGGTCATTGTGGCGCTGAATATTGCTGCGATGTCAGAAGCGTTAACGTTGGCAACCAAAGCGGGCGTTAACCCGGATCTGGTGTATCAGGCAATTCGCGGTGGGCTGGCGGGCAGTACCGTGCTGGATGCCAAAGCGCCGATGGTGATGGACCGCAACTTCAAACCGGGCTTCCGTATTGATCTGCATATTAAGGATCTGGCGAATGCGCTGGATACTTCTCACGGCGTCGGCGCGCAACTGCCGCTCACAGCTGCGGTTATGGAGATGATGCAGGCACTGCGTGCAGATGGTTTAGGAACGGCGGATCATAGCGCCCTGGCGTGCTACTACGAAAAACTGGCGAAAGTCGAAGTTACTCGCTAATGACGTCGTGCCCGGATGGCGTATTGCAATCCGGGCCTGGAATCCAGGCCGAATAAGAGAAACGCCCTCCGGCGTCATGTGGTAACAGGCATAGGTATGAAAATCGTAATCGCCCCAGACTCTTATAAAGAAAGTTTATCTGCCAGCGAGGTTGCGCAGGCGATAGAAAAAGGATTTCGGAAAATTTTTCCTGATGCACAGTATGTTTCTGTTCCGGTTGCCGACGGTGGTGAAGGAACGGTGGAAGCGATGATTGCAGCCACCCAGGGGGCTGAACGTCACGCCTGGGTTACAGGGCCGCTGGGCGAGAAAGTGAATGCCAGTTGGGGGATCTCCGGCGATGGCAAAACCGCGTTTATCGAAATGGCGGCGGCCAGTGGGCTGGAACTGGTACCTGCGGAAAAACGCGATCCACTCGTGACCACTTCACGCGGTACTGGTGAGTTAATCCTGCAGGCGCTGGAGAGCGGTGCGACAAACATTATTATCGGCATTGGCGGCAGCGCCACCAACGACGGCGGCGCAGGCATGGTACAGGCGCTGGGGGCGAAATTATGCGATGCCAACGGCAATGAAATTGGTTTTGGCGGCGGTAGTCTTAATACTCTGAATGATATTGATATTTCCGGTCTCGATCCGCGCTTAAAAGATTGTGTCATCCGCGTCGCTTGTGATGTCACCAACCCGTTAGTCGGCGACAGTGGTGCTTCGCGCATCTTTGGCCCACAAAAGGGAGCCAGTGAGGCGATGATTGTCGAGCTGGACAATAACCTCTCTCACTATGCCGATGTTATTAAAAAAGCGCTGCATGTTGATGTGAAAGATGTCCCCGGCGCAGGAGCTGCGGGCGGTATGGGCGCGGCGCTGATGGCGTTTCTTGGTGCAGAACTGAAAAGTGGTATTGAAATCGTCACTACGGCGCTGAATCTGGAGGAACATATTCACGATTGTACGCTGGTGATCACTGGTGAAGGGCGTATTGATAGCCAGAGTATTCACGGCAAGGTACCGATTGGTGTCGCAAACGTGGCGAAGAAGTACCATAAACCGGTGATTGGCATTGCGGGTAGCCTGACCAATGATGTTGGCGTTGTACATCAGCATGGCATTGATGCGGTCTTCAGCGTACTGACCAGCATTGGTACGTTAGACGAAGCACTCCGCGGAGCTTATGACAATATCTGCCGTGCTTCACGTAATATCGCCGCGACACTGGCGATTGGAATGCGCAACGCGGGGTGACAAGGGCGCGCAAACCCTCTATACTGCGCGCCGAAGCTGACCAGACAGTCGCCGCTTCGTCGTCGTCCTCTTCGGGGGAGACGGGCGGAGGGGAGGAAAGTCCGGGCTCCATAGGGCAGGGTGCCAGGTAACGCCTGGGGGGGAAACCCACGACCAGTGCAACAGAGAGCAAACCGCCGATGGCCCGCGTAAGCGGGATCAGGTAAGGGTGAAAGGGTGCGGTAAGAGCGCACCGCGCGGCTGGTAACAGTCCGTGGCACGGTAAACTCCACCCGGAGCAAGGCCAAATAGGGGTTCATAAGGTACGGCCCGTACTGAACCCGGGTAGGCTGCTTGAGCCAGTGAGCGATTGCTGGCCTAGATGAATGACTGTCCACGACAGAACCCGGCTTATCGGTCAGTTTCACCTGATTTACGTAAAAACCCGCTTCGGCGGGTTTTTGCTTTTGGTGCCCAGGGTAAGATGAATATCTACGGTATTAATAACAGACTTTGTAAGAAGTTATTAAGTCTATATTGCATTTAAAAGGTCGTAATTATACATATATTTCTCTCATTAATTGTAAGTTCGCAGGTATTGTCCGATCGTTGAATCATTTGGGCGTTATAACCTAAATTTTTACCGTCCAATAATCAATATTTCTATTGTGATTGTTAACCACTGCGTGCATTGAAGGGTGAAAAATATGTGCAATTGAGAAGCCTTTCATTGATGCCTGCCTTGTCATCATGACAAACAATAATAGATGCTTATTTTCCTCGCAGGGTTCTTTCGCACTATCAAAAAATGCTCATTTACCCGGCATTACAGTCAACGAAGCAACATTCTATGGCCTACGCTGATGTAAAGCACAGCGAAAATCCTCCTTGTTGACTTCGTCTGACCTTATCGCGGCGACCAGCAATTATTCGTTTTGTGATCCTCAACACAAAATGCTATTCGTTGCCTATGAGGGGAGAAGAATTTATGGAAAACGATTGCATTCACAAAATGACGTCCTGTCAGAAGAGAAAAAGTTGACGTTAATCAATTGTTCGAGATGATCAATACCTGTATTCGAAATTTTAAAATATTGATAAAATAGATGTTTGTTCTCCAACAAATAGCGTGAAAAAATGTGACGTGCCGCATTATTTATCGCTGAAAATGGTTTGTTTATAATAAAATTTGAGAACTTACTCATTAAATTTAACTCAAATTTTGCCTGGTAATTATCCGGTAATTGCTTGAAATATAGTCTCAGCCCCTTTTTTGTATTAACCACATAAAGAATGATGTTATCGCCATAAAATATGGTTATCCCCGTCATTTTTTTTGACAAAAATCAGGGTTTATGCTGATTTTCATGCTTTAACTTGTTGATACTTAAAGGTATTTAATTGTGGTAACGATGCCATGGAAAGTATTGAAAGTTAATTTGTGAGTGGTCGCACATATCCTGTTCATTTCATTTTGATACACTTCATACCGTCAATGAGGTAATTAACGTAGGTCGTTATGAGCACTATTCTTCTTCCGAAAACGCAGCACCTGGTAGTCTTTCAGGAAGTTATTAGAAGTGGTTCTATCGGCTCGGCTGCAAAAGAGTTAGGGTTAACTCAACCGGCCGTCAGTAAAATCATTAACGATATTGAAGATTATTTTGGGGTGGAGTTAGTGGTGCGGAAAAATACCGGTGTAACATTAACACCTGCCGGTCAATTGTTACTCTCCCGTTCCGAATCCATTACCCGTGAAATGAAAAATATGGTTAATGAGATAAGCGGTATGTCTTCTGAGGCGGTGGTGGAAGTCTCATTTGGTTTTCCTTCATTGATTGGTTTTACTTTTATGTCAGGGATGATCAACAAGTTCAAAGAGGTGTTCCCGAAAGCGCAGGTTTCTATGTATGAAGCGCAACTGTCTTCGTTCTTACCGGCAATCCGCGACGGTCGACTGGATTTTGCGATTGGTACGTTAAGCGCAGAAATGAAGCTTCAGGATTTACATGTTGAGCCGCTGTTCGAGTCCGAGTTTGTGCTGGTAGCCAGTAAGTCCCGAACATGCACCGGCACCACCACGCTGGAGTCGTTGAAGAACGAACAGTGGGTGTTGCCACAAACCAATATGGGGTACTACAGCGAACTACTTACTACGTTACAAAGAAATGGCATCAGTATTGAAAACATCGTTAAAACCGACTCAGTCGTGACAATTTATAATCTTGTTCTCAATGCTGATTTCTTAACTGTAATTCCTTGTGATATGACATCACCTTTTGGTTCTAATCAATTTATTACTATTCCGGTTGAAGAAACATTACCTGTGGCACAATATGCCGCGGTATGGTCGAAAAATTATCGTATTAAAAAAGCAGCATCGGTTTTGGTGGAATTAGCCAAAGAGTATTCATCTTATAATGGGTGTAGACGAAGGCAATTAATTGAAGTTGATTAGTTATTTGTTTTAATTTAAACATAAATAATCCACCTGTCTGTTTTGCAGGTGTCGGTTACGGTTACCTACATATTTAATTCAGGCTAAGAGGTTTTATAATGCATATTACATACGATCTCCCGGTTGCTATTGATGACATCATTGGAGCAAAACAACGACTGGCTGGGCGAATTTATAAAACAGGTATGCCTCGCTCCAACTATTTTAGTGAACGTTGCAAAGGTGAAATATTCCTCAAATTCGAAAACATGCAGCGTACCGGTTCATTTAAAATTCGTGGCGCATTTAATAAATTAAGTTCACTGACTGATGCGGAAAAACGTAAAGGTGTAGTGGCCTGCTCTGCGGGCAACCATGCGCAAGGGGTTTCGCTCTCCTGTGCGATGCTGGGTATTGACGGTAAAGTGGTGATGCCAAAAGGTGCGCCGAAATCCAAAGTCGCGGCAACGTGCGACTACTCCGCAGAAGTCGTTTTGCATGGTGATAACTTCAACGACACTATTGCTAAAGTGAGCGAAATTGTCGAAATGGAAGGCCGTATTTTTATCCCACCTTACGATGATCCGAAAGTGATTGCTGGCCAGGGAACGATTGGTCTGGAAATTATGGAAGATCTCTATGATGTCGATAACGTGATTGTGCCAATTGGCGGCGGCGGTTTAATTGCAGGTATTGCGGTGGCAATTAAATCTATCAACCCGACCATCCGTGTTATTGGCGTACAGTCTGAAAACGTTCACGGCATGGCGGCTTCTTTCCACTCCGGAGAAATAACTACGCACCGAACTACCGGCACCCTGGCGGATGGTTGTGATGTCTCCCGCCCGGGTAATTTAACTTACGAAATCGTTCGTGAATTAGTCGATGACATCGTGCTGGTCAGCGAAGACGAAATCAGAAACAGTATGATTGCCTTAATTCAGCGCAATAAAGTCGTCACCGAAGGCGCAGGCGCTCTGGCATGTGCTGCATTATTAAGCGGTAAATTAGACCAATATATTCAAAACAGAAAAACCGTCAGTATTATTTCCGGCGGCAATATCGATCTTTCTCGCGTCTCTCAAATCACCGGTTTCGTTGACGCTTAATTAATTCGTTGAGGATAGGATATGAGTACTTCAGATAGCATTGTATCCAGCCAGACAAAACAATCGTCCTGGCGTAAATCAGATACCACATGGACGTTAGGCTTGTTTGGTACGGCAATCGGCGCCGGGGTGCTGTTCTTCCCTATCCGCGCAGGTTTTGGCGGACTGATCCCGATTCTTCTGATGTTGGTATTAGCATACCCCATCGCGTTTTATTGCCACCGGGCACTGGCGCGTCTGTGTCTTTCTGGCTCTAACCCTTCCGGCAACATTACGGAAACGGTGGAAGAGCATTTTGGTAAAACTGGCGGCGTGGTTATCACGTTCCTGTACTTCTTCGCGATTTGCCCACTGTTGTGGATTTATGGCGTTACTATTACCAATACCTTTATGACGTTCTGGGAAAACCAGCTCGGCTTTGCACCGCTGAATCGCGGCTTTGTGGCGCTGTTCCTGTTGCTGCTGATGGCTTTCGTCATCTGGTTTGGTAAGGATCTGATGGTTAAAGTGATGAGCTATCTGGTATGGCCGTTTATCGCCAGCCTGGTGCTGATTTCTCTTTCGCTGATCCCTTACTGGAACTCTGCAGTTATCGACCAGGTTGACCTCGGTTCGCTGTCGTTAACTGGTCATGACGGTATCCTGATCACCGTCTGGCTGGGGATTTCCATCATGGTTTTCTCCTTTAACTTCTCGCCAATCGTCTCTTCCTTCGTGGTTTCTAAACGTGAAGAGTACGAGAAAGATTTTGGTCGCGACTTCACCGAGCGTAAATGTTCACAAATCATCTCTCGCGCCAGTATGCTGATGGTTGCAGTGGTGATGTTCTTTGCCTTTAGCTGCCTGTTTACGCTGTCTCCGGCGAATATGGCTGAAGCGAAAGCGCAGAATATTCCAGTGCTTTCTTATCTGGCTAACCACTTTGCGTCCATGACCGGTACCAAAACAACGTTTGCGATTACACTGGAATATGCCGCTTCCATCATCGCACTCGTGGCTATTTTCAAATCTTTCTTCGGTCACTATCTGGGGACGCTGGAAGGGCTGAATGGTTTGATTCTGAAGTTCGGTTATAAAGGTGACAAAACCAAAGTGTCGCTGGGTAAACTGAATACTATCAGCATGATTTTCATTATGGGCTCCACCTGGGTTGTTGCCTACGCCAACCCGAACATCCTCGACCTGATTGAAGCCATGGGCGCACCGATTATTGCATCACTGCTGTGCCTGTTGCCGATGTATGCCATCCGTAAAGCGCCGTCTCTGGCGAAATACCGTGGTCGTCTGGATAACGTGTTTGTTACCGTGATTGGTCTGCTGACCATCCTGAACATCGTATACAAACTGTTTTAATCCGTAACTCAGGATGAGAAAAGAGATGAATGAATTTCCGGTTGTTTTGGTTATTAACTGTGGTTCGTCTTCGATTAAGTTTTCCGTACTCAATGCCAGCGACTGTGAAGTATTAATGTCAGGTATTGCCGACGGTATTAACTCGGAAAATGCATTCTTATCCGTAAATGGGGGAGAGCCAGCACCGCTGGCTCACCACAGCTACGAAGGTGCATTGAAGGCAATTGCATTTGAACTGGAAAAACGGAATTTAAATGACAATGTGGCCTTAATTGGCCACCGCATCGCTCACGGCGGCAGTATTTTTACCGAGTCCGCCATTATTACCGATGAAGTCATTGATAATATCCGTCGCGTTTCTCCACTGGCCCCCCTGCATAATTACGCCAATTTAAGTGGTATTGAATCGGCGCAGCAATTATTCCCGGGCGTAACTCAGGTGGCGGTATTTGATACCAGTTTCCACCAGACGATGGCTCCGGAAGCTTATTTATACGGCCTGCCGTGGAAATATTATGAAGAGTTAGGTGTACGCCGTTATGGTTTCCACGGCACGTCGCACCGCTATGTTTCCCAGCGCGCACATTCTCTGCTGAATCTGGCGGAAGATGACTCCGGCCTGGTTGTGGCGCATCTTGGCAATGGCGCGTCAATCTGCGCGGTTCGCAACGGTCAGAGTGTTGACACTTCCATGGGAATGACGCCGCTGGAAGGCTTGATGATGGGTACCCGCAGTGGTGATGTCGACTTCGGGGCGATGTCCTGGGTCGCCAGCCAAACCAACCAGAGCCTGGGGGACCTGGAACGCGTAGTGAATAAAGAGTCGGGATTATTAGGTATTTCCGGCCTTTCTTCGGATTTACGTGTTCTGGAAAAAGCCTGGCATGAAGGTCACGAACGCGCGCAACTGGCAATTAAAACCTTTGTTCACCGAATTGCCCGTCATATTGCCGGACACGCTGCTTCATTACATCGCCTGGATGGAATTATATTCACCGGCGGAATAGGAGAGAATTCAAGTTTAATTCGTCGTCTGGTCATGGAACATTTAGCTGTATTAGGCGTAGAGATTGATACAGAAATGAATAATCGCTCTAACTCTTTTGGAGAGCGAATTGTTTCCAGTGAAAATGCGCGTGTCATTTGCGCCGTAATTCCGACTAACGAAGAAAAAATGATTGCTTTGGATGCCATTCATTTAGGCAAAGTGAACGCGCCCGCAGAATTTGCATAATTTAGTTGAAGTATTGTAGAGAGATTATTTTTCATGAAGGTAGATATTGATACCAGCGATAAGCTGTACGCCGACGCATGGCTTGGCTTTAAAGGTACGGACTGGAAAAACGAAATTAATGTCCGCGATTTTATTCAACATAACTATACACCTTATGAAGGCGATGAATCTTTTCTCGCCGAAGCGACGCCTGCCACCACGGAATTGTGGGAAAAAGTCATGGAAGGCATCCGTATCGAAAATGCGACTCACGCGCCATTGGATTTCGATACCAATATTGCCACCACAATTACCGCTCATGATGCAGGATATATTGACCAGCCGCTGGAAAAAATAGTGGGTCTGCAAACGGATGCGCCATTAAAGCGTGCACTGCATCCGTTCGGCGGCATTAATATGATTAGAAGTTCATTCCACGCGTATGGTCGTGAAATGGATAGCGAATTTGAATACATCTTTACCGATCTGCGTAAAACCCATAACCAGGGCGTATTTGATGTTTACTCACCGGATATGCTGCGCTGCCGTAAATCTGGTGTACTGACCGGTTTACCAGATGGTTATGGTCGTGGGCGTATCATCGGTGACTACCGCCGCGTGGCGCTTTACGGCATCAGTTATCTGGTACGTGAACGCGAACTGCAGTTTGCCGATCTCCAGTCCCGTCTGGAAAAAGGCGAAGATCTCGAAGCTACGATCCGTCTGCGTGAGGAGCTGGCGGAACATCGTCGTGCGCTGTTGCAGATTCAGGAAATGGCGGCGAAATACGGTTTTGACATCTCCCGTCCGGCGCAGAATGCACAGGAAGCGGTGCAGTGGCTCTACTTCGCTTACCTGGCGGCAGTGAAATCGCAAAATGGCGGCGCGATGTCGCTGGGGCGCACGGCATCGTTCCTCGATATCTACATTGAGCGCGACTTTAAAGCAGGCGTACTCAATGAGCAGCAGGCACAGGAACTGATCGACCACTTCATCATGAAGATCCGTATGGTGCGCTTCTTGCGTACGCCGGAATTTGATTCGCTGTTCTCCGGCGACCCGATCTGGGCGACGGAAGTGATCGGCGGGATGGGGCTGGACGGTCGAACCCTGGTGACCAAAAACTCCTTCCGCTATTTGCACACCCTGCACACTATGGGGCCTGCACCGGAACCTAACCTGACTATTCTGTGGTCGGAAGCCTTGCCGATTGCCTTCAAAAAATATGCCGCGCAGGTGTCTATCGTCACATCCTCTTTGCAGTATGAAAACGACGATCTGATGCGTACTGACTTCAATAGCGACGATTACGCGATTGCCTGTTGCGTCAGCCCAATGGTGATTGGTAAGCAAATGCAGTTCTTTGGAGCACGCGCTAACCTGGCGAAAACGCTACTGTACGCAATCAACGGCGGAATGGACGAGAAGCTGAAGATTCAGGTTGGCCCGAAAACGGCTCCGTTGATGGATGACGTGCTGGACTACGACAAAGTGATGGATAGCCTCGACCACTTCATGGACTGGCTGGCGGTACAGTACATCAGCGCGCTGAATATCATTCACTACATGCACGACAAGTACAGCTACGAAGCTTCGCTGATGGCGCTACATGATCGTGATGTCTATCGCACCATGGCGTGCGGCATCGCGGGCCTGTCGGTGGCAACGGACTCCCTGTCTGCCATCAAATATGCTCGTGTGAAACCAATCCGTGATGAAAACGGCCTGGCGGTGGATTTCGAGATTGACGGCGAATATCCGCAGTATGGCAACAACGACGAGCGCGTAGACAGCATTGCCTGCGATCTGGTTGAACGCTTTATGAAGAAAATTAAAGCTTTGCCAACCTATCGCAATGCTGTGCCGACCCAATCGATTCTGACTATCACCTCTAACGTGGTGTACGGTCAGAAAACCGGGAACACGCCGGACGGTCGCCGCGCCGGAACACCGTTCGCGCCGGGCGCTAACCCGATGCACGGTCGTGATCGCAAAGGCGCCGTGGCCTCATTGACGTCGGTGGCGAAACTGCCGTTCACCTACGCCAAAGATGGGATCTCGTACACCTTCTCCATCGTCCCTGCGGCGCTGGGCAAAGAAGATCCAGTACGTAAAACCAACCTTGTCGGCCTGCTGGATGGGTATTTCCACCACGAAGCGGATGTCGAAGGCGGTCAACACCTCAACGTCAACGTAATGAATCGGGAAATGCTGCTGGATGCCATCGAGCACCCGGAAAAATATCCTAACCTGACAATCCGTGTCTCTGGCTACGCCGTGCGCTTTAACGCACTGACCCGTGAACAGCAACAGGATGTTATTTCACGTACCTTTACCCAGGCGCTCTGACGCCGGAGGATGTATGAAAAAGATTATCGAAACGCAACGTGCCCCAGGCGCAATCGGCCCTTATGTTCAGGGCGTTGATTTAGGCAGCATGGTCTTCACCTCCGGGCAAATTCCGGTTTGCCCACAGACCGGTGAGATCCCGGCTGATGTGCAAGATCAGGCGCGTTTAAGCCTCGAAAACGTCAAAGCGATCGTGGTTGCTGCCGGGCTGAGTGTGGGCGATATCATCAAGATGACCGTGTTCATCACCGATCTGAATGATTTTGCCACCATCAATGAAGTCTATAAGCAGTTCTTCGATGAACATCAGGCGACCTACCCGACCCGGAGCTGTGTGCAGGTCGCGCGTTTGCCGAAAGATGTGAAGTTGGAAATTGAAGCCATCGCAGTACGTAGTGCGTAAGGCCTCGTGAGCGGGACGGTCGCTAGGTCGTTCCGCTCCACTTCACTGAACGGCAATCCGAGGGTGTGGATATGATTAGTGCATTCGATATTTTCAAAATTGGGATTGGCCCCTCCAGTTCGCATACTGTGGGGCCAATGAATGCCGGAAAAAGTTTTATTGATCGGCTGGAAAGTAGCGGCTTATTAACCGCGACGAGCCATATTGTGGTCGATCTGTACGGGTCGTTGTCACTGACGGGCAAAGGCCATGCCACGGATGTCGCCATCATCATGGGACTGGCAGGAAACAGTCCGCAGGATGTTGTCATTGATGAGATCCCTGCATTTATAGAGTTAGTGACGCGCAGCGGGCGGTTGCCGGTGGCTTCTGGCGCGCATATTGTTGATTTTCCTGTAGCAAAGAGCATTATCTTCCATCCCGAAATGTTGCCTCGCCATGAGAACGGAATGCGGATCACTGCCTGGAAGGGACAGGAAGAACTATTAAGCAAAACCTATTACTCTGTCGGCGGCGGGTTTATTGTCGAAGAAGAACACTTCGGCCTGTCGCACGATGTCGAAACACCCGTACCTTACGATTTCCACTCAGCAGGTGAACTGCTGAAAATGTGTGATTACAACGGCCTGTCTATATCTGGCCTGATGATGCACAACGAGCTGGCGCTGCGCAGTAAAGCGGAAATTGACGCAGGGTTTGCCCGTATCTGGCAAGTGATGCATGACGGTATTGAACGTGGAATGAATACTGAAGGCGTGCTGCCTGGTCCGCTCAATGTGCCGCGCCGTGCCGTAGCGCTGCGTCGTCAACTGGTTTCCAGCGATAACATCTCTAACGATCCGATGAATGTCATCGACTGGATCAACATGTACGCGCTAGCGGTTAGTGAAGAAAACGCAGCTGGCGGGCGCGTGGTAACGGCACCGACTAACGGTGCGTGCGGCATTATTCCGGCAGTGCTGGCTTATTACGATAAGTTCCGTCGTCCGGTAAACGAGCGGTCAATTGCCCGCTATTTTCTGGCAGCGGGGGCTATTGGCGCGCTGTATAAAATGAACGCCTCCATCTCTGGCGCGGAAGTCGGCTGTCAGGGGGAGATTGGTGTAGCCTGTTCAATGGCGGCGGCAGGGTTAACTGAACTACTGGGCGGCAGTCCGGCGCAGGTATGCAATGCGGCGGAAATCGCGATGGAGCATAACCTTGGGCTGACCTGCGATCCGGTTGCCGGACAGGTACAAATCCCGTGCATTGAACGTAATGCCATTAATGCCGTGAAAGCAGTAAACGCCGCGCGGATGGCAATGCGCCGCACCTCGGCACCGCGTGTTTCACTCGATAAAGTGATCGAGACGATGTATGAAACCGGCAAAGATATGAACGATAAATACCGCGAAACATCACGCGGAGGACTGGCTATTAAAGTGGTCTGCGGCTGACATTGCTGTCAGCTATCATTCTTGGGTGCACAAAATGTGCACCCTTTTTTATTGTGATCTGCCGCAAATAGAGAATAATTATTTCTATTAACTCAATTTAATAGAAAATTATTACCCACAATTGCTATTTAAAAGTCTTGATTGTGAAGATTTTCTCTGATCTCACGCGTATCATTTCTTTATTCTAATAACTCGCCTGCAAAAACGTAGACCGCATATCGCCTTGATGCGGCTCGGAAAAAAATAATAAGCCCTACAAAATATTGAGCGAGAAATTATGGAAATTGCATCGAATAAAGGCGTCATTGCAGACGCTTCGACCCCGGCGGGTCGTGCTGGAATGAGTGAGAGCGAGTGGCGAGAAGCGATCAAATTCGACAGTACTGACACCGGCTGGGTGATTATGAGTATCGGGATGGCGATTGGCGCGGGGATTGTTTTTCTCCCGGTGCAGGTCGGTTTGATGGGATTGTGGGTATTTTTGCTCTCATCGGTGATTGGTTACCCGGCAATGTATCTGTTTCAGCGGTTGTTTATTAATACGCTGGCAGAATCACCGGAGTGTAAAGATTACCCGAGCGTCATCAGCGGTTATTTAGGTAAAAACTGGGGCATCCTGTTAGGTGCACTCTATTTCGTAATGCTGGTGATTTGGATGTTCGTCTATTCCACCGCCATCACCAACGATAGTGCTTCCTACCTGCATACCTTCGGCGTGACGGAAGGGTTGCTGTCAGACAGTCCCTTTTATGGTCTGGTACTGATTTGCATTCTGGTGGCGATCTCCTCACGCGGCGAGAAATTGTTATTCAAAATTTCGACCGGCATGGTGCTGACCAAGCTGCTGGTGGTCGCGGCGCTGGGCGTGTCGATGGTGGGAATGTGGCATCTGTATAACGTCGGTTCGCTACCGCCGCTGGGGCTGCTGGTGAAAAACGCCATTATTACGCTGCCGTTTACCCTGACGTCGATTCTGTTTATCCAGACGTTAAGCCCGATGGTGATCTCTTATCGTTCGCGGGAAAAATCAATTGAAGTGGCGCGGCATAAAGCATTGCGGGCAATGAATATCGCGTTTGGCATTTTGTTTGTCACCGTCTTTTTCTACGCCGTGTCATTCACGCTGGCGATGGGACATGACGAAGCGGTAAAAGCCTACGAGCAGAATATTTCCGCGCTGGCGATTGCCGCACAGTTTATTAGCGGTGACGGCGCAGCGTGGGTGAAAGTGGTCAGCGTTATTCTCAATATCTTTGCTGTAATGACTGCATTCTTTGGCGTCTATTTAGGCTTTCGCGAAGCAACGCAAGGGATCGTAATGAACATCCTGCGTCGCAAGATACCTGCCGAGAAGATTAACGAAAATCTCGTTCAGCGCGGCATAATGATTTTCGCCATTTTGCTGGCCTGGAGCGCCATCGTACTGAACGCCCCGGTGTTGAGCTTCACCTCTATCTGTAGCCCGATTTTCGGCATGGTAGGGTGCCTGATCCCGGCGTGGCTGGTTTACAAAGTACCGGCATTGCACAAATACAAAGGGATGTCTCTGTACCTGATTATCGTCACTGGTTTGTTGCTTTGTGTTTCTCCGTTCCTGGCATTTTCTTGATTTACCTGAAATTTTAAGGTTTTTAATATGTTTGATTCGACTTTAAATCCGTTATGGCAGCGTTACATCCTCGCCGTTCAGGAGGAAGTAAAACCGGCGCTGGGGTGTACTGAACCGATTTCACTGGCGCTGGCGGCGGCGGTTGCTGCGGCTGAACTGGAAGGTCCGGTTGAACGTGTAGAAGCCTGGGTTTCGCCAAATCTGATGAAGAACGGTCTGGGTGTCACCGTTCCTGGTACAGGAATGGTGGGGCTGCCAATTGCGGCGGCGCTGGGAGCGTTAGGTGGAAATGCTAACGCCGGGCTGGAAGTGCTGAAAGACGCAACTGCGCAGGCAATTTCCGATGCCAAAGCACTGCTGGCGGCGGGGAAAGTCTCAGTTAAGATCCAGGAACCTTGCGATGAAATCCTCTTCTCACGCGCCAAAGTCTGGAACGGTGAGAAGTGGGCGTGTGTCACCATCGTCGGCGGGCATACCAACATTGTGCATATTGAGACGCACAATGGTGTGGTGTTTACCCAGCAGGCGTGTGTGACAGAGGGCGAGCAAGAGTCGCCGCTGACGGTGCTTTCCAGAACGACGCTGGCTGAGATCCTGAAGTTCGTTAATGAAGTCCCGTTTGCGGCGATCCGCTTTATTCTCGATTCTGCGAAGTTAAATTGTGCGTTATCGCAGGAAGGTTTGAGCGGTAACTGGGGGCTGCATATTGGTGCGACGCTGGAAAAACAGTGCGCGCGCGGTTTGCTGGCGAAAGATCTCTCTTCATCCATTGTGATTCGTACCAGCGCGGCATCCGATGCGCGTATGGGCGGCGCTACGCTTCCGGCAATGAGTAACTCCGGCTCGGGTAACCAGGGGATCACCGCAACAATGCCCGTGGTGGTGGTAGCTGAACACTTCGGAGCGGATGATGAACGGCTGGCGCGTGCGCTGATGCTTTCGCATTTGAGCGCGATTTACATCCATAACCAGTTACCGCGTTTGTCTGCGCTGTGTGCCGCAACGACCGCAGCAATGGGGGCCGCTGCCGGGATGGCATGGCTGGTGGATGGGCGTTATGAAACCATCTCGATGGCGATCAGCAGTATGATCGGCGATGTCAGTGGCATGATTTGCGATGGTGCATCGAACAGCTGCGCGATGAAGGTTTCGACCAGTGCTTCGGCTGCGTGGAAAGCGGTGTTAATGGCGCTGGATGATACCGCCGTAACCGGTAATGAAGGGATTGTGGCGCATGATGTTGAGCAGTCGATTGCCAACCTGTGTGCGTTAGCAAGCCATTCGATGCAGCAAACGGATCGGCAGATTATCGAGATTATGGCGAGCAAGGCCAGATAAACGCCCGGTTTTGGGTTTTGTAGGCCGGATAAGGCGTTTACGCCGCATCCGGCAACTTGTCTTTACGCGGTAGCTTCATCTTCGGCTAAACGCGTTTCAGCATCCGCGACGATGGCTTCCAGCTCGCTCAACATCTCTTCATAGCCAAAATTTTTGGCGGTACGAGCAGGTTCTTTCGCCACCACGGGCTTCACTGGCTGGCGCTTTTTGGCCGATTTTTTACTCATCATCATCTCCCTGTAAAAACAACTAGACAGGCAAATCTATCAGCAAAGCGCGCAGTGGGGAATCGGCAACCAGCGTAATGTTAGCCTCGTCACGAATAAACGCCCCATCACCGCAGGTTAGCGCCGCTTTCTCTTCATGATGCGTAAGCGCATGAAATTTCCCGTGAATCGATTGCAAATACGCGCGTGGCCCATGCAACTGGAAATTCGCACTTTCGCCTTTGTCGAGCACGATATGGTGCAGCCACACTTGCTGGCGCAATTGCAGGCTTCCCATCCCACCTTCTGGCGAGGCGATTAATTGCTGCTTGCTCATATTAAGCGCCAGCTTTTGAATCAGCGGATTCTCTCGCTGCGGGCAGGCATCCAGCCAAAGCTGCATTCGCGTTAACGGTTTGTCTTTGCTGAGATTGTGTTCGCTATAGCTGACACCCGGCTGGGTAGAGAGCAGCAACACCTCACCGGCGCTGGCCTGAACATGATTGCCTTCGCTGTCGCGATACTCAGCTTCTCCATCCAGAATCACATTTAAAATATCGACTTTGGGATAGGTTCGCGGCTGAAAGGCGGCACCTGGGGCCAGCACTTCCTGGTTAAGCACGCGCAGGGAGGCATAGCCTAACAATTTCGGGTCGAAGTAGTGTCCAAAGGAAAAAGTATACCGGGCCTGCAACCATCCGTAGTCTGCTTGTCCACACTGCCTGGCAGTTCGGGTAGTAATCATAATTCTTGACCTCTCTTTACTTCCTTTTATGGTAAGGGGCTGGACGCTACATTGTTAGCCAGATATTCTGCCCGGTATGTTCAAATTTCCTGAATGAGAACGAAATGGCCAAAGAAAGGGCATTAACGCTGGAAGCACTACGGGTTATGGATGCGATCGATCGCCGGGGCAGTTTTGCGGCGGCGGCGGATGAGCTGGGACGCGTGCCTTCCGCACTTAGCTACACCATGCAAAAACTGGAAGAAGAGCTGGATGTGGTGCTGTTTGACCGCTCGGGCCATCGCACCAAATTCACCAATGTCGGGAGGATGTTGCTGGAACGAGGGCGCGTTTTGCTGGAAGCCGCAGATAAACTGACTACCGATGCGGAAGCCCTCGCGCGCGGTTGGGAAACGCATCTCACCATTGTGACCGAGGCGCTGGTACCGACACCTGCCTTTTTCCCGTTAATCGACAAACTGGCGGCAAAAGCCAATACCCAACTGGCAATTATCACCGAAGTGCTGGCGGGGGCGTGGGAACGGCTGGAGCAGGGGCGGGCGGATATCGTTATCGCGCCGGATATGCATTTTCGTTCCTCGTCGGAGATCAACTCGCGCAAACTCTATACCTTAATGAACGTCTATGTTGCCGCGCCGGATCACCCGATTCATCAGGAGCCGGAACCGTTATCTGAAGTGACGCGCGTGAAATATCGTGGAATTGCGGTGGCGGATACCGCTCGTGAGCGCCCGGTGTTGACCGTACAGTTGCTGGACAAACAGCCGCGCTTAACGGTGAGCACGATTGAAGATAAACGTCAGGCATTACTGGCGGGGCTTGGCGTGGCGACGATGCCGTATCCGATGGTCGAAAAAGATATTGCGGAAGGGCGGTTGCGTGTCGTCAGCCCGGAATCGACCAGCGAGATCGATATTATTATGGCCTGGCGTCGTGACAGTATGGGGGAGGCGAAATCCTGGTGTCTGCGGGAAATTCCCAAACTTTTTAGCGGAAAATAATCGATTAAGCACCTTTTACAAGGTGCTTAATTATTATTCTTGTTCCAGTTTCGGATCTGGTCCAAAGCGGTTTTCGCCTGGCGTACCCGCCTGGCAGTTAAAGACGATGATAATAAGCCAGCCGATGAACGGGATTAAGAATAGCAGTGCCCACCACGCCGAGCGGTCGGTGTCGTGCAGGCGGCGGAACTGAACTGCCCACCATGGTAAAAACACCAGAATACCGTAGATTGTCGTCAGGATGCCTTCGCCACCGGCACGTTGCCAGCCTAACATTTTATCCAGTAGCCCCAGCACGAACGTAAAGATGATGTTGACCAGAATAAACATCCAGTACTCTTTGCGCCGCGCACGACCCCGGAAACCGACATAATTTTTTAGTACTTTCAGATACCAGTCCATTTTTGCCTCAATTTTGCTCAATCACTTGTTTTTAAAGCAGCAAATTAAGAATAGACGTGAATGAAATGGCAGTAAATATTATCGCGATGAATTAATAAGGCGCTGTGAAGGATAAGGGCAAGCGCAAAATTGCCAGATGCGCTACGCTTATCTGGCCTGCGCGGTCATTGCAACATATTGAATATAAATGTTTTGTAGGTTTGATAAGGCGTTTACGCCGCATCCGACATGAACAACACGTACTTAGCTAATTATCAGAGGCACCTCGTAAGGTGCCTTTTTTTAACCGAAGCGAACATCTCGTCCATGCGGCTCATCGAGATCCTGCCACGGACCAATTGAAATAATCCCCGTAGGGTTGATGGTCTTATGGCTGCGGAAGTAATGATTACGGATGTGATCGAAATTGACTGTTTCGGCAATTCCCGGCATCTGGTAGATATCGCGCAGGAAGCCATACAGATTCAGGTAATCGCTGATGCGGTGCTTATCACACTTGAAGTGGGTCACATACACTGGATCAAAACGCACCAGCGTGGTCCACAGGCGAATATCGGCTTCGGTTAGCTGGTTGCCGGTCAGGTAACGGTGCTGACCTAAAATCTGTTCCAGTCGCGCCAGCGATTCAAACACTTTCGCCACCGCCTCGTCGTAGGCTTGCTGGCTGGTGGCAAAACCGGCTTTATACACGCCATTGTTAACGGTGTCGTAAATCCAGCCGTTAAGTTCGTCAATTTTCGGTTGCAGGGCTGGTGGGTAGTAATCTCCAGCTTTCGCACCCAGCGCATCAAACGCGGTATTGAACATGCGTATGATTTCTGCTGATTCGTTGCTGACGATGGTGTGGTTTTTTTTGTCCCACAGCACGGGAACAGTAACTCGTCCGCTGTAGTGTGGATCGGCGTGGAGATAAAGCTGATACAGAAATTCATGTTGATAGAGCGTGTCGCCGGTTGCTCCCGGAAAACTGTCATCAAAGGTCCAGCCGTTTTCCAGCATCAGCGGGTTCACTACGGAAACGGAAATAAACGGTTCCAGTCCTTTGAGCTTACGCATGATCAGCGTGCGGTGTGCCCACGGGCAGGCGAGTGAAACATAGAGATGATAACGATCTTTCTCTGCGGCAAAACCGCCTTTGCCAGTGGGGCCTGGCGCGCCATCGGCAGTGAGCCAGTTACGAAATGCGGAAGCTGAACGTTGAAATTTACCGCCGGTGGATTTGGTATCGTACCAGGTGTCATGCCAGACGCCGTCAATCAGTTGACCCATTTTTCTATCCTCCAATAGCAAAAACGAGGAGCTTCCCCCTCGTTTTTTATCGTTAAGTATAGCGCGTGCTTACCACTTTTTATTCAGCAGGCGGTCGATGCTGAATGCGCCTGGACCGGTAATTGCCAGCAGCAGGAATCCGCCAGAAATAGTCAGGTTTTTCATAAACATCAGCGAGTTCATGCCTTCTGCAAAGTTGCTGTGAAATAAAAATGCCGTCAGCAGCGTAAAGCCCGCAGTAAACAGGGCTGTGGTACGTGTCAGGAAACCGAACAGGATTGCCAGACCACCACCAAACTCAAGCAGAATCACCAGCGGCAGCATAAAGCCGGGGACGCCCATTGCTTCCATATATTGTTGGGTACCCGCGTAGCCAGTAATTTTTCCCCAGCCTGCCGTAATAAACAGAATCGGCATTAAAATACGCGCTACCAGTACACCAACATCTTCTAATTTTTTCATCATACTCTCCACTGCGCCGCTCAGGCTGCTGATTGTTTTTTTGTGCAAGGGCGCGCTATTAGCGTCGTTGCTGTCGATGGAGAGAATCATAAACGTGACGAAGCGTGATTGTTAGCAAGGAAAACTGTCAAATATTTTCAAAAAATTTGAGGGATAAGGCCGGAATTTCTCCGGCCAGAGAGGAAGTTAACCGCGAAGCTGTTGTTGCTTGAGGGTTGTTTTCACCAGACGCCAGGCGCTCCATACACCAAAACCGCGTCTGGCCCAGCGGACCAGCATATTAGGATGGCGAATCGTCCAGATAGCCATCACGCTACTGCCAACCAGCGCCCAGGAGCGCAGACTCAACAGCATATTCCAGCGACGATCGTAAGCGCCTGTTGCCTCCAGCCATTCACGACGAGTGGCGGAAAGATCCAGCCGTTGTTGCTGGATCTGGCTAAGCAGTTGCGCCTTACGTCGTTCACGTTCGACTTTACTGCTCACGGGACTCCTCCTCGAGCAGCTGCCGATCGTTTGCCAGCTCATGGCGCGTGTGGCGCAGCAACGTAGACTTACGCGATTTACGTAACGTCCAGATGCCGCCAATCAGTGCCAGTAGCAGCAACACCACGGTGGTGGCAATCATCGCATTCAGGCGATATTGCGGATCAACCGCCCAGATAACTAGCACCATCAGGCTCATAAGACCAAATGCAGCGAAAAGCATCGTCAGGCCCAGCATCAGTAAAAGTTGAAAGAGATTCGCTTTTTCCTCTTCCAGCTCCACCACCGCCAGCCGCAGACGTGTCTCCACCATTTCAACCATGATGGAAACAATTCGCTGCCCGATGCCCAGAACGCTTTTACCGGGCCCTTGCGCGTGATGAGTGTCCGCCATAATTAACGACGCGACAGCAGAACGCCGAGCACTACACCGATTGCTGCGCCAATGCCCACGCCCGTCCACGGATTTTCACGCACATACTCATCGGCACGCGCCGCCGCGACACGGGTTTGTTTGGCAATGGCATCACCGGTTTCACCCAGGCGATAACGGCTCTGTTTCAGTGCCTGCTCCGCTTTGCTACGAATCTTACTCAACTCTTCTTTTGACTTCTCGCCAGATGAGCTAAGCACCTCTTCCAGCGTATCGGAAAGGGATTTCAACTCAGCACGCAGATGTTCCGTAGTGTGTTCTTTCGACATAGTTTTCTCCAGGTGAGTAAGTAGTGACTATTGTGAGTTAGTAGTCGCGCGCTTTCAGCTTTTTCAGCTCTTCCTGCGCTTCTGCCAGTTTCCGTTCGCGTTTGGCAATCTTATCTGCATCGCCTTTTTGCTTCGCCTCGGCTAAATCTTGCTGGCGTTCCGCCACCTCATCTTTCTGCTTTGCGATTTTCTTCTGATGATCGGCACGCAGTTGGCTATCTGAACAGTTGGCCCGGACTTCACTCAGGGCTTTATTCAGACCGTCAATACGATTCTGGTTTTGGTGTTTTTCGGCATAGCTGATCTCCTTAAGGATATTTTGCTCCTTTTCCTGACACAGGGTAGTGGCATAACTACCGGCACTAAGAGCAAAGAGAGAAACAGCTAAAGCGATGCGGTATTTCATTCTTGAACCTTCCATTGTGATTCGGACCTATTACAAAGGAACGATTGTCCAGACAACGAAGCGGTAGTGTTAACCACCGCCTCATTAATCATAGACAGTTACGGTGAAATCACCAAAGTGAGTGATCTGTTTCGGATAACAGGAAGTTATCCGAAGCGATGAGAGTTATCCCGCAACCGGGTCAGCCACTGCATAGCCTGACTGTTATTGTCCTGCTGCGCAATGATGTAGCCATGGGGCAATGTTCTGTCGAGGACCGCTTTTGCGGCGGCGCTCTGGTCGCTGGAGTCAAAGGTAATTAACAGAGTGTCGTTTTTGGGGGTGATACTTTTGAAAGGAATGCCGTGAGCGTCAAGGTGATGCCAGATTGAAAAACCGTCTGGCATCGTTGTCCCTTGATGAACGGCACGAATCGCCAGCGTAGACTCTTGCTGGCGAACCGCGGACCAGGCCAGCAATAGTGTGCTGACCAGAAGTAAAACAGCGCCGGACCAGGCTAGCTGGCGAAGTGACATGCGAGGTATTTGCATCCCTTACCCCCGATTTCCATATTTCTTTTTCCATAACACGACCAGAGAACCTGCCAGGCCAAACACCAGCAGCACCACCGGGAGCAGCATCAGGCATGACATCAGCTGGTCCTCGTACTTTAAAAATACCGGCGTTTTGCCGAGCATGTAACCCAGAGTTGTCAGGATCAACACCCACAGCAGACCACTCATCCAGTTGAAGAACTGAAAGCGCGCGTTATTCAGCCCTGATAACCCGGCAATCGTCGGCAGCAGTGTTCTGACAAACGCAATAAAGCGACCAATTAACAGCGCCGATAAACCGTGTTTATGAAAAAGATGGTGTGCGCGTTGATGATAATGCGCGGGTAAATGAGATAGCCAGTTTTGTACGGTGCGGGTATTGCCCAGCCATCGCCCCTGAATATAGCTGACCCAGCAACCGAGGCTGGCGGCAACGGTCAGCAGCAGAATCGTTTGCGGATAGCCCATCGCGCCTTTCGCAATCAATACGCCGACCAGTACCAGTAAACTGTCGCCCGGTAAAAAGGCCGCCGGAAGCAAGCCGTTTTCAAGGAACAAAATGACAAACAAGACAAAATACAACATGCCAATCATCGACGGATTGGCCAGGGTTTCAAAATCCTGCGCCCACAGGGCTTGCAGCAATTGGGTCAAAAGTTCCATTCATTATTCCTGGTGAATCGGTTAACGCCACGCTGGTTTTAAATGATGCACTACCGCAATGTTATTGCTGTCTTGGTATGTTCTGCGGGTTTGATACATCAACACAGCCTGAACTATTCCCTGTTAAATCGTGAGATAAGAAAGCATTCAAAAGCATAAATTCAAATTGAATCTAATTGTAACAAAGGTCAACGTTGTTCGTTATCAAAATTACATGTCCGTGGAGTCTGATTTTGCTGAATGCAGGGGAGGGAGGCGAGAGGATTTACACAGGCTGACACTTTATACTTTTCGCTTACCGACGAGACAAACAGGCGCACTGTAGCGCCTGTCGGACAGGAATTTCATTTACTGCCGCTGGTGGCTGTATCGAGATGCACCACCGGGTTTTCGGCGAACAGATAGCGGTCGGCATTGAACTCGAAATCGTCGCTGGTTTCGTTAAATAACATGATCTTGGTGTTTTCCAGGTGCTGCCACATTGCCAGCTTAGCAGCATGAGGATCTTTGCGAATCAGCGCCTTGAGGATTTGATCGTGGTCATCACACCAGTTATCGACGGTACGGGCATCAATGTGTTCGTGCAGTTTTTTCCAGTACGGGTTATGACTACGCTGGGTCCACATTTTTTCAACGATAGCCGCCAGGGCGGAGTTCTGCGTCGCCAGGGCTACCTGAATATGGAACTGCAAATCCCACTCGGAATCACGGAAGCATTGTTCGCCGCGTGCCTGCTCCTGGATGGCCATCAATTTCATGATGTCCTGTTTTGTGACCTGAGTTGCCGCGAACTCGGCAATATTACTTTCGATGAGCTGGCGAGCCTGGAGCAACTCAAACGGACCGTAATTGGCGAATTCCATATTATTGTCAGCCGCCTGCTGATGGCGCGGCTGGTTGGAAACCACATGAATACCTGAACCTTTACGCACTTCGACATAGCCTTCAACTTCCAGCATGATGATGGCTTCACGAACCACGGTGCGGCTGACGTTTTTTTCATCGGCAATAAAGCGTTCGGCAGGCAGTTTATCACCCACCAGATAGACGCCCTGTTCGATGCGCTCTTTCAGATCAGCGGCAAGTTGTTGATACAAACGGCGTGGTTCAGTGATTTCCATATGCGCTCCAGGCATGATACGGCAGACTATATTTGTTATACCACTTTTGCGAGTTTAGCTCTACTCGCAGTGATGAAAAAGCCGCCTGAGAAGGCGGCTTTGAAGGGAAACTAAAACTTACACGAAGCCTTAATGTTGCGGTGCGGGATCGTTATGTGATTCCTGCGCCACCTCAATCGCCGGTTTGTTCTGCAACACGGTCCAGATAACCAGCGCACCTAACAGGTCGAACACTGCCAGAACTGCGAACAGCGGGCTGAAGCCGATGGTGTCAGCCAGTGCACCGACTACCAGTGCAAACAGCGTACTTGCCAGCCATGCGGACATCCCGGTTAAACCGTTCGCCGTCGCCACTTCGTTACGACCGAACACGTCAGAAGAGAGCGTAATCAGTGCGCCAGACAGTGCCTGGTGAGCAAAACCACCGATACACAGCAGCATAATCGCGACATACGGGTTGGTGAACAGACCGATCATACCCGGGCCAATCATCAGCACAGCGCCCAGCGTTACGACCATCTTACGGGAAACGATCAGGTTCACACCAAACCAACGCTGGAACAGCGGCGGCAGGTAACCACCGAGGATACAACCGAGGTCAGCAAACAGCATCGGCATCCAGGCAAACATCGCGATCTCTTTCAGGTTAAAGCCGTAAACTTTAAACATGAACAGCGGGATCCACGCGTTAAAAGTACCCCATGCCGGTTCTGCCAGGAATCGCGGCAGCGCGATACCCCAGAACTGACGGTTACGCAGGATCTGACCAACGGACATTTTCTTCGCTGTGTCAACCTGGTGCTGGGCTTCCTGACCATTAATAATGTAGTCGCGTTCTTCATCGGTCAGATGTTTCTGGTCGCGCGGATGCTTGTAGAAAATCAGCCATGCCATCGCCCAGATAAAGCTCAACGCACCGGAGATGATAAATGCCATCTGCCAGCTGTGCATCACGATTGCCCATACCACCAGCGGCGGCGCAATCATCGCACCAATCGAAGAACCTACGTTAAAGTAACCTACCGCGATGGAACGCTCTTTCGCCGGGAACCATTCGGAGCTGGCTTTCAGACCCGCCGGAATCATCGCGGCTTCCGCGGCACCGACCGCACCACGAGCAACCGCCAGGCCACCCCAACTACCTGCCAGCGCGGTTGCACCACAGAACACGGCCCACAGTACAGCAAACATTGCATAACCGATTTTCGTACCCAGCACATCCAGTACATAACCCGCTACCGGTTGCATGACCGTATAAGCAGCAGAATACGCTGCGATGATATAGGAATACTGTTGGGTGGAGATGTTTAACTCTTCCATCAGAGTTGGCGCAGCTGCCGCCACAGTGTTACGCGTCAGGTAACCAAGCACGGTGCCGAGCGTCACCAGTGCGATCATATACCAACGTAACCCTTTAATTTTACGCATGTAAAACCTCATCGTTTTGTTATATCCGCAGGAAGCGCGGCCATCATCCCGCCAGAGGCTGAAGATGTTAGTTACGACCGGGTAACCGAAAAAAAACCGGCACGCCCCGAACGTTGCCATGAAAGTTTCGTGCTAATTCGGCTTCCGTACCGGTTAACCCGATTCATCTAACAAATGAATGAATCGGCAATTTGCATTCCGTCGACTTATGATTTGCGACGGCAGAAAGATAACTTGTCATACAACTTTAAAAGGTGAGAGCCATCACAAATGTGCGAATATTTGTAGGGACATTACCTGACGACGGCGAGGCCAGTACTGGCGCGGCCTGCAGCGAGATTTACCACTTTGAGAGTAATTTTTTTAACTACGTTTATTGATCTAACTCACGAAAATATCTTCGGACTCTGGAAATTGGTGTGATAACTTTGTCAGCATCGCACCATAAGCAAGCTAGCTCACTCGTTGAGAGGAAGACGAAAATGACTCCGTTTATGACTGAAGATTTCCTGTTAGATACTGAATTTGCCCGCCGTCTGTATCACGACTACGCAAAAGACCAGCCGATTTTCGATTACCATTGCCATTTGCCGCCGCAGCAGATTGCGGAAGACTATCGTTTTAAAAACCTGTATGACATCTGGTTGAAGGGCGATCACTACAAATGGCGCGCTATGCGTACCAACGGTGTGGCCGAGCGTTTGTGCACCGGTGATGCGTCTGACCGTGAAAAATTTGACGCCTGGGCGGCGACTGTTCCGCACACTATCGGCAACCCGTTATACCACTGGACGCACCTCGAACTGCGTCGTCCGTTTGGTATCACTGGCAAATTGCTTTCTCCGTCAACTGCCGATGAAATCTGGAACGAATGTAACGAACTGCTGGCGCAGGATAATTTCTCTGCACGCGGCATCATGCAGCAGATGAACGTGAAAATGGTCGGCACCACCGATGACCCGATCGATTCTTTGGAGCATCACGCAGAGATCGCCAAAGACGGCTCTTTCACCATTAAAGTGCTGCCGAGCTGGCGTCCGGACAAAGCCTTTAACATTGAACAGGCGACCTTTAACGACTACATGGCGAAGCTGGGCGAAGTTTCCGATACCGACATTCGCCGCTTTGCTGACCTGCAAACTGCCCTGACCAAACGTCTGGATCACTTCGCCGCTCACGGCTGTAAAGTGTCTGACCACGCGCTGGATGTGGTGATGTTTGCTGAAGCGAACGAAGCGGAACTGGACAGCATCCTCGCGCGCCGTCTGGCAGGCGAAACCCTGAGCGAGCACGAAGTGGCACAGTTCAAAACTGCGGTGCTGGTGTTCCTTGGTGCCGAATATGCACGTCGCGGCTGGGTACAGCAGTACCACATTGGCGCACTGCGTAATAACAACCTGCGTCAGTTCAAACTGCTGGGGCCGGATGTCGGCTTTGACTCCATCAACGACCGTCCGATGGCGGAAGAGTTGTCTAAGCTGCTGAGCAAGCAGAACGAAGAAAACCTGCTGCCGAAAACCATTCTCTACTGCCTGAACCCGCGCGATAACGAAGTGCTGGGCACCATGATCGGTAACTTCCAGGGCGAAGGTATGCCGGGCAAAATGCAGTTCGGTTCCGGATGGTGGTTTAACGATCAGAAAGACGGTATGGAACGTCAGATGACCCAACTGGCGCAGCTCGGTCTGTTGAGCCGCTTTGTCGGTATGCTGACTGACAGCCGTAGCTTCCTGTCATACACCCGTCACGAATACTTCCGCCGCATTCTGTGCCAGATGATCGGTCGCTGGGTGGAAGCGGGCGAAGCACCGGCGGACATCAACCTGCTGGGCGAGATGGTGAAAAATATTTGCTTTAACAATGCGCGTGACTACTTCGCCATTGAACTGAACTAAGGTCTGGGGTTGATATGCAATACATCAAGATCCATGCGCTGGATAACGTCGCGGTTGCTTTAGCGGATTTGGCTGAAGGCACAGAAGTCAGTGTCGATAACCAGACTGTTACGCTGCGCCAGGATGTTGCTCGTGGACATAAATTTGCGTTAACGGATATCGCAAAAGGGGCCAACGTCATTAAATATGGCCTGCCGATTGGTTATGCATTGGCGGATATTGCGGCGGGGGAACACGTTCACGCCCACAATACGCGCACGAATCTGAGCGATCTGGATCAGTATCGCTATCAACCTGATTTTCAGGATCTGCCTGCGCAAGCGGCAGATCGTGAAGTGCAGATCTATCGTCGCGCTAACGGCGATGTCGGGGTGCGTAATGAGCTGTGGATCCTGCCAACCGTGGGCTGTGTCAACGGCATCGCGCGGCAGATCCAAAATCGTTTCCTGAAAGAGACCAACAACGCTGAAGGTACCGACGGCGTGTTCCTCTTCAGCCACACCTACGGCTGCTCACAACTGGGCGACGATCACATCAATACCCGCACCATGCTGCAAAATATGGTGCGCCACCCGAACGCGGGCGCAGTGCTGGTGATTGGCCTGGGTTGTGAAAACAACCAGGTTGCCGCATTCCGTGAAACGCTGGGCGATATCGATCCTGAACGCGTTCATTTCATGATCTGCCAACAGCAGGATGATGAGATCGAGGCCGGGATCGCGCATTTGCATCAGCTGTATAACGTGATGCGCAACGATAAACGCGAGCCAGGCAAACTCAGCGAACTGAAGTTTGGTCTGGAGTGCGGTGGTTCTGACGGTCTTTCTGGTATTACTGCTAACCCGATGCTGGGGCGTTTCTCTGACTACGTGATTGCTAACGGCGGTACTACCGTACTGACCGAAGTGCCGGAGATGTTTGGCGCAGAGCAGTTGCTGATGGACCATTGCCGCGACGAAGCAACGTTTGAAAAACTGGTCACTATGGTCAACGACTTCAAACAGTACTTTATTGCCCATGACCAGCCGATCTATGAAAACCCATCGCCGGGGAACAAAGCGGGCGGTATCACCACGCTGGAAGACAAATCACTTGGCTGTACCCAGAAAGCCGGTTCCAGTGTCGTGGTTGACGTGCTGCGTTACGGCGAGCGTCTGAAAACGCCGGGGCTGAACTTGTTAAGTGCGCCAGGTAACGATGCCGTAGCGACCAGCGCCCTGGCGGGTGCGGGCTGCCATATGGTGCTGTTCAGTACTGGTCGCGGCACGCCATACGGCGGCTTTGTACCGACGGTGAAAATCGCCACCAACAGCGAACTGGCGGCGAAGAAAAAACACTGGATCGACTTTGACGCGGGTCAGCTGATCCACGGTAAAGCGATGCCGCAGTTGCTGGAAGAATTCATCGATACCATCGTTGAGTTTGCCAACGGTAAGCAAACCTGTAACGAGCGTAACGACTTCCGCGAACTGGCGATCTTCAAAAGCGGCGTAACGCTATAAAGTCGAAATGAGTTGTTAATAAAAAACGGCGTTTCATAATGTGAAGCGCCGTTTGCTTTTCCAGACCTGCTAAGGATTTATCATGACCGCGTATTGGCTGGCCCAGGGCGTGGGTGTCATCGCCTTTCTGATTGGTATCACAACATTTTTCAACCGTGACGAACGCCGCTTTAAAAAGCAGCTTTCGGTCTATAGCGCCGTTATCGGTGTGCATTTCTTTCTTTTGGGCACCTATCCTGCCGGTGCCAGTGCCATCCTTAATGCCATTCGTACATTGATTACCTTACGCACGCGCAGCTTATGGGTAATGGCGATTTTTATTGTGCTGACTGGCGGAATTGGCCTCGCGAAGTTCCATCATCCTGTCGAACTATTGCCGGTAATCGGCACGATTGTCAGTACCTGGGCGCTGTTCCGCTGTAAAGGGCTGACCATGCGCTGCGTAATGTGGTTTTCAACGTGTTGCTGGGTGATTCACAACTTCTGGGCGGGGTCGATAGGCGGCACGATGATTGAAGGCAGTTTTCTGCTGATGAATGGCCTGAATATCATTCGTTTTTGGCGTATGCAGAGAAGGGGAATTGATCCGTTTAAAGTGGAGAAAACCCCTTCCGCCGTAGACGAAAGGGGCTAAGTATTAGTTACGCAGGGCGCTATTTGCCAGACGATCGTCTTCCGCCTGGCAAGCTGCCGCAGTGAACAGCACGTCAGTTGACGAGTTCAGCGCGGTTTCACAGGAGTCCTGCAATACGCCGATAATAAAGCCGACAGCAACCACCTGCATGGCGATATCGTTCGAAATACCGAACATATTACAGGCCAGTGGGATCAGCAACAGAGACCCCCCCGCCACGCCGGATGCGCCACAGGCACACAGAGAAGCCACTACGCTCAACAGCAGCGCTGTGGGCAGATCAACCGGAATACCCAGCGTATTAACCGCAGCTAGCGTCAACACGGTAATGGTGATTGCTGCGCCTGCCATATTGATGGTGGCTCCCAGCGGAATAGAAACGGAATAGGTATCGCGATCCAGATTCAGCTTTTCACACAGCGCCATATTCACCGGAATGTTCGCCGCAGAGCTGCGGGTGAAGAAGGCATACACGCCGCTTTCGCGCAGGCACAGCAGCACCAGCGGGAACGGGTTACGACGAATTTTCCACCATACCAGCAGTGGGTTAACCACCAGCGCCACCAGCAGCATACAGCCAACCAGTACCACCAGCAGTTGCGCGTAGCCCCACAGCGTGGAGAAACCGGTGGTTGCCAGGGTAGAAGAAACCAGACCAAAAATACCGATCGGTGCGAAGTGAATCACCAGTTTCACCATAAAGGTAACGGCATTCGACATATCGTTGACCAGGTTTTTGGTGGTTTCGTTACCGTGACGCAGTGCGAAACCGAGGCCAATTGCCCACACCAGGATCCCGATATAGTTACCTTTCAGCAGCGCGTCAATGGGGTTGGAAACCATGCTCATTACCAGCCCGCGCATCACTTCTACAATGCCTGACGGCGGCGAAATATCACCCGCGCTACTGGACAAGTGCAGGGTAGAAGGGAAGGCAAAACTGAAGATTACTGCGGCCAGAGCAGCAGAGAAGGTGCCCAGCAGATAGAGGAACAAAATAGGGCGGATATTGGTTTTCTGCCCGTGCTGGTGGTTAGCAATAGATGCCATTACCAGCATCAACACCAGGATGGGGGCAACGGCTTTCAGTGCGCCGACGAACAAAGTACCTAACAGACCAACAGCTTCCGCCGCGGGTTTTGAGATCCATGCCAGAAGAATCCCCAGAATAAGGCCGACCAGGATTTGTTTTACCAGGCTGCCATGAGCCAGACGCCGGAATAGCCCCGGTGAACGTTGCGTAGTCATTTTTCGATCCTTTCATTGTGTTGTCGCACATCCCTGGTGCGTTCTGTCGACGCATCTTTCAGGATGTAACAAAGTGTTTGCAAGGTCGAGTATAAGGAAAGTTACAGCTTCGGGAAGCGAAAAATGCTGGATTTTAAAGAGAGGTCATATTTCGCAACTTAATGGTTACATTTGTTTGACATAAAAATAAAGCCCAACGTGCGGCTTCCAGACTGATGACAACGTCAAAAAAGTACTCGGTCAGTCCCCTCGCCCCTTTTGGGGAGAGGGAGAAAACGGTACTCATGTTGATGACAGGGTACACGGCTTAGGCAGGATTAAAAATTATTCTACCCGCTGCTTATCATGCCGATAATTCACCCAGGCGTTGATAATAAACGTCATCACCAGAATGCCAAACACCACGCCCAGCGAGACGGCGATCGGAATATGGTAGAAGTCGACAATCAGCATCTTGATACCGATAAACACCAGAATCACCGCCAGACCATATTTGAGCATCGAGAAACGCTCTGCCACACCTGCCAGCAGGAAATACATCGCACGCAGGCCGAGGATCGCAAACAGGTTTGAGGTCAGCACAATAAACGGATCGGTGGTCACGGCGAAGATAGCCGGAATACTATCCACGGCGAAAATCACGTCGCTCAACTCCACCAGAATCAGCACCAGCATCAGCGGCGTGGCATACAACAAACCATTCTTACGCACAAAGAAATGCTCGTTGTCGATGGTGTCGGTCATGCGCAAATGACCGCGTAGCCAGCGCACCAGCGGCTTGTCGCCAATGCCTGATTCATCTTCATGGGCGAGCGCCATCTTCACGCCGGTAAACAGCAGGAAGGCACCGAAGATATACAAGATCCAGTCGAACTGTGAAATCAGCCAGCTACCAGTGAAGATCATGATGGTACGCAGAACAATCGCCCCGAGTACGCCATACACCAGCACGCGGCGTTGTAATGCCGCCGGAACAGAGAAATAGCTGAACAACATCAGCCAGACAAAGACGTTATCGACCGCCAGCGATTTCTCAATCAGATAACCCGTGAGAAAGGCCAGTGCCTGTGGATCGGCAACGGCGCGACCTTCGGTTTGCACCAGATACCACCAGAAAGCGGCGTTAAACAGTAACGACAGCGTCACCCAGACCAGCGACCAGGCCGCAGCCTGTTTCATGGTCATGGCATGTGCCCCACGACGCCCCTGCAACAATAGGTCGATAGCCAGCATAATGGTGACAACAACAGCGAATCCGCCCCATAGCAACGGCGTGCCGACAGTATTCATAGAAGTTCCTTACACATAAAAAAACGGCCAACGTCGGAAGACGTCAGCCGCTGCTTTTTATGCATAGACCTCGCCTTCCGGCAAGGTCTCACTTACAACAAAAAAGGAATACGTCTGCGTATTCCTTTCGGGTTGCCCGGTGACCGGATGTGGTTTTTCACACATCGTAATGACGATCGACCGGCAATGAAGTTACTCCCCTTTGCAGGTAACAAAGTATGACAGACCATTCAGTCAGTCAATGGTCTGTTACATACCTTTTACACTGTTTTACTTTGGCAATTATAGTTTTACGTTATCTGCCGGAAAAATCACCCCAGTCTGGCGGCGGATCTCAGTCAGCAGTTTGGCGGTGATACGACTGACCGCCAGCCCTGGATGATTCACCAGATGCTCATCCACCAGGGTAGCGAACAGCTCTGCTTCGTAGAGCATGGTATTAATATGCTGTGGCTGGGTGAGATCCTGCATCTGGCTGCCACGCGGTACAAAGCAGACTTTCTGGCATTCAGAGAGTTTTTCAATCACCAGCGATCCCGTTTCGCCCTGAATCTCGCTTGCCAGGACAGAATCGCTCACTTTTGAGTGCTGCAACGTAACGCTGAAATCACCGTAATCCATCACCACCACGCCGTGGGCATCCACACCACTTGCCAGCAAACTGGCGGTTGCCTGCACGCTTTTCGGTTCACCGAATAATGCCACCGCCGACGCCAGGCAGTAAAAGCCGATATCCATAATCGAACCGTTGGAGAATGCCGGATTGAAGGTGTTGGGATTCTCTCCGTCCAGGTAACGCTGATACCGCGAGGAATACTGGCAATAGTTGAAAAAGACTTTACGCAGTTTGCCGACTTTCGGCAGCGCCTGGCGTAACAGATGAAAGTTCGGCAGGTAGGCCGTTTTAAATGCCTCAAACAGCACCACCTGATTTTCCCGCGCACAGGCAATGGCGGCATCCACTTCCGCCAGATTCGACGCCAGCGGTTTCTCGCAAATCACATGAATTTTGTGACTAAGGAAAAGTTGTGTCTGGGAAAAGTGCAGGGAATTCGGGCTGGCAATATACACCGCGTCAATGGCATCGCTTTCTGCCATCGCTTCCAGCGACGTAAACAGATGCTCGACAGAAAAATCATTGGCGAAGTGCTGGGCCTGTTCAAGACTGCGGGAATAAACGGCGGTTAACTTGTATTTACCGCTCTCATGGGCGGCCTCGACGAACTGGCGAGTGATCCAGTTCGTACCAATCACAGCGAAACGTATCATAACGCGTGGATACTCCATAAAGGGATTCTCTCGTCACTGTAGCACGCCTTTTTTATCTTCGACGTGCGCAGATACGCATTATTCTTTTGCCGGACAGCCATGCTCACTAAACGGCCCAATCATAACCAACGGCCCGAGATATTTCGGCTGGCGATGGAGGATTTTCGCATCAATCACCGCGCTGACTCTGGCAAGTTTTTCCCGCAGTTGAGTATATAAACCGTGCTTCATATTCAGGTCTGGCGCGTTAAAACCGATAGCATCGATACCATACTGTTTTGCCAGCCAGATGGCGCGTTGGTTATGAAATTCTTGCGAGATAATGGTGATATGGTTTCACCAAACACCTTGTTGGCACGCACCACCGAATCAAGCGTTGAGAATCCGGCATAGTCGCAGAAGATCACTTTTGCCGGTACGCCTTTAGCGATCAAAGCCTGTTGCATACCTGAGGCTTCATCGTAATTTTTACGTCCGTTATCGCCACTGACTAACAGCCATTTCACTTTTCCGGCGTGGTACAACGCTGCTGTGGTATCAATACGTCGGGTAAAGTAGCGATTACCCGGCCTCGCCCCCAGCAATAAACCCACGTTCCGCGCCGGAACGGCGTTGACATCACTCCAGGTCAGCTGCTTGCTGGCGTTGACCATAACGCGATCGGCAATAAAAAGGGTCGCTCCTGCTATAAGCAACAATAAACAGCCAATTTTAAGAGTCCGGCGAGAGAAACAAACGCGGCGAAGAAGGTGGGCAAATACGCGCAGCATGGTCGTTATCCTTAACGAAAGGGGGGAGGTCGATTTTAGGCGCTAAAGGAGGAAAAAATAACGCCTGACATCATTTTCAGATTTTGTCCTGCCCAAGCGACAACTGCGTTAGCCACAGCCGGGTGTCGAACTCAAGCTGGTGGTACTGCGGCTCCATATGGCAGCACAATTGATAGAACGCTTTGTTATGCTCTTTCTCCTTCAGGTGCGCCAACTCGTGCACCACGATCATGCGCAAAAACGGTTCCGGCGCGTTGCGAAACACGGTAGCGACGCGGATCTCCGCCTTTGCTTTCAGCTTGCCGCCCTGCACACGCGAAACAGCGGTATGTAAGCCGAGCGCATTTTTCAGCACATGGATCTTGTTGTCATACATCACTTTATTGATCGGCGGGGCATTGCGCAGAAACTGATTTTTAAGATCCTGAGTATATTGCCAGAGGGCTTTATCGGTGGCGTAGTCGTGTGTTCCCGGATAGCGTTTTGCCAGCACATCGCCCAGACGCTGTTCGTTTATCAGCGTTCGCACTTGGGAAAGTAGCTGCTCGGGATAACCCTGAAGATAAGTAAGATTGCTCATAACCGCCCACGAAAAAGAGAAAAAGGGTATACTCACGCACCCTTTTCAGGGGCAACGTCGAAATTTTATCATTCAGGAGGGCCGATGAGCCACTTAGACAACGGTTTCCGTTCACTGACACTACAACGTTTTCCGGCGACGGATGACGTAAACCCACTACAGGCGTGGGAAGCGGCGGATGAATATTTGCTGCAACAGTTGGACGACACAGAAATCCGCGGCCCGGTGTTGATCCTGAATGATGCCTTTGGTGCGTTAAGTTGTGCGCTGGCGGAACATAAGCCATACAGCATTGGCGACTCATACATCAGCGAACTGGCGACGCGCGAGAATTTACGCCTCAACGGGATTGATGAGTCGAGCGTGAAGTTTCTCGACAGCACCGCCGACTACCCGCAACAGCCGGGCGTGGTACTGATCAAAGTACCGAAAACACTGGCGTTGCTGGAACAACAACTGCGCGCGCTGCGCAAAGTGGTTACGCCGGATACACGTATTATTGCCGGTGCCAAAGCCCGTGACATCCACACTTCCACGCTGGAACTGTTCGAAAAAGTGCTCGGCCCGACCACCACCACGCTGGCATGGAAGAAAGCACGCTTAATTAACTGTACTTTCAACGAGCCGCCGCTGGCCGATGCGCCGCAAACCGTTAGCTGGAAACTGGAAGGTACTGACTGGACTATCCACAACCATGCGAATGTCTTCTCCCGCACCGGGCTGGATATTGGCGCGCGCTTCTTTATGCAGCATCTGCCAGAGAATCTCGAAGGTGAGATTGTCGATCTCGGTTGCGGTAATGGCGTTATTGGCCTGACATTGCTCGATAAAAACCCGCAGGCGAAAGTGGTGTTTGTCGATGAATCACCGATGGCGGTTGCTTCCAGCCGTTTGAACGTTGAAACCAACATGCCCGAGGCGTTGGATCGCTGCGAGTTTATGATCAACAACGCGCTCTCCGGCGTGGAGCCTTTCCGCTTTAATGCTGTGCTCTGCAACCCGCCGTTTCATCAGCAACATGCGCTGACCGATAACGTCGCCTGGGAGATGTTCCACCATGCCCGCCGCTGCCTGAAAATCAACGGCGAGTTGTATATCGTTGCCAACCGTCACCTGGATTACTTCCATAAACTGAAGAAAATTTTCGGCAACTGCACCACCATCGCCACGAATAATAAATTTGTGGTGCTGAAAGCAGTGAAGCTGGGGCGTCGTCGGTAAGATTGGGGGTTACCTGCCGGATGCGGCGTAAACGCCTTATCCGGCATACGTTCAGCACATTACCCCCAGGTCGGATAAGACGCGGCAAACGTCGCATCCGGCAATGTCTGCCCAGTTCTGGAATCGCGCTTCCATAAAACAAAAAATCCCTGTCACCATCCTCTACATTCTCTTGTTTAGCGTTGTTCAACGTTTATGCTACATACGTGAAGTTATGACGCATAAAGAATACGATTTCTTTACCGCCGTTCATCGTACTAAGGGGAAAAAATGATTGCGATTGCCGACATCTTGCAAGCAGGAGAAAAGTTAACTGCTGTGGCACCTTTTCTGGCGGGTATTCAGAACGAGGAACAATACACCCAGGCGCTGGAACTGGTAGATTATCTGCTGCTCAACGATCCTGAAAACCCCTTGCTGGATCTGGTGTGTGCCAAAATAACCGCGTGGGAAGAATCAGCGCCCGAATTTGCTGAATTTAATGCCATGGCGCAAGCCATGCCTGGCGGTATAGCTGTGATTCGTACCCTTATGGATCAATATGGTTTAACCCTTTCCGATCTTCCGGAAATTGGCAGTAAATCGATGGTGTCACGCGTTTTGAGCGGGAAGAGGAAATTAACGCTGGAACACGCTAAAAAACTGGCAACACGATTCGGCATTTCTCCCGCCTTGTTTATTGATTAACGCGACGTGCCGGATGCGTCGCATCCGGCGCTTCAAACAACGATTTAAATCTCCAGCGCCAGCCGTGTTCCCTGGGCAATTGCCCGCCGTGCGTCCAGCTCCATAGCTACATCGCAGCCGCCAATTAAATGCACAGTTTTCCCACTATCAATCAGCGGTTGCGCCAATGCGCGGTTTGGCTCTTGCCCTGCGCAGATCACCACATTGTCCACTGCTAATACCTGCGTTTCGCCGTTGATCACTACATGCAGCCCGTCATCGTCGATCTTCTGGTAACTTACGCCTGGGATCATTTTCACGCCGCGCGAGAGCAGGGTGGTGCGATGGATCCAGCCGGTGGTTTTGCCTAACCCTTGTCCTGGTTTGCTGGCTTTGCGCTGGAGCATCACAATCTGCCGTGGGCTACGGGGGATTTGCATGCCTTGCGGACTCAAACCTCCGGCCTGTTGCAGGCTACTGTCGATTCCCCACTCATTACAGAACCCGGCGATATTCTGGCTGGTGGATTCGCCCGGCTGACTTAAATACATCGCCGTATCAAAACCAATTCCGCCACAACCGATGATGGCAACTTTGTTGCCCACCGGCGCTTTGTCGCGCAGTACATCGAGATAACTCAATACCTTAGGATGATCGATCCCGTCGATAGGCGGAACGCGCGGCACGATCCCACTGGCGAGGATCGTTTCATCGAACGCCTGTAACTGATCCGCCGTCACGGTGTGATTGAGTTTTAGCGTCACACCCGTCACTTCGATCATCCGGCGGTAATAGCGCAGCGTTTCGTAAAACTCCTCTTTGCCGGGGATCTGTTTGGCGATATTAAACTGCCCGCCGATCTCGCTGTGCGCATCAAACAATGTTACCTGATGCCCACGCGCCGCCGCGTTAATGGCAAACGCCAGCCCAGCAGGTCCCGCACCGACCACCGCCAGATTTTTTTTCTGCACGGCAGGAAGGATTGGCATTTTGGTTTCATGGCAGGCGCGAGGATTCACCAGGCACGAGGTGACTTTGCCAACGAAGATCTGATCGAGACAGGCCTGGTTGCAGCCAATACAAGTGTTGATCTCATCGGCTCGTCCCGATTGCGCTTTTGACAGCAGTTCCGCATCAGCAAGAAACGGTCGCGCCATCGATACCATGTCCGCATCGCCGCGCGAGAGAATATCGTCGGCAACCTGCGGATCGTTAATCCGGTTGGTGGTCACCAGCGGCAGCGAAACGTGGCCTTTCAGTTTGCGCGTGACCCAGCTAAAGGCACCGCGCGGCACGGGCGTGGCAATGGTCGGAATACGTGCTTCATGCCAGCCAATGCCGGTGTTGATAATGGTCGCGCCCGCCGCTTCAATGGCCTGCGCCAACTCTACCATTTCGGCAAAAGTACCGCCGCCTTCGACCAGGTCGAGCATCGACAGTCGGTAGATAATAATGAAGTCGTTGCCGACACGTTCGCGCACCGCACGCACTACTTCTACGGCAAACCGCATCCGGTTGCGGTAATCGCCACCCCACTGGTCACTACGCTGATTGGTGCGCAGCGTCAGAAATTCGTTGATCAAATACCCTTCGGACCCCATCACCTCTACACCGTCGTATCCTGCCTCCCGTGCTAATTGCGCGCAGTGGGCGAAATCGTCGATCAGTTGCAGGATCTCTTCATGGGTGAGTTCGTGAGGAACGAAACGGTTGATGGGGGCCTGCAATGCGGAGGGAGCGACCAGATGCGGTTGGTAGCTGTAGCGCCCGGTATGCAAAATTTGCAGGGCGATTTTGCCGCCTTCCTGATGTACGGCTTCGGTAATGGTGCGATGGTGTGGGATCTGGTTGGCGTCATTGAGCATTGCACCGCCTTCCATACCAACGCCTGTTAAATCTGGTGCGATACCGCCGCTGACAATCAACGCCACGCCGTGACGGGCGCGTTCGGCATAAAACGCTGCCAGCCGTTCAGCGCCGTCCGGGTATTCCTCCAGCCCGGTGTGCATTGAGCCCATCAACACGCGGTTTTTTAACGTGGTAAAACCTAAATCCAGCGGGGCGAACAGCGACGGGTAGCTCATAAAATTGTCCAGTATGTAAAATAATTGTTATGTGGTCGGATGAGTTCTAATTTAGCCGTCGCCGGAGAAAAGGGAAAAGGGGAGTGCGGGGTTTGTGATGGGATTCAAAAAGAATACGCCCGGTGGTAACGCCGGATGCGACGCTTGACGCGTCTTATCCGGCCTGGGGGATTGCACATGTAGGGCGGATAAGGCGTTTACGCCGCATCCGCCAGCCGTTGCTAATTACTGCTTACGAAAAAAATCGTTATACAACATATACAAATGCGCGGCACTCCAGGAGAAATTTGGTGCGCCTTGCTGCGCGCCAGTGAGCGGGTTGTAATTCTCCTGAATTGGGCCATCGGCGGTTAATCCTTTGGCGTGCCGGAAGAACGTATCAGCCAGTTTCAGGGCGTCATCGCGATAACCGTAACGCTCCATCCCTTTCAGACCAAACCAGAACTGATCCACCCATACGCGCCCGCGCCAGTAGATATCTGCGCCAAAGGCTGGGTTGGTTAACGCTGCCGTCCCCAGCGGGACAAAGGTGTTGAATTCTTTCGGATCCAGCATCACCTTCACCACCGCGTCGGCGTTGGCCTGCGTTGCCGCACCGTTAAACAGCGGTGACCAGCCTTCCGGCCCTTTACCGCGCTCGACAATCGGTTTGCCCGCGCAGCCGTTCGCCAGCGGTTTATCTTCAATACGCACGTCATAGTAGAACTGTGTAGTCGGGTCGAACATACAGGTGTTGATGTAGTCCGCGAGCTGTTGTGCTAACTGACGATAGCGTTTGGCCTCTTCCGGCTTACTGAGAATCGTCGCCATCTCCGCCAGATAATGGTTATCGCTGTACATATAGCTGGCCTGATCCACCGACTCCTGCAATAGCGAGTAGCCCAGCAACGTTCCGTCCTGACTGTGGTTTTCCGCGAATTTCACCGTCCAGTCGCTACGTTTGCCGCCGTTAGCGACATATTTATCCAACTGTTCCTTGTCGATAAACCCAAAAACGGCGGCATCATCACGACCCGATTCCCACGACGCCGCAACCTGTGCCGGAATTTCCAGACTGTCGTACTGGCCTTTCTCCACCACGCGGGTGTAGTTGTTCAGCCCAGACAGCGTCTCCTCTTTGGCGCCTTTTTTCACCGTAAACAGCATCTCGCCATTCTCAGTATTGTGGGCTTTATCGCGGGTCGCGCCATATTCCGGCACCCCGTTGCCGTTATGATCGCGGTTACGTAGCCACCAGTCGTGATAGACCACCAGTTTCGGGTACATCTCTGCCAGCCAGGCTTTATCCTGGGTGACGTTGTACACTTCCATCACCGACCAGGCGGCAAGGCTGGGTTTAGTGTTACGTTCGTTCCAGTTGCCGCCATCTCCGCCACGCTCGGGGCTAAGGTTCCATGCTATCAGGTCGGGGACAAAGCCCACATCCTGCGGACGCACGCTGTCGCCTGGCTGGATCTGCCAGGAGAAGACCGCGCGGATATTCTCTTTGGCGATATCCGGATTGAAATGCGCCATCGCAAATGCCTGCTTCCAGGTATCCCACGGCCAGGTCTGATTGCCGGAGAACCAGCGCCCGGTCACCGACGGCGTGACGGTGTTATATTTCACCGCACCGCCCGGCGATCGCCAGTTACCGTTGAGCGTTTCGATGGCTTTCACCGCGACGCGCGTCTGTTCCGGCGTCGCATCCGGATTGGTTAACCCTTTCTTCAGATACTCTTCCCAGCGTTGCTGCGAGGCGGTGAGATAAAACGCCGGACGCGCCAGAATATCGCGGATCTGCATTTGCTCTTTGCTAACTTCCTGAGCGGTCAGCAGATGGGAGTAGGTGGTATAGAGCGTCGTCGAACCGTTGATATGCGCCTTACTGGTAAAGCGATTGCCGTTGATTTCAGTCTGCACTGGCAGGGATTTATGCACCTGATATTCTGATTCACCGGAGGTCAGCAGATCCCAGGTGGCGCGCACTTTGCCAAAGGTGACTTTCAGGCCATCACGGGTGGCGCTGATTTTGCGCTGATAGTCAGGGTATTCGCCAGCAATGGTTTTATCGGAAAGCGGTTTCCCTTCTTTCGCTTCCAGTTTTTCCAGCAGTTCGCCATCCCACACCAGATCCAGCGGTTTATCGCTGGTGATTTTGGTTTCCAGTAGTGATGTGCGCGGCGTGGCGAAGCGCAGAATCATTTCGACCTGTACATCTTTCGATATCAACTTTTGCACCAGCGCGCCGGGAATACTGTATGCCTCCAGCGTGAAATCGACTTTCTTGCCGTCTTGCCAGACGGTCAGGCGATCGAAATTGCTGGCCATAAAGTTGATGTATTCTTCCGTCAGCAGCGCAACGCCAGGAAAGCCGCCCATAGTGTTCGGGCCGTCTGGCAACAGATGACCATGCCAGGCTCCGAGATCGAAAAACGGATTAAAACGCTGGTGATCGTCGTAATCGTAATCCTTCATGTACTGCGGCGCGCCAGTACGGTTAATCACGTTTTTATAATTGTCAGCGTTAGCGGCATGGGCGGAAAAGCTCATCAGCAGAGCACAGGCTACTGGCGTTAAAATGGTTTTTATTTTCATGAGATTACTGTCCTTATTACCAGTAAAAATATTGCATCAGGAAGAGTTGGTCGCTGGGATCGTGAGAGGCATTTTTCATGTAGAAGCGGCTATCAAAAGCCGTTGCGAAACGTCCGCCGCCGTATTCGTACCAGATACCAAACTGCATGAAAGAGGTGGTTTCATCGTCAGCGTGGTCAGGGCGATGTTTGGCGTAGGTGTAAGCGGTGGAGAGATAAACGCCCTTTAACGCTTCATACATGGCGCTCACCATCATCCCGCTTTCACTTCCCGATACGTCCAGCCCGTCGGCGCGTCCGGTATGGTGCCAGGCGCGAGCGGCAAAGTTAGGGGTAAGCAGGCCCGTGAGATAGAGTTGGCCTGTGCCGTCGGTGATTTCCAGACCATTCATCCAGGTGATACCTTCTGTAAGGTCATACTGGATGTAACCGTTCATCATTGCCGGATAGGTGTATTTGTCGTCGTAGCGATCGTACTTGCCAAAATGTAGCCAGGCTTTGCTTTCGTCATGATGTCCGGCAGGTGTGGCGGTAACGCTATAACGAAAGTTGCCGCTTAAGTTCTGTACCTTCAGCGCAGTCATAATGTCGCGGGTATTGGGAATGACGTAGCCCAGATCGGGCGTGAAATCGCCCCACCATTGCAGGTCATCCAGCGAGGAATCCTGACGCAGACTGAGCATGATTTCGGTGCCATCATTGGTACGATAACCGCCATAGAAACGGTTAATCCCACCTTCGAAACCACCCCAGCTATGGTCAGGCACCCAGGCATTACCGTCGTGGTCGGCCTGCACGGTCCAGCCTTCGCCGTAAATCAGGCCGAACCAGGAGCCGTACTTCATCTCCAGGCCACCTTCAATATAGGTGCCGTCGCTGTATTTATGTTTATTCTCACCCTCTAAATCCATATATCCACCAACCCCTAATTCGCCGTAAAAACGAAATGAAGGAGAAGATGTCGAGGTCATTGCGGGGGTTTTTGTGTCGTCATGTTCTGCCGGACGTGCTTCATCAGCGGCCGCAGAAAAGGCGTAGCAAAACGGCAGAGCAAGTAATGCTCTGCATGGTGCAGTGATTAATTTCATTGTGTTAATCCATGAGCTAAAGAAAAAGTACAGCCTTTTATCGTTGTAATTATAAAAATATAAAGGTAGAAACTATTTTCCCTCTCCCCATCCAGGAAGAGGGAAAATGCCTGCTCATTTTTTATTATTCTGCTTAATCAACATTGCTGGCTGGCGTCGCTTCAATATGGCGCTCTTCAGCCGTTAATCCCTTTATATATTTACTGTATTTCCACCACGCAAAGCCGAGGAAGATAACAATACCGCCGACGTTATAAAAAATGATGGTCAGAATATTCGCGCCAGTCGGGAATGTCGAAGCGACAAACCCTACGGCAAATATCGCAATCAGCATTGAAACAACGATAATACCGGTGCGGCGGGAGCCCATACGGAAATCGCGTGGCAGGTGATCTAATTTGGCGCGTAAATTCAGGTAAGCCAGCATGATGAATAACGGCGGAAGCATGGACGCTGCGGCAGTCATATTAATAATAGTATTCATCAGATCCTGCACGGTATTGGAACCGAGCATCGGGATAATCATCAGCGGGATGACGATCAGGAACTGGATCCACGCTGCGCGCGCCGGAACGCCGTTTTCGTTCAGTTCGACGGTTTTCTTACCAAAGATGCCTTCCGGGATTTCGGAGAAGAAAATTTTCACCGGCGTTGCCGTCCACATCAGCAGGGAACCGAACATCGCGGTAAAGGACACCAGACCGACAAAGCGATTCATCAACGCTTCCGGTAGACCAAAATACGCCGCCATGCCGTGGAATACCTGCACCGATCCGCCAGTAAATTTCAACTCTTTGCTGCTGACGAAGACGTTAATCAGCACCGAGGAGACGGAATACAGTACGCCGATAAAAATCCCGGCGAGGATGATCACTTTAACGAACGATTTCGAACCGCCTTTGACGTCGTTAACGTACACCGCGACGGACTCCGCGCCACCTGCGGCCATAAAGATCCAGGTGGTCACGCCGAGGAACGCCCAGTTGAAGTTCGGGATCATCGCGTCAACGGTGATCGGATCGGCAGGCTGTACGCCGCCAACCAGTGCCGTACCTGCCAGTAAAATGTAGGATAGCGTTAACAGCAGCATCAGCGTTGAAGTGACGGAGGTGATTGGCCCCAGCATTTTCGCCCCGTTGGTGGAAACCCAGGTGGAGAAGGCGAACAGCACCATACTGATAATGGTGGTGGCAACCGGCGTCATAATATATTCGTAGCCGAGGAAGGCATACGAAGCATAAGCAATAACGCGCGGTAACAGTGAGGTGAAAAAGAACAGGTTTACGAACCAGTAGGTATAGGCAGTAATAAATGCCCAACGTCCGCCCAGCGAACTTTTTACCCACGCGTAGACACCGGCTTCCGAGTTTTTATTTAACGAAACAAATTCTGCGATGATCAGACAGAAGGGAATAAAATAAAAAATTGTTGCGAGGAAAAACATCGGTGCCGAGGCCAGTCCAAGCTCAATATTATTATTGATAACGTTGTTAAAGCTGTAAACGGCGGCAAAAGTCAGCGAGAGCAAGCCGAATTTGCCGATTGTATTACGTTTGGTATCAGACATAACACATCTCCGAAAATGAGTAGGGTAGCGGTGGCGGCAAACTCCTTTTGCCGCCGTAGTTGTTATTTGTTATGGAAATAACCATCTTCGATGGTGACTTTGAGAACCACTTTTTTGACCGCGTTATTGCAGATAAACCGATACGCTTCATGGATATTGCAAATAACGATTTGCCCTTCGTGGACCTCTACGGTTTCTCCGCAGCCTTTTAAATATTCGCGGTCAGTTTCATCACGATAATATTCCACGACCTGTAATGTCTCTTTCGGCGCATATTCAATTTTTTGCTGCCCTTGCAGGTAGTAATGCACTTCAAAATAGCGTCGATGCCCGGTAAATAGCGCATCGGTCGCGGAGTCCGTCTCCACGCGGTAAGTCAATGAGTCACCGATGGAGTGGGCGACGCCAGGCTGAATGTTGTCGATATTTTCAATCGCTTCAACGCAGCGTTGCCACTTCTTGCCAGAGGCGTAAATCTGGCGGAACTGTTCTAAGTTATCGATGATCCTCATTGCTTATTCTCGCTGTGCAAATTCGTGGAAAAGAACCCTGCGCCGAACTCATACGACGCCAGGCTTTGCGCGGTAGCTTCTCCGCCAGAAACCGGCAGCAACGTAAAGCCGTAGCTGAAGTCACGGAACCAGACGCGCCAGGAGTCCAGCACCTCGCTGCCCCAGGAGTTAGAGCCGAGGCCAAGCAACTGGTGGTCGAGATTCAGGGTGATGTCATCACTGCGCTGCAGCTCGTTACAGTGCTGGGCAGCGTGGATGTTTTCCTGGGTATAGTGCCAGGCGCTGAAGTTAATGGGTCGCTGCGGAACCACCAGCAGACCGTTGCCGTGGCGGTTAGTCAGTGCCGTCCAGCGGACATGCTGACGGTTACCGTTGTTCTGCGGGAAGGGATAGTTCTCGAACATGGCATCGACGGTGCTGCGCCAGATATCGATGATGTTAGCCTGCTGGCTGTCGGCGTAGTTTTCGCCCGGTCCACGTCCGTAATATGCTACCTGGTCGTATTCGCCGTTAATCCCCATGGTGAAACCGATGCACGGAATGATGTGCGGATAGTCGCCGTAACGTTCGCCGGAAAGCGCCACATTAACCTGACCATCGGCAGCGATGCGCCAGATGTAGGTACAACGCATCCCGAAGTCAAACACCGGTGGGGCAATAACCGTGCGGCTGACTAGCAACACTTCATCATCACTTTGCTCAACGACAAAATCGCGCAGATGCTCCTGCATGATCTGCAAATGATTTGGCTGCCACAGCCCTTCGTACTCCTGCTTATGGTTGTCGATCATCGGCTTGAAGAAGTTGATCTTTGGCTCGCGGGTCAGCAGCGACTCGCCATTCACTTGCCAGGATGTCGGTTTACCACTCGTTTTTGAGAAGGTGATCGCAAAGTTGTAGCCGCGAACAGTACAGCTCAAACGATCGTCTTCCAGCGTCAGCGGACGGGCGTTATTCGGTGCGAAAGGTACAGGCTGCGCGGTGTTTTCCTTCAGCGGGAACTGATAAGTGGCGATAGAATGCCCGGCTTCGCTGTAGCGGGTGCGGGAATCTTTGGTCACCGTAATGTTGAGGAACGCTTCGCGGGCGTCCAGCTGCGGCAGCGTGATCTGTAAGGGGGCTTCGCTGTTCGGCGCAACGTCGCGCAGTTTAATCTGTTGCGTCGCGAGCGTTTCACCTTCGGCGCGCACCTCTGCGTGCAGGGTGTAGTCATCTAGCGTGGTAAACCACAGTTTATTTTCGACTTTCAACTCGCCGCGAGTCAGATCCAGCGCGTGGATTTTTACCGGCGCGATAACCTGTTTGTACTCTTTCAGGCCCGGTCCCGGCGTCTGATCGGAATAGATCAAACCATCAAGACAGAAGTTATAGTTGTTGGGATAGTCGCCGTAGTCGCCGCCGAATTTATACCAGACATTGCCGTTGTCATCCTGCGCCTGGATCCCGTGGTCGCACCATTCCCAGACATAATGTCCCTGAATGCAATCGTGCTTATAGAAGACGTTCTGGTACTCCGTCAGCCCGCCCGGTCCGTTCCCCATCGCATGAGCATATTCACAGATGATGCGCGGCTTCGGATGCGGGTATTCACCAAACTCATTCATCAGCGGCACGCGGGTGTACATGGTGGAAATAATATCGACCACTTCAGCATCGCGATCTTCTTCGTAATGCACCAGTCGCGTGTCATCCAGCGCCTTCGCCGCATGGTACATCGCGCGGATGTTACAGCCATAGCCGGATTCATTGCCCAGCGACCAGATGATGATCGACGGATGGTTTTTCTGCGCGTGAATATGGCGAACAATGCGCTCGACGTAGACTTTTTCCCACTGCGGATCGTCGGTAATACGGCTGATATCGCCGACATTAGCAAAGCCGTGCGATTCGACGTCGGTTTCCGCCATCACAAACAGGCCGTAGATATCGCACAGTTCGTAAAAACGTGGATCGTTCGGGTAGTGAGCGGTACGCACGGAGTTGATGTTGTGCTGCTTCATCAACTGGAGATCTTTCTCGACGCGATCCATCCCAACGGCGCGGCCTTTGCGATGATCGTTGTCGTGGCGGTTGACGCCATGCAGCATCACATAACGGTTATTGATCCAGAACAGACCGTCGCGCACTTTGATATCACGGAAGCCAACGCGTTGTGGCACCACTTCCAGAACGTTGCCGTCGGCGTCTTTCAGCGTCATGACCAGATGGTAAAGATAAGGGGATTCTGCTGACCATTGCTGCGGCTGTTCGACAGTAAAAGCAAAACTGGCGCTGGTCAGTTTTTCAATTGCCAAATGATCAATGGCGCTGCTGTGCACCACGTGTTCGCCATCAAACAGGGTATATTCCAGCGTCGTGACGACAGGGGAGGCGGCGAGATTTTCCAGCACCACTTCGCAGGAAAGTGTGGCATCGCAATAGGCTTCGTCAAAGTCGGTACGAACGGTGAAATCGTTAATATGCGTGAGTTGTTTTCCGATCAGATAAACATCGCGGAAAATCCCCGCCGACCACCACATATCCTGGTCTTCCACGTAGGTAGAGTCCGCCCATTGCATCACGCGCACACACAACAGGTTGTCGCCGGTTTTAACCATCGCGCTGATGTCAAACTCTGCGGTCAGGCGACTGCCCTTGCTGAACCCCACATACTGACCGTTAACGTAGACTTCAAAATAGGTTTCGACGCCGTCAAATTTAATCAGCGTCTGTTTACCCTGCCAGCCGTCGCTGAGGGTGAAAATACGTTGATAGGCACCGGTTGGGTTATCGCTGGGGACAAACGGCACATCGATGGGGAACGGAAAACCTTCGTCGGTATATTGCAGTTTGCCGTGACCTTCCATTTGCCACATGGCGGGGACGGTAATATGCCCCCAGTCAGCCATTAACTCAGAGGTGAAGGTTTCTGGCACTTGCAGCGGATGGTCAAAAAAGTGGAAATTCCACTGACCGCTTAAGGGCAGAAACAGGCTGCTGGTTTCACGGGCAAAAGTACGCGCCTGCGCAACAGAATCATATGAAAAAAAGTACGCACGCGGCGCAAGTCGGTTTTCGTGGGTGAGCTGAATGTTTTCCCAGCGATTCATAGGGCCTCCCGGTAGAGAGAAATCGGAACCATTCATGGTGATGGTAGTTTGTGTAATTGCTGGGGAGTTTAGTAAAAATTTTACTAAAAAGTAGCGGATAAATGCATTTACTTTAACTGGATCACGAAAATAAACGGCAGCACTGTCCGGCAAAAACGATTGCCGGACAGCGTGCAAGGGGATTTAACGGGTCGTGCCGCGCAGTTTTAATTTGCTGGGAACGAAGACCAACAGCGGCAGCGCGCGACCATCGCGGGCTTTTTCATACACCAGGTTAACGCCCTGACTTCCCATCATCTCGGAATGGATGCGCACGGTGGAGAGCGGCGGAAAGGTAAATCGCGCGGTGGGGATATCGTTAACGCTGATAAGCGAAATATCCTGTGGGATGTTCAGGCCACGTTCATGAATTGCCCGCAGTACGCCGATAGCAATGGAATCGGAAGCAACAAACAGTGCCTTCGGATAGTCTTCCTGCGCCAGCATCTGTTTTGCCAGTTCATAGCCCGACGAACTGGAAAAACCGCCGCGCCAGATATCCTCTTCGCGTACCACGTGTTTCAGACGACCATATTCCGCAAAGGCGACCTCACGAATATCCGCCTTGCCAGGCAAGTCTTCACCGCCAATAAAACCAATACGATTAACGCCCTGATTGATATAGAAATCGATGATTTCTTTACTGATACGTGCCAGATCGATATCCACCGCATCGTAACCGCTGCCGGGTTCGTGAAAGTCGATAAAACAGATATTGTCGGTCAACGCACAGGCGGCGGCGCGCAGGGCGGACGTGGGTTTGCCGACAATTAAAATACCGGTGACGTTTTTAATGTCTGGTAAGCCGTTGTGTTCATAACAGTTGGTCAGTTCGATCGCCAGCTTTTCGCACTGAGTTTCAATGCCGTGGCGGATCGCCAGATAGTAAGGATCGTTGATCTCCAGCTCCTGTTGGTAGCTGTAGATAGCCAGAATATGGTGTTGGTTGACTGCGCCTGTCTGGAGTTTACGGGCGCTACTGGTCTTGTACTCCAGCTTTTCGGCGATCTCGAGAATGCGATGTTTCGTCTCTTCTTTCACATTCAATGTCGGATCGTCATTCAAGACCCTGGATACTGTCGCCAGGGATACGCCAGCTTCGATTGCGATGTCTTTTAGTGTTGCCATGTTTACCTTTTTTACTTTCCCTGATGTGCGCCCCCATTGTAGAGGAAGTGCTTATCGGGTCACCTGTTTTCAGTAAATAAAGCGCGTTTCTTTGACGCTGTAACGGTAACACAGCGGCTCACGAATGTGATCACGCCTGCATTCTCCATTTTTAGCCTACAGGATTGAGAAAAACTTTTGCTATAGTTTAGTAAAATTTTACTCGAAGGGAGGAAACAATGGAAACCGTGGCTTACGCTGATTTTGCACGTCTGGAAATGCGCGTCGGAAAGATTGTGGAAGTGAAACGCCATGAAAACGCCGACAAGCTGTACATCGTACAGGTTGATGTGGGGGAAAAAACGCTGCAAACCGTGACCAGCCTGGTGCCGTACTACAGCGAAGAAGAGCTGATGGGAAAAACAGTGGTGGTCTTATGCAATTTGCAAAAAGCGAAAATGCGCGGTGAAACGTCGGAATGCATGCTGTTGTGTGCGGAAACCGATGACGGCAGTGAAAGCGTGCTGTTAACGCCGGAGCGGATGATGCCTGCGGGCGTACGTATCGTATAAAAAGATCGGATGGCGACGTCGTATCGCCATCCGATTTGATATTACGCTTCTTCGACACTGACTCGCATGGCCGCCAGCGCCTTACGCGCCGCTTTGATCACCAGTTCACACTGTTCAATGGTCAGTGTCAGTGGCGGTTCAATGCGGATCGTTTTAGCGTTGTTGAGTGTTCCGGCCACCAGTACGCGCTGGCGGAACATCTCGCTGGCAAAGTTATAGCCGATTTCGTTATCAACAAACTCAATCGCCATCAACATCCCTTTACCACGCGCTTCCTGTACCAGATCGGGATATTCCCGCGCCAGTTGACGGAAACCGTCCAGCAACATATCGCCTTTTTGTTTAGCCTGAGCCGGTAAGTTCTGCTCCAGCAACACATTGATGGTCGCCAGCGCCGCCGCACAGGCCAGCGGGTTGCCGCCAAAGGTGGTAGTGTGCAGGAACGGATTGTCGAACAGGACTGAGAACACCTCTTCAGTGGCGATGGTTGCGCCAATCGGCATCACGCCGCCGCCGAGCGCTTTTGCCAGACAAAGGATATCCGGCTGTACGTTCTCATGCTCGCAGGCGAACATCTTGCCCGTGCGCCCCATGCCCGTTTGTACTTCATCGAGGATCATCAGTGCGCCGAACTCATCGCACAGCTTACGCACGGCGGTGAGATAGCCTGGCGGCGGCAGAATTACGCCACCTTCGCCCTGAATCGGTTCGAGGATCACCGCAGCAACATCATCACCGGTTTTTTTGCACTCGTTAAGAGCCGTGCGCATGGCTTCGATATTACCAAACGGTACATGACGAAACCCTGGCAGCAGTGGCATAAAAGGTTTGCGGAAGGTCGATTTCGCCGTGGCCGACAGCGCGCCAAGTGATTTACCGTGGAACGCGCCGCTGGTGGCAATAAAAGTAAACTTGCCGCGCGGTGACTGATAAGCCTTCGCCAGCTTCAGCGCCGCTTCAACGGATTCGGTGCCGCTATTACAGAAGAAGCTGTATTTCAGTTTACCGGGCGTTAGCGCCGCAAGGGTTTTCGCCAGCATCGCCCGTAACGGATCAAGCAGCTCCTGGCTGTGAAGCGGTTGTTTCGCAAGTTGATTCTGTATGGCGGAAACCACAACTGGATTACGGTGCCCCACGTTGAAAATTCCAAAACCTCCCAGGCAGTCGATAAACTCCTGTCCCTGGGTGTCGACAAGCGTATTTAAACCTCCCGCTTGCCACTCTACGGCTCCGTAATCCCCGCCGGCGGTAACAGATTTGCGATACTCTAAAAACCCCGGATTGACATGCTCTTTGAAGTATTCAATCACCTCCCGGTTAAGTGCTTTCATCTCCTCATGATCCAACGTTCGCTTTTCAATGAGATTCAGGGCGTGGGCGCTGCACGCTAAAGCTGATGCGCTCGAAGGTAACCTGTTCAAAATATGCTCCGGAGGCTCGCGTATCACATGATACCGATTTAAGTATTGCAGGGATTGCGCCACTCTGGCTGCGATCGCGAAAATCGGGATAAACACAAATGTGGTTATCATTTGCGCAATATTTAATGCTATTTGCTAACATTTGCTGTTATTTTGCACGGTTTTTGTCGGGTATGGATTTGATGATTGCTGCGCAAATGCACGCTTTCAGGGCAATAATTGCCTGATTTTTGGGCAAGATAATTAACGTTTTCGTATAGTAACAGAGTGAAAGTATTTTAAATCAAGGAATTAGATTTGTGCTTTAATCGCAAATTGCGATCTAAATCAAATTAATTGGTTAAAGATAACCACAGCGGGGCCGACATAAACTCTGACAAGAAGTTAACAACCATATAACCTGCACAGGACGCGAACATGTCTTCTCATCCGTATGTCACCCAGCAAAATACCCCGCTGGCGGACGACACCACTCTGATGTCCACTACCGATCTGCAAAGCTATATCACTCATGCTAATGACACTTTTGTGCAGGTGAGCGGCTATACCTTGCAGGAGTTACAGGGGCAACCGCACAACATGGTGCGTCACCCGGATATGCCAAAAGCGGCGTTTGCGGATATGTGGTTCACCCTGAAAAAAGGGGAGCCCTGGAGTGGCATCGTGAAAAATCGCCGCAAAAATGGCGACCATTATTGGGTGCGGGCCAATGCGGTACCGATGGTGCGCGAGGGAAAAATCAGTGGCTATATGTCGATTCGTACCCGGGCTACGGATGAAGAGATCGCGGCGGTGGAGCCGCTGTACAAAGCGCTGAATGCCGGACGTACCGGTAAGCGTATTCATAAAGGCCTGGTGGTGCGTAAAGGCTGGCTGGGTAAACTGCCTTCATTACCGCTTCGCTGGCGGGTGCGTGGCGTGATGACCCTGATGTTTATCGTGCTGGCGGCCATGCTCTGGTTTGTCGCTGCCCCGGTGGTGACGTATTTCCTCTGTGCGTTAGTGATGTTGTTGGGAAATGCCTGTTTTGAATGGCAAATTGTACGTCCGATAGAAAATGTCGCCAGCCAGGCACTGAAAGTGGCGACCGGAGAACGTAATAGTGTTGAGCATCTGAAGCGCAGCGATGAGCTGGGGCTGACATTACGCGCGGTAGGGCAGCTTGGCCTGATGTGCCGTTGGCTAATTAATGATGTCTCAAGCCAGGTGTCCAGTGTCAGAAACGGCAGTGAGACGCTGGCGAAAGGCACCGATGAACTGAACGAACATACCCAGCAGACAGTTGATAACGTTCAGCAAACGGTGGCGACCATGAACCAAATGGCGGCGTCGGTGAAACAGAACTCTGCCACGGCGTCGGCTGCCGATAAACTTTCTATCACCGCCAGTAATGCGGCAGTGCAGGGCGGGGAGGCGATGACTACGGTGATCAAGACAATGGACGATATTGCCGACAGTACCCAGCGCATTGGCACCATTACTTCGCTGATTAACGATATTGCGTTTCAGACCAATATTCTGGCCCTGAATGCGGCGGTGGAAGCGGCGCGTGCCGGCGAACAGGGCAAAGGTTTTGCAGTGGTGGCGGGGGAAGTGCGTCATTTAGCCAGCCGCAGCGCCAATGCTGCCAACGATATTCGCAAGCTGATTGATGCCAGTGCTGATAAGGTGCAATCTGGTTCGCAGCAGGTACACGCCGCCGGACGGACGATGGAAGATATTGTGGCGCAGGTAAAAAACGTCACCCAGTTGATAGCTCAGATTAGCCATTCAACGCTGGAACAGGCCGATGGGCTTTCCAGCCTGACCCGTGCAGTGGATGAGCTTAACCTGATCACCCAGAAAAACGCCGAGTTAGTGGAAGAGAGTGCGCAGGCGTCGGCGATGGTGAAACACCGCGCCAGCCGACTGGAAGACGCGGTGACGGTGCTGCATTAATCGGTATACCGGATCCGGCGGTTGGAGCACAATGCCTGATGCGATGCTGGCGCATCTTATCAGGCCTACGGGGTGTGTAGGATACGCCGCATCCGGCAATCGGTGATTAATCCAGTTGCGTAATATCAAAAGCGGCGCGGTCGATCACCGCAATGATCTTTTTTATTTGTGCATCAGTGATATCGCTCTGGTTGACGCGTAAATCCAGCACCGCTTTAAAATTATCCAGCGCCCGCTTCATTTGCGGGTTCTGGCGCAGCGCAGCGCCAACGCAACGCGCTTTGATGCGTTCTTCAATCATCTCTACCTGTGCGCGGTTTTCTTCCAGCCACTGCGCGCCTTGTTCGGTTAGCGCAATCTGCTTCTTACCACCTTCCTCTTCGCGAATGGTAATCAGCGACTGCTCCTGCAGAAAATCCAGCGTTGGGTAGATGACGCCCGGGCTTGGGGTGTAATTCCCCTGGGTCAGATTTTCAATCGCTTTAATCAACTCGTAACCGTGGCTGTCATCGCGCGAGAGAATATCCAGAATCACCAGACGCAATTCACCGTGACCAAAGAAACGTTGTCGACGACCGCCGCCGCGACCGTGGCGACCACCGCAGCATTGACCGTGTTCATGCTGGTGACCGTGTCCGCAGTGCTCGTGTTCTGACTTCTCACCTTTGCAGCAGCCCTCATGGCGTGGCTGGCCTTCATGTTTACAACACCCTTCGTGATGATGGCTCATATCAGCCTCCTTTTGCTTAATTAGATATATCTAATTTATATCTGATATAAGCATTACTGCAAGTACAAAAATGATTTTTAAACGCAGGTTTACTCAACATGTAGGCCGGATATGGCGTTCACGCCGCATCCGGCATTGAGCAATGATGCTTGATAAGAGGTTGCGCGTCTTATCAGACTACAGATATATCAGTGCTACAAATCACTTGCATTTATCATGATTAACAATCATTATCATTTGTGGAATTTATTTAGATATATCTGATTACCATCACGAAGGCGATAACAATGAATAACACCCCCCGCTACCCACAGCGCGTTCGCAATGATCTGCGCTTCCGTGAACTGACTGTGCTACGCGTTGAGCGCATCAGCGCCGGTTTTCAGCGCATTGTCCTCGGCGGCGAGGCGCTGGACGGTTTTACGTCGCGCGGCTTTGACGATCACAGCAAGCTCTTCTTTCCTCAACCAGGCACTCACTTTGTGCCGCCAACGGTAACGGAAGAGGGCATCGTCTGGCCGGAAGGACCACGCCCACCGTCGCGTGACTATACGCCGCTGTATGACGAACTACGCCATGAACTGGCGATCGATTTCTTTATTCACGACGGTGGGGTCGCCAGCGGCTGGGCGATGCAGGCGAAACCGGGCGATAAACTTACGGTGGCAGGTCCGCGCGGTTCGCTGGTGGTGCCAGAGGATTACGCGTATCAGCTGTATGTCTGCGATGAATCCGGAATGCCCGCACTGCGCCGCCGCCTGGAAACGTTGAGCAAACTTGCCGTTAAACCGCAAGTTAGTGCGCTGGTTAGCGTGCGGGATAACGCCTGTCAGGATTATCTCGCGCACCTTGATGGTTTTAATATCGAATGGCTGGCACATGATGAGCAGGCGGTAGATGCGCGTCTGGCGCAGATGCAAATCCCTGCCGATGATTACTTCATCTGGATAACCGGCGAAGGCAAAGTCGTTAAGAATTTAAGCCGTCGCTTTGAAGCGGAACAGTATGACCCACAGCGGGTACGCGCGGCGGCTTACTGGCACGCAAAGTAACTGATATATAAAAAGAAAAAGGCTGACGATTTCTCGTCAGCCTTTGCTATGTCTGGTGGCCCCTGCTGGACTTGAACCAGCGACCAAGCGATTATGAGTCGCCTGCTCTAACCACTGAGCTAAGGGGCCATGGTAGCGGATTATAAAGTAACTCCGTGTCGCAATCCAGCCATTACCGCGCGCCTGCTGTTTTTATAAACAATGTATTTTCAATCCGTTATACTTTTCCTGGTGATGTTAGAAAGGAGTAAATATGGTTGAGGATATTTTGGCTCTAGGGTTACGGGTCGTGTTTTGCGGTATCAACCCTGGTCTTTCATCCGCCGGAACGGGTTTTCCCTTTGCTCATCCGGCAAACCGCTTCTGGAAGGTGATATATCAGGCCGGGTTTACCGACCGTCAGTTGAAGCCGCAGGAGGCACAGCATCTGCTGGATTATCGTTGTGGCGTCACCAAACTGGTAGACCGTCCAACGGTGCAAGCCAATGAAGTGTCAAAGCAGGAGCTGCACGCAGGCGGGCGTAAGCTAATTGAAAAAATAGAAGATTATCAGCCGCAGGCGTTGGCGATTCTGGGCAAACAAGCATATGAACAGGGATTCAGCCAGCGCGGTGCACAGTGGGGGAAACAAACGCTCACCATTGGTTCGACGCAGATTTGGGTCCTGCCAAATCCCAGCGGTTTAAGTCGCGTTTCACTGGAGAAACTGGTTGAAGCGTATCGCGAGCTGGACCAGGCGCTGGTGGTGCGTGGGCGATAAAAACGCCACCGAAAAGGTGGCGTTTGTGCGGAGGGACTAGTGCCGGGTGCGGCGTAACACCTGATCCGGCCTACCGATTAATCGTCCAGGAAGCTACGCAGCACTTCAGAACGGCTCGGGTGACGCAGTTTGCGCAGCGCCTTCGCTTCGATCTGACGGATACGTTCGCGGGTAACGTCGAACTGTTTACCCACTTCTTCCAGCGTGTGGTCGGTGTTCATATCGATACCGAAACGCATACGCAGAACTTTCGCTTCACGCGCGGTCAGGCCAGCCAGCACGTCGTGCGTTGCCGCACGCAGGCTTTCGGTGGTCGCAGAATCCAGCGGCAGCTCGAGGGTGGTATCCTCGATGAAATCCCCCAGATGCGAATCTTCATCATCACCGATCGGCGTTTCCATGGAGATTGGCTCTTTGGCGATCTTCAGCACTTTGCGGATCTTGTCTTCCGGCATCAGCATGCGTTCAGCCAGTTCTTCCGGCGTTGGTTCACGGCCCATCTCTTGCAGCATCTGGCGAGAAATACGGTTGAGCTTGTTGATAGTCTCAATCATATGCACCGGAATACGGATGGTGCGCGCCTGATCCGCGATAGAACGGGTGATCGCCTGACGGATCCACCAGGTTGCGTAGGTGGAGAACTTGTAACCACGGCGGTATTCGAATTTATCAACCGCTTTCATCAGACCGATGTTACCTTCCTGAATCAGGTCAAGGAACTGCAAGCCACGGTTGGTGTATTTCTTAGCGATAGAAATAACCAGACGCAAGTTCGCTTCAACCATCTCTTTCTTCGCACGGCGGGCTTTCGCTTCACCGATGGACATACGACGGTTGATATCTTTAACCTGCTCGATGGTCAGGCCGGTTTCTTCTTCAATCTGCTGCAGTTTCTGCAGGGCGCGATGCACTTCTTCAGAGACATCGTGCAGTTTTTCCGACCACGGCTTGTTCATCGCAATTGCCGCGTTGAACCAGGTATCGCTGGTTTCGTTGCCGGTAAACAGGGTAATGAAGTTTTTCTTCGGCATTTTGCACTGCTCAACGCAGAGCTTCATGATCAGACGTTCTTGCGTACGAACGCGGTCCATCATGACGCGCATGCTGTTGACCAGGTAGTCAAACTGCTTCGGCACCAGGCGGAACTGTTTGAATACTTCAGACAGTTTCAGGATCTCTTCCTGAGCGGCAGCGTGACTGCGGCCTTTCGCTTTGATGGTGTCACGCGTTACAATGTACTGAGCGCGCAGTTCCGCAAATTTTTCGCGAGCCAGTTCCGGGTCGATGCTGTTGTCATCATCGGCGGTATCGTCGTCACCATCTTCTTCGTCTTCATCTTCGTCATCGTCCAGATCTTCCTGGGAAAGCTCAGAACCGACGTGAGTGGCGGTAGGTGCCAAATCTTCTTCTGCGTTCGGGTCAACAAAGCCGGTGATCAGATCGGACAGACGCGCTTCTTCTGCTTCAACACGATCGTACTGTTCCAGCAGATAGGTGATCGCTTCCGGATATTCAGCAACGGAGCATTGAACCTGGTTGATCCCGTCTTCAATACGCTTAGCGATGTCAATTTCGCCTTCGCGGGTCAACAGTTCAACGGTGCCCATTTCACGCATGTACATGCGTACCGGGTCAGTCGTGCGCCCGATTTCAGATTCCACGCTGGAAAGCACCTGCGCGGCGGCTTCGGCAGCATCTTCGTCCGCGGTGTTTTCAGCCAGCATCAGATCATCGGCATCCGGTGCTTCTTCCATCACCTGAATGCCCATGTCGTTGATCATTTGGATGATGTCTTCGATCTGATCTGAATCGACGATATCTTCCGGCAGATGGTCATTGACCTCGGCATAGGTCAGATAGCCTTGCTCCTTACCACGGGTGACAAGAAGTTTCAGCTGTGACTGCGGGTTTTGCTCCATAAGACGGTATCCACACTTATTTCATGAGGTTGGTGTTGGGCGATTGACCCGATGTCCTTCAGCTGTTAACGCTGAAATCCAACGGTTGTTTACCGCCAACGATAATTACGAGGGCGTACTTATATATTTGCCGCTGCCTCTCAGTGCGGCTGTCGGGGGCTTCCCGATCGCTCTTCGGCACTTAAGCCGTTAAATCACTTTTTCGCCAGCTCCTGGTTTAATGTCCAGAGCTCCAGGCGTTCTTCGTTGCTTAAACCATGCGTGCGCTCACGAGCGATTAACTCTTCCTGGCGCAGTTCAAGCAGCGAATCAAACATATGGTTGAGTGAGTCGGTGAAGGTTTGCTCAGCAATATTCTTATCTGCTATATCGTCCCACATCGACAGTTTTTCAAGGGTGGCAGCATTATTTGTACCACGATAGTGCTCTAAAAGTTGCCCGGTGGTCAGACCTGGCTGGGAGAGACAAGTGTTGACCAGTTCTCTGAATAAGCCAAGCCCAGGGAGCTTATTTTCATCCAGATTCTCAAGCGGCGGGACCAACGTCGCTAATTCTGGATTTTGCACCAGCAACCCTATAAGTATACGCATGGTCGTGCGTTTTAGCTGCGGAACAGGGCGAGAAACGCCGCTCTCTGCCGCTTTTGGCATTAATCGTTCAAGCTGGCTGTCATCAAGTATGCCTAATTTGTTGCCTAATTCCTGACGTAGATATATTCGCAGCGTTTCGCCCGGCACTTGCGATATCAGTGGCAGTGCCAGCGTACTCAAACGTGCGCGCCCGTCAGGGGTACTCAGATCAACTTGCGGCATCAGACTGTTAAACAGAAATGCGGAGAGTGGCATCGCCTGCTCCATCCGCGCTTCAAACGCTTCTTTACCTTCTTTTCGTACCAGCGTGTCAGGATCTTCGCCATCAGGCAAAAACATAAAGCGTAGCTGACGACCGTCTGTCATGTAAGGCAGCGCCGTTTCCAGCGCTCGCCAGGCGGCATCGCGGCCTGCACGGTCGCCGTCATAACAGCAAATGACATTGTTGGTCGCGCGGAACAACAGTTGTATGTGATCGGCGGTGGTTGACGTACCTAACGACGCAACGGCGTAATTAATGCCGTATTGCGCCAGCGCCACCACGTCCATATAGCCTTCGACCACAAGCAGACGATTGGGTTCAGCGTTATCCTGCTGCGCTTCATAAAGACCGTAAAGCTGGCGGCCTTTATGGAAAATGTCCGTTTCCGGCGAGTTCAGGTATTTGGGAGTATCGTTGCCCAGCACGCGCCCGCCAAAACCAATCACCCGACCGCGTTTATCGCGAATGGGGAACATCACCCGCTCGCGGAAACGATCGTAACTGCGCCCCTGATCGTTAGTGACCAACATGCCCGCATCAATCAATGACTGGCGATTTTCTGGATTGCCGCCAAACCGCTTCAGGACGTTGTCCCAGCCGGGGGGCGCAAAACCAATCGCAAAGCGAGCGATAACCTCGTGGCTTAATCCGCGTTTTTCCAGATACTGGCGCGCAGACATGGCAACAGGTTGTTGTAAAGATTGTTGGTAAAACGTATTCAGACCGTCCATCAACTGATAAAGCGTTTGCCTCTGATGGCGCTCGATCTGGCTGGGGCCGCTGCCTGCTTCAAATGGCACTTCAAGATTGTGCATTGCTGCCAGCTCTTCGACCGTTTCTACGAACTCGAGCTTGTCGTAGTTCATCAGGAAGTCGATCGCGTTGCCGTGCGCGCCACATCCAAAGCAGTGGTAAAACTGTTTCTCACCGTTAACGGTGAATGACGGGGTTTTCTCGTTGTGGAATGGACAACACGCGTGGAAATTCTTGCCCTGCTTTTTCAGCTTCACACGGGCATCGATCAGATCGACGATGTCAGTGCGTGCCAGCAGATCATTAATGAATACGCGTGGGATTCGTCCAGCCATAGGCCCCGATTTTTAGCAATTCATAAACGAAAATAAGCCGCGCATTCCTTTCGGAAGCACGGCCTTACAACTACAACTCGGTCTGATCGGAGAGCAACGCTCTCGGGGAATTAGTACAGACGAGTGCGGCGTGCGTTTTCGCGAGCCAGTTTCTTCGCGTGACGTTTCACTGCAGAAGCTTTAGCGCGCTTACGTTCGGTAGTCGGTTTTTCATAGAACTCACGACGACGAACTTCCGCCAGAACACCTGCTTTTTCGCAGGAACGCTTGAAGCGACGCAGAGCTACGTCGAACGGCTCGTTTTCACGTACTTTAATTACCGGCATGTGCCTCTCACCTTTGATTAATTCGGTTTGCCGCTGGCATCAACGCCAGCTTATTTCAAAATGGTGCGGAATTTTACTGCAATTGCTGCTGCTTTGTAAAGCACCGCGGCCTTTTTTGAAAGGGACTTTTATAAGGGTGAGGAGTATACACGAGGCTTTCTCCAGGGGCGAACAAAGTTTTACATCAACCCGCATTGGTCCTACACTGCGCGGTAATAAAGCGAGGTAAAACAAGTCATGCGTGTACTGGGTATTGAAACTTCCTGCGATGAAACCGGCATCGCCATTTACGACGATGAAAAAGGTTTGTTAGCCAACCAATTGTATAGTCAGGTGAAATTGCACGCTGACTACGGCGGTGTCGTGCCTGAACTGGCCTCCCGCGATCACGTGCGTAAAACCGTACCGTTGATCCAGGAGGCGCTAAAGGAGTCTGGTTTAACGGCAAAAGACATTGATGCTGTGGCCTATACCGCAGGCCCAGGATTAGTCGGCGCACTGCTGGTTGGCGCGACCGTGGGGCGTTCTCTGGCGTTTGCCTGGGACGTTCCGGCAATCCCGGTACATCATATGGAAGGACATCTGTTAGCGCCGATGCTGGAAGATAACCCACCGGAATTTCCGTTTGTCGCGCTGCTGGTTTCCGGCGGTCATACGCAGTTAATCAGCGTGACTGGCATTGGTCAGTACGAGCTGCTCGGAGAGTCTATCGATGATGCGGCTGGTGAAGCGTTTGATAAAACCGCGAAGCTGCTGGGGCTGGATTATCCTGGCGGGCCATTACTGTCGAAAATGGCGGCTCAGGGTACTGCCGGGCGCTTTGTCTTCCCGCGCCCGATGACCGACCGTCCGGGGCTGGATTTCAGCTTTTCTGGTCTGAAAACCTTCGCGGCAAATACCATACGTGACAACGGCACTGACGATCAGACGCGTGCCGATATCGCCCGCGCCTTTGAAGATGCAGTGGTCGATACGTTGATGATTAAGTGTAAGCGAGCACTGGATCAGACGGGCTTCAAGCGTCTGGTAATGGCGGGCGGCGTGAGTGCTAACCGCACACTGCGGGCGAAACTGGCGGAAATGATGAAAAAGCGTCGTGGCGAAGTGTTCTACGCGCGTCCGGAATTTTGCACTGATAACGGTGCGATGATCGCCTATGCCGGAATGGTGCGGTTTAAAGCAGGCGCGACGGCGGATCTCGGCGTGAGTGTGCGTCCGCGCTGGCCGCTGGCGGAGTTACCGGCTGCGTAAAACTATTAGGTGCCGGAGAGCAACTTCCGGCACCGTCCTCACTTAAAGCAACACCACGGGCATCCACAGTAAGCCGGTAATCACCAGCAATACGAGGAATATCAGCCCAAAAATCGCCCCCAGTCGCCAGTAATCCGCCGTTGGCAGATAACCACTGCCGTAGTAAATCGGACTGGGTCCGGTGGCGTATGGTGTAAGAATGCTCCCCAGACCAATTGCCGCACCAACCATCAGGCAGAACACCGGCAGCGGGATTTCCGGCATCGCCAGCGCGGCGGCAATCATCATCGGTGCGAGAGCGGAGGTATACGCTGTGGCGCTGGCAAAAAAGTAGCGCAGCAGATAAAAGACCACAATCAACGCCACCATCACTATCGTTGGCGAATAACCGCTTAAGCTGCCTGCTAACAGTTTGCCAAACCAGCTAATAAAACCGGTGTTGTTGAGTCCGGTAGCGAGGGTGATAAGCGAGGCCAGCCAGAAGAAAACGTTCCACGCCGCTTTATTACTGACAATGTCGTCCCAACTGATAATGCGCAGAAGCAGCATCAGCGCCACCACGCTGTAACCGACCATCGCGGCATCGATATAATCACCGCCAAAAATCCACAGCACCAGTGCGCCTACCATCAGCCCCAGCATCCGTTTTTCACGCGAACAGAGCGGGCCCATTGCCTGCAGTTCCGTCTCTGCCCAGCGCGGCACCTGATCGCCAGACTTCAGTATCGGCGGGTACAGCACGTAAGCCAGCCAGGGAACCAGCAGAACCAGTAAAATACTGAGCGGCAACATCCCGAGGAACCAGTCGCCCCAGCTCAGCGTGGCGTGAGATGCGCTTTTCATCAGTCCAATTAACAGCAAATTTGGAGCCATCGCCGTCAGGAAAATGGCGCTGGTCACGCAGTCGGCAACAATCCCCATCCACATGATGTACGAGCCAATGCTGCGCGAACTGCTGTCGTTTGGTTGTGATTGATAGAGCGGTGGCAGGTTACGGATGATGGGATAGATAATCCCCGCACCACGCGCCGAGTTGGACGGTGTTACAGGCGCGAGTATCAGCTCGGAGAACATCACTGCATAGCCGAGAAACAGCGTGCGATGCCCCATTTTTTTCACCAGAATCAGCGCGATGCGACGTCCAAGCCCGGTTTTTTCATAGCCCGTACCAAACATAAAGGCGGCGAAAATAAGCCAGATAACTGAATTAGAAAAACCAGAAACCGCCCAGGAGAGGGATTTGGCGGTGAACTTAAAACCTGGCTGGGCGAGCTGCTCCGGGCTAAACAGCAGCCACGGCGAAAGAATGGCGATGATGGATATACCCACCATCGCCACCACGGCACCCGGCACGGGTTCGAGGATCAGTCCAACGATCACGCCAGTAAAAACGGCAAAGTAGAGCCAGGTATGACTCTCCAGCCCTGCGGGAAGCGGAAGTAGAGCAATAATGGCGATGACCGCCAGCGGCGCAAGGTATCGCCACCATTCAGTGGAAGGTTTCATCGTGTTATGCCTGCGAAAAAGGAGAGGGGCGAGCCTCTCCGTGAGGGTTATTTGATGTAGTGGACGTGCTCGCAGATCTCTTCCACGATGGGATCGCGGCGTTCGGCGAACAGCTTTTTGTTTTCGGCTATCAGGTTGTTGCCGTGGGTATCTATAGAGACAATCAGCGGGCCAAACTCTTTGACCCGGCAGACCCACAGCGACTCAGGCATCCCGAGTTCTGTCCAGTGTACCTCTTCAATCTCTTCCACTTGAGTTGCCGCCAGTACCGCACAGCCAGCCGGGAAAATCACATGCAGCGCCTTGAATTTCTGGCAGCCTTCTTCGGTCAGCGGCCCCATTCCGCCTTTGCCGACCACCAGTTTCACGCCGGTCTGCTCGATAAATTCACGTTCAAAACTTTCCATACGCATACTGGTTGTCGGGCCGACGGACACCATCTCCCATTTGTCGCCGTTTTTGCGCACGATGGGGCCAGCGTGGAAAATCGCTTTGCCGTTGAGATCGTAAGGGATCGGACGTTTCAGTTCGATCAATCGGCGGTGACAAACGTCACGGCAGGTCACCAGCGTACCGGTCAGGTAGATCACATCGCCGACGCGAATATCTTGCAGATCTTCAGCTTTGATCGGGGTTGTCAGGATCTTTTTCATAACGCGCTCCGGGTATGAGACAGATTTTCAAAGGTGAGATCGGCATGAACTCGCAGTGTGCCGCGACGATGCGCCCAGCAGCCGGTAGAAACAGCAACGCCGATGGTTGACGGATGGCGAGCGGCAGATTCGATATGTACGCCCATCACTGAACTGTTGCCAGTCAGCCCTTGTGGACCAATCCCCAGACGGTTGAGTCCTTCTTCCAGGCGTACTTCCAGCTCTGCCGCTTTTGGATTGGGATGGCGGCTGCCAATCGGGCGCAAAATGGCTTTACGCGAGAGCACTGCGGCGGTTTCCACCGAGGTAGCGATGCCAACGCCCACCAGTACCGGCGGACAGGCGTTTACGGCGAGGGTGGAGATATTTTCGAAGACGAATTTCACTACGCCTTCGTAGCCTTCTGACGGCATTAACACTTTCGATCGGCCAGGTAGCGTGCAGCCGCCGCCTGCCATGTAAACTTCGATTTCCGCATCGTCACCGTCGGGGACGATATCCCAGGTGACCCACGGTACGCCGCTGCCGGTATTCTTGCCGGTGTTTACTTCGTCAAAAATTTCTACCGCATTGTGACGCAGTGGCGCTTTGACGGTTGCCTCTTCCACGGCTTGTTTGAGTATGCTTTGCAGCTCGCCAAGCAGTGGGAAACGGGAACCGACCTTAACAAAAAACATGATTTCGCCGGTGTCCTGACAGGCAGGACGATTCAGGTCGATCGCTTTTTGCATGTTATCGAACATCGTGTGGTAGATGATTTTTCCCATCGACGATGTTTCGGCATCCTTTAGCTGTTTTAGTTTATCCACCACGTCATCAGGCATTCGGGTAGAAATCATGGCGGTAAAGTTAGCGACAATCTCCGTCAACTTATTCACTGCCTGTTGCTTATTACTTTCGCTCATCATGGCAACTCCAGTTTATGTATTTGTCTGGAAAAATTCACCGCCACAAACTACCACTAAAAATGTGGTTTTATATTTTTTGCCACCGTGAATATGTAATTAACAGTTCGTGAATCAACGCGAAAATAAGAACGAATATTGCGCCAGAGCAGGGAATGGTAATGTTTTGCGAAATACACTGCGTTTATCAAAACTGCGGATATTTAACAATGCTAAATAGCTGGCCTTTAGCCAAAGACTTGCAGGTACTGGTGGAAATCGTCCATAGCGGGAGTTTTAGTGCTGCAGCGGCGACGCTTGGGCAAACGCCTGCATTTGTCACCAAGCGGATCCAAATCCTTGAAAATACGCTGGCAACAACTCTGCTGAACCGCTCCGCTCGCGGCGTGGCGCTGACTGAAAGTGGCCAGCGTTGTTACGAACATGCGCTGGAAATCCTCACCCAATATCAGCGACTGGTCGATGACGTCACGCAAATCAAAACGCGCCCGGAGGGGATGATCCGCATTGGTTGCAGTTTTGGTTTTGGGCGCAGTCATATTGCGCCAGCTATTACCGAACTGATGCGCAATTATCCTGAGTTACAGGTGCATTTTGAATTGTTCGATCGACAAATTGATTTAGTGCAAGATAATATTGATCTGGATATTCGTATTAATGACGCAATTCCTGATTATTATATTGCGCATCTTTTGACAAAAAATAAAAGAATATTATGCGCAGCACCTGAGTATCTGCAAAAATATCCGCAGCCACAATCCTTACAGGAATTAAGTCGTCATGACTGCCTGGTGACCAAAGAGCGCGATATGACCCACGGAATATGGGAGTTGGGGAACGGTCAGGAGAAAAAATCGGTGAAGGTAAGCGGACATCTTTCCTCCAATAGCGGCGAGATTGTGCTGCAATGGGCGCTGGAGGGCAAAGGGATTATGCTGCGTTCCGAGTGGGATGTGTTGCCGTTTCTGGAGAGTGGCAAACTGGTGCGAGTATTGCCGGAGTATGCACAAAGCGCCAATATCTGGGCTGTTTACCGGGAGCCGCTCTATCGCAGCATGAAATTACGTGTCTGTGTGGAATTTCTGGCGGCATGGTGCCAGCAACGGCTGGGCAAGCCCGACGAAGGCTATCAGGTCATGTAGATCCACCAGAAATCACTCGGGATCCTTTTCGCGCTTTCTTTTGAATTTCGTCCAGATTTTTGTCTCCTGACGACGCCACAGACGCTGGATGTTGTCATGATGACGCAGCAGGATCAGGCAAGAGAGCATCGAAACCGGGAAGGTGAATTGTGGCTTAAACCACCAGACATAAAACGGAGCAATCAGTGCACTGACAATCGCTCCCAGCGACGAGTAACCACTCAATAGCACGGTCAGTAACCAGGTTCCCGCCATTACTCCAGTGAGATCCCAGCCAATTGGTGCGATGGCACCAAAAGCGGTAGCAACGCCTTTTCCTCCTTTAAAACCGAAGAAAACGGGCCAGATGTGTCCAAGACAGGCGGCGATGGCAATTAAGCCTAGCCAGAAGGGGCTGACACCTAATTCATACGCGCCCCAGACGGGCAACATTCCTTTCAGAACGTCGAAAATCAGTACTGCTACGGCTGCTCCCTTGCCACCGATACGTAACACATTGGTTGCGCCTGGATTGCCGGAGCCGCTGGTTCGCGGATCGGGCAACCCACACAAGCGGCAAACCAGAATGGCACTGGAAATGGAGCCGCAGAGGTACGCGATGAGGATCATTCCAGGCGCGATTGCACTCATAAGCTGTTCCGTTTTGAAAATTCGTGTTCAACGATGAATCTGTGGATAATACGCACATTTCGCCGGAAGTGGTATCCGGTTAGCCAAAAAGCAGGCAGGACGTGATGGATATTGTATTTATAGAGCAACTTTCGGTAATCACCACTATTGGTGTTTACGACTGGGAACAGACCATCGAACAGAAGTTAGTGTTCGATATCGAAATGGCGTGGGATAACCGTAAAGCGGCGAAAAGTGATGATGTGGCGGATTGCCTCAGTTACGCTGACATTGCAGAAACGGTGGTCAGCCACGTCGAGGGAGCGCGTTTTGCGCTGGTGGAACGCGTGGCTGAAGAGGTGGCGGAGCTGCTGTTAGCACGCTTCAACTCGCCGTGGGTGCGTATCAAACTCAGCAAACCAGGCGCAGTGGCGCGGGCGGCGAATGTTGGTGTCATCATTGAGCGTGGCAATAATCTGAAAGAAAATAATTAATTTTACAGCTGTTAAACCAAACGGTTATAACCTGGTCATACTGCAGTAGTTCGGACAAGCGTTACATTTTTATAATTTAGGGGTTTATTGATGAGCGATATGCACTCGCTGCTGATAGCGGCAATATTGGGTGTGGTCGAAGGATTGACAGAATTTCTGCCGGTATCCAGCACGGGCCATATGATTATTGTCGGTCACTTGTTAGGGTTTGAGGGCGACACGGCGAAAACCTTTGAAGTCGTGATCCAGTTAGGATCAATTCTGGCGGTAGTAGTGATGTTCTGGCGGCGTCTGTTTGGCCTGATTGGCATCCACTTTGGTCGCCCGTTGCAGCACGAAGGAGAAAGCAAAGGTCGTTTAACGCTGATCCACATTTTGCTGGGGATGATTCCGGCGGTGGTACTGGGGCTGTTGTTCCACGACACGATTAAATCATTGTTTAACCCGATAAATGTCATGTATGCACTGGTCGTTGGCGGTCTGTTGCTGATTGCCGCCGAATGCCTGAAGCCGAAAGAGCCGCGTGCGCCGGGTCTTGATGATATGACCTATCGTCAGGCGTTTATGATTGGCTGTTTCCAGTGTCTGGCGCTGTGGCCGGGTTTCTCTCGCTCCGGGGCGACCATTTCAGGTGGGATGCTGATGGGCGTGAGCCGTTACGCGGCTTCTGAGTTCTCGTTCCTGCTGGCGGTGCCGATGATGATGGGCGCAACGGCGCTTGATCTCTACAAAAGCTGGGGCTTCCTGACCACCGGCGATATCCCGATGTTTGCTGTTGGGTTTATCACCGCTTTTGTGGTGGCGCTGATAGCGATTAAAACCTTCCTGCAATTGATTAAGCGCATTTCGTTTATCCCGTTCGCCATTTATCGCTTTATTGTGGCGGCTGCGGTGTACGTCGTGTTCTTTTGATGTGAAGAATAGTGTCGGATGCCTGGAATTGTCCTCGATTGCGTAGGCCGGATAAGGCGTTCACGCCGCATCCGACAATCAACGCCTGATGCGACGCTTGCGCGTCTTATCAGGCCTACAACCGTCGTTGATATGTAGCCGGATAAGGCGTTTACGCCGCATCCGGCAAAATATCCAACAATTACTCAGACTTTGGGCAGCGTTGTTCCTTCCAGTTGGCTACCGCTGCAATTCGGCGGCGGGTCAGCTCTTCGCGAATCTCCACACCTTTAAATCCCGCTTCAACGACGGCTTTTGTTGGTACTGACTGTGCCACTTCCCAGGCTTCGCGCAACCAGCGGCCTTGCGGGTAGTCCGCCAATTCAAAACCGGTTCTGCCGCGCACGTCAGCCTCGCTGGTCAGCGCCAGTTGCTCGACACGCTGCGGTTTACGCCAGGCGTCAATGGAATCAAACAATTTAACAATGGTTTTCGGGTTCAGCATTGGAAAGGTGTGGATGAGATCGTGAAACTCAGCCACCAGTTTGGCTAAGTCACGAATTTCATTAGGCACGCGCAGACGCTGGCACAATTGTTCCACTAACTTCACACCCGCCGGGCCATGACCATGATGACGTGGCCAAAGTTCTGGCGGCGTCAGTCCTTTACCGAGATCGTGGCATAACGTTGCGAAACGGACATCGACCTGCGGACTCAGCATCGCCGCCATTGAGAGCGTCATTAAGGTATGAATACCCGTGTCGATTTCCGGGTGCCACCTGGCAGGGGCCGGAACGCCAAACAGGGCGTCAATTTCCGGGAATAAAACGCGCAGTGCGCCGCAATCGCGCAGTACCTGGAAGAACACCTGGGGATTGCGGGTGGTGAGGGCGCTTTCCGTCTCTTTCCATACCCGTTCAGGCGTCAGGTGTTCCAGTTCACCCGCATGGGTCATCTCGCGCATCAGCGCCAGAGTTTCATCGGCAATACGGAAACTGAGGTGGGCATAACGCGCAGCAAAACGCGCTACGCGCAACACGCGTAACGGATCTTCGCCAAAAGCGGGGGAAACATGGCGCAACAGACGATTTTGCAGATCGCCCAGACCGTTGTACGGGTCGATAATCTCGCCGTTATCGTCCTGGGCCAGCGCATTAATGGTCAGATCGCGACGCTTAAGATCATCTTCCAGCGTGACATCCGGTGCGGCATAGCAGGTAAAACCGGTGTAACCGGAACCAGATTTCCGTTCGGTACGTGCCAGTGCATACTCTTCATGCGTTTGCGGATGCAGAAACACAGGAAAATCGCGGCCTACCTGCTGGTAGCCCGCGTCGAGCATCTCCTGTGGCGTACTGCCGACCACCACCCAATCTCTGTCTTTGACCGGTAGCCCTAACAATGCATCCCGAACAGCACCACCGACCAGATAAATCTTCACGCCATCATCCCTTCGTCAAATACACAATTCCTAATAATAAGACAGTGCAACGAAGAAGGCGATTTAGTTCATCCAGCGATCTTTGCGTTTGCGGCTTGGGATCAGGTGCGGCAGTACCAGACCGAGCAGCAAGCCAAGCCCCAGCACGCCACCGCCATACATAAACCACTGCATGATGATGGTGCGCTGTTTGTCATCCAGCTGTACGCTGGCGGCATCGACCTTTTTCTGCGCGACAATCAGCTCGTTTTTCAGTTTCTGATTTTCTTCTTTTAACCCGTTGATCACGCTGTCACTCTGCGCCACTTTTTGCTGCATTTCTGCGGTGCGCTGATTCCAGGTGTTATCGATATTGGTGAGTTTATCGGTCAGCGTTTTGACCTGATTTTCCAGATCTGGCACACGGGAACGCAGGCTTGGCTCCGTGCTAAGTTGTTTCAACGGGATCCAGGCAGTACGGCCAGAGCTGTCTTTCACCTGGGCATAATTGGTGTTGGCGTCAGTTTGTAATAAGGTCACTTCCTCGCCGGCGTTAACCGTGCCCACGAGGCGATAATGATCTCCCGGACCGCTACGGACCCAGGTATTCAGTTCGTCAGAAACATAGCGCGTTTCTTCAGCGTGTGAGACGGCAGTCGCGCTAAGTGCGAGTAAAGTTAATCCGATCAGGCGTAATTTTGGCATCAGGCTGTCGTTATTGTCATGGAAAGTGGAACGATAGTAGTGGCATCAGTGTCGCTACGCAAAGCATTCGACATCAATCGGAATCCTCTGTGTCAGGTCTTGCCACTGCTTCAAACTTTTACGCCCGTCAAATTGCCCGTTGCATGGCAATTTGGCGCAAAATACTATCTACTGACAAAAAAGATCGCATTAAGTTCGCCGTTCATCGTCACTTATGTGACATAACCGATAAGTAAAGGCTATGGCTCAGGAAATCGAATTAAAGTTTATTGTTAATCACAGTGCCGTTGAGGCGTTGCGTGACCATCTCAATACGCTGGGCGGCGAGCACCATGATCCCGTGCAGTTGCTGAATATTTACTACGAAACGCCGGATAACTGGCTGCGTGGGCACGACATGGGCTTGCGTATTCGTGGCGAAAACGGTCGCTATGAGATGACCATGAAAGTTGCAGGAAGAGTGACAGGCGGCTTACACCAGCGCCCGGAATATAACGTGGCGTTGAGCGAACCGACGCTCGACCTGGCGCAGTTACCGACGGTAGTCTGGCCGAACGGCGAATTGCCTGCCGATCTCGCTTCCCGCGTGCAGCCGCTGTTTAGCACCGATTTTTATCGCGAAAAATGGCTAGTAGAGGTCGATGGCAGCCGAATTGAAATCGCTCTCGATCAGGGTGAGGTGAAAGCGGGTGAATTTGCTGAACCTATCTGTGAGCTGGAACTGGAACTGCTTAGCGGCGACATGCGTGCGGTGCTGAAACTGGCGAACCAACTGGTATCGCAAACCGGATTACGCCAGGGCAGCCTGAGCAAAGCAGCGCGTGGCTATCATCTGGCGCAGGGCAATCCGGCGCGTGAAATCAAACCGACCACCATTTTGCATGTTGCGGCAAAAGCTGATGTGGAACAGGGGCTGGAAGCGGCGTTCGAGCTGGCGTTAGCGCAATGGCAGTATCATGAAGAACTGTGGGTACGCGGCAACGATGCGGCGAAAGAGCAGGTGCTGGCAGCCATTGGCCTGGTCCGTCATACACTGATGCTGTTCGGCGGTATCGTGCCGCGTAAAGCGAGCACTCACTTACGTGATCTGCTGACTCAATGCGAGGCGACCATTGCTTCTGCGGTTTCTGCCGTAACGGCGGTCTACTCTACCGAAACGGCAATGGCGAAGCTGGCGTTGACCGAATGGCTGGTAAGCAAAGCCTGGCAGCCGTTTTTAGATGCCAAAGCGCAGGGCAAAATCAGCGACTCCTTCAAACGCTTTGCCGATATCCATCTTTCCCGCCATACCGCTGAACTGAAAAGCGTTTTCTGCCAGCCGTTAGGCGATCGCTACCGTGACCAGTTGCCACGCCTGACGCGTGATATTGACTCAATACTGTTGCTGGCGGGTTACTATGATCCTGTCGTCGCGCAAGCCTGGCTGGAGAATTGGCTGGGGCTGCGTCACGCTATTCTGACCGGGCAACGCATTGAAATTGAACATTTCCGTAATGAGGCAAACAATCAGGAACCGTTCTGGTTGCACAGCGGAAAACGTTAATCAGGCAAGGATAAAATCGCTTATGAAGCCGCTCTCTTCACCGTTACAGCAGTACTGGCAGACCGTTGTTGAGCGGCTGCCAGAGCCTTTAGCCGAGGAATCACTTAGCGCACAGGCGAAGTCAGTACTTACTTTCAGTGATTTTGTGCAGGACAGCGTGATTGCGCATCCAGAGTGGCTGACGGAACTGGAAAGCCAACCGCCGCAGGCCGACGAATGGCAGCATTACGCTGCATGGTTGCAGGAGGCGCTCAGTAATGTGAGTGACGAGGCTGGGTTAATGCGCGAGCTGCGGCTATTCCGGCGGCGCATTATGGTGCGCATCGCCTGGGCGCAAACGCTGGCACTGGTTACTGAAGAGAGCATATTGCAGCAGCTCAGCCATCTGGCGGAGACGCTGATTGTTGCGGCGCGTGACTGGCTGTATGACGCCTGCTGCCGCGAATGGGGAACGCCGTGCAATGCGCAGGGCGAAGCGCAACCGCTGCTGATTTTAGGCATGGGTAAGCTGGGCGGCGGGGAACTGAATTTCTCCTCTGATATCGATCTGATTTTTGCCTGGCCGGAACATGGTTGTACCCAGGGTGGACGCCGGGAACTGGATAACGCGCAGTTTTTTACCCGCATGGGGCAGCGGCTGATTAAAGTGCTGGATCAACCAACGCAGGATGGCTTCGTCTATCGCGTGGATATGCGGCTGCGTCCGTTTGGTGAAAGTGGCCCGCTGGTGCTGAGTTTTGCGGCGCTGGAAGATTATTACCAGGAGCAGGGGCGCGACTGGGAGCGTTACGCGATGGTCAAGGCGCGGATTATGGGGGATAGCGACGGCGTCTATGCTAACGAGTTGCGTACGATGCTGCGTCCGTTTGTTTTCCGTCGTTACATCGATTTCAGCGTGATTCAGTCGCTGCGCAACATGAAAGGAATGATTGCCCGTGAAGTGCGTCGACGCGGTTTGACCGACAACATCAAACTTGGCGCAGGCGGCATTCGCGAAATTGAATTTATCGTCCAGGTGTTCCAGCTCATTCGCGGCGGGCGCGAACCGTCGCTGCAATCGCGCGCTTTACTGCCAACGCTCAGCGCCATTGCCGCGCTGCATCTGCTTTCTGAAAACGATGCTGAACAATTGCGAGTGGCGTATCTGTTCCTGCGGCGTCTGGAAAACCTGCTGCAAAGCATTAACGACGAACAAACCCAGACGCTTCCTTCTGATGAGCTTAACCGTGCGCGGCTGGCGTGGGCGATGGACTTTGCTGACTGGCCGCAATTGACCGGGGTGCTGACCGCACATATGGCCAATGTGCGCCGGGTGTTTAATGAATTGATTGGCGACGACGAAAGTGAAACTCAGGAAGAGTCGCTGTCGGAACAGTGGCGTGAGCTGTGGCAGGATGCGTTGCAGGAAGATGACACCACGCCAGTGCTGGCGCATCTTAGCGAGGATGATCGCAAACAGGTGCTAATGCTGATTGCTGATTTTCGCAAAGAGCTGGATAAGCGCACTATCGGGCCGCGAGGACGTCAGGTGCTCGACCATCTGATGCCACATCTGCTAAGTGATGTCTGTGCGCGTGAAGACGCTGCTGTCACGCTGTCGCGCATTACCGCCTTGCTGGTGGGGATTGTTACTCGCACCACTTATCTTGAGCTGCTTAGTGAATTCCCTGCGGCGCTTAAGCATTTGATTTCTCTGTGTGCTGCATCGCCGATGATTGCCAGCCAGCTAGCGCGTTATCCATTATTGCTGGATGAATTGCTCGATCCAAATACCCTCTACCAACCAACGGCGACGGATGCCTACCGTGATGAACTGCGCCAGTATTTGCTGCGCGTGCCGGAAGATGACGAAGAACAACAGCTTGAGGCGCTGCGTCAGTTCAAACAGGCGCAGCTGTTACGCATTGCGGCAGCGGATATCGCCGGTACGCTACCGGTAATGAAAGTGAGCGATCACTTAACCTGGCTGGCAGAAGCCATGATTGATGCCGTCGTTCAGCAGGCGTGGGTTCAAATGGTTGCCCGCTACGGTAAGCCAAATCACCTGAACGAACGCGAAGGGCGTGGTTTTGCGGTGGTCGGCTACGGCAAGCTGGGTGGCTGGGAGTTAGGCTACAGTTCCGATCTTGACCTGATCTTCCTCCATGATTGCCCAATGGATGCGATGACTGACGGCGAGCGGGAAATCGACGGGCGACAGTTTTATCTGCGTCTGGCGCAACGCATTATGCATCTGTTCAGTACGCGAACCTCTTCCGGCATTTTGTATGAAGTGGATGCACGACTGCGTCCGTCCGGGGCGGCGGGAATGCTGGTGACATCCGCAGAAGCATTTGCTGATTATCAGAAAAACGAGGCCTGGACGTGGGAGCATCAGGCGCTGGTGCGTGCGCGTGTAGTGTACGGCGATCCGCAGCTCACCGCGCACTTTGACGCAGTACGCCGGGAGATTATGACGCTGCCGCGCGAAGGCAAAACCCTGCAAACAGAAGTGCGGGAAATGCGCGAGAAAATGCGTGCCCATCTCGGCAATAAACATCGCGATCGCTTTGATATCAAAGCCGATGAAGGCGGAATTACCGATATCGAATTTATTACTCAATATCTGGTGTTGCGCTACGCTCACGAAAAACCGAAGTTAACGCGCTGGTCAGACAACGTGCGCATTCTGGAACTACTGGCGCAAAACGACATTATGGAAGAGCAGGAAGCGATGGCGCTGACCCGTGCTTACACGACGCTGCGCGATGAACTTCATCATCTGGCATTACAGGAATTGCCGGGCCATGTGTCGGAGGATTGCTTCACCGCAGAGCGTGAACTGGTGCGGGCAAGCTGGCAGAAGTGGCTGGTGGAAGAATGAAGTATGGTATTATCGCGCGCAAATTTTGAATCTCTCAGGAGACAGGAATGAAAGTAACGCTGCCAGAGTTTGAACGTGCAGGAGTGATGGTGGTTGGTGATGTGATGCTGGATCGTTACTGGTACGGTCCCACCAGCCGTATCTCGCCGGAAGCGCCGGTGCCCGTGGTTAAAGTGAATACCATCGAAGAACGTCCGGGCGGCGCGGCTAACGTGGCGATGAATATCGCTTCTCTCGGTGCTAATGCACGCCTGGTCGGGTTGACGGGCATTGACGATGCGGCGCGCGCGCTCAGTAAATCTCTGGCCGACGTCAACGTCAAATGCGACTTTGTTTCTGTACCGACGCATCCGACTATCACCAAATTACGGGTACTTTCTCGTAACCAACAGCTGATCCGTCTGGATTTCGAAGAAGGTTTCGAAGGGGTTGATCCGCAGCCGCTGCACGAGCGGATTAATCAGGCACTGAGTTCGATTGGCGCGCTGGTGCTTTCTGACTACGCCAAAGGTGCGCTGGCAAGCGTACAGCAGATGATCCAACTGGCGCGTAAAGCGGGTGTTCCAGTGCTGATTGATCCAAAAGGTACCGATTTTGAGCGCTACCGCGGCGCTACGCTGTTAACGCCGAATCTCTCGGAATTTGAAGCTGTTGTCGGTAAATGTAAGACCGAAGAAGAGATTGTTGAGCGCGGCATGAAACTGATTGCCGATTACGAACTCTCGGCTCTGTTAGTGACCCGTTCCGAACAGGGTATGTCGCTGCTGCAACCGGGTAAAGCGCCGCTGCATATGCCAACCCAGGCGCAGGAAGTGTATGACGTTACCGGTGCGGGCGACACGGTGATTGGCGTCCTGGCGGCAACGCTGGCAGCGGGTAATTCGCTGGAAGAAGCCTGCTTCTTTGCCAATGCGGCGGCTGGTGTCGTGGTCGGCAAACTGGGGACATCCACGGTTTCGCCGATCGAGCTGGAAAACGCAGTACGTGGACGTGCAGATACCGGCTTTGGTGTGATGACCGAAGAGGAACTGAAGCTTGCTGTAGCGGCAGCGCGTAAACGCGGTGAAAAAGTGGTGATGACCAACGGTGTCTTTGACATCCTGCACGCTGGGCACGTCTCTTATCTGGCAAATGCCCGTAAACTGGGTGACCGTTTGATTGTCGCTGTGAACAGCGATGCCTCCACCAAACGGCTGAAAGGGGATTCCCGCCCCGTTAACCCGCTCGAACAGCGTATGATTGTGCTGGGCGCACTGGAAGCGGTCGACTGGGTGGTGTCGTTTGAAGAGGACACGCCGCAGCGCTTGATCGCCGGGATCTTGCCAGATCTACTGGTGAAAGGCGGCGACTATAAACCAGAAGAGATTGCCGGGAGTAAAGAAGTCTGGGCCAACGGTGGCGAAGTGCTGGTGCTCAACTTTGAAGACGGTTGCTCGACGACCAACATCATCAAGAAGATCCAACAGGATAAAAAAGGCTAACCGGAAAGCGGTTCACAGATCTCGCTTTGTAGCAGGCGGGCCTATTGACGCTGATTTTTTTTCAACCTAAAGTAAAGGAACAAGGGTGAGGGAGGATTTCTCCCCCCTCTGATTGGCTGTTAATAAGCTGCGAAACTTACGAGTAACAACACAATCAGTATGATGACGAGCTTCATCATAACCCTTTCCTTATACAAGGCCCCTTCCTCGGGAGGGGCTTTCCCGTTTCAGCCCCTTGCTGACTCCCCGATTGTTGATGAGCGCCGGACCCCGCGCAACGCTTTCCCAGAGGCAGTTTTACCTTCCCCGAGCAGTCACGCAAAATGCTGCAACAGCCTGATCATTTGCACCTTTTAGCGGAACGCAGATATAAAAAATCCCCGGCTTTTTGGGCCAGGGATTATTCATAGAAGAGGGCTTACTCTGCTTTTTCTTCGACGGGAGTTGTTGAGCTTAAGGATGAAGTCAATGCCGCCAGTGAGCCGCCTGAAACGCCAATTTCATTGAGCAAGGAGTCAATCAGCGGTGCCTGTGTGCGGTAAGAGAGTGCGGCTGATAACGCTTGTTCTGCCAGGTTTCCGCCCCCCACATTACCCGTGTTTGCATCACCCGTAGCGCCACCACGATTCAGCCCATCGACCTGAATAATTTTGATGCCGTCGATAGACTTCATTGGTTCCACGGATTTCTCAATTACCGCAGGCAGCGCCTGCAATAATGCCAGTTTGAATTTAAGGCTGGTTTGTTCATCAGAAAGTACGTTGATAGCATCGTTCAGCGCACGTTGTGCTTCTGCTTCCGCCAGACCCTTTTTACGTGTAGCTTCGGCTAACTCAACGATAGCCGCCGCCTGCATCTCTGCGGCTTCTTTTTCTGCTTTCGCCCGCACGGTCAGTTCAACCGCTTTGGTTTCTGCATCCTGCGCTGCGGCGATCAACGCCACTTGTTTAGCACGATCGGCTTCGGCAGTCTGGCGAGTGGTTTCTACGTTTTGTTGGGCGCTTACTGCTTCTGCGAGTGCAAGGTTAGCACGCGCTTCTGCCTGGGACTGTTGTTCCGATTTGGCGGCAATAGCGATCGATTTCGTCTGGTTAGCGATTTCGGTGACCTGCTGCTGTTCGATCTCTTTAATGCGAACTTCACGTTCGGCCTCAACCTTTCTTGAGCGGACGGCCTGTTCGCGGTCGATTTCTGTTTCCTGAATCTGTCGTTCAGCCAGAATTCGCGTCTGCTCTGCTTCACGACGACGTTCAGCTTCAAAAGCCGCAATTTTCGCATTCTGCTCAGCGGTACGGGTTTTAACCTGCTGCTCCTGCTCAAGCGTCATAAACGCTTCTTGTTGTTCAATCTCCAACTTGCGCGAAAGTGCATCACGGTTTTTCTCACGCACTGCGACTTCCACATCCTGTTCAACTTCGTTACGTTCGCGACGACGGCGCTCCGTCTCCTGAGTCAGTTTGGTTAAACCTTCGGCGTCAAAGGCATTGTTCGGATTGAAATGTTCTTTCGAGGTCTGGTTAAAGTTGGTAAGTGAAACGCTTTCCAGTTCCAGGCCATTTTTCGACAGATCTTCAGCTACGGTATTTTGTACTCCCTGCACGAAGTTCTCGCGGGTATCCTGTAACTCATGCATGGTCATTTGTGCCGCTGTTGCACGGAGGGCATCGACAAATTTATCTTCCACCAGCATACGTAAGTCTTCAGGCGACAGGGTGCGTTGCCCCAGCGTCTGGGCGGCGGTGGCAATCCCTTCTACTGAAGGTTTTACCCGCACAAAGAAAGCCACTACAACATCAACACGCATACGATCTTTCGTAATCAGGCTATCAATAGTAGAACGGCTGACTTCCAGCTTCAGGGTATTCATATTGATGGGAATTATTTCATGAAAGATCGGCATCACGATTGCGCCACCGCTCATCACCACTTTTTGCCCACTTAAACCAGTACGAACAAATGCTTGCTCTGCCGAAGCGCGACGATAGAGCCTGGCGAAAATAATTCCAATAATAAACAGAATGCATACGGCGATAATCGCGGTAAACATCCAGGAGGGCACAGAATTAACGATATCATCCATTATTAAATTTCCTTTTGATTAATAAATCACAATATCTGGGGCCAGGGATTATTTTCCGCCAAATATCGCGTTGCAGAAAGTCGGCAAATAATTAACACTTTGTCTCCTTTAGTGAAAGTTTTTCCTTCTTCAGGCTCCAGTAGCAAATAATGTATTTGGCCAAATTGATCGGTGAGTTTTCCTTCGCAAGGGTTACCTGAAGTGGCTTGATGGCCGGTAATTAATGCCATGCTACCAACATATTCTTCTTCTGTAATAGCTGAACTATGGTCGCGTGGAATCCAGGGTGCAACGACTTTACCGGTATAATGCACTGCAATAATTGTAAACAGTAAACTGACAGGAACCACGAACAGGTTGGGGAGTGGTGATTGCCAGAGCGTAACGCAGGCATGTTGCAACAGGATGCCAATAAGACCAAAAAAACCAGCGAGTAAGCAGAGGACGACGAGAGCTGGTAATCTTCCAATATTGAGATAATGAAGTGCCTGGCTAATATGACCTGTGGTTATGGAATCATAATGGTCAAGATGTGCATCAAGAGCACCGGAGAGCATGTGACCGCAGATAAGTGCAAAAATTTCTAAAAGGCCGATCAAGAGTACAAAGGAAATAGCGAAAAGATAAGGGGTGTTATAGTCGGCGAATAAAATCATATGTCACTCCAATGTCCATTTAGTGACGCAATATTTACTTTGGAATAGTTTCCTTGCTTACATTTGTCTTTGTTAATAATAACACATGTTAGAGAGGTTCTGGAAGAGAAAGTCTTTTAATATGGTTTTTTTATTTTTCACTAAAAAGTGTGATCGGGGACAATATATTTACGCACGTTATGTTTAAAGGCACTACACTGATTGGGGAATACTGAAATCAGAAAAAGCATATGGCCTTAAAAGGTATGCAATAACCGGAGGATGTGCTTATGGATCATAGTCTTAATTCTTTAAATAATTTCGATTTTCTCGCGCGTAGTTTTGCCAGAATGCACGCAGAAGGTCGCCCGGTCGATATTCTGGCCGTTACTGGTAACATGGATGAAGAACATAGAACCTGGTTTTGCGCACGTTATGCCTGGTATTGCCAACAGATGATGCAAACCAGAGAACTTGAATTAGAACACTGATATTACGGGCCGTCTGGCCCGTTTTTGTGGTGCTTTATTCTGCTTTATCAACTGGCGGGATAGCCGGAGGAGATTGAAGTTCTGCTATCGGATTATTGCGCGCTTCCAGTTCGCTGATGCGCTGCTCCAGTAACGCCAGTTTTTCACGAGTCCGTAACAGGACTTGCGTCTGAACGTCGAATTCTTCGCGGCTTACCAGATCGAGACGCGTCAGCTGCGCTTGTAGGGTTTGGCGGATTTTTTTCTCCACATCTTCCCCGAACTCCCTGATTCCTTTAGGCATTGATTCGTGAACCTGGCGAGCGATTTGCTCAATTTTTTTCGGGTCAATCATTGTAGTTTCCCTGTACTGATAGGTGTTGAGTGCCATTGTAGTGCGATAAGGGTAAGTCATAAACCAGAATTATGTGAAGCTATGCGTTGCTGGCGCTAATCATTAGCGTTATAGTGAATCCGCTTATTCTCAGGGCGGGGCGAAATTCCCCACCGGCGGTAAATCAACTCAGTTGAAAGCCCGCGAGCGCTTTGGGTGCGAACTCAAAGGACAGCAGATCCGGTGTAATTCCGGGGCCGACGGTTAGAGTCCGGATGGGAGAGAGTAACGATTCTGTCGGGCATGGACCCGCTCACGTTATTTTGGCTATATGCCGCCACTCCTAAGACTGCCCTGATTCTGGTAACCATAATTTTAGTGAGGTTTTTTTACCATGAATCAGACGCTACTTTCCTCTTTTGGTACGCCTTTCGAACGTGTTGAAAATGCACTGGCTGCGCTGCGTGAAGGACGCGGTGTGATGGTGCTTGATGATGAAGACCGTGAAAACGAAGGCGATATGATCTTCCCGGCAGAAACCATGACCGTTGAGCAGATGGCGCTGACCATTCGCCACGGGAGTGGTATTGTTTGCCTGTGCATTACTGACGATCGCCGTAAACAACTCGATCTGCCAATGATGGTAGAAAATAACACCAGCGCCTATGGCACCGGTTTTACCGTGACCATTGAAGCAGCTGAAGGTGTGACTACCGGTGTTTCTGCCGCTGACCGTATTACGACCGTTCGCGCAGCGATTGCCGATGGCGCAAAACCGTCAGATCTGAATCGTCCGGGCCACGTTTTCCCACTTCGCGCGCAGGCAGGTGGTGTACTGACGCGTGGCGGTCATACTGAAGCGACTATCGATCTGATGACGCTGGCAGGCTTTAAACCAGCTGGTGTGCTGTGTGAGCTGACTAATGACGATGGCACGATGGCGCGTGCACCAGAGTGCATTGAGTTTGCCAATAAACACAATATGGCGCTCGTGACTATTGAAGACCTGGTGGCATACCGTCAGGCACATGAGCGTAAAGCCAGCTAATGAGATGAAATACTAAATATGAAAATGCCGGGGTGTTCCCGGCATTTTGCTGTTTAGTGGTAGTTGATTTTAACTATCAGGTCTTTCTGAAATGGGCCATAGACGAGTGGTTCACCAGGTTTTTGGGTTAATTCGGCCTGGTAATCGCGGGTTGCCATTGCCGCACTCTGACCGGGAATATAAGTACTAAATAATTTGAACTGGTTAAATTTAATATCTTCTTGCGTTTTTTGATCAGTAATTCGCATGAGCAAGCCGTTACCTATTTCCAGATGCGTATTGTCATATAATGTATCTGAAGTAAAGAAACTGGTTGCAACATCAAACTGTTCGGTACAATCAGACGCAATGTCTTTTATGGTAGAAACGCTGAATGCTGCCTTCGGTGGGAAAGTTGCAATGGAATTCGCAGCGATCTGCCCAAAATTGACTATCTGACTTTCCGGGGAAATGCGGACGTCGACACTACAGTCAAGGAATGAAATATTATCTAACCCCGTAATCGCATAGCGTAAATTTTTCGCGTTGGGGGCCATGTTCGCCCCGCCTTCACCGTCGAATTGCAGCACGTTGACTGTGCCAAAGTTTACCGTCTGATCTCCTGCCGGGCGGCTTTTGAATTTTACATAGACGCGAAAATGGGCGTTAAATGTTACATTTTTTTGAAGAGTGCTGCCATTGCATACAGGGTCATGATAATACCCATTATAGTATTGTTCATATTTATCCAGGCACGCATGAGTATCAATTTTTTCATTTGTCCCTTCATAATCTACACCATTATAAGTCACGCCAAATGTTAAATACGGATTATTCAACATATCGGCACTATTTATTTGGGGCAATTTGATCCAGGCATAGACATTTTCTGATGGGTTATTACTTGACCATCCTGGTGCATTGTCACAATAAACTGTGATATTAATATCTCCGCTCTCCCAAATTTTTTGCCCAGGTTGCGCATTCTCTGGAATTTTGAACGTTGGTAAATCTCCATTTATGAGGGTTGTTCCTCTGTACCCATCCTGATAGCAATCAACAGCAAAAGCTGAAACGTTAAAAAAAAGGCAAAGAATCGCCAGTAGTCGAAAAAGTGTAATCATATTTTCCCCTTCTTCGCAGGAGTACTTTGGCAGAGGGACTGGACGGAATTACATACTACTTTAAACATCTCCAGCCCGCCGTAGTCCGCCACAAAGCCTAACTGGAACGTAGAGGGCAGGTTGTTTAAGTGTTGAGTCGCAGAAGCAAATGGTGCCACCATAATACTGTCCGCACCAGGCATCAGTGTCTTGCCATTAGTGCCGATATAGCCGACGGTAATATGATAAGGCGTCGGGTTATTCAGGGTCAGCCCGGCGGCGGTGCGGGTAATCGTCACTTTTTGCAGAGGAACCATCTCTCCTTCTTTTAACTCAATCGCTTTCGGTCGCCAGAACAGTTTCAGACGGCTTTGCATGGCGATTTGCATGACATTCTGTTCTTTGGCACGCGGCGGAATTTCCCGCACGTTATAGTAGAATAGCGTTTCTCGGTCCTGTGGTAAGTTATTTAACGAGGCCAGCGCCATCAGGCGAATTTGTACCTGTTCATCAGGCTCAATACGTTCCATCGGCGGCAGTGTTGAAATATAATCACGCGTTTTTTTACCGCTGGCATCTTCAATCCACGATTGAGCAAGATAAGGATCGATTTTACTTTGGTTGGTCAGGCGAACCGTTGCGCTTTTATTCGAAGCATTAAAAATGATGCGTGTCCTGTCGGGGGAGACAGTCGCCTGGGCAAAGTTGCAGATCCCCAGAAAACAAATCATTCCTGTTGTGATTAATGGTAATTTCATTATATTCATCCTGAATTATTTGACTGTTTTACAAGGTAAAATTATCGCGCTTTCACTAATGTTACTTTGGTTTGGCGGCGTGACTTCACAGGTATTATCACCCCAGGTTAAATGCAGAATACTGTTTTCCTGAATACCGCTGAGATAAACGAAGCCATCTTCCGCTACCAGGCCCACATCTTTACCTGTCGCTTTATCCGTGACATTCACACCTAGTGGAGGGAAGCGGCCATTTTCCTGACGAATAACGCCGACGATTTGGTATCCGGTGGTGGCATTCAGTTTTGCGTAGCCGATGGCACCCTGGGTGAGCGTAGTACGAATAACCGAGTTTTCGACATCGACACCTTCTGGCAGATCGTTATTGTTCACCCGCAACATGGAGGTGGTGTAGTTCGATAACGAAGGTATCACGGCGATGCCCAGCCCGTTGGTAACGGTACGGTTAGAGTTGATTTCAATGCCGGAGATGCCATCGGTATCGACCATCATGCGGGCGTTATCGCCATAGCTATAATCGTGAAGGGCGACACCATGACGTGTAGCGGTAAGTGAACCGTACCAGCCTGCGGTAACAGAATTGTACTGATTCGGCTGTACACTGCCATTAATGTTCAGGCGTCCCCACGGCGAATAGTGCTGGTAGCTGCCGCGCAGTGTTGGTTCGCCATCACGTATATTGTCGTCCGTTGCCGACGCTGAAATATTCCAGATATTGTTGCGATCTGATGAATCGTACCAGGAAATCATCTGCGAAGTATTACTGCTTCCCGTTCGCTGCATACTGTAGGAGATGTTGCGGTTTTGTTGTAAAGGTAGAGAGAAAGAGAAGTAATATTGATTCTCTTCGTCGTCATCCCAGCGGATTCGACTTACTGCCAGCGATGCAGATATACCTTTGAAATCGCCAATATCAAAGTTTTTGCTTACAGATACGGAGTAGTTGGTATTGCTGGCGCTGTCCCAATAAGTATTGCGTGTAACGTTGAGATAAGAGTTTAATTCCAGCGTTTCAAAGTACTGGTTCAAGGAAATGACATAACTCTCTTTTTCATTATCGATTGACTCATCGCCATTACGCGAGCTGAGGTACTCACTCATCGACACGTAATCTTTATCTGAGAAGCGATAACCCGCGAAGGTAATCTGACTGCCTGTCGATTCGAAATGCTTTGCATAGTTGAAGCGATAGCTGTAACCACGCAGATTGCCGCTATTTTGTTGCTGTAAAGACGCGTCTGCTCCAGTGACATCAAAAGAAAGCGAACCGAATTGGTTAAGGTTAAAGCCAATACCGGTAGTGATAGCCTGATAATCATCAGCGGTGAACATGCCACCACCATACAACGACACATTGTTCAGCCAGCCCCAGGAGGCTTCCGCCGTCCAGAAAAAGGGATTATTGATATCGTTATGCCCGACGGATGTCGGTTTTCCCAGTGACGTTTTATAGCGCACTTGCCCTTTACGGGTTAAATAGGGAATGGATGCGGAGCCAACCTGGAAGGTGCTGGTGCGGCCATCTTCTTCTTCCACTGTGACATCCAGCTGCCCCTGAAACGATTGCCCCAAATCAGAAATAGTAAAAGGGCCTGGCGCGACAGTGGTTTGATAAAGTACACGACCATTTTGTGCCACAGTTACTTTCGCGTTGGTCTGCGCGATGCCGGTAATTTGTGGCGCATAACCCTGTAAATCTGGCGGCAGCATGCTTTCATCACTTTCCAGCGATGCGCCAGTAAAGTGGAAGGTATCGTAAAGATTGGAGCTCAGGTCGTACTGGCCCATAGTGAATTTTGACGACCAGGAGGGGATAGGGCGAAACAGATAAGTTCGCGCAAATTCGCTGTCGCGGTTTACCGAGCGTCCATCAGCAAAATTCTGATTATATTGGTAATCGCTACGTAAGCGCCATGCGCCGAGGTTAAAGCCTAACGTACCATAGGAGCTGACGTTTTGGGTGCTGTCTCCGTGATGTGGGGCATACTGGCTGGCGTACACGTTGTAATCAAGGATAAACCCGGTGATACCGGTATCCCAAAACTCTGGTGGCGTCCAGTTTGTTGCCTGGTATTTTAACCATGCCTGGGGAACACTTAGCGATAATATCATCGTAGCTTTATCAAGTCGTGTCGTTAACTCCTGACGTTGGCTTAAATCGAGACATTCGCTGCCAGCTATGTTTTGCAATGATTCAATAAATTCCGTATTAAGACCGAAATTAGTCAAATTTTCTTTGGTTAAGCAGAGTAACGAACCACTTTCATTATCGGCTTTTACCCATTCCAGTATTAACGTTTGTGGCAACATATTTTTATTTATTTGCACACGAACGAGGTATCTACCAGGGGGGATATAGCCTTTTTTCTCAAAACGAGAGATGTCGATATTCTCACGGTCTTCTGCGTCAATCATATCGACGTTGAATTCTACGGCGTGGACTGGCAAAACGAAGAGTAGGGAACACACAACGCCAGACAGGGCATTTTTAATTGCATGGGATAACTTATCCCGGGAAAACGTGTTTTTATTGTTCATAAAAATCCATTTCTAAAAAGGCCCAAAGTTGCCGATGAAATTTCATCGGCTTTACCGCCTGGCGTTGTGTAGGTATTGACTACCGATTACTTGTAGTCGAGTACGTAATTAGCCTGTGCCTGCACGTTACCCGGGGTCGCGGTGCGTCCCAGAGACTCCATACGGGCTTTAAAGTTCAACTCCTGGTAAGAGTTAGTCGTCGGGAAGTTGATAGTGATTGGAGTGCCAAGAGTCACGTTGGTGTTGTCTGATTTCACCAGACGTACGCCTACATCAGTTGCGCCGCCGATGTTACCTTCCAGAGTGTTTTTAAGCAGGTTGGAGTCGGTAGCGTCAACACTGGCAGAACTAAAGGTGATTTTGACTTTATCAACAGTGTTAGTGCCGTCAGATAAAATACAATCCTGCAAATGAATGGTGACATCTACAGGCAGTGATTTCTGACCGCTTTTTAATACGGTATCAGCAACTTCACCGAGGTTTATTGTCTGATCTTCATCACCAGGAGCAATAGAACAAGGTGCATCGATAACTTCACCTTTAAAAGTAATTTTACCTGAACCCTGATTAGCATCGTCAGCAAGAGCGTTAAAAGCAACGCCTGATAACAATGCGGTTGCGAACATAGATAACAATGTTTTTTTTAACATGACTATAATCCTTTATAAATGGATGAGGAAAATACAGGTTTGAATTTAATATTAATTCAGCTATGGACATTACCATAACCAGAGATAATTTGACTCGTTATTTATATTAAATGCTGATTAAGTAAAACTTAAAATATAATTCCCCGTTATATATTGAGGTGTATATATCTAGATATTTGTTGTTTATCGTTATTTGTGATAATTTTTTTGTATGAATTGCGGCGAAAAAACAACCGTTTGTTGACAAAGGTTTACGCCTAATGTTGTAAAGGGGGGAGTGTATACTTATTATAACGAGTAGGGGCTTAATAATCGTGAAGATATAATATATATCTAGCGATGCTTATTAATTTATATTATTAATTAGTAATGTTTTATCGGGGGATAATATATATTAATAGTCTTGGTTGTTCTTTTTTTAACCAGATATGGTATATAATACAACACTTACTATGATCGAAATCATATACTTGATCCAGAATTATGCGAGTATATGAATGTATTCAACGATGGATATGTGAAATTTTAACGCTAAATGTTTAGTAATGTTAAATTTTGAAGGTGAAAAGGATGTTTATTGCCTGGTACTGGATTGTATTAATTGTTCTACTGGCTGGTGGCTATTTTCTTCATCTTAAACGTTACTGTAAAGCTTTTCGCCATGACAGAGATGCGCTGTTAGCTGCCCGAAGTAAATTAGATAAACGCTCCGATAAAGAAGTGTTTGAAAAGCATCAATAATACCTTTAATAACGATACAGATGTTGCCTTTAGCAATGGGCAACATCTGTCATTATCGTCTTTAACCAATTCCCGCCGTTTGTAGCAGCACTAAACTGAATCCCATCACTGACATTCCACATAGTACGCCATAGCTGGGGTTATTATTGGGGTCGATCTCTTTGGCGAGCGGCATTAATTCGTCAACGGAGAGCGCCACCATAATTCCTGCAACCGCCGCCATGATTGCCGCCATGACCACCGGAGAAATCATGCTACCGAGGATTAACCATGCCAGCACACCACCAAGAATTTCTGCCAGCCCGGAAATGCCCGCCCACAGAATCGCGGTACGTTTCGATCCTGTTGCAGCGTAAACCGGGCCTGCAACCGCCAGACCTTCAGGAATATTGTGCAACGCTACGGCCAGGGCGATGCCAAATCCCAGCTCCAGGTTGCTGCTCGCCGTGACAAAGGTGGCAATCCCTTCCGGGAAGTTATGCAGACTGATGCCGAGAGTGAGCAGAATGGCTGTGCGCTTGATCGATTTTGGCAACGGCTGCACCGATTTTTGCATTAAATCCTGCGGATGCGCATGTGGCAACATGCGGTCCAGGCCAAAATAGCCAAGCAGACCGAAGATAAACATTCCATAACCCAACACAGGCGACATTCCTTCGGCGGCTAATGCGGCAGGAAGCATTTCCATTAATGAGATGAGCAACATGATCCCCGCCGCAAATCCTAGCGAAAACGCCAGTAAGCGGTTCGAGGGTTTTTGCCCGAGAACGCCGAGAAACGCGCCAATAAACGTGGCTGCCCCCGCCAGTATGGTCAGAATGAGAGGTACTGACATCGACAACTCCTTATAAATCTTCACCTTCAGGCAGATCGTCAAAATAACTGATGATCATCATCATTGTTATCCGGGTTCTTACTCCGCCGAACAAGCGTATTGTGAGGATATCAAAATGACACCTTTAGTTAAGGATATCATCATGTCTTCAACACGTATGCCAGCATTGTTTTTAGGTCACGGTAGTCCGATGAACGTGCTGGAAGATAATTTGTATACCCGCAGCTGGCAGACGTTGGGGATGACATTGCCACGCCCGCAAGCAATAGTGGTGGTTTCGGCTCATTGGTTTACCCGTGGAACAGGAGTGACCGCGATGGAGATGCCGCCCACGATTCATGACTTTGGTGGCTTCCCGCAGGCGCTGTACGATACGCATTATCCTGCTCCGGGTTCACCTGCGCTGGCACAGCATCTGGTTGAGCTGTTAGCGCCGGTTCCTGTGGCGCTGGATAAAGAAGCCTGGGGCTTTGACCACGGTTCCTGGGGAGTGCTGATTAAGATGTACCCTGACGCCGATATCCCGATGGTGCAGTTGAGTATCGACAGTAGCAAACCTGCCGCCTGGCATTTCGAAATGGGGCGCAAACTCGCGGCGCTGCGTGATGAAGGGATAATGTTGGTCGCCAGTGGCAACGTGGTACATAACCTGCGTACAGTGAAGTGGCACGGTGATAGTTCACCGTATCCGTGGGCGACGTCGTTTAATGAGTATGTGAAAGCGAATCTGACGTGGCAAGGGCCGGTGGAACAACATCCTCTGGTGAATTATCTCGACCATGAAGGTGGCGCGTTATCGAACCCAACGCCAGAGCACTATCTGCCGTTGTTGTATGTCTTAGGGGCGTGGGATGGGCAGGAGCCAATTACCATTCCGGTCGATGGTATAGAAATGGGCAGTTTAAGTATGCTGTCGGTGCAGATAGGTTAATAAAAGAACCCGAAGCCAGAATGACTGGCTTCGGGTGTTGCTGAGTTAGCCTCTGATGATTTTAAGCGCCCATGCGCCACTCATAATGACCAGCAGCACCAGACACATACCAAAAGCCAGCATACAAGCCTGAGCCATATTCATAAAATGCCATGGTGGTAGCAGATACCAGCCTTCAGATTGCTGATACATTTCCACAAACCACTGTTGCGTGCTGCTCAGTGTGACGCCATCAGGAACGATTGGTGCGTCATAGCCACAATCCCCGGTAGGCTTGAACCAATTTGGTGCCCACTGTGCCAGCGGCAGGTTAAAGGGAAAAGTTGGATCGGTAGAGCAACCCTGTACGCCAAACAGTGAATCGGGATCCGGATTATGTACTGCATGGTGGATATCGTTCAGTTTGAGCGAAAACTTCAGTCCCAAAATGCTGCCGTAAAATGCCATCACGCAGCCAATTAGCTTTAGGATGATGTTCTTTGGGTTGATCGCTGCAACCAATCCTCCAATAACCATCACAAACATGGCGTAGCGAATGTATACACATTGCTCACAGGGTGCCATGTAGAGATAGATCTGGAAGAAAGAGTGCGCCAGGATAATTAACGCGCCCATCGCAACGGCCATTAACAACCACAACAAGCGTTGCTCCTGCCATCTGACCAGTGTGTCAACTGGTGATGTGCGAAGATCTTTCCACATTCCCTTAATACCCATAGCCTGTTTCCCTGTTATTTGCTTGCTAACTCACGGATAAGGTCTGCCATCGCGTCGATGGATTTGATGCTCTTGGTGTAGATCAAGTACTTACCATTAACGACATAGGCTGGAACCCCCTGGATTTTGGCGACATCATAAGAGGCTTTCCATTTTTCCAGTGTTTCTTGAACTGCTGGTTCTTTCAGTGCCGCTTCAAAATCCGCCTGACTCATACCTGCGGCATCCAGACCGGTTTTGATAAAAGCAGCCGGATCTTTACCGTCAGACCAGCGTTCTTTTTTGTCGTGATAAGCCGCGTAGTAGGCAAACTTGGCTTTCTTAAACTGAGAGTTAGCATCAAATAAGGAAATGCCTGCTGCTTTATCTTTATTGATCAAGACCGCAAAGACTTCGCTTGCTTGTTTGCCGTATTCACCTTTTGTTTCCAGATGGAACGGCGTGAAAGCAACGATATCTTTCACTTTTTCCGATACCGGACCGGTAACCGCTTTGTCGTACTTGTAACAGAACGGGCAGGCGTAGCTAAATACCTTAATCAGCGTTTTGTCGGCATTCGGAATTGGTTTTTCCAGAACCATGTAATCCGTGCCTTCGGTAAATGCAGAAGCGGTAAATGAAACCGCCAGAGCTGCGGTAAGCAGTATGGTTTTAAATAGTGATGAGATCCCTAATTTCGACATTTTTATTCCCTTCTTAATTATTTGAACATCTGTTGTGGACGGACTAACAGCGCACGGTAGTGAGTCTGATTGGGTTTATCTGACAGCACGTCGATTTCCACTTTCACTTCTTTGGTTTTGTAATCGATTTCGTTCAACTTACCTACGGTCGGCTGCCCGACATCGAACAAATGAATAGAACCACCGAAGCCAAACATGGTGTTACGGTCGGCTTGATATTCAATGATGGAGGTAATCGGGCTATAGAAATCGTAGCCACGTTCTTTACCGTATTCCCACACTTGCTGAACGGTGCCTTTCTTCTCATCAATCTTATATTCCACAAAGCGGGAGTATTTCATGGTTGGTAAGGCAGGTTGTTCCAGATGACGCCCATCGCCATTATCAAAAATGGTGAGCGTTCCTTTACTGGAAATCCAGGCGGTATGCTGGGTGTAGGTAAAATCGAAGTCTGAGTTTTCGCACAGGCCATTTTCGTTACAGGTAATAGGTTTACCGTTAGCGTCCACCGGTTTCAGCAGCTTGCTGGCCAGCGGTTTTTCCCAACCTTTAGAGGGCGCAAGGATCCATTTCACTTGCTTATCACGACCAATCTTCACAACACCTTGGTGGCGAGAGGAGAGGATGATAGAGTCATCTTTTGCGTCATAGGCGATAGAGTTCACGTGCGCCCAGTTGCGGCCTGGCCCTACACCCAGCGCGTCGCCGAACGGTGTATCTGGTTCCAGTTTTGCCTGTTGTCCTGCATGGGCAAGGTCAACGTTAACGCAAACTGCACCTGCATCCAGCGCGCCGAGCAGTGCATCGCGTTTCGGATCGAGGATCTTGGTCAGATCCCATACATCGACAACGCGACCAGATTTATCGACTTCGAGGATATGGTCACGAATGGTGGTGACGTGTACGCCGTCATCGCGACGATAGTTACTCTTACCTACGCGCAACAGTACCGTGCCATTTGGCGTCTCAATGGACTCATGAGTGGCGTCAGCAAATCCGCGCGGTAGTTTGTGATCTTCGAGCACCTGTCCCATCATGTCGAACTCGTACCAGTGCTGACCTTGTACAGCGGTAAAGGTGCCGCGTGGCGTTTCGCGGATACCCATCAGATAACCACGCTTGTTGATATCGCGGTCACGACCATCGTAGAAAGTGTCTTGATCCAGCCACCAGCGGTATTCACCTTCGGTATCGACGATGAAAGTAAAGGGCGCGATATCAAAAGGGAGTGCGCCGGTTGCCGGACCCGCATCAAGGATACCGGCATTTTTATCTTTCTCACCATGCCAGTGGAGATCGGAACCTTGGGCGGTAAAGGTGTGGGTATTAACCAGATAGAGGCGATCTTCAAAACCCGGTGCGACTTTAATAACTTTGGTCTGTTGTAAATCGGAGATAGAGCGGTTATCCATGTAATTATTGACGATGGCCGAAGTGTGCACCACATAATCATCTTTCATGACCTTGCCGTTTTCTTTCCACTCAACGGTCACTTTGTTAGCAAATTTCTGATAAAGACCAAAAATCGGTACACCATCGTAAGTTTTTAGTGATTCCTGACCCACGGGATAGCTGATTTCTACGCCTTTTTCGCCCTTCCCATGGACGGTAACTTTGACGTCAGAAATAACATGGCTATCTAAGTCAACCAAAGCGGTCAGTGGTGCATTGCCGTAGGGATCGACAATGACCGCACCCAGTTGCCCGGCAGGCGGCGCTGGTTTAAAACCCGCAGCCATCACCCCCGATGCTGACAAACCCAGGGTTATCGCCACAGTTCCGGCTACGAGTGTTTTTCTATATTTATCAAACATGGATATATCTCCTTATATAACGCAAATATATAATAATGATGAATATCGACTGTTGAGAGGGTGCTAATAAATTCGTTACGTGAATATAAATATTAATTCAATAAAGAGTGAGAATGCTTTTGTGTTTCTTTTAAATATGTTGTTATTCGGTGAAACAAATATTTATGTTTAATGGATAGTAGGGGGGCAATATATCAATCACAATGTTCAATACTGTGTAGTGTGATCCCTGCAACATTGTTTTTTAATTATTAAATTTAAATCTGGTGAGATAAAAGTAAAGTATTTAAATAATATCAAATAGTTATGTTGTGATGTATTCACTTACTTTAATTACAATATCGCTTGCATATGACGATTTAACATTAAATTGAGTATTAATGTTAAATAAAGGTTGGATATGTATGTGTTTATATATTGATGGGAGTTATGAATGGTGGATTATAAGAGATTGCCCCGCTTATCGGGGCAATATTAAGCTGTATTACTCAACAAAAATATGCGGATAAAACCGAGACATATCCTGGGTGATCAATGCACGGTCTTCACGAATGCCAATTCCGGCAGGTTGATCGTTCACCAGCCAGCTACCAATCAGCATATAGCTGTCGCCGAATTTCGGTAACGGGTGGAATTGCTGAACAATCATCCCTTCTTCGCCATACGGACCTTCCGCTGCTGCAATGGTTTTGCCGTTCTCAATGATCGACACGTTTGCGCCTTCACGGGAGAAGATCGGTTTAACCACATATTTTTCCATTTGCGGATGATCATCTTCCGCAAAATAAGCGGGCAGCAGGTTCGGGTGATTCGGGAACATCTCCCACAGTAGCGGTAGAAGCGCTTTGTTGGAGATAATGCTCTTCCACGCCGGTTCCAGCCAGCGTACGCCTGCATCCTCCAGCTTGGTGGAGAACATCTCACGCAACATAAATTCCCACGGATACAGCTTGAACAGGTTGGAAATCACCTGATCCTGTAAATCCGTGAACTGACCTTTTTCACCTAACCCGATATCGTCGATGTAGAGGAACTCGGTAGCGATTTCAGCTTCCGTCGCGCAGTCCTGCAAATACTGAATGGTTCCGCGATCTTCCACCGTGTCGCGACAGCAGGTGAGATGCAGCAACTGGAAGCCATACTGTTCACGCAGCTCAACGAAGCGATCGATCAGCTTTTCTTGCAAACTGTTAAACTGGTCGCTGCCCTCCGGCAAGTTACCGGCGTTAAGCTGATCTTCCAGCCAGATCCACTGAAAGAACGCCGCCTCGTATAGTGACGTTGGCGTATCGGCGTTATTTTCCAGAAGTTTAGGTTCGCCAGTGCCATCCCACGCCAGATCAAGACGCGAATAAAGCGATGGCTGGTGCGTCAGCCATGACTGGCGCACAAAACTCCAGGTGTGTTTTGGAATGCGGAATTTGGTCATCAGCTCATCGCTGGCGATCACTTTTTCCACCACTTTCAGGCACATCTGGTGCAGTTCGGCGGTGACTTCTTCCAGCTTTTCAACCTGGGCGAGGGTCAACTTGTAGTAAGCATCTTCACACCAGTACGGCTCGCCGTACATGGTGTGAAAATTGAAACCGTATTCGTGGGCTTTTTCGCGCCAGTCCGGGCGCTCGGTAATACTGACTCTTTCCATCGGTATCAGCCACCCATTGAACGAGAAGAGGTGCCGGTTGCGCTACGCTGCATAGTGCTTTGTTTGGCAACAGATTCACCAAAACCGCCACGGGTAACAGTAGTAGTGGTCGCCGGTTTTGGTGCCATTGCCGTCTTCGGTACGGTCATGGTGCGGCCTGGCTGGGCTGCGCCATAGTTTTTACCGGTCGCGTCGGTATATTTACCGTAAGCCGGGCTGGCCGGGTTTTTCGAGGAGAACAGCGGCTGCTGTGCAAATCCCGCGCCGCCGCCCATCAGACGTCCCATCATGTAACCGGCCATCAGCGGCATCCAGAAACTCCCGCTGGATTGCTGGGCCTGCGCCTGGTTTTCTGGTGCCATGCCAGCCTGGGCTGGTGCCTGCTGGCACTGACCTTCACCAAATTCAGCAACACAGTCTTCACGGGTGGCGTATTTCGGCGCAGTACGTTCGGCTTCTTTCAGCGCATTGTTGTACGCGGTGGTACATTCGGCGCTTTTGCCTGGGTTTGCAGCTGAACAGTCGTCAGCATTTTGATAGAGAGACACTGTTTCATCACTCTTTTCACAGCCCGCCAGCATAAAAACAGTGGCAACCGCGAGAGCGACTGGTGTCAGATGGCGTGCGCTCCAGTTTTTGCGGAACGATGCGTGGCGTATGGATTTTGTCCGTTTCATTTTTGTCTTCCGGGACCAGTGGTAAATACCCATCAGAATAGAGGATGGCTGGTCGAAATTGAAGCGAGAAGGGGGAAGAATGCGGCAGATAACCCGTATCTTTACGTTGCCTTACGTTCAGACGGGGCTGAAGCCCCGTCGTCGTCATCAGTTACGGAAAGGGTTATGACCGTTACTGGTGGTAGTGCGTGCGGATGTTTGCTGAACGACTGGTGCCGGGCTATCAGGCGCATAACCATCAGCAATAGCATTCTGTTCCGGCGTTTGCGGGGCAACGTTTTCCGGATTAGTGGAAACCGGTTTGCTCAGCGCATTGTTCAGTGCCAGCAGATCCTGCTCGTTCAACGTACCCAGAGCTGACTTAATATTCAACTGGTTAATCAGGTAGTTATAACGCGCATTTGCCAGCTCTTGCTTAGCGTTGTACAGCGTGGTGGTCGCATCCAACACATCAACAATGGTACGCGTACCAACCGAGTAACCCGCTTCCATCGCGTCTAATGAGCTTTGAGCGGAAACTACGGCTTGTTTGTAGGCGTTAATGCTACTGATAGAAGCATTAATGTTGTTGAAGGAGGAACGTACGGTTTGCACGACGCTACGATGCGCGCTTTCCAGTTGCTCGCTGGCACCAACAAAGTTGTACTGGGCCTGTTTCACCTGCGAGTTAACCATTCCGCCCTGATAAATCGGCAGCGAGAAGCTCAGGCCAACTTTGTTCTGGCCCATATTGCTATCGTCATACTGGCCTGCGGTCGCACCACGGGTTTTTGAACCGCTGTAAGAGGTGTCAGAAATTCCGGTAGAGGCCGTCAAATCCAGAGTCGGTAAGTGACCGTCCTGCGCCTGGCGAATTTGCTCGCGCGCCAGGTCCTGGCTCAAGCGCGCCTGTAACAACGACAGGTTACGTTTTTCGGCTTCTTTCAGCAGCGTGTTAACCGGCTGTGGTTTGTCGGTTTTAAAGTTTTCGACATTCAGCGCCGCCAGTTCCGGATAGTAGTTACCGGTGATCTGGCGCAGCTGCTCTACCGCGTTATCAAGGTTATTACGTGCGGTCACTTCGTTCGCCAGCACGGTATCGTACTGTGCGCGGGCGTTCTGCACGTCGGTGATCGCTACCAGGCCCACGTTAAAACGTTGGGTGGTTTGATCTAATTGACGGTAGATCGCTTCTTTTTGCGCCTGTGTATAGGAAAGAACGTCAATAGCATTCAACACGTTGAAATAAGCGGTCGCGGTGTTGAGGATCAAGGTTTGTTGATCGGTCTGATACGTGACGTCCTGAATCCCAGCTGCTTTTTCCTGCAGCGTTAACGCACGCCATTTCGACATATCAAAAATGGATTGAGTTAACTGCAGGGACGCACTGGTCGCGTTAGAGTTGATGCCGTTCGCGTCGCGGTAGCCGTTGCTATAGGTGTAATCTGCACCTAAACCTAGCTGTGGCAGTAATGGACTGCGCGCTTCATTAATTTTTTCAAAGGCAGCATCACGATCGGCGGCAGACTTACGCAATTCCGGGTTACTAAGGCGTGCTTGCTGATAAACTTGCATCAGGTTCTCGGCCTGGCTCAACGAACTGAAACCAGAAAGGCTCAGGCCGATAAGAATGGGGAGCAATTTCTTCATTTGCATTCCTTGTGGTGAAGCAGTATTTAGCGCGATCAAACTGTAAAATTATTGCGGATTCTAGCAGAAGCCGCTACCGCAAAAGGTTGGCGTTACGTGCCATAGGGCGTTAATGTGCCTCAATTTAACACATGACTGCTCAAACGGCAGTCAAACGTCGCTGAAATTCACATTTAATTCACTATTAGTGCTAGGACATTAACAATGCTTAAGCCAGACAACCTGCCCGTTACATTTGGCAAAAACGATGTAGAAATTATTGCACGAGAAACACTTTATCGCGGCTTTTTTTCATTAGATCTTTATAGATTTCGTCATCGTCTATTCAACGGGCAAATGAGTCATGAGGTACGGCGGGAAATTTTTGAGCGCGGTCACGCCGCAGTCTTGCTACCCTTTGACCCAGTACGTGATGAAGTTGTGCTGATTGAGCAGATTCGGATTGCCGCGTACGACACCAGCAAAACCCCCTGGCTACTGGAGATGGTTGCCGGGATGATTGAAGAGGGTGAAAGTGTGGAAGATGTTGCCCGTCGCGAAGCGATTGAAGAGGCGGGACTGATAGTCAAACGGACCAAACCGGTGTTAAGTTTCCTGGCAAGCCCGGGGGGCACCAGTGAGCGTTCGTCAATTATGGTGGGCGAAGTGGACGCCACGACCGCAAGCGGTATTCACGGTCTGGCTGATGAAAACGAAGATATTCGCGTTCATGTGGTAAGCCGGGAACAGGCATACCAGTGGGTAGAAGAGGGGAAAATCGACAACGCAGCGTCGGTCATCGCTTTGCAATGGCTGCAGCTGCATCATCAAGCGTTAAAAAATGAGTGGGCATAAATGAAGCGTTACACACCTGACTTTCCTGAAATGATGCGCCTGTGCGAGATGAACTTTTCACAATTGCGCCGTTTGTTACCGCGCAATGACGCACCCGGCGAAACTGTAAGCTATCAGGTGGCAAACGCACAATATCGGCTGACGATTGTGGAATCGACCCGATACACTACCCTGGTGACAATAGAACAGACTGCGCCCGCGATCAGTTACTGGAGCCTTCCGTCAATGACGGTGCGTCTGTATCATGACGCGATGGTGGCTGAAGTGTGTTCAAGCCAGCAGATTTTTCGCTTCAAAGCGCGGTATGATTATCCTAATAAAAAGTTGCATCAACGCGACGAAAAGCATCAAATTAATCAGTTTTTAGCGGACTGGTTGCGATACTGTTTAGCACATGGAGCGATGGCGATTCCGGTTTATTAGCGTCGTGAAACCTAAGGACACCATTTGGAAAGCCTGTTAACCCTTCCTCTGGCTGGTGAGGCCAGAGTCAGGATTTTACAAATTACCGACACTCACCTGTTTGCACAAAAGCACGAAGCCCTGTTAGGGGTAAACACCTGGGAAAGCTACCAGGCGGTGCTGGAGGCGATTCGGCCACACCAGCACGAATTCGACCTGATTGTCGCGACAGGTGATTTAGCGCAGGATCAATCCTCTGCGGCCTATCAGCATTTCGCTGAAGGCATCGCAAGTTTTCGTGCGCCCTGCGTCTGGCTGCCGGGCAACCACGATTTCCAGCCCGCGATGTACAGTGCGTTACAGGATGCGGGTATCTCCCCGGCGAAGCGCGTGTTTATTGGTGAGCAATGGCAAATCCTGTTGCTGGATAGCCAGGTGTTTGGCGTGCCGCACGGTGAGCTGAGCGAGTTTCAGCTTGAGTGGCTGGAACGTAAACTGGCCGATGCGCCAGGACGCCATACGTTGCTGCTGCTGCATCATCATCCGCTACCTGCAGGTTGTAGTTGGCTTGATCAACACAGCCTGCGTAACGCGGGCGAACTGGATACCGTGCTGGCGAAGTTTCCGCACGTCAAATACTTGCTGTGCGGTCACATTCATCAGGAGCTGGATCTCGACTGGAATGGTCGCCGCTTGCTGGCAACGCCGTCGACCTGTGTGCAGTTTAAGCCGCACTGTTCTAACTTTACGCTGGACACCATCGCGCCCGGCTGGCGTACTCTCGAGTTACATGCTGATGGCACGCTGACCACCGAGGTGCATCGCCTGGCGGACGCACGCTTCCAACCTGATACCGCTTCAGAAGGCTACTGATGTCTACGCTTCTTTATTTACACGGTTTCAACAGCTCGCCGCGCTCTGCAAAAGCGAGCTTGTTAAAAAACTGGCTGGCGGAACATCACCCTGACGTTGAGATGATCATTCCGCAGTTGCCCCCGTATCCTTCTGACGCGGCAGAACTGCTGGAATCTATTGTCCTGGAACATGGCGGCGATTCGCTGGGTATTGTCGGTTCGTCACTGGGGGGATATTACGCCACCTGGTTGTCGCAATGTTTTATGCTGCCCGCAGTGGTGGTCAACCCGGCGGTGCGCCCGTTTGAACTGCTGACGGACTATCTCGGTCAGAACGAGAACCCCTACACCGGGCAGCAATATGTGCTAGAGTCACGCCATATTTACGATCTCAAAGTCATGCAGATTGACCCGCTGGAAGCGCCGGATTTGATCTGGCTGCTGCAACAGACGGGAGATGAAGTGCTGGATTACCGCCAGGCGGTGGCGTACTACGCTTCCTGCCGCCAGACTGTCATAGAAGGCGGCAACCACGCATTCACGGGCTTCGAAGATTATTTCAACCCGATCGTCGATTTTCTTGGTCTGCACCATCTCTGACGATCAACTCGAATTGCTAACTTAAACCATGACGCAAACTTATAACGCTGATGCCATTGAGGTACTCACCGGGCTTGAGCCGGTTCGCCGCCGTCCGGGGATGTATACCGATACCACTCGCCCTAACCATTTGGGGCAAGAAGTTATTGATAACAGTGTCGATGAAGCACTGGCGGGCCACGCAAAACGCGTGGATGTAATCTTACATGCCGACCAGTCGTTAGAAGTGATTGACGATGGGCGCGGGATGCCGGTAGATATTCACCCGGAAGAGGGGGTACCGGCGGTTGAACTGATTCTTTGCCGTCTGCACGCGGGCGGTAAATTCTCTAACAAAAATTACCAGTTCTCTGGCGGCCTGCATGGCGTGGGGATTTCGGTAGTTAACGCCCTGTCGAAGCGCGTAGAAGTTAACGTACGCCGCGATGGTCAGATCTATAACATCGCCTTTGAAAATGGCGAAAAGGTGCAAGATTTACAGGTTGTCGGCACTTGCGGTAAACGCAATACCGGTACCAGCGTGCACTTCTGGCCGGATGAAACCTTCTTTGACAGCCCGCGTTTTTCTGTTTCACGCCTGACGCATGTGCTGAAAGCCAAAGCGGTACTGTGCCCGGGCGTTGAGATCACTTTTAAAGATGAGATCAACAACACCGAACAGCGCTGGTGCTATCAGGACGGTCTGAATGATTACCTGGCGGAAGCGGTAAACGGTTTACCGACGCTGCCAGAAAAACCGTTTATCGGTAATTTCGCTGGCGATACTGAAGCGGTGGACTGGGCGCTACTGTGGCTGCCGGAAGGCGGTGAACTGCTGACCGAAAGCTACGTCAACCTGATCCCAACGATGCAGGGCGGTACCCATGTTAATGGCCTGCGTCAGGGCCTGCTGGACGCGATGCGTGAGTTCTGTGAATACCGCAACATTCTGCCGCGCGGTGTAAAGCTGTCGGCGGAAGATATCTGGGATCGCTGCGCCTATGTGCTGTCAGTAAAAATGCAGGATCCGCAGTTTGCCGGGCAGACCAAAGAACGTCTCTCTTCGCGTCAGTGTGCGGCATTCGTTTCGGGCGTGGTGAAAGATGCCTTCATCCTGTGGCTGAACCAGAACGTTCAGGCGGCGGAGCTGTTGGCAGAGATGGCGATTTCCAGCGCCCAGCGTCGTATGCGTGCGGCTAAAAAAGTGGTGCGTAAAAAGCTAACCAGCGGCCCGGCGCTGCCTGGTAAATTGGCTGACTGTACCGCGCAGGATCTTAACCGTACCGAACTATTCCTTGTGGAAGGTGACTCCGCAGGCGGATCTGCCAAGCAGGCGCGCGATCGCGAATATCAGGCGATCATGCCACTGAAAGGTAAGATCCTTAACACCTGGGAAGTCTCTTCCGACGAAGTGCTGGCTTCGCAGGAAGTGCACGATATTTCGGTAGCTATCGGTATCGATCCTGACAGCGACGATTTGAGCCAGCTTCGTTACGGCAAGATCTGTATCCTGGCGGATGCTGACTCCGATGGTCTGCACATTGCCACGCTGCTCTGCGCTTTGTTTGTAAAACACTTCCGCGCATTGGTGAAACACGGTCACGTTTACGTTGCACTGCCACCGCTCTACCGTATTGACCTCGGGAAAGAGGTTTATTACGCGCTGACGGAAGAAGAGAAAGAGGGCGTACTTGAGCAATTAAAACGCAAGAAAGGCAAGCCAAACGTCCAGCGTTTTAAAGGTCTCGGGGAAATGAACCCGATGCAATTGCGCGAAACCACGCTTGATCCGAACACTCGCCGTCTGGTGCAGTTGACTATCGATGATGAAGACGATCAGCGTACTGACGCGATGATGGATATGCTGCTGGCGAAGAAACGCTCGGAAGATCGCCGCAATTGGTTGCAAGAAAAAGGCGACATGGCAGAGATTGAGGTCTGATAATCCTCCCGCCAGAAGAATAAAACATAGCCCGGTATACAAGTGTATACCGGGCTTTTTTGATCAAAATTCCATTTTCACCGTGAATTGCACTTCACGCGGATCGCCAATCTGGTTGCCCAGATTATTTGTGGCGATGGAAGAGGTGTAATACGTTTTATCAAACAGATTTTTGACGTTTAATTGCAGTGTGACCGGATACTGCAATTTCATTTTGTATGCGGCGAAGGCATCGGCAACAAAATAGCCTGGCAGATAATAGTCAGCCCCATTGGTTGCCGAACGACGGCTTACGCCATGTCCACCACCGCCAAACGTCAGTGTGTTATTGCCAGGCATGTTATGAATGTCATAGGTCAGGAATAGCGAACCGGTATGACGAGGAACATTCGGCAATGGTTTACCTGCATAATCAGGATCTTCCAGAACCTTAGCATCGGTATAGCCGTAGCTGGCAATGATATTAATGTTTTCAGTTAATGCTCCCGCAAGGTCGACTTCTACCCCTCTTGAACGAACACGGCCTGCCGTTTTGGCAATGGTTTCATCACCAACACTTTCGGTATACAACACATTACGTTTATGGATATCAAACAGCGCAATATCTGCGGTGATACCATCGAATAGCTCGAATTTTGCCCCGACTTCGTAAGCATTAGATGATTCTGGTGGAAGATCGCCAATGTAGCTGGCAATTGACGACTGTGGCATAAATGTTTGCGAATAATTGGCAAATAAGGATACCGATGGCGTCAGTTTGTAGACCAACCCCAGTTTGGGAGTCCATTGTTCATCGCGGCTGTCAGTATTGACATTAAAAGGACGGCCTTTACCCGCATACTGCGTGTAATACTGATAGCGGATCCCGGCGACGGCAATCCAGTTATCGGTCAGATAGAGTGCGTCCTGTGCATACGCTGAGTAGCTCTCCTGTTTGATCGTCTGATCACTGTCCGACGCCGAAACCGTTGTACATTTGCTGGTATTACCATAAACAGGGTTGTAGATATTGAAATCTTTAGCTTTTTTACAGCGAATCATATCTGTACGCAGAAGATCATAATATTCATATGACACCCCACCCAGAATCTCATTATAGAATCCGGCAATATCAACATTCCCTTGCAGATCCGCACGAGTAGCATGCATACGCTGGGTAGATCCCTGAGTTGCATCAACACGCCGTGTCAGTGTTCCTGTCGTTGCATCATACGCGGTAACACGCGCCTGATTATCGCTGTATTTATCCTGGCTGTAGCTGTAATCAAAGCGCGCTGTCCACTGGCTATTGAGATGATATTCTGCGTTGAGTTGCGCCAGATCGGACTGACCATCTGTAATATTAAACGGTTCGTCAAAACGTATTTTTCGATCAACGTTTACGGGCTGTTTCGTCGTAAGGTCGAAAATCGTTCCACGATCGAACGGAGTTTTATAGTCCCGATGGGAATAGAGCATGGTTACTGTTGCATTATCACCAAACCAGGTGAGTGACGGGGCAATAAATGTACTGCGCTCTTTACCGAAGTTTCGCCAGTAATCTTCATCCTGCACTTCCCCGGTAAGGCGATACGCCAGCTGAGTGCCTTCAATGGGACCTGTGATATCAAGTTGCCCAGTGCCGCCACCAAAACTGGAGGAGGTGGCTGAAACCGAACCATGGAATGTTTTTTCCGGGCGCTTGGTCACGACGTTAATCAGTCCGCCAGGATCGAGAATGCCATACAGCGTGGAGGCCGGGCCTTTTAGCACTTCCACACGTTCTGTGGCGGCGTTGAAACTGCGAGGAAGTACGGTTCGCAGACCGTTGGTCATGATGGAGCCATCCCGGTTTGCGCCAAACCCACGGCGTACAAAAGCATCCTGAGTCCCGCCTAATGTATTGGTCTGTACCACGTTACTGACGTTATAAAGCGCCTCATCCAGCGTCGTCGCATTCTGGTTTTCCAGAACCTGATCGCTAACCGTATTGACCACCTGCGGGATATCCAGCATCGGCATATCGGTTAATGTCGCCGTAGAGGTGCTCAGAGGTTGATAACCATCGGTTGCCTCAGTTGCGGTATTTGCATCTGCTGTAACAGTGATTGTTTCGCCATCTTTGGTCGTTACAGAGTCTGTTGCATGAATCATCGGTGCCGCAAAAAGCAGTGAAAAGAGCGCCCGACCTTTGAGTCCTGAGAATGAAGGTGTGAACATAGCCATTTAGTCTGTTATCCCAAAAACTCGCGGATTGTCGCGAGTGAAAATTGTTTCTTATTGCTCACTAAGCACTATCCGTTTGTTATTTCGCCATCGGATATGTAATTGAGAATCATTCAATCACGCAGTAATGTAGTAGTAAATGAGAAATAACAAAAAAATGCTACATGTGTTTTTATGAAAAGTTTATACAATTTGATTGCTTTTAATTTATTGATATTTAATGTTTTTATTTTTATGTATAAAAATATTTTACCTGTTGTTTACCTTGTTTTTGTGTGGCTTTTAACTGCTTGACTACTACATTTTGTGGCGTCAAACTCTCAAAGGAGAATGAGTTTTATTTTTGTTTGTCTTTGATTAAGTTGGCGTACACGTGGCACATAACGCAAAAGGGCAGGGGCTGATCCTCGACAATGTTTCTGCCGGGTATCACAAGAAGATCATTGTTGATGGTGTTTCTTTCTCCGTTCCCACAGAAAAAATGACCGTTCTGGTTGGGGCAAACGGCTGTGGAAAGTCGACGTTGCTCAGCACCATTGCACGTATCTTGCAACCTATGGGCGGTTCGATATTGCTTGATGGCAAAGCGATTCACGAGCAACCAACGAAAGCGTTATCCCGTAGACTTGGGATCTTGCCGCAGTCGCCATTATTGCCGGAGGGCTTAACCGTTTATGAACTGGTGTCGCGTGGGCGTTTTCCCTGGCAAAATTTCATACGTCAATGGAGCGACGCCGATGAGCAGGCGGTGGAAGAGGCCCTGAAATTAACCGGTACGCAGGAGTTTGCACATTTACCTGTTGAAAAACTCTCTGGTGGGCAGCGCCAGCGTTGCTGGATTGCGATGGTGTTGGCGCAAAAGACGCCTTATATCCTGCTGGATGAACCCACAACCTGGCTTGATTTACGTTATCAGGTTGAAATTCTTGAGTTATTACATGATTTAACGCGTCATCACGGGCGTACAGTCGTCGTGGTGTTGCATGATCTGAATTTTGCCGTCAATTATGGCGATACGTTGATATTTTTACGCCAGGGGAAAGTGGTGCGTGTGTTGAATGAGGGGGAGCATTGCACGCCTGAACTGGTAAAAGCGGTCTTTGACGTTGATGTTCACGCATCAATAAATCCTCTGACGGGAAAGCCGTTCTTCATGCCGTTTCGTGGTGTAGAAAAAGTATGATGCGCACAGGGCTGGTTACTGTAATTTTCCTCGCCTTACTGCTGGTGGGATGCGTGGTATATCCAGGGATTGGTGCCCGATTTATTGCACCACAAACGGTGTTGCAGGCATTTCTTCATTTTGATCCGCAAAACTTCGATCACAACGTAATTGTAAGACTCCGTTTGCCGCGTTTAGCGGCAGCATTGCTTACCGGTGCTTCTCTTGGTGTTGCTGGTGCTTTGTTGCAGGCTGTCATTCGTAACCCATTGGGGGAGCCACATATTTTAGGCTTAAATGCCGGAGCCGCTCTTGCTGTCGTTGCCGCCAGTGCGCTTGGACTGGCCTTTCCGGTTGGACGCCCACTGCTGGCATCTACGGGGGGCGCGTTATTGTTCCTGTTGATATTGCTGCTTTCCTCCGCAGGGCGTTCAGGGGTAACGCCAATGAAAGTTACTTTATGCGGCGTGGCGCTATCGGCGTTCGTGTCCTCAATAACGGCTGCAATCCTGATTCTTGACGAACAAACACTGCTGGCGATGCGGACATGGCTAGCAGGTGATTTAGCGGGGCAGGATTGGGCGACGCTGGGTACGTCCGCCTGGTTTTCTCTGGGGGGATTTGTGTTAGCCCTTTACCTTGCACCCTCCCTTAACATGTTGGCACTGGGCGATCGCATGGCGCAGGGGCTGGGCGTCTCTGTACTCCGCACGCGAACATTTACCCTGCTTGCGATCGCGTTGCTCTGTGGCGCAGCCGTATCGATTGCTGGCCCCATTGGTTTTGTCGGCCTGCTAGTACCGCAGATTGTCCGGCGTCTGGTATCAGCGGATCTGCGCGTTCTGCTCCCTCTTTCAGCTTGTGTCGGCGCGCTTTTGTTATTACTGGCAGATATTATTGCCCGGACGCTTTTCACGCCCCATGAGTTAGCGACCGGTGTCATGACGGCGTTAGTTGGTGCGCCTGTTTTTGTCATTATGGCGACGAGGATGTTCAAATGAGTCGGATAATGAACGTCGGGCTACGCCCACTACGTGTTGGTAAGTTTTCGACACTGGTACGCCCTAAAAATCTGCTGTTGCTTGGTGGGTTGTTTCTGTTTGCGGTTGGAATACTGATATTCGGTCTGATGCATGGCTCTTTCTCCGTCCCGGCATCGGAAGTAGGACGAGCATTGTTCTCTCCAGAAAACGTAAGCACAGACGCACGTTATATTGTGCAGGATATTCGCTTGCCGAGAGTCATCATGGCATTGCTATGCGGGGCCATGTTAGGTATGGCAGGGGCCGCAATGCAATCCATTGCACGTAACGGCCTTGCCGATCCTGGGTTAATCGGCGTCAAAGAAGGATGTAGCGTGGCTGTGCTGTGGCTGATTTTCCAGTTTCCAATGCTGGGAATGTTCTGGCGTCCAGTGGCTGGTCTTGCTGGTGGCCTGTTGGTGGCTTTAATCGTGATTTTTTGTGCGCGCGATATTTCCCGCCCGCGATTTGTTCTGATTGGTATTGGTGTTTCCTGGTTTTTCGCCGCCGGTATCGGTGTATTTATGACCACTGCAGATGTTCGAGATGTACAAACTGCATTGATGTGGTTATCGGGAAGCCTGCATGCAGCTAACTGGATGTTAGTCGGTATTTCAGCCTGTTGGATGTTGCCAGCCGCTCTTTTATTGCTGTTCACCGCCAGGACTGCGGATATCGCTCTGCTTGGTCATCAGGTTGCAACCGGGTTAGGGGTGAATAGTTCTCGTCTGGCGTTGTTACGTGTCGCCGCACCCATAATCCTGACAGCCGTCTGCGTTTCGTGTGTTGGTAACATCGGTTTTGTCGGATTGATAGCACCCCATATATCACGTTTTATTCTACGTGGCGGGCAGACGACATTACTGCTGGGGAGCGCGGTATCGGGGGCGTTGTTAGTTATTCTGGCGGATAGCATTGGTCGTTTGGCTTTTTTGCCTTTGCAACTGCCTGCCGGAATCATTATCTCACTGATTGGTGGACCATTTTTTTTGCTACTGCTCTGGCAGCGCAGGAACAGTTTTTAACGGGAGTTATATGCGTTTATTTTTTTCTCTGCTGATACTGTTGTCATTTTTTTCCCGTGCAACAGAACCTGTTCAGGTATTTACTGATGATTTAGGGCGCAAAGTCACTGTTCCTGCTCATCCAAAGAGAATTGTCTCTTTACACGATCTTGATATCACTATTCCTCTGATTGAGCTCGGTGTACCTCCTGTCGCCAGCCACGGGCGAACTCGGCCTGACGGTAGCCATTTCATTCGATCTGGCGCGTTATTGACAGGTGTCGACTTTGATAATTCATCGATCGCCTTTATTGGTACCGCTGATATTGATATTGAAGCGATTGTGGCGGCAAAGCCTGACCTGATCATCACAGAACCGACCCGTAATACGCCCATTGAACAACTTGAAAAAATTGCGCCCACGGTGAGCATTGATCATCTCAAAGGGGGTGCGCCAGAAATCTATCGCAAGCTGGCAGAACTTACAGGAACGCAGTCGCAGCTGGCGATACTTGAACGCCGCTATCAGGCACAAATCAATGCGCTGAAGGCGACGCTGGACAGCCAAAAAATAACGGTATCGGTGATTCAGGCAAACCAGGGAAAAATTAATGTGATGCATAGCTATCATTCGCTGGGGCGGGTATTACGCGATGCTGGTTTTCGTTTTCCGCCGCTGATTGAGAGCATTCCTGAAGGTGGGCGAATGGATGTGAGCGCGGAGCGTTTACCTGAACTGGATGCCAATTTTGTTTTTGCAACCTGGCGCGGTGACACCGGTGGTAAACCTCAGGATGAGCTGGCAGCAATGGAAAAAGTCATGCCGGGATGGTGTCAGTTTCTGACTGCCTGTCGTTCCGGGCGTTATGTGCTGATTTCTCGTGAAGAGGCAATTTCTAACTCCTTTGCATCTCTGGGGCTGATGGCTGCGCAGATACAATCACAAATTGCAGGGCGACCTCTACCGGAAGATAAATGATCCAGAAAGATAAAGTGCGGGTTGATATTTTTGGTGAGCGTTTTCGCACTCGCGCGAGTCAGTTAACGCCTGGGTTAAGAGTTGTCGCCAGCTACATTAATGAGCATCGTGAAGTGGTACTCGAGCAAACGGCGATGGAAATTGCGGCCACGTTGAACACTTCCGATGCCACAGTTATCAGGGCTATACAGGCCCTGGGGTTTGCCGGGCTGCGTGATCTGAAACGCACTCTGGAACAGTGGCTTGGTCCAGCCCTTAGTTCCAGCGAAAAGATGTCTACGACGGTGAGTAACTTGACGAGCGATGTTAACACCGCAATCGACTTTGTTCTTGAAGGGCATTTGTATACCTGTAATGTCCTGTCAGAGCCTGAAAACCGCCACGCGCTTGCGCAAGCTGTAGCGTTGTTGGTGCAGGCACGGCAAGTCGCAATTTTTGGCATTGGCGCTTCGGGTATTCTGGCGGACTATACCGCACGACTATTCAACCGCATAGGTTTGCCTGCCACGGCACTAAACCGTACGGGTATTGGCCTTGCCGAGCAACTGATCGCGCTTCAACGTGGCGATGTTCTGATCATGATGGCGCAAAAATCTGCGCACCGGGAAGGGCTGACAACGCTTCGTGAGGCGAGGCGGCTGGGGATCCCTGTTATTTTGCTGACAAACGCGCTGGATTCACGTTTTAGCAAAGACGCCAGTATCGTGATTCATGTTCCGCGCGGGGATGAAAAAGGGAAAACGCCGCTACATGGTACGGTATTGTTGTGTCTGGAAATGATTGTCTGGTCGGTAGCTTCCGCAGTGCCGCAGCGTGCGGTTAAAACCATTAAGCGAATTAACGATTTCCATCGAGGACTGAAAACGGGAAGAAAGAATGGCTAATCTGGGCTGAGACCGGTAGCAGCACCGGCCTCTTTTTAGAAATGTCAAAGCCCCGGCTGCAGGATACGAATATTCATCTCCAGCACGTCACCTTTTACGGCTTCGCTATATGCTTTCATGTGCGGGGTTTGCAGATGCGCTTCAAGATGCGCGATGCTTTCCCACTGCTCAATCATCACGATAGAATCCGGTGCCATAGACTGGAAACTCACGCCAGCAGCGCAATCCACCATTGGCGCATAGCCGTGGCAACCTTCTTCTTTCAGTACGGTTGGAACGATTTTAGCAAACTGATCCAACACTGCCTGACGGTGATGTTGACCAGGACGAGTACGGATTTCTGCGATTACTGTAATCATGGTTAACTCCTTCTAAAGCCAGAGCTCTAGTTAACCAAAAATTTCCACAAGATGCTTGCGATATTCTTCAGTATAGCGGGGAACATCAGGCATTTTTATCACGTCATTAGCGATAAATGTCGGCAGCGGTTCCATGCCAAGGAACTGGTTTGCTTTATGGAACGGCAGGTACACACCGTCAACACCAACGCCGTGGAAGAACTGATCTTTTTCGGTGAAGGCTTCCATTGGTGCGTTCCAGGTCAGAGAAAGCATATATTTTTTGCCCTGTACCAGGCCGCCGGAACCGTATTTTTTTGATGGATCTTTGCGGGTACGACCATCGCTGGCATACAGAGTCCCGTGACCTTCGGTGAATACATCATCAATATATTTTTTCACTGTCCACGGCGCGCCCATCCACCAGCCAGGCATCTGCCAGATCACCACATCAGCCCAGAGAAAGTTTTGTACTTCCGCTTTGACATCGTAGTCGCTGTCGGCGCGAACGATGCGGACATCATGCCCGAGGTCGCGAAGTGTGCCATCCGCGACTTCGGTCAGGGTGTCGTTCAGTTGACCATTGGAGTGGGCGAATTTTTTCGCGCCGTTGATAATCAGGATGTTGCTCATTTTTTAACCTCAAGGTGAGACGTTTGCCGACTATAGTACGTCACAGAGCGGTATGGTGAAATTAGCAAAATGTGCAAAGTCTTTTGCGAATTTAGCAAAAGTCTTACCCTTACCAGCTTACCTTCGCCTCAAATCCACCTTGTTCCGCATTCCCAAATTCAACATTCATGTCATGCAATTTGGCGATTCGCTGGACAATCGATAGCCCAAGTCCACTGCCGGTAGCGGTTTGTCCGGGTGGGCGATAGAAGCGTTCGCCAATTCGCGCCAATGCCTCTGGTGTCACACCGGGGCCGTTATCCCTCACGATGAAATTATCGGCATTCAGCGTGACGTCTACCACGCTACCTTGTGGACTGTAACGCACGGCGTTATCCAGCAAATTTCGCACCAACAAACTTAGCAATAGCGGTTGTCCGGTGCGTTTGATGCCGTTGGCTTTGAGTGTCAGTCGCACGTCAATTTTCGCCTGCTGCGCCGTGTGGTAAATATCCATCACCGACGATTGCAGGAGATCTTCAAGCGGGATCTCCGCGATGTCCTGAAGGTTATCCAGTGAGTCCAGCCGCGATAGCGTGAGCAGTTGATCAACCAGACGAGTAGCGCGATCGATCCCGGAATGTAATTGGAGCAGCGCTTTTTTCCGCGCCTGCGGATCATCGTCAGAGAGCTGAGCAACTTCGGTTTGCACTTTCAGCGCCGTTAACGGGCTACGAAGTTCGTGAGCTGCGTCGGAGGTAAAGCGTCGTTCACGAACCATCATCGTATGTGTGCGGGCGAACAGTTGATTTAGCGACTCAACCAGTGGGCGCACTTCGCTGGGTACGCCCGTCGCGTTTAGTGGTTTTTCCGAGTCTGGGTCACGCATACGTAGTGCCAGCGCCAGTTTGTTCAGCGGCGCGAGTTCACGACCCAGTAGTACCATCATGATGATTAACATAATCGGCAGTGCGACCAGCCACGGGATCAATTGTCCGGCAACAATCGCCAGCGCCATGTCTTCACGGTATTCCCATTCCTGACCCACAACGATGCGATATTTGCCATCAGGTGAGGTCATCCAGACAAAACGCCAGGGATCGTCTTCACCGACCAGTTGCCCGTCAGCAAAACCTTCCCGCTGATAGCTATAGGGAATATCTTCTCCGTTATCGCCATCGTTAAGGACCATTCTGCCGTCGTGGGTAAAGATGGCAAAAGTCAGCGCATCGTCATCAACATGACCGTGTTTTAATTTATTTGGCGTCTGTGCCATGCGATCCGCCGCGTTGATTTCGTTGAGATCGAGCGTACTTAACCGTTTGGCAAACAGCATCAGTTGGGTGTCGAACAACTCATCGACGTTATCCGTTGTTTGTTTCCAGGCGACAAAGCTGGAAAGCAGCCAGGTCACCGAGGCCAGAATTAAAAAGATTAGCGTCAGCCTGACTCGCAGACTAAGACGTTGGGTAAATTTCATTTCTCACCTAATGTGTAGCCAATACCATGCACGGTACGAATAAAATCACTACCGAGTTTGCGTCGCAGATGATGCACATGCACTTCAACGGCATTACTGGTGACCTCTTCGTCCCAGGTATACAGTTTCTCTTCAATCAGTTTGCGCGGCAGTACCCGACCAGCGTTACGCATCAGTAATTCCAGCAGGGCAAATTCTTTTGGTTTCAGCGTTAAGGGTTCGCCAGCCAGCGTGGCGATACGTTTGCCGGGGTCGAGCATGACGTTGCCGTGGCGCAGCTCGTTGCTGGCCTGGCCGTTGGTTCGGCGCATCAGAGCTTCCAGCCTGGCGGCGACTTCTATCAACGCAAAAGGTTTACACAGATAATCGTCAGCTCCCAGACGCAGCCCTTCTACACGTTCCGCCAGCGCATCGCGCGCAGTCAGGATCAATACAGGCTCACGCTGACCTTTTTCTCGCCATTCGCGCAAAATATCGCGACCATCCATGCCTGGTAAGGTTAAATCCAGGATCACCGCATCATAAGGCGCGCTATATAGCGCTTCTTTTCCCTGACGACCTTGTGTAAACCAGTCGACGCTAAAACCCATTTTACTAAGGCCCGTTTTGATGCCGTCGCCAATCAGCATGTCATCTTCTATCAGTAAAATTCGCATTTTTTCATCCCTGCGATAACCGTATTTGCTGCCAGTAAACCGTGTTGTAACGCGCTCTGTACAGCATTAAATTTTATTTTTTTCCCTTAAGAAGTTGTTAAGGACTATCTTGTTAAATGCTCGGAAACAGACATTAAAGGGAGTAATAAACATGAAAAAATTCGCAGCAGTAATCGCAGTAATGGCCCTGTGCAGTGCACCGGTTATGGCAGCAGAGCAGGGAGGTTTTTCTGGCCCATCGGCAACGCAAAGTCAGGCCGGAGGATTCCAGGGGCCGAACGGCAGCGTAACGACCGTAGAAAGCGCAAAATCCCTGCGTGACGACACCTGGGTAACCCTACGCGGCAATATCGTTGAACGCATCTCTGACGATCTCTACGTGTTCAAAGATGCCAGCGGTACTATCAATGTTGATATCGACCACAAACGCTGGAACGGCGTGACGGTGACGCCGAAAGATACGGTTGAGATTCAGGGGGAAGTCGATAAAGACTGGAATTCTGTTGAAATTGACGTCAAACAGATCCGCAAAGTAAATCCGTAATTGTTACCGCTCCCGGGACGCGTTCCCGGGAATAATTTCGCAGGGAGGCAAAATGACAAACCTGACACTGGATGTAAATATTATCGATTTCCCATCAATCCCTGTGGCGATGTTGCCGCACCGCTGTAGCCCTGAGTTGCTCAACTACAGCGTGGCGAAATTTATCATGTGGCGTAAAGAGACGGGGCTTTCTCCTGTTAACCAAAGCCAGACTTTTGGCGTCGCCTGGGACGACCCAGCCACCACCGCACCGGAAGCGTTTCGCTTTGATATCTGCGGCAGCGTTAGTGAACCGATCCCCGATAATCGTTATGGCGTGAGTAATGGCGAACTTACCGGTGGGCGTTATGCTGTTGCCCGCCATGTTGGCGAGCTGGACGATATTTCACACACGATATGGGGCATCATTCGCCACTGGCTACCTGCAAGCGGCGAAAAAATGCGCAAAGCCCCGATCCTGTTTCACTACACCAATCTTGCCGAAGGGATGACAGAGCGGCGACTGGAAACGGATATTTATGTGCCGTTGGCGTGATGGGGAATCTTTACCGGAGTGTGAGCCAAATCACTCGCGATAAGTTTGAGCAAACAATGCCACAGGCGTATTGTTGTCGGGCTTATAATTTCTCCGGTAAGGAATACCATGTATACGCGAAATTTATTATGGCTGGTCAGCCTGGTAAGTGCGGCTCCTCTCTACGCTGCTGACGTTCCCGCCAACACACCGCTCGCCCCGCAACAAGTCTTTCGTTACAACAATCATAGCGACCCAGGCACGCTCGACCCGCAAAAGGTAGAGGAGAATACTGCCGCGCAGATTGTGCTGGATCTGTTTGAAGGTCTGGTATGGATGGACGGTGAAGGCCAGGTGCAGCCCGCTCAGGCTGAACGCTGGGAGATACTTGACGACGGCAAGCGCTATATTTTCCATCTGCGTAGCGGTTTGCAGTGGTCAGACGGTCAGCCTCTGACGGCAGAGGATTTTGTCCTCGGCTGGCAGCGCGCGGTTGACCCGAAAACGGCAAGCCCTTTTGCTGACTATCTGGCACAGGCGCACATTAACAATGCCGCGGCTATTGTTGCGGGTAAAGCAGATGTTACATCGCTGGGTGTCAAAGCGACGGATGATCGTACTCTTGAAGTTACGCTTGAGCAGCCAGTTCCTTGGTTCACGACGATGCTCGCCTGGCCGACGCTGTTCCCGGTTCCTCATCATGTCATCGCTAAACATGGCGATAGCTGGAGTAAGCCAGAGAACATGGTTTACAACGGTGCCTTTGTGCTTGATAAATGGGTAGTTAACGAAAAGATTACTGCACGCAAAAATCCAAAGTACCGCGATGCGCAACATACAGTATTGCAACAGGTTGAGTATCTGGCGCTGGATAATTCGGTCACCGGCTATAACCGCTATCGCGCGGGAGAGGTCGATCTCACCTGGGTTCCGGCGCAGCAAATTCCCGCCATTGAAAAATCACAGCCTGGCGATCTACGAATTATCCCGCGTCTGAACAGCGAATATTACAACTTTAACCTTGAGAAACCGCCATTTAACGATGTGCGGGTGCGTCGGGCGCTATATCTTACGGTTGATCGACAGCTTATTGCGCAAAAGGTACTGGGGTTGAGAACGCCCGCAACCACGCTGACGCCGCCAGAGGTAAAAGGCTTTAGCGCGACGACGTTCGATGAACTGCAAAAGCCAATGAGTGAGCGTGTCGCGATGGCAAAAGTCTTGCTGAAACAGGCGGGATACGACGCCTCTCATCCGCTACGCTTTGAGCTGTTCTACAACAAGTACGATCTGCATGAAAAGACCGCGATAGCGTTGTCTTCCGAATGGAAAAAATGGCTGGGTGCACAGGTGACGCTGCGCACAATGGAGTGGAAAACCTATCTTGATGCCCGACGAGCCGGTGATTTTATGCTGTCTCGGCAGTCGTGGGATGCGACGTACAATGATGCCTCCAGCTTCCTGAACACGCTCAAAAGCGATAGTGAAGAAAACGTCGGTCACTGGAAAAATGCGCAGTATGACGCCTTACTAAACCAGGCCACGCAGATCACTGATGCAACAAAGCGTAATGCGTTGTATCAGCAGGCAGAAGTGATCATCAACCAGCAGGCACCGCTGATTCCTATCTACTATCAGCCGTTAATCAAACTACTTAAACCCTACGTTGGCGGTTTTCCGCTGCATAATCCCCAGGATTATGTCTACAGCAAAGAGTTGTATATCAAGGCACATTGATGCCTTTATCGCCGTCGGAGCACGTCCGGCGGCGCTATTCACGCTGATCTCCTGTGACTCGACGCGGCAGATAATGTAGTATCTCCGGCAATATTGCCCCTTTGAAGGCTGGCGAATAAGTTGAGGAATCAGAATTAATGAGCGATATGGCAGAGCGCCTTGCGCTACATGAATTTACGGAAAACGCCTACTTAAACTACTCCATGTACGTGATCATGGACCGTGCGTTGCCGTTTATTGGTGATGGTCTGAAACCTGTTCAGCGCCGCATTGTGTATGCGATGTCTGAGCTGGGCCTGAATGCCAGCGCCAAATTTAAAAAATCGGCCCGTACCGTCGGTGACGTACTGGGTAAATACCATCCGCACGGCGATAGTGCCTGTTATGAAGCGATGGTCCTGATGGCGCAGCCGTTCTCTTACCGTTATCCGCTGGTTGATGGTCAGGGGAACTGGGGTGCGCCGGACGATCCGAAATCGTTCGCGGCAATGCGTTACACCGAATCCCGGTTGTCGAAATATTCCGAGCTGCTATTGAGCGAGCTGGGGCAGGGGACGGCTGACTGGGTGCCAAACTTCGACGGCACTTTGCAGGAGCCGAAAATGCTGCCTGCCCGTCTGCCAAACATTTTGCTTAACGGCACCACCGGTATTGCCGTCGGCATGGCGACCGATATTCCACCGCATAACCTGCGTGAAGTGGCTCAGGCGGCAATCGCATTAATCGACCAGCCGAAAACCACGCTCGATCAGCTGCTGGATATCGTGCAGGGGCCGGATTATCCGACTGAAGCGGAAATTATCACTTCGCGCGCCGAGATTCGTAAAATCTACGAGAACGGACGTGGTTCAGTGCGTATGCGCGCGGTGTGGAAGAAAGAAGATGGCGCGGTGGTTATCAGCGCATTGCCGCATCAGGTTTCAGGTGCGCGCGTACTGGAGCAAATTGCTGCGCAAATGCGCAACAAAAAGCTGCCGATGGTTGACGATCTGCGCGATGAATCTGACCACGAGAACCCGACCCGTCTGGTGATTGTGCCGCGTTCCAACCGCGTGGATATGGATCAGGTGATGAACCACCTCTTTGCTACCACCGATCTGGAAAAGAGCTATCGCATTAACCTCAATATGATCGGTCTGGATGGTCGTCCGGCGGTGAAAAACCTGCTGGAAATCCTCTCCGAATGGCTGGTGTTCCGCCGCGATACCGTGCGCCGCCGACTGAACTATCGTCTGGAGAAAGTCCTCAAGCGCCTGCATATCCTCGAAGGTTTGCTGGTGGCGTTTCTCAATATCGACGAAGTGATTGAGATCATTCGTAATGAAGATGAACCGAAACCGGCGCTGATGTCGCGGTTTGGCCTTACGGAAACCCAGGCGGAAGCGATCCTCGAACTGAAACTGCGTCATCTTGCCAAACTGGAAGAGATGAAGATTCGCGGTGAGCAGAGTGAGCTGGAAAAAGAGCGTGACCAGTTGCAGGGCATTTTGGCTTCCGAGCGTAAAATGAATAACCTGCTGAAGAAAGAACTGCAGGCAGACGCGCAAGCCTACGGTGACGAACGTCGTTCGCCGTTGCAGGAACGCGAAGAAGCGAAAGCGATGAGCGAGCACGACATGCTGCCGTCTGAACCTGTCACCATTGTGCTGTCGCAGATGGGCTGGGTACGCAGCGCTAAAGGCCATGATATCGACGCGCCGGGCCTGAATTATAAAGCGGGCGATAGCTTCAAAGCGGCGGTGAAAGGTAAGAGCAACCAACCGGTAGTGTTTGTTGATTCCACCGGTCGTAGCTATGCCATCGACCCGATTACGCTGCCGTCGGCGCGTGGTCAGGGCGAGCCGCTCACCGGCAAATTAACGTTGCCGCCTGGAGCGACCGTTGACCATATGCTGATGGAAAGCGACGATCAGAAACTGCTGATGGCTTCCGATGCGGGTTACGGTTTCGTCTGCACCTTTAACGATCTGGTGGCGCGTAACCGTGCAGGTAAAGCTTTGATCACCTTACCGGAAAATGCCCATGTTATGCCGCCGGTGGTGATTGAAGATGCTTCCGATATGCTGCTGGCAATCACTCAGGCAGGCCGTATGTTGATGTTCCCGGTAAGCGATCTGCCGCAGCTGTCGAAGGGCAAAGGCAACAAGATTATCAACATTCCATCGGCAGAAGCCGCGCGTGGCGAGGATGGCCTGGCGCAACTGTACGTTCTGCCGCCGCAAAGCACGCTGACCATTCATGTTGGGAAACGCAAAATTAAACTGCGTCCGGAAGAGCTACAGAAAGTCGCTGGCGAACGTGGACGCCGCGGTACGTTGATGCGCGGTTTGCAGCGTATCGATCGTGTTGAGATCGACTCTCCTCGCCGTGCCAGCAGCGGTGATAGCGAAGAGTAATATGCCGGGGAGGGCGCTGTTTCCTCCCGCTTGCAAGGAACGCCGGATGAAACGTTAAGTCGTCATCCGGCAGCGTATTCAATCCCCGGAAACGATAAAAATTCCCTTGAAACCGTTGTTTATTCATGCGTTGCGATTAACAATACGCTTTTCCAGAGAGCGGCTTTTAACAATGCCCTAACCTGATTTTCAGGTGACGTACAATGCCAGTCTCTCAGACCTTCAGAGGGTGTTATGCTATATATCTTTCGTCTTATTATTACCGTGATTTACAGCATCTTAGTCTGTGTATTCGGCTCCATTTACTGCCTTTTCAGCCCGCGTAACCCGAAACATGTGGCCACCTTTGGGCATATGTTTGGCCGTCTTGCGCCGCTTTTCGGCCTGAAAGTGGAGTGCCGCAAACCTGCAGACGCTGAAAGCTACGGCAATGCTATCTATATTGCTAACCACCAGAACAATTATGACATGGTGACGGCATCGAACATTGTGCAGCCGCCGACAGTGACGGTAGGTAAAAAGAGCTTGCTGTGGATCCCCTTCTTCGGGCAGTTGTACTGGTTAACCGGCAACTTATTGATCGACAGAAACAATCGCACTAAAGCTCACGGCACTATTGCGGAAGTAGTGAATCACTTCAAAAAACGCCGTATTTCCATCTGGATGTTCCCGGAAGGAACCCGCAGCCGTGGTCGCGGCCTGCTGCCGTTCAAGACCGGGGCATTTCACGCGGCAATTGCGGCGGGCGTCCCGATTATACCCGTGTGCGTCTCTACAACTTCGAATAAGATTAATCTTAATCGGCTACACAACGGTCTGGTGATTGTCGAAATGCTGCCGCCAATTGACGTCAGTCAGTATGGCAAAGATCAGGTTCGCGAGTTGGCTGCCCATTGTCGTTCGATAATGGAACAAAAAATCGCCGAGCTCGATAAAGAAGTCGCAGAACGCGAAGCCGCCGGAAAAGTTTAAGTCGGCAATCTGTATTTTTGCGGGGAACACTTTCCTGCACGGTATTACTTTAGCCAGTTTTACATGGAGCAAATATGTCACTCAGTCGGCGTCAGTTCATTCAGGCATCGGGGATTGCACTTTGTGCAGGCGCTGTTCCCCTGAAGGCCAGCGCAGCCGGGCAACAGCAACCGCTACCCGTTCCGCCGCTGCTTGAATCTCGCCGTGGGCAACCGCTGTTTATGACTGTACAACGTGCGCACTGGTCATTTACGCCAGGGACACGCGCGTCGGTTTGGGGAATCAATGGTCGTTACCTGGGGCCGACTATCCGCGTCTGGAAGGGCGACGATGTTAAGCTTATTTACAGCAACCGCCTGACAGAAAATGTCTCAATGACGGTGGCCGGGCTACAGGTACCTGGCCCGCTGATGGGCGGTCCGGCACGGATGATGTCGCCAAATGCTGACTGGGCACCCGTACTGCCCATTCGCCAGAACGCAGCTACTCTGTGGTATCACGCCAATACTCCCAACCGCACGGCTCAGCAGGTTTATAACGGCCTTGCCGGAATGTGGCTGGTGGAAGATGAAGTCAGTAAATCGCTGCCTATCCCCAACCATTATGGTGTGGATGATTTTCCTGTCATTATTCAGGATAAACGGCTGGATAACTTTGGTACGCCAGAATATAACGAACCGGGAAGCGGCGGCTTTGTTGGCGATACGCTACTGGTTAACGGTGTACAAAGCCCGTACGTTGAAGTCTCGCGTGGCTGGGTGCGCTTGCGTCTGTTGAACGCGTCGAACTCTCGTCGCTATCAACTACAGATGAGCGATGGTCGCCCGTTACATGTGATTTCTGGCGATCAGGGATTCCTGCCCGCTCCTGTATCGGTGAAGCAACTTTCGCTGGCACCGGGCGAGCGTCGTGAGATTCTGGTGGATATGAGCAACGGTGATGAAGTGTCGATTACCTGTGGCGAAGCGGCGAGCATTGTTGATCGTATTCGTGGCTTCTTTGAGCCATCCAGCATTCTGGTTTCTACGCTGGTGCTAACGCTGCGCCCAACCGGCCTTCTGCCGCTGGTCACAGACAGTCTTCCGATGCGTTTGCTGCCAACTGAAATCATGGCCGGTTCGCCGATTCGCAGTCGCGATATTAGTCTGGGTGATGACCCGGGGATTAATGGACAACTGTGGGACGTCAACCGTATTGATGTCACCGCGCAGCAAGGAACGTGGGAACGCTGGACGGTACGCGCGGACGAGCCGCAAGCGTTCCATATTGAAGGCGTGATGTTCCAGATCCGTAACGTGAATGGCGCGATGCCGTTCCCGGAAGACAGAGGCTGGAAAGATACCGTTTGGGTTGACGGGCAAGTGGAGCTGCTTGTTTATTTCGGTCAGCCTTCCTGGGCGCACTTCCCGTTCTACTTCAACAGTCAGACGCTGGAAATGGCGGACCGTGGCTCGATTGGGCAACTGTTGGTCAATCCGGTACCGTAATGGACCAATTCAATGCCCCACAGAGTGGTGGGGCATTGAAAATTACTCAGTATGCAGTCTTCATTGTGTATCAGGTCGAAAATAATCCTGGCAACATCAGACTAAGCTGCGGGAAATAACAAATAATTGCCATTACTACAAACAATGCCAGAAACATCGGCAGTAATGGTTTTATTGCCCTGTCGATACTGACCTTACCAATGCTGCACCCCACAAACAGAATGGTGCCGACAGGTGGTGTGCAAAGGCCAATGGTTAAGTTGAAAACCATAATGATGCCGAAGTGAATCGGATCAATCCCCAGATGCTGGGCGATCGGCAGGAAAATAGGTGTAAATATCAGGATCGCCGGCGTGATATCCATAAAGGTACCGACGATCAACAGAATGATATTAATAATAAATAGAATGACCCATTTGTTATCCGAAACGCGGGTAATCAGTTCGTTGATCAACTCAGGAACATCAGCATTCGTCATGGCCCATGACATCCCCATCGAGCAGCCTACCAGTAACAGAACAATTGAACTGGTTACTACCGAATCTAACAGAATATCATTGAGCTTCTTAAGAGTGATTTCCCGGTAAATCATCGCCAGGGCTAAACTATAAATTACCGCAATTGCCGATGCTTCTGTAGGCGTAAATACCCCGGCGATAATACCGCCAATAATGATAAAAATAAGCATCAGGCTAGGAATTGATTCGCGGAATACTTGTAAAAACTGACGAAAATTGATGCGTTCGGCCACTGGGTAATGGTGACGTCGGGCATAAAGTGCAGCTACAAACATTAAGGCAACAGCGGTGAGGATGCCCGGCAGATATCCAGCTAAGAACAACGCAGCGACAGAAGTCCCGCCACTGGCGAGGGAATAAACAATCAACACATTGCTCGGTGGGATCATCAGGCCAATGGGTGCAGAGGCAATATTAACCGCTGCTGAAAACGCCGGATCATATCCCTCTTTTTCTTGCAGTGGTGACATAATCCCACCTACCGCTGCGGCTGACGCAACGGCTGAACCTGAAATCGCACCAAACAGTGTATTCGCGAGGATATTACAATGAGCCAGTGAGCCAGGAAGACGCCCAACTAATGCTTGCGCCAGGTTAACCAGTCGTCTGGCTATACCACCGGTATTCATAATGTTTCCGGCTAACACGAAGAAGGGAATGGCTAATAGCGTAAAGCCATCCAGCCCTACAGTCATTTTTTGTGAAATAACAGAAATGGCGGCATCGGGTGGTAAGGCAGTAATAATAGATAACAGCGAAGAAAGACCAATCGCAAAAGTAATTGGCACACCTATTGCCAGCATGACGGCAAAACTGCCAAATAAAATTAAGACGGGGTAGATATATTCAAAGTCCATATTTCCCTCGTTAATGAAAATTCCGTTTACGATAGTTGTCAATAATATTCATTACTGAATACCAGACCAGAATAAGCCCACTGACAGGCATAACCCAATATACTTTATCCATTGGCCATTTTAATACTGGAGAGATTTGTCCAACATGTTGTGCTTTTTCAACAACAATATTCCCGCCATAGATCATGAAAATAACCGCAAAGACCGTAATAATAATTTGGATAAAACTGTCAAGCGTCAGAACAGATGCAGCCGGAAGTTTTTGAGCCAACAAATCAATGGCCAGATGTTTTTTTAACCCCGCAGTATATACACCGCCAAGTAAAATCATCCACATAAATAAAATCTGGGTGAACTCATCAAGCACAGTGCTGGGAGCGTTAAAAATAAAACGTGCAATAACTTGCCAGGTTACGCAGAACACCATAATGGCGAGAATAATGCAGCAACATCCGGCAAGGATCTTATTAAGAATATGAGTGAGTGTTCACATAAGTCTTCCATGAAAAGGCAGGAATTACCTGCCCATTAGGGTTACATACTTTCTACTAGCTCAAGGTTTTTGGCTGATTGTGCATCTTTCGCCTTGAATTCATCGTATAACGGTTTGACGCGTTCTTTGAAAGCGGATTTATCAACATCAACAACTGTTGCGTTCATCCCTTTCATTTTGTCGTAGGCTTCTTTTTCAGCCGCAGGCCAAATGACGTCCTTCATCTGCATCATTGACTCATCGGCTGCTTTTAATAATGCCGTGCGCTCTTTATCACCAAGTTTATTCAACACGTCGGTGCTGATAATTAACACATCAGGTACCATGGTGTGTTCATCACGTGAATAGACTTTTGCGACTTCGGCGTGACGCATATCGGCATAGACAACGGTATTGTTCTCTCCGCCATCAACCACTCCTTGCTGAAGTGCGGTGTAGAGTTCGCCTTGCGCCATCGGGGTAGCGACACCACCGAGTGCTTTCATCATTGCAATGGCGCTGGGGCTTTGTTGAACCCTGATTTTCATTCCCGCTAAATCTTCAGGTTTTGTAATCGGTTTATTGGAATAAAAACTTCTCGCACCGCCGTCATAGTACGTAATACCAACAAAACCTTTGCTTTCTGATGAATTAAGTATTTTTTTACCTAAATCACTTTGCAGAACACGATAATAGTGATCACGGTCGCGGAATAAGAACGGCAGACTGAAAAGGCTGTAATCCGGAGCAAATGATTCTAGTGATGCGGCATTAACCTTAACCATCTGTAATGCACCGGAGTTCATTAATTCCAGTGATTCACGCTCATTACCTAATGTCGCATTTGGGTAAATGCGAATAACTAATTCACCATTAGAATACTCTTTGGTTTTATCCGCTAAATAGCTTAATGCTTTATGGACAGCATGGCTTTTATCCTGATTATGACTCAGTTTTAATGTTGTTTTTGCCAGTGTGGTATTAGATATTAATAAACAACTGGTTAACAGCATAAGCGATGCCGTCAGAGGACGAAGTGCTTTCATATCCTGCTCCTGGTTAATATAACAGAAACGATAAATACAGCGCTTTTCTATCGTTATAATAAAAAATAGTGATTAATTCTCTGCCAGATAATGGAATATTCCTGCCGGAACCGGAATACCTTCCTGTTGGCATTTTTCTTTGTAGTGCATTTGCGGATCGTTCGGCGCTAACACTTTTTCGACACCAGGAGCCGGTTTAACGGCATGCAGCTCCGTGACCATTTTCGCCATAGTTTTTGCAAAAACAGGATTGCCGAGCTTTTTCGGATCGATGGCAATAACCAAACTTGCCAGCTTACGCATCTTGTCATAATCACCATACATGCGAACAATATGGTTGCCAAAATTCGCATTCATCAGCACGCCAGTCAGTGCATCAATAGCCAGTGCAATGCCTGAACCTTTGTGTTGGCCGAAAGGTAGCAGGTTTTCAATCTTATACGGATCAGTGGTGCCATAACCGTTTTTATCTATCGCCAGCCCTTCACCAATATGTTTTCCGGTTTCCTTTGCATGAAGTATTTTGCCGAAAGCCGTGGCACTGGTCGCCATATCAACAATCATCGGATGGCTGTTTTCCACCGGGAAACCAAAGGCGATGGGGTTAGTTCCCAAAAAGCGCTCGGCGCCGCCATGGGGAGCCACACAGGTATCGGTTTGCGTCATTACGATAGCAACCAACCCTTTGTTGGTGATCATCTCCGCAAAATAAGATAACGCACCACAGTGAGACGTGTTTTTAACGCTAACAAAACCGAGACCCTCTTGCTGGGCCAGTTTAATAGCGTGCTCAGTGGCGCTAATTAATGCGGAATGCCCCATTCCGTCGTCAGAGTCGAGAATGGCCACTGACGGTGAAATTTGCTCAATGCTAAACTGCGGGGCTTTATTTAACCCTCCGGCAGCAAGGCGGGTGCAATAATGTTCGACACGCATAACACCATGTGAATGCACACCGGTAATATCGGCATGTACTAAAACATCTGTCACCTGTTGTGTGGTGTCGGTATCCAGCCCGGCGGTATGTAATTTGTGGTGCACCAGTGATTTTAAATTTTCTTCACTGACATAAACAGTTGTCATATTTGTTCCCTTAAAAAGTGATCACACCTTTGACCATATTTTTATTTTCTACAACGTTACGCTGGTAATCTTCGCCAACACTAAAGAAATCGAACGCCTGGTTTTTCATTAAATTTTCGTGAATTTTATTGCTGCGCATCAGTTCAATCACCAACGCAAAATCTTCCTGTGTGGCATTGCGGCTGCTGAGTAACGTTGTCTCTTTTTTATGGAAGGTCGGATCGTCAATAACAAGTTCACCAATGTACAAACCGATGAAAACAATTTTGCCGCCATGACGAATAAGATTTACATCATGACTCATTGAAGCTTTATTTCCCGTCGCATCCAGTACTACGCAAGCCAGTTCGCCTCCAAAGGCCTCACGAAGCGCGGCAATAAAATCTTCCTGTGTGGGATTGAAGGCATTAATCGCCAGATGATCCACAACGTGCTGGCGACGTTGACAGTCAATATCAGCAACAACAACATGTGCCCCTTTAGCCCTGGCGATGGCTGCGGTAGCCAGACCGATTGGCCCAGCGCCAACCACCAGTACGTTTTGTTCAGCCTTGATCTCTGCCCGACGAACGGCATGTGCACCAATGGCGAAACATTCAACCAATGCTCCGGCACTGTCGCTGACCTCGTCAGGGAGAGGCACAAGGTTGTCTTCACGTACCGCAAGATACTCACTAAAACCCCCATCCTGATGCACGCCATACAGCGAAACACGTTCGCAGCAGTTCGTTTTCTCTTCCCGACAGGCTGCGCACTCGCCACACGGAATGCATGGGATGACGGAATAGCGCTGGCCTGATTGTGCTGTTTGGCACTGGCTGCCTCGCGAAACCGCTTCGGCGCATATTTCATGACCTAATACACGTGGGTAGCTAAAAAAAGGCTGTCTGCCGGCAAAAGCGTGAATATCAGTACCACAAATACCCACAGCTTTGATTTTTAACAGCACTTCATTATCTGCTGGTGTGGGAATATCCTTTTCCACATATTCCATAACGCCAGGCTGCTGGCAAATTAATGTTTTCATTTCTGCTCATCCGATAATAATTGGCTGATGGTGGCCTTGATGCCTTTGTTTTTTATATTCGCAAAGGCGATTTTTATTTCATTTATAAATGGCTGATGGTTGCTTAAATCACCAAATATGGCGCTAAGGTGCAGTAATGCGAGCGCCTGTTGCCATGCGTCTTGTTGTTCCTTTATTAGCGTCTGAAATTGGTCATTCATTGGATCAGCGACAGACTGGCTTTTCTCAACAGCATCAATGACATAATGCAACCAACCAGCAACGAGCAGTGACAGAACAGCATTGTTTTGTTTTTGCTGATGCAATTTCAGCCAGGGCGTCAGTGCACGCTGGGGAAGCTTTTGTGAACCGTCCATGGCTATTTGCCCGGTACGGTGTGCAACGTTACGGTTGCTAAAGCGTTCAATTAACAGGTCGGCGTATTCCTGGATGTTGATATTTAAGTCTGGATTAAGTGTTCGGGCTTGTTCATTAATCATCAGTTGGTGGGTAATGGAACGAAAATTAGCGTCTTCCATGCATTGCCAGATAAACTCATAGCCAGCCAGTGAGCCGTTATAAGCCAGAAATGAATGGCTACCATTTAACATGCGTAACTTCATCTCTTCATAAGGCTGAACATTGCTGACAAACATCGCGCCGGCTTTATCCCATTCCGGTCGTCCGCGCACAAAATTATCTTCGATCACCCACTGACGAAATGATTCGCAGACGATCCCGCAGGGATCGGCATAACCGGTTTTAGTTTCCAGTAAGGCGAATTGCGATTCAGTCATTGCCGGAACAATGCGATCGACCATCGTGCCTGGAAATGAGACATTTTCTTCGATCCACTGAGCCAGGGGCTGGTCCAGTTGTCGGGCAAAACCGAGAACGGCATTGCGCGTCAGATGCCCATTGTCTGGCAAGTTGTCACAGGAGAGCACACTAAAAGCGGCGAGTCCTGCCGCTTTACGTTGTTGCAAAGCACAGACGATCACGCCAATAGCCGACTGAGGCGCATCCGGATTTTGTAGATCGTGGTTGATTAATCCATTGGTGAGATCAAGTGATCGCGTTTGCGGATCGAGACAATAGCCTTTCTCGGTGATAGTTAATGAAACGATTTTTACCTGAGGTTCAGCCAGTTTATGGATTGCTGCGGCAATGCCATCTCTGGGGGTATGAATACCGCCAGCCACCGAACGCACAAGGCGTGAGGTAGATTGCGATGCAGATGTTTCCACAACCGAAAACAGCCCATTTTGCGCATTTAAGTTTTCGATCAGTTGAGCATCACCAAACAGGTTGATCTCAAAGATCCCCCAGCGGGTGTCCGAAAGTTGATTAGTGAGATCCGTGTAGACAGCCTGGTGTCCGCGATGAAAAGCGCCAAAACCAATATGGACAATATCTGCCTGTAACTCGTCCCGAGGCCAGGTGGTTACCTGATCATAGTGGGCGACAGCGATACTTTCGTTCCCTGACATTATGCTCTTACTCCTGGTAGCTGGTGTGTATAGACCAATTTACATAATTCACTAGACCAAAAACAGAGAGATGCATCACGCTTGCAGAGAAAGGCAAAAGTACGAAACAGAACAACAAGGCGTTATTTATATCTGTATCAATGAGTTATATGAATAAAATGAAAGGAAAGTTTTTTAGAGGTCAGTTTTTGGGATAATTGCCGCTAATCTAAGATATCTGATGATAATCGATTTATTAGACCAATTGAAAAGAGAGCGTGTACCAGTGGAGGGCGGAAGGCAGAGCCGGCGTTATTTTTTCCGCCAGCTCTGGACTAATGAAGGTTAACGAGCGAAGAAAAAGTCATCAAAATCGCTGATGGAAGCGTCTTGTTTGAAGATTTTGATCAGTTCATTTTTGCTGTTTTCCAGATGTCTCCAGGACGCTTCCCTGGCGAGCTCTGAATCTTTCTGTTGCAGAGCCAGGAAAATAGCCCGGTGATCTTCCAGCCATTGCAGACGCAAATGCTTTTCATGCAGGTACTTGTAGTTAAGTTTCTTCCAGCGGGGGTTTTCTGTACGAACTGCCCGCCATAATTCAGCAGCTTGTTTGATGAGTACCCGATTTTGCGTCGCTTCGGCAATAATGCTATGAAAACGATGATCCAGGTCTTCAAATCTATCACTTTCCGCAGCGATAGCGTTTTCCTGCAAACTAATGATTTTCTTTAACTCTTGTAACTCGTTAAAGCTGATCTGGCTGGCTGCAAAACCAGTAATATTGCTCTCAATCACCTGACGCGCCTGCAACAGTTCAAACGGGCCAATTTCTGAATAGGGCATTAATGATTTCTGGTTGAGCTTATCGGTGGAGTCGACAAAGAAAATCCCTGACCCTTGCTTCACATTCAATACGCCTTTCAGTTCCAGCATAATGATGGCTTCACGAATGGTAGTTCGGCTGGTATTAAACCGCTCGCTCAGTTCACGTTCTGAAGGTAAGCGTTCTCCGGCCTTAAATACGCCTGAATACAGCAGCTCTTCAATCTGTAGACCAATATCGTAATAGCGGCGCTTTGTAATAACCTGTTCCATACCTTGCCTTACTGTGGGTGTCCTCGGATAGCCGATCGTCGTGCCATATGATTTGAACGTTGCTGATCGGCATAAATAGTAGCGGCAGTTGCCACGATACCGCCAGCCTTAAATGTGCTTGCCCAAGTTGGGCAGTGAAAAACCTCACCAGGGTATTTCGCCACCGTTCATCAACATCACTTCATTTCCGCGCGTGATACAGCGTATAATCCCCGGCCTTTGATTATTTTTTTACCATTTCTGGAAGCAAAATGAGCTCTATCTCCCTGATCCAACCGGATCGCGACCTGTTCTCCTGGCCGCAGTACTGGGCCGCCTGTTTTGGACCGGCACCGTTTTTGCCGATGTCACGTGAAGAGATGGATCAACTTGGCTGGGATAGCTGCGACATCATTTTGGTTACTGGCGACGCGTATGTCGATCACCCAAGCTTCGGGATGGCGATTTGCGGTCGTATGCTGGAAGCGCAGGGCTTTCGTGTCGGGATCATCGCCCAGCCAGACTGGAGCAGTAAAGACGACTTTATGCGTCTGGGTAAACCGAATCTGTTTTTCGGTGTTACTGCTGGCAACATGGACTCGATGATCAACCGCTATACCGCCGATCGCCGTTTACGTCATGACGATGCCTACACGCCAGATAATGTCGCGGGTAAGCGTCCGGATCGCGCCACACTGGTTTATACCCAACGTTGTAAAGAGGCGTGGAAAGATGTGCCGGTGATCCTCGGCGGTATTGAGGCCAGCCTGCGCCGTACCGCGCATTATGATTACTGGTCCGATACCGTGCGCCGTTCTGTGCTGGTGGATTCGAAAGCCGACATGCTGATGTTTGGTAACGGTGAGCGTCCGCTGGTGGAAGTGGCGCACCGTCTGGCGATGGGCGAGCCGATTAGTGAAATCCGCGATGTGCGTAATACCGCGATTATCGTAAAAGAGGCGTTGCCAGGCTGGAGCGGTGTGGATTCCACCCGTCTTGATACCCCAGGGAAAATCGACCCAATCCCGCATCCGTATGGCGAAGATTTGCCGTGCGCGGATAACAAACCGGTAGCTCCGAAAAAGCAGGAAGCCAAAGCTGTAACCGTGCAGCCACCACGCCCGAAACCGTGGGAAAAAACCTACGTGTTGCTGCCTTCTTTCGAGAAAGTGAAGGGCGATAAAGTGCTGTACGCCCATGCTTCGCGCATTCTTCACCACGAAACTAACCCAGGCTGCGCCCGCGCATTGATGCAAAAACATGGCGACCGCTATGTATGGATCAACCCGCCTGCTATTCCGCTTTCTACCGAAGAGATGGATAGCGTCTTTGCGCTGCCGTACAAGCGCGTGCCGCATCCGGCTTACGGTAATGCCCGAATTCCGGCTTACGAAATGATTCGTTTCTCGGTCAACATTATGCGTGGCTGCTTTGGCGGCTGCTCTTTCTGTTCTATTACCGAGCACGAAGGGCGCATTATTCAGAGCCGTTCCGAAGATTCGATTATTAATGAGATCGAAGCGATCCGCGACACTGTTCCAGGTTTTACGGGTGTGATTTCCGATCTCGGTGGGCCTACTGCCAACATGTATATGTTGCGTTGCAAATCGCCACGCGCTGAGCAAACCTGCCGTCGTTTGTCGTGCGTTTATCCGGATATTTGTCCGCATATGGACACTAACCACGAACCGACGATTAACCTCTATCGCCGTGCGCGCGATCTGAAAGGCATTAAAAAGATCCTGATTGCCTCTGGTGTGCGTTATGACATCGCCGTAGAAGATCCGCGCTATATCAAAGAGCTGGCGACCCATCACGTTGGCGGTTATCTGAAGATTGCCCCGGAACATACCGAAGAAGGGCCGTTATCGAAGATGATGAAGCCGGGCATGGGCAGCTATGACCGCTTTAAAGAGCTGTTCGATACTTACTCGAAACAGGCAGGTAAAGAACAGTATCTGATCCCGTATTTCATCTCCGCGCACCCGGGTACGCGTGATGAAGATATGGTGAATCTGGCGCTATGGCTGAAAAAGCATCGCTTCCGCCTCGACCAGGTGCAGAACTTCTATCCGTCGCCGCTGGCTAACTCGACCACCATGTATTACACCGGCAAAAACCCGCTGGCGAAGATTGGTTATAAGAGTGAAGACGTCTTCGTACCGAAGGGCGACAAGCAGCGTCGCCTGCATAAAGCGTTGTTGCGTTACCACGATCCGGCAAACTGGCCGTTAATCCGCCAGGCGCTGGAAGCGATGGGCAAAAAGCATCTGATTGGCAGCCGTCGCGATTGCTTAGTGCCTGCGCCAACCATTGAAGAGATGCGTGAAGCTCGCCGTCAGAACCGCAATACCCGTCCGGCGTTGACTAAACATACGCCGATGGCGACCCAGCGTCAGACGCCTGCTACGGCAAAAAAAGCGTCGTCTACGCAATCTCGCCTGCAGAATGCTGGTGCGAAGAAACGCCCTAAAGCGGCGGTTGGACGTTAAAAAATATCCCCGGTAACAGAATGCTGCCGGGGATTTTTTTATCATTCTGCGTACATACGCAAGCAGCGCAGGCAGTCGAAATAGTCCTGTGCATCAAGACGCGTATTGGCTCTGTTAGCGTCGGATTTGGCAGCATAGATTTGTGGGCGTAATGCTTTCATATCCTGCTCAAGCCGGGCGATTTTGGCATTTAATGTTTGCACATTGCTCGCCAGCTGATTGATCTTTTGCTCATTGACGCAGCCACTGAGCAAGCAGGTTGCCAGAACAACAGCTCCCACGGTGAAAATCGTTTTCATATAGTGTTCCCTTTTATTTATTGTTCCGGCTAATTGTTATTTAATTCAGCTCATTGTTTTAATCTGGCGGCGGTTTTTGCCTCAATCTGCTTAAGTAGGCTGCCGCTGTTTGGGCGGATAAAATCAGCGATTTCCCACTTACCTTCGCGCCGCTGTAAAATCAGTTCTTGCTCTTCGTTGTTGCCATTGGTCAGCGTAAAACGAACATGAATGCGGGCGGAATCGGTGGTTTTCTCCAGGACTCGAATTTCATCAACGCGTGAAAATAACGACTCTTCGCCAAAACAGATCGGATTGTCGTAAATAAATTGCCGTTCTATTTGCATATCTTCATCGGGATTGTTGGCCGTCTTGAAGGTGGTTTTATAGAAGGCATTGACCGCCTGGCGGTAAGAGTCGGAAACCACCCACGTCCACGGCCAGCTATAATCAGCAATATGTTCAAAGAGTTCGGCAACAAAGGCTTCCGGCTGTTCTTTTTGCAACGAAGCTATAGCGGCCAGCGTTTTTTCATTCTCGCTATTAACCGCTTGTAAGACGCTGCCATGATTGCTGACAATATCGTCAATGACCCAACGACCACTTTCCGCCACCATTTTCAGTGTCTGCGAGGTCTTTTCTTTATCGTCTTGAAAGATACGAAAGCGCACAATGGCATCGGCATGATCGGCGTCAGTTTGGGTTATCGCTACGCTTTCTAACACCAGATCGCCAAAATCCTGACAATCACAAACCGGATCATAATCCAGCCAGCCAATATTGCCCGGCAGCGTAAGATTGTCGTTCAGGGTAAGCGCCTGTTGAATACGCGCAGATGTTATCGCCCGCTCTCCGGTTTCACCAAAATAAGGGGCAGTGGCATCTGATTTATAGTTCTGATAAATATGCCGGACTGTTTGTTCTACGGTCTGTGAGGGGGGCTGTGCGTGTACGGTAAAACTTGCCAGGGCTGCTAAAAACAGAAGTATTATTTTCATCTGTTTTTCACCTCTCCGTTGCATTTATCCCGGATATAGATGGGTTGTTCTTTTAAGAGCTTCCGGCTCTGCATGATGATGTCCTTATATTTGGCATTCCTGAACAAGGAAGAGTAGCAACGGGCGGGACGCGAGGGGAATAAATGATTTCTGAAAAGTCCGGTAGCGGAACATTACCGCCACCGGGATAATTTGCACGTTAGCCGCCGAACTGGTCAGGATCGGGACCGAGACGCTTGCCCTGATCGAGTTTTGCAATTTCGCCAAGTTCGTCTTTGTCGAGACGGAAATCCCAGACATCAAAGTTTTCGACAATGCGTGAAGGAGTGACCGATTTTGGGATCACCACCAGGCCGCTATCCAGATGCCAGCGGATAACAATCTGCGCAGGTGTTTTGCCGTATTTATCTGCCAGATCGCGAATGACTTTCTGATCGAAAACGCCTTTCCCTCCTTGCGCTAATGGGCTCCAGGATTCGGTCTGGATTTTGTGTGTCGCGTTCCAGGCATGTAGCTGGCGTTGTTGCATCAGCGGGTGAAGTTCGATCTGGTTTATCACAGGCGTCACGCCAGTTTCATCAATCAGGCGTTGCAGGTGATGGATCTGGAAGTTGCACACGCCGATGCTTTTGATTAATCCCTCTTTTTGCAATTCGATCATGCCTTTCCATGCTTCGACATAATGGTCGATAGCGGGAACGGGCCAGTGCATTAAGTAGAGGTCGATATAATCAAGCTGGAGTTTTTTCAGGCTGTCGAGCAGGGCTTCGCGGGGGCGCTTGTGGTCGTCGTTCCACAGCTTAGTGGTGATGAACAGTTCTTCTCTGTTGACTGAGGCATTTTTCAGGGCATTGCCGACACCTTCTTCGTTCTTGTAGGCCGCGGCGGTATCAATCGAGCGATAACCCACTTCTAACGCTTTTTGAATGGCGGTGATTACTTCCTCATTACTTGCTTGCCAGACGCCCAGTCCCAGCTGGGGCATGACATTGCCATCCTGTAGCTTAATAACGGTTGGATTAGCCATACGTTCCTCCTTTATATGAACTCACCGGAGCAGGCTCCGGTGAGGTGTTGTGAACTTAAGTCTGGACGAAATGCCCGAAAACGAAAGTTTGAGGCGTAAAAAGCTTAGCGGGCGGCTTCGTATATACGGCGGCTGACATCCAGCGTAATGTCATGATTTTCGCCCAGTTGGGTCATGCCGTGCTCTTCCAGTTTTTTCAGCAAAGCCGGGATGGAGCTGCCGTCCAGACCGTAGTCGGAGAGGTGGGTCGGCACGCCTAATTGCTCAAAGAAATTGCGGGTTGCGGCAATCGCGGAGTCAATACGCTCATCGTCTGAACCTTCAGTGATATTCCAGACGCGTTCAGCATATTGCAGCAGCTTAGCGCGCTTGGTATCGCGTTTTTCATTCCACAGTGCAGGCAGGACGATAGCCAGTGTTTGCGCGTGATCCAGACCGTGCATCGCAGTCAGTTCGTGGCCCAGCATATGCGTTGCCCAGTCCTGCGGTACGCCAGCGCCGATCAAACCGTTCAGCGCCTGAGTCGCCGCCCACATGACGTTGGCGCGCACATCGTAATTTTCTGGCTCTTTCAGGGCTTTCGGACCATCTTCGATCAGCGTCAGCAAAATGCCTTCTGCGAAACGGTCCTGAATTTTGGCATCAACCGGTTTGGTAACATACTGTTCCACGGTGTGTACAAAGGCGTCCACTACGCCGTTAGCCACCTGACGCGGCGGCAGGGTGTAGGTATAAACCGGATCGAGCACGGCAAATACGGGCTGAACATGGGCAGAATGGAACGCCTGCTTGTCGCCTGTGGTTTTACGGGAGATCACCGCGCCTGCGTTGGATTCTGAACCGGTTGCTGGCAGCGTCAGCACACAGCCCATCGGGATGGCGCTTTTAATCTCTTTACCGCCCGTTTGCAGAATGTGCCACGGATCGATATTTTCCGGATAGTTAGCCGCTGCGGCGATAAATTTGGTGCCGTCCAGTACAGAACCGCCGCCAACCGCCAGCAGGAACGTCACTTTCTGTTCGCGAACCAGTTTCACGGCGTTCATCAGCGTTTCATAAGCCGGGTTTGGCTCAATACCGCCAAATTCCAGTACGTCCATGCCTTTCAGGGCATCCAGAACTTGATCGAGAACGCCGGTTTTTTTCACGCTGCCGCCGCCGTAGGTAATCAATACGCGAGCATCGTGAGGAATTTGTTCGCGTAAACCAGCGATTGCGCCTTTACCAAACAGAATGCGGGTTGGGGTGTGCAGATTAAAGTTGTTCATTACTTGCTCCCTTTGCTGGGTCAATATGAGGGCAGAGATCGGTCTGCCTGATGTTTTTCATTGTGGTCGCCAGCGCCGTACCTCTCAATGCTCATTTCTGCCAATGTCTTGCCTATTTCTCCAGAGTGCTGGAGAAATGCTACAAAATTGCGCACAATCAAATTGCCGCATTATTCCTAAGAAATTACGCGATATGAAACGTGAAGAGATTTGCCGCTTGCTGGCGGATAAAGTTAATAGCCTGAAAAATAAAGAAAATAGTTTGTCAGAGCTGTTGCCCGATGTGCGTTTGTTGTATGGCGAGACGCCTTTCGCACGCACACCGGTGATGTACGAGCCTGGCATCATAATTCTCTTTTCCGGACATAAAATCGGTTATATCAATGAACGCGTGTTTCGTTATGACGCTAATGAATATCTCCTGCTGACGGTGCCGTTGCCGTTTGAGTGCGAAACCTATGCCACGTCAGAGGTGCCGCTGGCAGGGTTGCGTCTCAATGTCGATATTTTGCAGTTACAGGAACTGTTGATGGACATTGGCGAAGATGAACATTTTCAGCCGTCAATGGCAGCCAGCGGTATTAACTCCGCCACGTTATCAGAAGAGATTTTATGCGCGGCAGAGCGGTTACTGGATGTGATGGAGCGACCGCTGGATGCGCGCATTCTCGGCAAACAGATTATCCGCGAAATTCTGTACTACGTGCTGACCGGACCTTGCGGCGGCGCGTTACTGGCACTGGTCAGCCGCCAGACTCACTTCAGCCTGATTAGTCGCGTGCTGAAACGGATTGAGAATAAATACACCGAAAACCTGAGCGTCGAGCAACTGGCGGCAGAAGCCAACATGAGCGTATCGGCGTTCCACCATAATTTTAAGTCTGTCACCAGCACCTCGCCGTTGCAGTATTTGAAGAATTACCGTCTGCATAAGGCGCGGATGATGATCATCCACGACGGCATGAAGGCCAGCGCGGCGGCGATGCGCGTCGGCTATGAAAGCGCATCGCAATTTAGCCGTGAGTTTAAACGTTACTTCGGTGTGACGCCGGGAGAAGATGCGGCAAGAATGCGGGCGATGCAGGGGAATTAAATACGTTCCCGGTACAGCAACCGGGAACGGGGAAAATCGTCAGGCGTTACAGTATTTTTTTTTAATCACCACAAACAGCGTACCCAACAAGCCAGCGGTTAACAAGGCAATTGGCAGGATCATCAGGAACGTCATTACCTGATCTTCATGGCGTTTAACGAACGGAATCATACTTAAGGCATAGCCGAAACTGGTTACCACGCTGACCCACAGCAATCCGCTTAACCAGTTGAAAAACTGGAAGCGGCGGTTTGGCAGACCGGAAATTCCCGCCATGGTTGGCAGCAGCGTACGGACAAATGCAAGAAAACGTCCAGCCAGCAGCGCCAGCAGACCGTGGCGGTCAAACATGCAGGTGGCGCGCTGGTGATATTTAGCAGGAAGCTGTGCCAGCCAGCCTTTCACCGTTTTGGTATTCCCTAACCAGCGCCCCTGAATATAACTTAGCCAGCAGCCCAGACTTGCTGCGGCGGTCAGAATCGCAATCGTAGGCAGAAAATCCATAACCCCCTGGGCAATCAATGCGCCAGCCAGTATCAACAAGCTGTCGCCTGGCAAAAATGAGGCGGGCAGCAAGCCGTTTTCTAAAAACAGCGTGGCAAACATAACAAAGTAAACAACGCTAACAATATGAGGGTCCGCCAGCGCGGCAAAGTCGTGTTGCCAGAGCGCAGCGATGATATCTTGAATAACAGCCATGGACTTTCCTGTGGAACAGCGTTTAAGCCTTTATCTGCCTATTGTACTCCTGAATCGTCCGGGACGCCTTGATCCCGGACGCAACAATTTAAGACTTTTCACAATAAAATGTCTGCAAAATTGTCCAAAAGTGGCAATGTTATACAATTCGCGCAAAACCGGCGTCCAGATCGGCAATCAGATCGTCGACATCTTCCAGACCAATATGCAGGCGAATCAAGGTCCCGCTAAAATCGATTTCGCCTTGTGGGCGAATGGCGGCGATATGTTCTGGTTGATTTGCCAGGATCAACGATTCATACCCGCCCCACGAGTAGGCCATGCTGAATAAACTGAAGTTATCCAGATAGTTCGCCAGCTCTTCATCATTGAGTTTTTTCTTAAGCACAAAGGAAAATAGCCCGCTGCTGCCTGTAAAGTCTCGTTTCCAGAATTCGTATCCTTTACTGCCAGGCAGAGCAGGGTGGTTAACTCGCGCTACTTGGGGATGTTCTGCCAGCCATTCAGCCACTTTCAGACTGCTTTCATGATGTTGGCGCAAACGCACACCTAATGTGCGCAGGCCACGGCTGGTTATATAGGCGGTATCGGCATCGACCATCTGGCCCATCAGATAGGCATTCTCTCGCAGCTGCTCCCAGCAACGGGCATTGCACACCGCAGTGCCAATCATCGCATCTGAATGCCCAACCAGATATTTGGTGGCGGCTTGAATAGAAACATCGATGCCAAAATCCAGCGCCTTAAACAGCACACCGGCTGCCCAGGTGTTGTCGATCATAATGATGGCATCCGGGACCACACTGCGTACGGCGGCAACAATCGCCGGAACATCGTGGACTTCCATGGTGATGGAACCTGGCGATTCCAGAAACACGATTTTAGTGTTTGGCTGCAGATGCTTAACGATATCGGCACCAATCAGCGGATCAAACCACGATGTCGTTACGCCCAGTTTGCTGAGGATTTTGCTACAGAAATCCTGACTCGGTTCATAGGCGGTGTTGGTCATCAACACATGATCGCCCTGTTCGACAAAAGCAAGAATGGAATTGGCAACCGCTGCCGCCCCGCAAGGAAACAGCGCGCAACCTGCGCCACCTTCCAGTTCGCACATCGCTTCTTGTAAGGAGAAATGGGTTAACGTTCCACGCCGTCCATAGAACAACTCGCCATTGGCGCGATTACGTGTCGCGTGTTTTTTGGCTTCTACACTGTCAAAGACCAGCGAAGACGCGCGCTGAATCACGCTATTTACCGCACCGAGCGTGTATTTTTTGCTGCGTCCTGCATTCACCAGTTGAGTATCAAGCTTTTTGTCCGCCATGTCGGGATTCCTGTTTTTATACGTCTGGATGTCTAAACTAGCATGAATATTCGCGGGCGCATCCTGAAGAATTGGCATAAAGCAGAAAATTTTCGCAAATGGCGTGCTGGTGACTTTTTTACTGCGTAAACGCAAGGAAAAGAAAGCAAAGGTACGGCAGTATGCAAATAGTAATGAGAACGACTATCAATTCGACGTCGTTTTGATATTATTATGCACAGATTTTGTGACTTGCGTCCTGGAGATACACAGTGGGTAATAATTTAATGCAGACGGACCTCTCCGTCTGGGGTATGTATCAGCACGCCGATATTGTCGTTAAGTGCGTGATGATTGGGCTTATTTTGGCCTCCGTAGTCACCTGGGCAATCTTCTTCAGTAAGAGCGTGGAGTTCTTCAATCAGAAGCGTCGTCTTAAGCGCGAGCAGCAATTGCTGGCTGAAGCGCGTTCCTTAAACCAGGCCAACGATATCGCCGCTGATTTTGGTAGCAAAAGCTTGAGCCTGCATTTGCTCAATGAAGCGCAGAATGAGCTGGAACTGTCAGAAGGCAGCGACGATAACGAAGGTATTAAAGAACGTACCAGCTTCCGTCTGGAGCGTCGGGTCGCCGCAGTAGGTCGTCAAATGGGCCGTGGTAACGGCTATCTGGCAACCATCGGCGCGATTTCGCCGTTCGTTGGTCTGTTTGGTACGGTCTGGGGCATCATGAACAGCTTTATTGGTATCGCGCAAACGCAGACCACTAACCTGGCAGTCGTTGCGCCGGGTATTGCAGAAGCTCTGTTAGCAACGGCAATCGGCCTCGTGGCAGCGATTCCTGCGGTCGTTATCTATAACGTATTTGCACGCCAGATTGGCGGCTTTAAAGCGATGCTGGGTGATGTTGCAGCGCAGGTATTGTTGCTGCAAAGCCGTGACCTGGATCTGGAAGCCAGCGCCGCTGCACATCCGGTTCGTGTCGCACAAAAATTACGCGCAGGATAATGTCCGATGGCGATGCATCTTAACGAAAACCTCGACGATAACGGCGAAATGCATGATATCAACGTGACGCCGTTTATCGACGTGATGTTGGTTTTGCTGATTATCTTTATGGTGGCGGCACCGTTAGCGACGGTAGATGTGAAGGTGAATTTGCCTGCTTCTACCAGCACGCCGCAGCCGCGCCCGGAAAAACCGGTTTATCTGTCGGTGAAGGCAGACAACTCGATGTTTATCGGTAACGATCCGGTCACCGATGAAACAATGATTACGGCGTTGAATGCGTTAACCGAAGGCAAGAAAGACACCACCATCTTCTTCCGAGCGGACAAAACCGTCGATTACGAGACGTTGATGAAGGTAATGGATACGCTGCATCAGGCGGGTTACCTGAAGATAGGTCTGGTCGGCGAAGAAACTGCCAAAGCGAAATAAAAATGATGCCCGGTTGCTTTTCACAACCGGGCATTTTTTTAGCCTAAATGCTCGCCGCCGCACACGCCATGCACTTCTGCGGTGACGTAGCTCGACTCCTGACTTGCCAGATAAACATATACAGGGGCCAGTTCCGCCGGTTGCCCCGCACGCTTCATCGGCGTTTTCTGACCAAACTGCGGGATTTTATCCTGCGTTTGCCCGCCGGAAATTTGCAGTGCTGTCCAGATCGGGCCCGGTGCGACAATATTCACACGAATACCTTTCTCCGCGACCTGTTTTGCCAGGCCACGGCTGTAGTTCAGAATTGCCGCCTTCGTAGCCGCATAGTCCAGTAAATGCGGGCTTGGCTGGTATGCCTGGATTGAGGAAGTGGTGATGATACTTGCACCTTTCGGTAGCAGGGGGATCGCTTCCTGGGTTAGCCAGAACAACGCGAAAACGTTAATGGCAAAGGTCTTTTGAAACTGTTCGCTGGTGAGGTCTGCAATATCAGGAATGGCAACCTGTTTCCCGGCTACCAGCGCCATAATATCCAGCCCGCCTAACGCCTTGTGTGCTTCGTGAACCAGCGAACGGGCGAATTTCTCATCGCTTAAATCGCCTGGCAGCAGAACGGCTTTGCGTCCGCATTCTTCAATGATCTTTTTCACATCCTGAGCGTCTTCTTCTTCCACGGGAAGATAACTGATCGCCACGTCAGCCCCTTCACGCGCGTAAGCAATGGCGGCAGCGCGACCGATTCCGGAATCGCCCCCTGTCACCAGTGCTTTACGATCTTTCAGGCGACCGCTACCAACATAGGTTTTCTCGCCGCAATCCGGTACCGGTGTCATCTTCGCCTGGATGCCTGGCGTCGGTTGTTTCTGTTTGGGATATTCACCAGTGTAATACTGCGTGGTCGGGTCTTTTAAATGAGACATCATTTTTCTCCCTTCAGGTTCAACGTCCTTTAAGGGTAGACGCTCTCGATGCGTTGATAAGGGAACCAGGAAGATCCCTAACCCTCAGAATTATGCGACAAAGGTTTAACGTATATGTTGATTTGCTGTTGCGTGCTGTTTACTTAATTGCGATATACTGTTGCTCGTTTTAACTACACGACAGGAATGTATGGAACGTTTTCTTGAAAATGCAATGTATGCTTCTCGCTGGCTGCTTGCCCCCGTGTACTTTGGCCTTTCGCTGGCGTTAGTTGCCCTGGCGCTGAAGTTCTTCCAGGAGATTATTCACGTACTGCCGAATATCTTCTCGATGGCGGAATCAGATTTGATCCTCGTGTTGCTGTCGCTGGTGGATATGACGCTGGTTGGCGGTTTGCTGGTGATGGTGATGTTTTCCGGTTACGAGAATTTCGTCTCACAACTGGATATCTCCGAGAACAAAGAGAAGCTGAACTGGCTGGGGAAAATGGATGCAACGTCGCTGAAAAACAAAGTAGCAGCGTCGATTGTGGCAATTTCTTCCATTCACTTACTGCGCGTCTTTATGGATGCGAAAAATGTCCCGGATAACAAACTGATGTGGTACGTCATTATCCATCTGACGTTTGTGCTCTCTGCATTTGTGATGGGCTATCTTGACCGACTGACTCGTCATAATCACTGATCTGATTCGGGCGCGGTTCTCGCGCCCGTTATTAACAGGTCATTTATCGGAAGACGCCTGCCACAGATTCAGCTCGCCATCGGCGATATGCTGATCAATCTGCGCCAGCTCCTCGGTGCTAAATGTCAGATTATTCAGCGCCTGCACGTTCTCCTCAAGTTGCTCCGCGCGGCTGGCACCAATCAATACCGACGTCACGCGATCATCTTTCAGCAACCAGCTTAACGCCATTTGCGCCATTGATTGTCCACGCTGCTGTGCCATTTCATTCAATAACCGCAGGCTGTTGAGGTTGGCTTCGGTGAGCATTTTCGGCGTCAGACCACGAACTTTATTCCCTTCACGATGCATCCGTGAATCTTGCGGAATACCGTTGAGATATTTTCCGGTCAGCAATCCCTGTGCCAGTGGAGTAAAGGCAATGCAGCCCACGCCGTTATTTTGCAGGGTATCCAGCAGGCCGCTTTTATCCACCCAGCGGTTCAGTAAATTGTACGAAGGTTGATGAATTAACAGCGGAATTTTCCACTCGCGCAGCAACTCGACCATTTTTTGCGTCCGCTCTGGCGAGTAAGAGGAGATCCCGACATACAGCGCCTTACCGCTTTGTACAGCATGAGCCAGCGCAGAGGCGGTTTCTTCCATCGGCGTATTTTCATCGACGCGATGAGAGTAAAAGATATCGACATACTCAAGCCCCATACGCTTCAGGCTTTGGTCGAGGCTGGCGAGCAGGTATTTACGTGAGCCGCCAGAGCCGTATGGGCCGGGCCACATATCGTATCCGGCTTTGGTAGAGATAATCAGTTCATCGCGATAAGCGGCAAAATCCTCGCGCAGCAGGCGACCAAAGTTCTCTTCTGCGCTTCCTGGAGGCGGCCCGTAGTTGTTGGCTAAATCAAAGTGCGTAATGCCTAAATCAAACGCTTTACGCAGGATCGCACGCTGTGATTCCAGCGCGTTAACGTGACCGAAATTGTGCCATAAACCGAGCGATAACGCGGGCAGGCGTAAACCACTTTTTCCGCAATAGCGGTACTGCATCTGCCCGTAACGTTCGGGATTCGCTAACCAGACCATGACCTCTCCTTTCCATCGTTCAATTTCGAAACAATGTTTCTAGTTTAGCGATTCGCCAGCGCGTATCCCGTAGTCTGGCTCACAGAGTGACGAAAAACTGGGCAAAAACACGCGCTTATGCTTTGCTTAAAAAAACACCAGTTGAGGAGTGCAACGATGCCGCGTTTAACTGCCAAAGCTTTCCCACAAGAGTTGCTGGATTACTACGACTATTACGCTCACGGGAAAATCTCGAAACGTGAGTTCCTCAACCTTGCGGCGAAGTATGCGGTGGGCGGGATGACGGCATTAGCGCTGTTTGATTTGCTCAAGCCAAATTATGCGCTGGCGACTCAGGTAGAGTTTACTGACCCGGAAATTGTTGCAGAGTACATCACGTATCCCTCGCCAAATGGTCACGGCGAGGTACGGGGTTATCTGGTGAAGCCCGCAAAAATGAGCGGTAAAACGCCAGCCGTGGTAGTGGTGCATGAGAATCGAGGGCTGAATCCGTATATCGAAGATGTGACGCGGCGAGTGGCGAAGGAAGGGTACATCGCCCTGGCGCCAGACGGTTTAAGCTCAGTAGGTGGCTATCCTGGTAACGATGATAAAGGCCGCGAACTGCAACAGCAGGTTGATCCAACCAAACTGATGAATGATTTCTTTGCCGCAATTGAGTTTATGCAACGCTATCCGCAAGCGTCAGGCACCCACTGCCGATGTGGCGAAGATTGAAGCGCCTTTACTGCTCCACTACGCTGAACTGGATAGCCGAATCAACGAGGGCTGGCCCGCTTACGAGGCGGCGTTGAAAGCCAATAATAAGGTCTATGAGGCGTATATATATCCGGGGGTTAATCACGGATTCCATAATGATTCCACGCCCCGTTATGACAAATCTGCCGCCGATCTTGCCTGGCAAAGGACGCTGAAATGGTTCGATAAATATCTCTCCTGATGGGTTTATCTCTTACAGGATTACGTCTTAAACAAGCATGAAAAAATAGCGTGCGCAAATGTCGTTCTTTGCCTAAAATATCGCTATATATGACAATATATAGCGAATGAGGTGAACGATGAATAACCATTTTGGTAAAGGCTTAATGGCGGGATTAAAAGCAACGCATGCCGACAGTGCGGTTAATGTGACAAAATTCTGTGCCGATTATAAACGCGGTTTTGTATTAGGCTACTCACACCGGATGTACGAAAAGACCGGAGATCGCCAGCTTAGCGCCTGGGAAGCGGGTATTCTGACGCGCCGTTATGGACTGGATAAAGAGATGGTAATGGATTTCTTTCGTGAGAATAATTCCTGTTCTACGTTGCGCTTTTTTATGGCCGGTTATCGCCTAGAAAATTGATCAAACATACGTATTATCTTGCTTTAATTAATTACACTAATGCTTCTTCCCTTCGTTTTAGTGCCCCGCCGCAGTATCATGATATCGATAACCATAATAAATGTGTGGTAAATGGCGCATCGATCGCATTATTGATTTTGCGATTGAGGCAAAATATATGCCAGGTCTTCGCAACGGAATAACTATAAATGACTGGAGATAACACCCTCATCCATTCTCACGGCATTAACCGTCGTGATTTCATGAAGCTTTGTGCAGCATTAGCCGCCACCATGGGGTTAAGTAGCAAAGCCGCTGCAGAGATGGCCGAATCGGTTACTAACCCGCAGCGTCCGCCAGTTATCTGGATTGGCGCGCAGGAGTGCACCGGTTGTACGGAATCTCTGCTTCGTGCAACGCATCCAACGGTAGAAAACCTCGTGCTGGAGACTATCTCTCTGGAGTATCACGAAGTGCTTTCCGCCGCCTTCGGTCATCAGGTCGAAGAGAACAAACATAACGCTCTCGAGAAGTACAAAGGGCAGTATGTGTTAGTGGTGGATGGTTCCATCCCATTAAAAGATAACGGTATTTATTGCATGGTTGCCGGTGAGCCGATTGTGGATCACATCCGCAAAGCGGCGGAAGGCGCAGCAGCCATTATCGCTATCGGTTCCTGCTCTGCGTGGGGCGGTGTTGCCGCAGCTGGAGTTAACCCAACTGGCGCAGTCAGCCTGCAAGAAGTTCTACCGGGCAAAACCGTTATCAATATTCCTGGCTGCCCGCCGAACCCGCACAACTTCCTCGCGACCGTTGCGCACATCATCACTTACGGCAAACCGCCGAAACTGGATGACAAAAACCGTCCGACTTTCGCCTATGGTCGTCTGATTCACGAACACTGTGAACGTCGCCCGCACTTCGATGCTGGTCGTTTTGCCAAAGAGTTCGGTGATGAAGGTCACCGCGAAGGCTGGTGCCTGTACCACCTCGGCTGTAAAGGGCCAGAAACTTACGGCAACTGCTCAACGCTGCAATTCTGCGATGTTGGCGGCGTGTGGCCGGTAGCGATTGGTCACCCGTGCTATGGCTGTAACGAAGAAGGTATCGGCTTCCATAAAGGCATCCATCAGCTTGCCAACGTCGAAAACCAGACTCCGCGTTCACAGAAACCGGACGTTAACGCTAAAGAAGGCGGCAACGTCTCGGCAGGCGCTATTGGTTTGCTCGGCGGAGTGGTTGGGCTGGTTGCCGGTGTCAGCGTGATGGCGGTGCGTGAACTGGGTCGTCAGCAAAAGAAAGATAACGCTGACTCACGGGGAGAATAACCGTGAACAGACGTAATTTTATTAAAGCAGCCTCCTGCGGGGCATTGCTGACGGGCGCGCTGCCGTCTGTCAGTCATGCGGCTGCTGAAAACCGCCCGCCAATTCCGGGATCGCTGGGGATGTTGTACGACTCGACCTTGTGCGTAGGCTGCCAGGCTTGCGTCACCAAGTGTCAGGATATCAACTTCCCTGAACGTAACCCGCAAGGGGAACAGACCTGGTCGAACAACGACAAACTGTCGCCGTATACCAATAACATCATTCAGGTGTGGACCAGCGGCACAGGGGTCAACAAAGACCAGGAGGAGAATGGCTACGCGTACATTAAGAAACAGTGTATGCACTGCGTCGATCCGAACTGTGTCTCTGTGTGCCCGGTCTCTGCGCTGAAAAAAGATCCGAAAACCGGCATTGTCCATTACGACAAAGATGTGTGCACCGGCTGCCGTTACTGCATGGTCGCCTGCCCATACAACGTGCCGAAGTACGACTACAACAACCCGTTTGGTGCGCTGCATAAGTGCGAGTTGTGCAACCAGAAAGGTGTGGAACGTCTCGATAAAGGCGGTCTGCCTGGCTGCGTAGAAGTGTGCCCGGCGGGCGCGGTGATTTTTGGTACGCGTGAAGAGCTGATGGCGGAGGCGAAAAAACGTCTGGCGCTGAAGCCGGGCAGCGAATACCACTATCCGCGTCAGACGCTGAAATCTGGCGACACTTACCTGCATACGGTGCCGAAATATTATCCGCATCTGTACGGCGAGAAAGAGGGCGGCGGTACTCAGGTTCTGGTACTGACGGGTGTGCCTTATGAAAATCTCGACCTGCCGAAACTGGACGATCTTTCTACTGGTGCGCGTTCCGAACATGTCCAACACACCCTGTATAAAGGCATGATGCTACCACTGGCTGTGCTGGCGGGCTTAACCGTGCTGGTTCGTCGCAACACTAAAAACGACCATCACGACGGAGGAGACGATCATGAGTCATGATCCACAACCGCTGGGCGGCAAAATCATCAGTAAACCGGTCATGATTTTTGGACCGTTAATCGTCATCTGTATGCTCCTGATTGTGAAGCGTCTGGTGTTCGGTCTGGGCTCTGTCTCCGACCTGAACGGCGGCTTCCCGTGGGGCGTGTGGATCGCGTTTGACCTGCTGATCGGTACCGGCTTTGCCTGTGGCGGCTGGGCGCTGGCGTGGGCAGTATACGTCTTTAACCGTGGGCAATACCATCCGCTGGTGCGTCCGGCGCTGTTGGCGAGTCTGTTTGGTTATTCACTGGGTGGCTTGTCGATCACTATCGACGTGGGTCGCTACTGGAACCTGCCGTACTTCTACATTCCGGGTCACTTCAACGTGAACTCGGTACTGTTCGAGACGGCGGTCTGTATGACCATCTACATCGGTGTGATGGCACTGGAGTTTGCTCCGGCATTGTTTGAACGTCTGGGCTGGAAGCTGTCACTCAAACGTCTGAACAAGGTGATGTTCTTTATCATCGCGCTTGGTGCGCTGCTGCCAACTATGCACCAGTCTTCAATGGGATCGCTGATGATCTCGGCGGGCTACAAGGTGCATCCGCTGTGGCAAAGCTATGAAATGTTGCCGCTGTTCTCGCTGCTGACGGCGTTCATCATGGGCTTCTCGATTGTCATCTTTGAAGGTTCGTTGGTGCAGGCGGGTCTGCGTGGCAACGGTCCGGATGAAAAGAGTCTGTTCGTTAAGCTGACCAATACCATCAGTGTGTTGCTGGCGATTTTCATCGTGCTGCGCTTTGGCGAGCTTATCTATCGCGACAAGCTGTCGTTAGCGTTTGCCGGTGACTTCTACTCCGTGATGTTCTGGATTGAAGTCCTGCTGATGCTCTTCCCGCTGGTCGTTCTGCGTGTGGCGAAGTTGCGTAATGATTCCCGCATGCTGTTTCTGTCAGCACTGAGTGCACTGTTAGGTTGTGCAACCTGGCGTCTGACCTATTCGCTGGTGGCATTCAACCCGGGTGGCGGTTACGCCTACTTCCCGACCTGGGAAGAACTGTTGATTTCTATTGGTTTTGTGGCTATTGAGATTTGCGCTTATATCGTACTCATTCGTCTACTGCCGATACTTCCTCCTTTAAAACAAAACGATCATAATCGTCATGAGGCGAGCAAAGCATGAGCCAGAGAATTACTATTGATCCGGTAACCCGTATTGAAGGGCATTTACGCATCGATTGCGAAATCGAAAATGGCGTCGTTTCGAAAGCATGGGCTTCCGGTACCATGTGGCGCGGCATGGAAGAGATCGTGAAAAACCGCGATCCGCGCGATGCATGGATGATTGTGCAACGTATCTGTGGCGTATGTACTACCACTCACGCGCTGTCTTCCGTTCGTGCGGCAGAAAGTGCGCTGAATATCGACGTTCCGGTTAACGCGCAATACATCCGTAACATCATTCTGGCTGCGCACACCACGCATGACCATATTGTTCATTTCTATCAGCTTTCGGCGCTGGACTGGGTGGACATCACTTCTGCACTGCAAGCTGATCCAGCCAAAGCCTCCGAAATGCTGAAAGGCGTTTCGACCTGGCATCTGAACAGCCCGGAAGAGTTCACCAAAGTTCAGAACAAGATCAAAGATCTGGTTGCCAGCGGTCAGTTGGGTATTTTCGCCAATGGCTACTGGGGTCACCCGGCAATGAAACTGCCGCCGGAAGTGAACCTGATTGCGGTAGCGCACTACCTGCAGGCGCTGGAGTGCCAGCGTGACGCTAACCGCGTTGTGGCGCTGCTGGGCGGTAAAACGCCGCATATTCAGAACCTGGCGGTAGGTGGTGTCGCGAACCCGATCAACCTCGACGGTCTGGGTGTGCTGAACCTTGAGCGCCTGATGTACATCAAGTCCTTCATCGACAAGCTGAGCGACTTTGTTGAGCAGGTTTACAAGGTTGATACTGCAGTTATCGCTGCGTTCTACCCGGAATGGCTGACGCGCGGTAAAGGTGCGGTGAACTACCTGAGCGTGCCGGAATTCCCGACCGACAGTAAAAATGGCAGCTTCCTGTTCCCGGGCGGCTACATTGAGAATGCGGATCTGTCCTCGTATCGTCCGATCACTTCTCATTCCGATGAATACCTGATCAAAGGGATTCAGGAAAGCGCGAAGCACTCCTGGTATAAAGACGAAGCGCCGCAGGCACCGTGGGAAGGTACCACCATTCCGGCTTATGATGGTTGGTCTGACGACGGTAAATATTCCTGGGTGAAATCACCGACTTTCTACGGCAAAACGGTAGAAGTGGGTCCGCTGGCTAACATGCTGGTGAAACTGGCGGCAGGACGCGAGTCTACCCAGAACAAACTGAATGAAATCGTTGCGATTTATCAGAAACTGACTGGCAACACGCTGGAAGTGGCGCAGCTGCACTCCACGCTGGGCCGTATTATTGGTCGTACCGTTCACTGCTGTGAATTGCAGGATATCCTGCAAAATCAATACAGTGCACTGATCACCAATATCGGCAAAGGCGATCACACCACCTTTGTGAAGCCGAACATTCCGGCAACGGGTGAGTTCAAAGGCGTAGGCTTCCTCGAAGCACCGCGCGGTATGCTCTCTCACTGGATGGTGATCAAAGACGGTATTATCAGTAACTACCAGGCGGTTGTTCCATCAACCTGGAACTCTGGCCCGCGTAACTTCAATGATGACGTCGGTCCTTACGAGCAGTCGCTGGTGGGTACACCGGTTGCCGATCCGAATAAACCGCTGGAAGTGGTGCGTACCATTCACTCCTTCGACCCGTGCATGGCCTGTGCGGTACACGTAGTGGATGCCGACGGCAACGAAGTGGTTTCAGTGAAGGTTCTGTAATGCGTATTTTAGTCTTAGGGGTCGGCAATATTTTGCTGACCGATGAAGCCATCGGTGTGCGGATTGTTGAAGCGTTAGAGCAACGATACATTCTGCCGGATTATGTTGAGATCCTCGATGGCGGCACGGCGGGAATGGAGCTGCTTGGTGACATGGCAAATCGCGATCATCTGATTATTGCGGATGCCATTGTGTCAAAAAAGAACGCACCGGGAACGATGATGATCCTGCGGGATGAAGAAGTTCCGGCGTTGTTTACCAACAAAATCTCTCCGCATCAGCTTGGCCTGGCCGACGTATTGTCGGCCCTGCGCTTCACCGGCGAGTTTCCGAAAAAGCTGACCCTGGTCGGCGTGATCCCGGAATCACTGGAGCCACACATCGGTTTGACGCCGACGGTCGAAGCGATGATTGAACCTGCGCTTGAGCAGGTTCTGGCTGCGCTGCGCGAATCAGGCGTGGAAGCTATCCCACGGGAGGCGACTCATGACTGAAGAGATAGCAGGTTTCCAGACCTCCCCGAAGGTGCAAGTACAGGCAGCTTTTGAAGAAATTGCCCGGCGTTCGATGCATGATCTCTCTTTTCTGCATCCTTCAATGCCGGTGTATGTTTCTGACTTTACGCTGTTCGAAGGTCAGTGGACGGGGTGTGTGATCACCCCGTGGATGCTGAGTGCAGTTATCTTCCCCGGCCCGGATCAACTCTGGCCGCTGCGCAAAGTGAGTGAAAAAATTGGTCTGCAACTGCCGTATGGCACTATGACCTTTACTGTTGGTGAACTGGACGGTGTTTCGCAATACCTCTCCTGCTCGCTGATGTCGCCGCTTTCGCACAGCATGTCGATTGAAGAGGGCCAACGGCTGACGGATGACTGCGCCCGAATGATCCTTTCGCTGCCAGTCACCAATCCGGATGTACCACACGCAGGGCGTCGTGCCCTGCTATTTGGCCGCAGGAGTGGCGAAAATGCATGAGTTGTCGCTTTGCCAGAGCGCCGTTGAAATTATCCAACGGCAGGCGGAGCAGCACGATGTTAAGCGCGTCACCGCCGTGTGGCTGGAAATTGGTGCACTCTCCTGCGTTGAGGAGAGCGCCGTCCGTTTTAGTTTTGAAATTGTCTGCCACGGAACGGTAGCGCAAGGGTGCGATTTACATATCGTCTATAAACCCGCCCAGGCCTGGTGTTGGGATTGCAGCCAGGTGGTGGAGATTCATCAGCACGATGCGCAGTGTCCGATCTGTCACGGCGAGCGGTTGCGTGTCGATACCGGCGATTCGCTAATCGTCAAAAGTATTGAAGTTGAATAACCGGAGTTAACAATGTGTATTGGCGTTCCAGGCCAGGTGCTGGCTGTCGGTGAAGATATTCACCAGCTTGCGCAGGTTGAAGTATGTGGTATCAAGCGCGACGTGAATATCGCCCTGATTTGTGAAGGTAACCCTGCCGATCTGCTGGGCCAGTGGGTACTGGTACACGTCGGATTTGCCATGAGCATTATCGATGAAGACGAAGCCAAAGCCACATTAGACGCACTGCGCCAAATGGATTACGACATTACCAGCGCGTGATGATTAAAGCCGGATGCTTTCGTAGGCCTGATAAGACGCGGCAGCGTCGCATCAGGCATTGTGCCTGATTGCCGGATGCGGCGTGAACGCCTTATCCGGCCTACATTGGTCTGGATGGCTTGCTGCGACGAACGCTAACCATTACCCCTGACGCTTATCTTCCGTATTTGTCTCGAAATCACTGGCGTCATGGCGCTCATGCAACTGCTCGTTCAGCGGTCCGTTGATGCGGTTAACAATACGCCCACGCTTCACTGCCGGACGTTCGCCCACTTCTTTCGCCCAGCGTTGTACATGCTTATAACTGCCCGCATCAAGAAACTCTGCGGCGTCATATACGCCGCCTAACACCACATTGCCAAACCATGGCCAAATCGCCATATCCGCAATGGTGTACTCATCGCCCGCAACAAACTTATGCTGCGCCAGTTGCTTATCCAGCACGTCGAGAAGGCGCTTGGCTTCCATAGTAAAGCGGTTGATGGCGTACTCAATTTTCACCGGCGCGTAATGGTAAAAGTGACCAAAACCACCGCCGAGGAACGGTGCCGCGCCCTGTAACCAGAACAGCCAGCTCATCGTTTCAGTACGCTTTGCCAGATCCTGCGGCAAGAAGTAGCCAAATTTCTCCGCCAGATAAAGCAGAATCGAGCCTGACTCAAACACGCGGATCGGCGGATTATGGGTATGATCGCGCAATGCCGGGATCTTCGAATTCGGGTTCACTTCGACAAAGCCGCTGGAGAATTGATCGCCATCGCCAATGCGAATCAGCCAGGCGTCGTACTCTGCACCAGTAACGCCCAGTGCCAGCAGCTCCTCAAGCATAATCGTTACTTTCTGACCGTTCGGCGTTCCCAGCGAATAAAGTTGCAATGGATGTTTGCCCACCGGCAGCGTTTTTTCATGCGTCGGACCAGAAACCGGGCGATTGATATTGGCGAACGCGCCGCCAGCGGATTTATCCCACGTCCAGACTTTCGCGGGCTGATAAGTATTGTCTGTCATAGTGAGTTGCCTTCTGAGTGGTAGTGTTGAAGCAGTGTAGCAGGTCACTTGCTGTACAGAATGTGAATTTTTTAACCCTTTGCGCCAGCCGCTGCGATGAGGTGTATGATTAGTCTGACCTCTGTCCGGTTAATGTCGCTGAGCAGGTAATCAGAGCACAACAATTACGCCAACTGCTTAGGTTGTATTGTTAAAGGTAAAGTGATGAGCAAAGGAACGACCAGCCAGGATGCCCCGTTCGGGACATTATTGGGCTACGCCCCAGGTGGGGTAGCAATCTACTCTTCAGATTACAGTTCTCTCGATCCGCAGGAATACGAAGATGACGCCGTATTCCGTAGCTATATCGACGATGAATATATGGGCCACAAATGGCAATGCGTTGAATTTGCTCGCCGTTTTCTCTTTCTGAACTACGGTGTAGTCTTCACTGACGTGGGTATGGCATGGGAGATTTTCTCACTGCGCTTCCTGCGTGAAGTGGTCAATGACAACATCCTGCCATTGCAGGCATTTCCTAACGGTTCGCCGCGTGCACCGGTAGCGGGGGCGCTTCTTATCTGGGATAAAGGCGGTGAATTTAAAGACACTGGCCATGTCGCCATCATTACCCAATTGCATGGCAACAAAGTCCGTATTGCGGAACAGAACGTGATTCATACCCCGTTGCCGCAAGGACAACAGTGGACACGCGAGCTGGAGATGGTGGTCGAAAACGGCGGCTATACCCTGAAAGACACCTTCGATGACACCACTATTCTGGGCTGGATGATCCAGACGGAAGATACCGAATACAGCTTGCCACAGCCGGAAATTGCAGGCGAACTGCTGAAAATCAGCGGGGCGTGTCTGGAAAACAAAGGCCAGTTTGACGGTAAATGGCTGGATGAAAAAGATCCGCTGCAAAACGTCTATGTACAGGCCAACGGTCAGGTGATCAATCAGGATCCGTATCATTACTACACCATTACCGAGAGCGCCGAGCAGGAGCTGATTAAAGCCACCAACGAGCTGCACCTGATGTATCTTCACGCCACCGACAAGGTGCTGAAAGATGACAACCTGCTGGCGTTGTTCGACATTCCGAAAATCCTCTGGCCACGTTTGCGTCTCTCCTGGCAGCGTCGCCGTCATCATATGATCACTGGTCGTATGGATTTCTGCATGGATGAACGTGGTCTGAAAGTCTACGAATACAACGCCGATTCTGCCTCCTGTCATACCGAAGCGGGCTTGATCCTCGAACGTTGGGCGGAGCAGGGCTATAAAGGCAACGGCTTCAATCCTGCGGAAGGACTGATTAACGAACTGGCTGGTGCCTGGAAACACAGTCGTGCACGTCCGTTTGTCCATATCATGCAGGACAAAGATATCGAGGAAAACTATCACGCGCAGTTTATGGAGCAGGCGCTGCAACAAGCAGGCTTTGAAACGCGTATTTTACGCGGGTTAGAGGAACTGCGTTGGGATGCTGCCGGGCAACTGATTGATGGAGAAGGGCGACAGGTTAACTGCGTATGGAAAACCTGGGCGTGGGAAACGGCATTTGATCAAATCCGCGAAGTGAGCGACCGTGAATTTGCCGCAGTGCCGATTCGGACCGGTCATCCGCAAAATGAAGTGCGTCTTATCGACGTATTGCTGCGCCCGGAAGTGCTGGTCTTTGAGCCGCTGTGGACGGTGATCCCCGGCAACAAAGCGATTCTGCCGATCCTCTGGTCGCTGTTCCCGCACCATCGTTATCTGTTGGATACTGACTTCACCGTGAATGATGAGCTGGTTAAAACCGGTTATGCCGTTAAACCGATTGCCGGGCGCTGTGGTAGCAACATTGACCTGGTCAGCCATCATGAAGAGGTGCTTGATCAGACCAGTGGTAAATTTGCCGAACAGAAAAATATTTACCAGCAACTGTGGTGTTTGCCGAAAGTGGACGGTAAATACATTCAGGTATGTACTTTCACCGTTGGCGGCAACTACGGTGGGACGTGTTTGCGCGGTGATGAATCACTGGTCATCAAAAAAGAGAGTGATATTGAACCGTTAATTGTGGTGAAAGAGTAATACATGTTGTAGCAACCCCGTACTGATTATGAAGAATAATCAGTACGGGGATTAATCAAAATATTCAATATTTATATATTTCAATATTTATTCATTTTATATATGAATATATTAACAAGTGAAATACCTGTGTTTTGATTATTTCTAAAGGTTTTGAATGAAGGCTTATTGTCTGATACACAAGAAATAACACGCTTTTTATCGTTAAAAAATGATATTTCACTTTGCCCACGCCGTGAAAGTCACTGATAATGCCTCCGTTCGTAAATTCAAAATGGCGTAATCTAATATATGCTAAATTTATTTGTTGGCCTTGATATATATACGGGGCTTTTGTTATTACTTGCTCTGGCATTTGTGTTGTTCTATGAAGCAATCAATGGTTTTCATGACACGGCGAATGCGGTGGCAACCGTTATTTATACCCGTGCCATGCAACCACAGCTTGCCGTGGTCATGGCGGCATTTTTTAACTTTTTTGGCGTATTGCTTGGCGGGCTTAGCGTTGCCTATGCCATCGTCCATATGTTGCCAACCGATTTGTTGCTGAATATGGGGTCAACTCACGGTCTGGCGATGGTCTTTTCCATGCTGCTGGCGGCGATTATCTGGAACCTGGGAACGTGGTTCTTTGGTTTACCGGCCTCCAGTTCGCACACTTTGATTGGTGCGATTATCGGCATTGGTTTAACCAACGCGCTGTTAACCGGCTCGTCGGTGATGGATGCGTTAAACCTGCGCGAAGTCACCAAGATTTTCTCTTCACTCATTGTCTCTCCCATCGTGGGGCTGGTGATTGCGGGGGGGCTAATTTTTCTGCTACGCCGTTTCTGGAGTGGGACGAAAAAGCGTGACCGTATTCATCGTATTCCTGAAGATCGCAAAAAGAAAAAAGGCAAACGTAAGCCGCCATTCTGGACGCGTATTGCCCTCATTGTTTCCGCTGCGGGCGTGGCGTTTTCGCACGGCGCGAACGACGGGCAGAAAGGAATTGGTCTGGTGATGCTGGTGCTGGTGGGGATTGCTCCCGCCGGGTTTGTCGTCAATATGAACGCGTCCGGCTATGAAATTACCCGTACCCGCGATGCCGTCACCAACTTCGAACACTACCTGCAACAGCATCCTGAACTGCCGCAGAAGTTGATTACGATGGAACCTCCATTGCCTGCGACATCGACTGATGGCACGCAAGTAACAGAGTTTCACTGTCATCCAGCAAATACCTTTGATGCGATTGCGCGCGTTAAAACGATGCTGCCAGGCAATATGGAAAGTTACGAGCCGTTAAGCGTGAGTCAGCGCAGCCAGCTGCGCCGCATTATGCTGTGCATCTCTGATACCTCCGCGAAGCTGGCGAAACTGCCAGGCGTCAGTAAAGAAGACCAGAACCTGCTGAAAAAACTGCGCAGCGATATGTTAAGCACCATTGAGTACGCACCGGTATGGATCATCATGGCGGTAGCACTGGCGCTCGGCATCGGCACCATGATTGGCTGGCGTCGTGTAGCGATGACCATCGGTGAGAAGATTGGTAAGCGCGGCATGACGTATGCGCAAGGCATGGCGGCACAAATGACGGCGGCAGTGTCTATCGGCCTTGCCAGTTATATTGGGATGCCCGTCTCCACAACACACGTACTCTCATCTGCCGTAGCAGGAACGATGGTGGTGGACGGCGGTGGGTTACAGCGTAAAACGGTAACCAGCATCCTGATGGCGTGGGTATTTACTTTACCGGCGGCGATTTTTCTTTCTGGTGGGTTGTACTGGATAGCATTGCAGTTGATTTAACCTTCCTGAAAATGCCCGGTCCTGGCGATCGGGCATTTCCATTTTTCACTAGTGATAACCACGCGCGGTCATAAAATCCGTAATCGCTTTTTCTGCATCAACCAGCACCTTTTCCAGTGGCTGATTGGCGTCGATATCAACCAGTTGTGCACCACCAAAGGTTAACTGTGGCGTTATGGCAATCTTCCTCGCCAGCGATTCCCGTTTATGGTCGGGTTTACGCGCGCAGGCAACTTCAAGGTCAACATTGAGTTTGATGACCAGATCGGGCTTGTGGCTCGCCATCCAGTGAAATGCTTTACGTTCCTGACTTGCCAGCCATGAGACAAAACGACCACCTTCAACGTTAGGCGGAAACACCGTACCATCATAAGCGCCAGGAATCTGGTCCTGCGGATAACGGTCGGTTAAAACAATTAACCCGCGACGACGACAGGCAAGCATATGACGAAAGCGCAGTAAGCGGCGGGCGACAAACGCTGTAATTACCAGCGCCGGAACTGGTCCAGGCAATTTTTTTGCTGTTTTTACCTGATTTCGTTCAATTGTTTTATGTAAGGATTTTCCCATCAACGGTAATTTTGTCACTGCACGACCGACATTTCCGGCCTGTTTTCCTAAATGAACCCTTTCGGCAGCACCATATTTTTCGACAACGGTAATAAGATGTTCACACACCGTTGACTTGCCTGAACCATCGCTACCAATAACGGCAATTAATGGAGGTATTATTGACTGCATGAATATATCCTTAAATTTAAATATCCATCCAAAATATTTATTTGGTTAATATGTTTTTGATGAAAGCGTAATTCAGGTCAATGTCACAATTAACCATTGTCACAATAAGGTTGAACGGATATTCTGAGCACGGACCACGTAATATTCAATACATTATTTGCTGCCGGGTTTTTCGTGAATCAACGTAATATGTCAATAATTAATTCCACGCCAGTGCGTGTTATTGCCATTGTAGGATGTGATGGTTCAGGTAAATCGACCCTCACGGCAAGCCTGGTAAATGAACTGGCATCAAGAATGCCAACAGAACACATTTATCTCGGGCAATCGTCCGGGCGAATTGGCGAATGGATTTCACAGCTACCTGTTATTGGCGCACCTTTTGGGCGTTATTTGCGAAGTAAAGCGGCACATGTGCACGAAAAGCCCTCAACACCGCCTGGCAATATTACTGCGCTGGTTATCTATCTGCTTTCCTGCTGGCGGGCGTACAAGTTTCGCAAAATGTTGTGTAAAAACCAGCAAGGCTATCTGCTCATCACCGACCGCTACCCGCAGGTTGAAGTGCCGGGTTTCCGCTTTGATGGCCCGCAATTGGCAAAAACCACGGGCGGTAACGGTTGGATAAAAATGTTAAGGCAGCGTGAGCTGAAGCTGTACCAATGGATGGCGTCTTATTTGCCTGTATTGTTGATTCGTCTTGGCATTGATGAACAAACCGCGTTTGCGCGTAAACCTGACCACCAACTGGCAGCGTTACAGGAAAAAATCGCCGTTACGCCGCAACTGACATTCAATGGCGCCAGGATCCTTGAACTGGATGGTCGGCAACCAGCCGATGAAATTCTGCAAGCGTCACTACTCGCAATTCACGCCGCGCTTTCCTGATCACCAAAATGGATAGGGGATGATTAAACGAATGGATGCACTACAAACACAAACTGTTAAGAGTACAACCGCGCCGCAGCCCAACTACATTCCGGGGCTGATTGCGGTGGTCGGGTGTGATGGCACCGGTAAATCCACACTGACCAATGACCTGGTGAAATCGCTGCAACAACACTGGCAAACCGAGCGGCGCTATCTGGGGCTGCTCTCCGGCGAAGACGGCGACAAAATCAAACGATTGCCGTTGGTTGGTGTCTGGCTCGAACGGCGACTGGCGGCCAAATCCTCGAAAACCCAAAGCATGAAAACCAAATCTCCGGCGCTATGGGCGGCGGTGATTATGTACTGCTTCTCGCTGCGAAGAATGGCGAATCTGCGCAAGGTTCAGCGACTGGCGCAAAGTGGCGTTCTGGTGGTTAGCGATCGCTTCCCGCAGGCTGAAATTTCGGGATTTTATTATGACGGACCGGGGATTGGCGTCGAACGTGCGACCGGGAAAATCAGCAGGTTTCTGGCGCAGCGTGAACGGCGTTTATACCAAAAAATGGCGCAATACCGTCCTGAATTAATCATTCGCTTGGGGATTGATATTGATACTGCCATCTCCCGCAAGCCTGACCATGACTATGCCGAGCTGCAGGACAAAATCGGCGTCATGTCGACGATTGGTTATAACGGCACAAAAATTCTTGAGATTGATTCCAGAGCGCCTTACAGCGAGGTGCTGGAACAGGCACAGAAGGCGGTTTCTCTGGTTGCCATCGTTTCTGACCGCCGAAGTTTAACTTAAGGCTGGCGGGATACTTTTTACTATCAACGATAAGGTCAGGCTGAATTGGCGGTTTTTAACATCAAACATTGGTTTGCAGATGGCGCGTTTCGCACCATTATTCGCAATAGCGCCTGGTTAGGCTCCAGTAATGTTGTGAGCGCTTTGCTGGGGCTGTTGGCGCTCTCGTGTGCCGGTAAAGGGATGACGCCCGCCATGTTTGGCGTACTGGTAATTGTGCAATCGTACGCCAAGTCGATCAGCGATTTTATTAAGTTTCAGACATGGCAGCTGGTGGTTCAGTACGGAACGCCAGCTTTGACCAACAATGATCCGCAGCAATTTCGCAATGTTGTCTCATTTTCCTTCTCGCTGGATATCGTCAGCGGCGCGGTGGCGATTGTCGGCGGCATTGCCTTACTGCCATTCCTTTCCCATTCATTAGGTCTGGATGACCAAAGCTTTTGGCTGGCGGCGCTCTATTGCACGCTCATTCCTTCAATGGCTTCCTCCACGCCGACCGGCATTCTGCGTGCGGTAGATCGCTTTGATTTGATTGCTGTACAGCAGGCGACGAAACCTTTTCTGCGCGCAGCGGGGAGCGTCGTAGCCTGGTATTTTGACTTTGGTTTTGCGGGTTTTGTTATTGCCTGGTACGTGTCGAATCTGGTTGGCGGCACCATGTACTGGTGGTTTGCCGCGCGCGAATTACGCCGCAGAAATATCCATAACGCCTTCAAATTGAATCTGTTTGAGTCTGCCCGACACATTAAAGGCGCGTGGAGTTTTGTCTGGTCAACCAACATTGCCCACTCCATCTGGTCGGCGCGTAACTCGTGCAGCACAGTGTTGGTGGGGATCGTGTTAGGACCCGCTGCCGCCGGGTTATTTAAAATCGCCATGACATTCTTCGATGCCGCCGGAACGCCAGCGGGTTTACTGGGCAAAAGTTTTTACCCAGAGGTGATGCGTTTAGATCCACGCACCACCAGACCGTGGTTGTTAGGCGTGAAGTCCGGTTTACTGGCGGGCGGAATCGGTATTCTGGTGGCGCTCGCGGTGTTGATCGTCGGCAAGCCGCTCATTTCGCTGGTGTTTGGCGTTAAGTATCTCGAAGCGTATGACCTGATTCAGGTGATGCTGGGCGCAATTGTGATTTCGATGCTGGGCTTCCCACAGGAGTCATTGCTATTGATGGCGGGAAAACAGCGCGCTTTTCTCGTGGCGCAAACCATCGCCTCAATCGGCTACATCGTATTGCTGTTCATGTTCTGTCATCTGTTTGGCGTGCTGGGGGCTGCATTTGCTTACTTCGGTGGGCAATGTCTGGATGTGGTGCTCTCGCTAATTCCGACCTTAAAGGCATTTTTTCAGCGCCATTCCTTGCTTTATAACTCAACCGGAGAGAAATCCTGATGATGAGAAAATATTTCCCGCTTGAGGCGAGCGAGCGTCTATTTGTTGCGATTGAAGAAGATGATGTTGTTGATGCACAGGTCAGTTTGCCGCCGACTATCGCACTAAGTTGTACCACCGAAATCATCCATGATAATTACGCGTTATGCCTGAAATTCTGGCTGGATGGTGTTAATCGTCAGGAGTTACTGCGTTTAATCCGCAAACAGGCGAAAGGCGATGAGCTGACGACAGACGAGCGCAAACAGTTTAAATACATGCGAGCGCGCTACAAGCATCTGCGTTTTGCGCAACGGCTGTATTTAAAGAAGCATCAGGCCGGATTTTTATTCGGCAAAACGACCGTTTTTCTTGGGCATTTTCAGGATGGCTTTCGTAACGGTAAGAAAAATATTGTGTCGTTTTACGGTAACCTGTTACGTGTTTATTTGAGCTCCCCTGTCTGGTGGCTGGTGAACTATTCATTGCGCCATAGCCAGTTAGAAACCGTGAACGGTTTTATCGCCTACCGCCAGAAGCAAATGTACATCCTGAAAGAGATTATTGCTAAACCGCAACTAACTGGCAGGGAATTTCATGATGTGCGAAAAATCATCAGCCAGCAGGTTTCTTATTACGACACCTTAAGATCGCTTGATCCTGAAAATAAAGAGGCGTTACTGATTTCCCGTTTTCTCGCCGCCATTAATGGTCTGATGGGGGATAAGCACGACGACATGGTGGCGGATGATATGGAGAACCGCCGGTCATATGATGCACCGGTGGCGCTGGATAGCGATATTCGCCAGCGTTTAGAACTGCTTATTTCGCGTTTCCCACTCTATCCGGAGCAATAATGCCATCTCGTTGGATTTTCGCTCTGATCATCGCACTCTTAGCGCCAGGCGCGGCGGCACACAATTTCGTCACTGGCAAAACGGTTACCCCTGTTTATATCCAGGAAGGCGGCGAGCTGCTTCTGAATAGCGACGACGAAATTCACTACCAAAAGTGGAACAGCACACAATTGACGGGAAAAGTCCGCATTATTCAGTATATCGCCGGACGTAAGTCTGCGAAGAAAAAGAACTCACTGTTAATTAAAGCGGTTGAAGCGGCAAACTTTTCGCAGGATCGTTTTCAGCCCACCACTATTGTGAACACCGATGATGCCATCTTTGGTACTGGCTATTTTGTCGTTGGCAAAATCGAAAAAAATAAACGCCGCTATCCGTGGGCGCAATTCGTTATTGACGGCAATGGTCTGGGACGCGTTGCCTGGCAATTGCCGGAGCAGAGTTCAACCATTCTGGTATTGAATAAAGCCGGGCGAATTCAGTGGGCAAAGGACGGCAGCCTGACACCGGAAGAGGTAGATCATGTCATTGCGCTGGCGCAGAAACTGATCAATGAATAAAAAATTCAAAGGATTGAGGGCGTTAGCGAGATGAAGCTGGTTGAACACTACATCATGCGTGGTACGCGCCGTCTGGTGCTGATTATCGTCGGTTTTCTGATCTTTATTTTCGCCAGCTACTCCGCACAGCGTTATCTGACCGAAGCGGCAAATGGGACATTAGCTCTTGATGTTGTGCTGGATATCGTTTTCTACAAAGTGCTGATTGCACTGGAGATGCTGTTACCTGTTGGACTATATGCTTCAGTTGGCGTGACGCTAGGGCAAATGTATACCGACTCGGAAATTACCGCTATCTCCGCGGCGGGGGGCAGTCCGGGACGTTTGTACAAAGCCGTTCTTTATCTGGCGATACCGCTAAGTATTTTTGTCACCCTTCTGTCGATGTATGGTCGTCCCTGGGCTTATGCGCAGATTTATCAACTGGAGCAACAATCGCAGTCGGAGCTGGATGTTCGTCAGTTGCGGGCAAAGAAATTTAACACTAACGATAACGGACGAATGATCCTTTCGCAGACGGTTGATCAGGATAATAATCGCCTGACTGACGCGCTGATTTATACTTCTACTGCCAATCGAACCCGCATTTTCCGCGCCCGTTCGGTTGATGTGGTTGACCCATCACCCGAGAAACCGACCGTTATGTTGCATAACGGTACCGCCTATCTTCTCGATCATCAGGGGCGTGACGACAACGAACAGATCTACCGTAATCTGCAATTGCATCTCAATCCGCTGGATCAAAGCCCTAACGTCAAACGCAAAGCAAAATCGGTCACGGAGCTGGCACGCTCCGTCTTTCCAGCCGATCATGCCGAACTGCAATGGCGACAAAGCCGTGGCCTGACAGCATTGTTGATGGCGCTGCTGGCCATTTCATTAAGTCGGGTAAAACCGCGGCAGGGGCGATTTTCAACGCTACTGCCACTGACGTTGCTGTTTGTTGCCATTTTTTATGGCGGCGACGTCTGTCGTACGCTGGTGGCTAACGGCGCGATTCCCCTCATTCCTGGTTTGTGGTTAGTGCCCGGACTCATGCTAATGGGCCTGTTGATGCTGGTCGCACGCGACTTCTCCTTGCTGCAGAAATTTCCCCGATGAATGTTTTCAGTCGCTATTTAATCCGTCACCTCTTTCTCGGTTTTGCCGCCGCCGCAGGGCTATTGCTGCCGCTTTTTACCACCTTCAACCTGATTAACGAACTGGATGATGTCAGTCCGGGCGGTTATCGCTGGACTCAGGCAGTGCTGGTGGTGCTGATGACCTTACCGCGCACACTGGTCGAACTTTCGCCGTTTATCGCGTTATTGGGGGGGATTGTTGGTCTCGGGCAGTTATCGAAAAACAGTGAGCTTACCGCCATTCGCAGCACGGGGTTTTCTATCTTCCGCATTGCACTGGTGGCGCTGGTTGCAGGGATACTGTGGACTGTTTCGTTAGGCGCGATTGATGAGTGGGTGGCGTCACCATTGCAGCAACAGGCGCTGCAAATCAAATCGACTGCCACCGCGTTGGGGGAGGACAATGACATTATCGGCAATATGCTTTGGGCCAGGCGCGGTAATGAATTTGTGACGGTGAAATCGCTGAACGAGCAGGGCCAGCCGGTGGGCGTGGAGATTTTTCATTACCGCGACGATCTCTCGCTCGAATCCTACATTTATGCGCGCAGTGCCACCATTGAAGACGATAAAACGTGGATCCTGCATGGTGTGAATTATAAAAAATGGTTGAATGGCAAAGAAACGCTGGAAACATTAGATAATCTTGCCTGGCAATCGGCCTTCACCAGTATGAATCTTGAAGAGTTATCGATGCCGGGGAATACTTTTTCTGTCCGTCAGCTTAATCATTACATCCATTATTTGCAGGATACCGGGCAACCCAGCAGCGAATACCACCTTGCACTGTGGGAAAAACTGGGGCAACCGATCTTGACTCTGGCGATGATTTTGCTGGCTGTGCCGTTTACCTTTAGTGTCCCGCGCTCGCCAGGGATGGGTAGCCGTCTCGCTGTAGGCGTCATCGTTGGTTTACTCACCTGGATCAGCTATCAAATCATGGTCAATCTGGGATTGCTATTTGCGTTGAGCGCACCTGTTACCGCGCTCGGTTTACCGGTAGCGTTTGTGCTGGTGGCGTTGAGCCTGGTGTATTGGTATGACAGACAACATTAAACCCGCCGTGGCGCAACACCACGGCGGGTTCACATTACTGCTTCTGAGTAGCAAATGCCTGAATGATGGCATCGATTTGCTCACGACTGTGGGCAGCGTTTACGCTACAGCGCAGCAGCGTGATGCCAGCAGGCGCGGCAGGTGGCAGGATAAGATTCACATAAACGCCCAGCGAAATAAGCTTGCGCCAGATGCGTAAACCTTCCTCTTTCGAACCGATTATTACTGGCACTACCGGGCTAATATGTGAACTTAACTCGTAACCCAGTTTTTGCAGACCATCATACAGATGGTTGGCGTTATCCATCAGCTTTTGCCGCAGCTCTGGTTGTGAGGCAATGGTTCTTAACGACGAGCGCACGGTCGCAATGCAGGACGGAGAAGGAGAGGCGGTAAAAATATACGGGCGGCTGCCGTAGCGCAGCACTTCCATCGCTTCTGAACCCACGGCAAAACCACCAATGGAAGCCAAACTTTTACTGAAGGTGCCAACGATAATATCCACGTCGTCTTCAACGCCGACAGCTTCGGCCAGTCCGCGCCCCGTAGCGCCTAACACGCCAAACGAATGTGCTTCATCGACAATCAAATAACCACCGAGACGACGTTTGATATCAACAATTTCTGCCAGCGGCGCAACGTCACCGAGCATACTGTAGATGCCTTCAACGATAATAATCGCCTCTTTCGCCCGTTCACCGAGGCGGACCATGCGCCGTTCCAGATCGTTGACGTCATTATGGCGGAAACGAATAATCTCCGCGCCGCCGAGAGAACAGGCGTCATAAATACTGGCGTGGCTGTCGGCATCCAGTAACACCACGGCGTTATGGTCGGCAAGTGTGCTGATGACGCCTAAATTAGCGGTATAACCGGTTGAAAAAACGATAGCGGTAGGGCGATTGAAAAACTCGGCAATCTCTTTCTCTAACGCCAGATGCGGCGCATAACTGCCGTTTGCCATACGAGAACCGGTGGTGCCGGTGCCTTGGGCCGCTAACGCTGCCTGACCTTCGCGGATAGCATCATGATTAAAGGTTAAACCGAGATAATTATTGGTCCCGGCCAGAATCACTTTTTTATTGCCGATCCGGCCTTCGGTGGCGGAATACACTTCATCAATACAGGTGCCAAATGGTGTTAACCCGTTGTCACTAAATTGCAGGCGCTCGCCAGCAAGGCGCGCATATTTATCGTATAGCCCCATTAGTTATTCTCCAGCCATGGAAGTAGAGTTTCCATTAATTGCGCAGGGGTTTTGACATCCAGCAGAATATTAATAGGAATGGAAATATCGAATCTGTCTTCCAGCATCATTAAGAGATCCATCACTTTGATCGACTCCAGGCCAAGATCGTTGACGAGATCGCTGTCGGGCTTAATTTCCACACCGTTTTCGACCAAATCCTGTAAACAGGAAAGGATGTAATCCATTACTATTTCACGATTTACCATAGAAACGTTAACACACCTTTAAACAAGACAATCAAAATAGCCCGTTGCGTAATGCGTGTTCCAGGCTAATCCCGGGAAACCAATTAATATCTTCAGAAATACGGTTATTACTTGCCGACCAGTCGGCATGGGTTAATTCACGGATTTTCGAACGAGTCAGCATCGGTTCTTTACCCGCCAGACGGCTCAACGCGGTACTGATATCCGCAAGGCAGGTGAGTAGCGGCTGAGGAATACCGACCATCCGCACGGAACCACAGCGGACATCGGCAACAAGCTGTTGGACACGTTGCCAGTCATAGCCTCCGGCGACGCCATCGCATAATTCATAGGTTTGCGTCTGTACAGTTTCGGCGCTTAACCACTGACCCACTGCTTGCGCAAAATCGGTGACGTGAAGAAAAGAGAGCTGTGTCTCTGGCGTGCCAAGTCGTGGTAGCAGACCGCGCAGCATCCAGTCAAACAGCGGTTTTAACTCTTTATCGCCGGGACCATACACGGCTGTCGGGCGAAAAACGCCCAACGTAATTTCGTCAGCCATTGCAGTCAGCCGTTGTTCGGCGACGTGTTTGGAATTTGCGTACCAGGAGAGTTCGGGATGGCGCGCCGCCAGCGAAGAGATAAACAGAAAACGTTGGCAAAAGCCGCTCTCTTTTGCCGCTTGCATCAGGCGCAGGCTGCCGTCAACGTTGCAGCGGGTAAAAATCTCTTCTTTGTGCCCGCGCACTTGCCCGGCGCAATGGACCACCGCGCTGGCTCCGGCAACCAGTTCGCTAAGCGAATGTGTATCTTCCAGCGAACCGCGCACCCAAGTGAGATTATCATTGACGTGAGCGCGGGCAGTACGCGTCAATGCGCGAACGTGAAAGCCGCGGGCGAGCTGGTTATCAATAATATATTTACCGATAAACCCGGTAGCGCCCGTCACCGCGACAGTTTGATTCATGCCAGGGATTCCTGCACATGAAGACTGGCAGCATAAGCCTTCTGATAACGTTTTTTCGCTTCCGCACGGGCAGGCTTGCCGGAGGATGTTCGGGGAATACTGTGGGGCGGCAACAGATCGATATCCGCGGTAACGCCAAATTCGCTTTGGATCCGAGCTGCCAGCGCGTGGATAAGCTGCCCGCGACGTGCTTCGTCGCTGATCCGACACTGGATCTGCAAAATGATTTTTTCCTGGGCGGTAACAAAAGCAATCGCATCGCCAGAATGAATTTCCGGCTCCTGTTCCGCAATGTATTCAATATCCTGCGGCCAGATATTACGGCCACGAATAATAATCAGATCTTTAATGCGTCCGGTGACATACAGATAACCGTCCAGCAGATAACCAAGGTCGCCGGTGTCTAACCAGCCCGTCGCGGCAATCTCGTCTTGCGAAACCTGGTCGCCAAAGTACCCGCTCATCAGGCTGGGGCCGGAGATGCAAATATGGCCTACCACACGTTCCGCGACAGGTATATCTGCTTCATTGCGGATTTCAATGCCATGTTCAGGCAACGCTTTACCGCAGTTGACGAAAGTCGATACGGCGCGTGTTTCAGCACCCGGCGCGACGGCTTTACCCTGGTATTCGAGGATGTCGCGATCCACTTCGTTAACCACAACCCCGCAGGCTTCATCAGAGAAGCTGACAGCCAGCGCATTTTCTGCCAGTCCGTAGCACGGCATGAAAGTTTTATCGTCAAAGTTAACCTGACGGAAACATTCAGCGAATTGATGGAGTTGTTCTGCGGATATGGGTTCTGCGCCAATACCAGCGACGCGCCAGCAGGAAAGATCCAGTTCAGCGAGATCTTTTTCATTCACGCGGCGCTGGCACAATTCATAGCCAAACGGCGGTGCAACGGAAACGGTGCCACGATTTTTACTGATCAATTTAAGCCATTGCAGAGGACGCATGGCAAAATCCTGAGTGCGCAAATAATCTACTGAAAGCTGCGTGGCGACGGGGGTCAGGAGAAAGCCGACCAGTCCCATATCATGGTAGAAAGGCAGCCAGGAGACGCAGCGGTCGCCAGGGCGTAATTTAATCCCATCGTGGCTTATAGCACGTAGATTAGCCATCACTTCGTGATGGGTGATAATGACGCCACGGGGAAAACGGGTGCTGCCGGAGGTGTACTGGAGGTAGGCGATATCGTTTGGAACTGGACGCTGGAGCACAACATCGGCTTCCGGTAATGCCTTAAACCAGGCGTGGCTTAAAACATGTAATTCGGGGTTGTTGTTATGCGTCGCGGCATTGACCAGTGGCAACCACTCATCACCAGTGATAATGGCTGCGGGCTGGCAACTTGCCAGTAAACCCTGCAGTTTGGCGCTCCAGGAATCCCGCTGACCTACGCCCATTGGAATCGCCAACGGGACGGCGACTAAGCCGGCATACTGGCAGGCAAAAAAAGCCTCTACAAACCCGCTACTCGTTTCGGCAATCAGCGCCACGCGATCGCCTTTTTTCAGGTTCAGCGATAACAACCTTTTCGCACCAGCTTCGGCACGCGCTTTTAACGTCTGATATTCCAGTTGATCTTCAAGTTGGCAACGTCTGTCATAAAAATTCATTCCGGCGCTACTCAGAGCGGCGTAGTCCAAAGCATCAACCAGCGTTGGAAAATCGGCATAGCGCATAGGTAGGGAATGCGTAAAGATTTTATTAGACATATACACCACGAAAAAATTGGATATCAAAAATAAAATGACAATAATGCGGTGGATTATATAGGCATAAAAGATAAATGAGATAGTATTTTCATCGGTGTGAAAATGAACATTGATTTAAATAATAAGTTTGGCTTTTTTGTTTTTATTGTGAATGATATTTAATTTGTGAATATATTAAGAAGGAGCCTTGTCCGGTCGCCTTAAATCGACAAGAGGCATTGTGGCGCTTCTGTGTAGTCTTTGACCTTATCGTAATCATTAATAAATACTATTTATTCTTTGTTTGTATTCATTGGGTTGATTATTAAGATGCCGTTCGTTGCTGTTGCAACCTGTTTTTCACCGTTAATTATTTGTTATCCACAGAGATATGGAATGCGATCTGCTGATGATTAAAATTGAAAAAGTAATTAATAAAAAAGACCTTAAGGCATTTATCGCTTTTCCGTCATCACTTTATCCCGATGATCCAAACTGGATACCCCCTTTATTCATTGAACGTAGCGAGCATTTGTCTGCGAAGAATCCGGGGACGGACCATATCATCTGGCAGGCGTGGGTGGCAAAAAAAGCGGGGCAGATAGTTGGGCGTATTACCGCGCAAATAGATACCTTGCACCGTGAGCGTTACGGTGAAGATACCGGTCATTTCGGAATGATTGATGCCATTGATGATCCGCAGGTTTTTGCCGCGTTGTTTGGCGCAGCGGAGGCGTGGTTGAAGTCACAAGGTGCAAGTAAGATCAGCGGGCCTTTCAGCCTGAATATCAATCAGGAAAGCGGATTACTGATTGAAGGTTTTGACACACCTCCCTGTGCGATGATGCCACACGGCAAACCGTGGTATGCCGCGCATATTGAACAACTGGGTTATCACAAAGGCATTGATTTACTGGCGTGGTGGATGCAGCGAACCGATCTCACTTTCTCTCCGGCGCTAAAAAAACTGATGGATCAGGTGCGCAAAAAAGTAACCATTCGCTGCATCAATCGCCAGCGGTTTGCCGAAGAGATGCAGATCCTGCGTGAGATTTTCAATTCTGGCTGGCAGCACAACTGGGGATTTGTGCCGTTTACCGAACATGAATTCGCGACCATGGGCGATCAACTTAAATATCTGGTGCCGGACGATATGATCTACATCGCTGAGATTGATTCTGCACCCTGCGCGTTTATTGTCGGCTTGCCGAACATCAACGAGGCGATTGCCGATCTGAACGGATCGCTCTTTCCCTTCGGCTGGGCAAAATTGCTGTGGCGTTTGAAAGTCAGCGGTGTGCGAACTGCGCGAGTGCCGCTGATGGGCGTGCGGGACGAGTATCAGTTCAGCCGCATCGGCCCGGTGATTGCGCTGTTATTGATTGAAGCCTTACGCGATCCGTTTGCCCGCCGGAAGATCGATGCGCTGGAAATGTCATGGATCCTCGAAACCAATACAGGCATGAATAACATGCTGGAACGCATTGGGGCGGAACCGTACAAGCGTTACCGATTGTATGAAAAGCAGATTTGATGGCAGTCACCCCTGCTTCATCTCCAGCGGCACCGCCGAGCGAATCAAATGGTGGCCTTCCAGCTCGATATCGTGGAGATTCTTTTTCACGGTCCGCACATGATCGCGTGCTGCGCGCTGGGCAACGTGCGGCAGCCGCTGCAACACCGCGTTGTAGATCCGCGCATGCTGGCGATCGATCTGCTTTTTTTGCTGTGGTCGATGGTAGAGATTATTTACGCTGGCAAACACCGAATTAAACATCAGGTCGGTCAATGATTGCAGCGTAAACACCAGCACCTGATTGTGAGAAGCCTGACAAATGGCGAGATGGAAAGCGTGATCCAACTGCGCATGTTCGATCAGCGAAATCTCTTTGTTGTTCTCACTGGCGGCGAGCATTTTTTCATAACAGCGGGTTATCACAACAAAATCAGCCTGGGTTCCCAGCGTTGCCGCCAGCCTTGCCGATTCGCCCTCCAGTAATGCGCGAACGTCGAGCAGATCGTACAGCGTTCGCGGCTGCGTACTGAACAGATGGATCAGCGGGCTGGCGTCCTGCACCCGATTAAGCCGTGCGACACGAGAATCGCGACCCTGCGCCGTTTCAATAATCCCGCGCCCGCGCAGCACGGTCAGCCCTTCACGCAGTGCGGAGCGTGAGAAGCCGAGCTTTTCACACAGTCGACGTTCCGAGGGAAGCGGCTGACCGACCTTCAACACGCCGTCGATAATTAACCGTTCGATACTCTCTGCAACCACTTCGCAAATAGGGCGACGTTCATCTTTCATTCCCGGACCTCGTGCACAGGTAGGACCAATTTTTCTGTTCTTAACTCGCAAAACACGCACATCACGTAAGTGATTATGTTACATCAATTTAACATTAAGTTAACCAAAGCAAGGTCACAGAGCTGGAAAAAAAATGGTCTGACCGGTAGCTAAAGAGATAGACGAAAACGAAAAGCCCGCTTAATAACTGTTCACAGAAGCAGCGCGAAAAAATCAGCTGCCACACAACACAACAAAGCGAACCCTACTCATGAGCATCTTGTACGAAGAGCGTCTTGATGGCGCTTTACCCGAAGTCGACCGCACATCGGTACTGATGGCACTGCGTGAGCATGTCCCTGGACTGGAGATCCTGCATACCGATGAGGAGATCATTCCTTACGAGTGTGACGGGTTGAGCGCGTATCGCACGCGTCCATTACTGGTTGTTCTGCCTAAGCAGATGGAACAGGTGACGGCGATTCTGGCTGTCTGCCACCGCCTGCGTGTGCCGGTGGTGACCCGTGGCGCAGGCACCGGGCTTTCTGGTGGCGCGCTGCCGCTGGAAAAAGGTGTGTTGTTGGTGATGGCGCGCTTTAAAGAGATCCTCGACATTAACCCCATCGGTCGCCGCGCGCGCGTGCAGCCGGGCGTGCGTAACCTGGCGATCTCCCAGGCCGTTGCGCCGCATAATCTCTATTACGCGCCGGATCCGTCCTCACAAATCGCCTGTTCGATTGGCGGCAATGTGGCGGAAAATGCCGGTGGCGTTCACTGCCTGAAATATGGTCTAACCGTACATAACCTGCTGAAAATTGAAGTGCAAATGCTGGATGGCGAGGCGCTGACGCTGGGATCGGACGCGCTGGATTCGCCTGGTTTTGACCTGCTGGCGCTGTTTACCGGATCGGAAGGTATGCTCGGCGTGACCACCGAAGTAACGGTGAAGCTGTTGCCGAAGCCGCCCGTGGCGCGGGTTCTGTTAGCCAGCTTTGACTCGGTAGAAAAAGCCGGACTTGCGGTTGGTGACATCATCGCCAATGGCATTATCCCCGGTGGGCTGGAGATGATGGATAACCTGTCGATTCGCGCGGCGGAAGATTTTATTCATGCCGGTTATCCCGTCGATGCCGAAGCGATTTTGTTATGCGAACTGGACGGCGTGGAGTCTGACGTACAGGAAGACTGCGAGCAGGTTAACGACATCTTGTTGAACGCGGGTGCGACTGACGTCCGTCTGGCACAGGACGAAGCAGAGCGAGTACGTTTCTGGGCCGGTCGCAAAAATGCGTTCCCGGCGGTAGGACGTATCTCCCCGGATTACTACTGCATGGATGGCACCATCCCGCGCCGCGCCCTGCCAGGCGTACTGGAAGGCATTGCCCGTTTATCGCAGCAATATGATTTACGCGTTGCCAACGTCTTTCATGCCGGAGACGGCAACATGCACCCGTTAATCCTTTTCGATGCCAACGAACCCGGTGAATTTGCCCGCGCGGAAGAACTGGGCGGGAAGATCCTCGAACTCTGCGTTGAAGTTGGCGGCAGCATCAGTGGGGAACATGGCATCGGGCGCGAAAAAATCAATCAAATGTGCGCCCAGTTCAACAGCGATGAAATCACGACCTTCCATGCGGTCAAGGCGGCGTTTGACCCCGATGGTTTGCTGAACCCAGGAAAAAACATTCCCACGCTACACCGCTGTGCTGAATTTGGTGCCATGCATGTGCATCACGGTCATTTACCTTTTCCTGAACTGGAGCGTTTCTGATGCTACGCGAGTGTGATTACAGCCAGGCGCTGCTGGAGCAGGTGAATCAGGCGATTAGCGATAAAACGCCGCTGGTGATTCAGGGCAGCAATAGTAAAGCCTTTTTAGGTCGCCCTGTCACCGGGCAAACGCTGGATGTGCGTTGTCATCGCGGCATTGTTAATTACGACCCGACCGAGCTGGTGATAACCGCGCGTGCCGGAACGCCGCTGGTGGCGATTGAAGCAGCGCTGGAGAGCGCCGGGCAAATGCTCCCCTGCGAGCCGCCGCATTATGGTGAAGAAGCCACCTGGGGCGGGATGGTCGCTTGCGGGCTGGCGGGGCCGCGTCGCCCGTGGAGTGGTTCGGTCCGCGATTTTGTCCTCGGCACGCGCATTATTACCGGCACTGGAAAACATCTGCGTTTTGGTGGCGAAGTGATGAAAAACGTTGCCGGATACGATCTCTCACGGTTAATGGCCGGAAGCTACGGTTGTCTTGGCGTGCTCACTGAAATCTCGATGAAAGTGTTACCGCGACCGCGCGCCTCCCTGAGCCTGCGTCGGGAAATCAGCCTGCAAGAAGCCATGAATGAAATCGCCCAGTGGCAACTCCAGCCGCTACCCATTAGTGGCTTATGTTACTTCGACAATGCGTTGTGGATCCGCCTTGAGGGCGGCGAAGGATCGGTAAAAGCAGCGCGTGAACTGCTGGGTGGCGAAGAGGTTGCAGGTCAGTTCTGGCAGCAATTGCGTGAACAACAACTGCCGTTCTTCTCGTTACCAGGTACCTTATGGCGCATTTCATTACCCAGTGATGCGCCGATGATGGATTTACCCGGCGAGCAACTGATCGACTGGGGCGGGGCGTTACGCTGGCTGAAATCGACAGCCGATGATAATCAAATCCATCGCATCGCCCGCAACGCTGGCGGTCATGCGACCCGGTTTAGTGCCGGAGACGGTGGCTTTGCCCCGCTACCGGCACCTTTATTCCGCTATCACCAGCAGCTTAAACAGCAGCTCGATCCTTGCGGCGTGTTTAACCCCGGTCGCATGTACGCGGAACTTTGAGGAGCAGGCTATGCAAACCCGATTAACAGAAGAGATGCGGCAGAACGCGCGCGCGCTGGAAGCCGACAGCATCCTGCGCGCCTGTGTTCACTGCGGATTTTGTACCGCAACCTGCCCAACCTATCAGCTTCTGGGCGATGAACTGGACGGGCCGCGCGGGCGCATCTATCTGATTAAACAGGTGCTGGAAGGCAACGAAGTCACGCTTAAAACACAGGAGCATCTCGATCGCTGTCTCACTTGCCGCAATTGTGAAACCACCTGTCCTTCTGGTGTGCGTTATCACAATTTGCTGGATATCGGGCGTGATATTGTCGAGCAGAAAGTGAAACGCCCACTGCCGGAGCGAATGCTGCGCGAAGGATTGCGCCAGGTAGTGCCGCGTCCGGCGGTCTTCCGTGCGCTGACGCAGGTAGGGCTGGTGCTGCGACCGTTTTTACCGGAACAGGTCAGAGCAAAACTGCCTGCTGAAACCGTGAAAGCTAAACCGCGTCCACCACTGCGCCATAAGCGTCGGGTTTTAATGCTGGAAGGCTGCGCCCAGCCTACGCTTTCGCCCAACACCAACGCGGCAACTGCGCGAGTGCTGGATCGTCTGGGGATCAGCGTCATGCCAGCTAACGAAGCAGGCTGTTGTGGCGCGGTGGACTATCATCTTAATGCGCAAGAGAAAGGGTTAGCGCGGGCGCGCAATAATATTGATGCCTGGTGGCCCGCGATTGAAGCAGGTGCCGAGGCAATTTTGCAAACCGCCAGCGGTTGTGGCGCGTTTGTCAAAGAGTATGGGCAGATGCTGAAAAACGATGCGTTGTATGCCGATAAAGCGCGTCAGGTCAGTGAGCTGGCGGTCGATTTAGTCGAACTTCTGCGCGAGGAACCGCTGGAAAAACTGGCAATTCGCGGCGATAAAAAACTGGCCTTCCACTGCCCGTGTACCCTACAACATGCGCAAAAGCTGAACGGCGAAGTGGAAAAAGTGTTGCTTCGTCTTGGATTTACCTTAACGGACGTTCCCGACAGCCATCTGTGCTGCGGTTCAGCGGGAACATATGCGTTAACGCATCCCGATCTGGCACGCCAGCTGCGGGATAACAAAATGAATGCGCTGGAAAGCGGCAAACCGGAAATGATCGTCACCGCCAACATTGGTTGCCAGACGCATCTGGCGAGCGCCGGTCGTACCTCTGTGCGTCACTGGATTGAAATTGTAGAACAAGCCCTTGAAAAGGAATAACAAAATGAAAACTAAAGTCATTCTTAGCCAGCAAATGGCGAGTGCAATTATTGCCGCAGGTCAGGAAGAGGCGCAGAAAAATAACTGGTCTGTTTCCATTGCTGTTGCCGATGACGGCGGTCATCTGCTGGCGTTAAGTCGCATGGACGATTGCGCGCCGATTGCGGCTTACATCTCCCAGGAGAAAGCGCGTACCGCCGCGCTGGGGCGTCGTGAAACTAAGGGCTATGAAGAGATGGTGAACAACGGACGTACCGCGTTCGTGACTGCGCCGTTACTGACGTCGCTGGAAGGTGGCGTACCGGTTGTTGTGAATGGGCAAATTATTGGTGCCGTGGGCGTTTCTGGTTTAACCGGAGCACAGGATGCGCAGGTCGCGAAAGCGGCAGCAGCGGTGTTGGCGAAATAAGCGAAAACGAGGAGATAAACAATGAGTCAAACCATAACCCAGGGCCGTTTACGCATTGACGCCAATTTTAAACGTTTTGTGGATGAAGAAGTTTTGCCTGGCGTGGAACTGGATGCTGCCGCGTTCTGGCACAATGTTGATGAGATCGTTCACGATCTGGCGCCAGAGAATCGTCAGTTGCTGGCAGAGCGCGATCGCATTCAGGCGGCGCTTGATGAGTGGCATCGCAGCAATCCAGGGCCGGTAAAAGATAAAGCGGCCTATAAATCTTTCCTGCGTGAACTGGGCTACCTGGTGCCACAGCCTGACCACGTTACGGTGGAAACCACGGGCATCGACAGCGAAATCACCAGTCAGGCGGGGCCACAGCTGGTGGTTCCGGCGATGAACGCCCGCTACGCGCTGAACGCGGCGAACGCTCGCTGGGGCTCACTGTACGATGCGTTATACGGCAGCGACATCATCCCGCAGGAAGGGGCGATGGTCAGCGGCTACGATCCGCAGCGTGGTGAGCAGGTTATCGCCTGGGTTCGGCGTTTCCTCGATGAATCACTACCGCTGGAAAATGGCAGCTATCAGGATGTGGTGGCGTTTAAGGTGGTCGATAAACAATTACGCATCCAGTTGAAAAATGGTAAAGAAACCACGTTACGTACTCCAGCACAGTTTGTCGGTTACCGTGGCGATACTGCTGCGCCGACCTGCATTTTGCTGAAAAATAACGGCCTGCATATTGAGCTACAAATCGATGCCAACGGGCGGATTGGCAAAGACGATTCGGCGCACATCAACGATGTTATCGTCGAAGCGGCCATCAGTACCATTCTCGACTGCGAAGATTCGGTTGCGGCGGTTGATGCGGAAGATAAAATCCTGCTGTACCGCAACCTGCTGGGCCTGATGCAGGGAACTCTGCAAGAGAAAATGGAGAAGAACGGTCGGCAAATCGTGCGTAAACTGAATGACGATCGTCAGTACACTGCCGCCGATGGATCTGAAATTTCTCTGCACGGACGCTCGTTGCTGTTTATCCGCAACGTGGGTCATTTGATGACCATTCCTGTGATTTGGGACAGCGAAGGCAATGAAATCCCGGAAGGCATTCTTGATGGCGTCATGACTGGCGCGATTGCCCTCTATGATTTAAAAGTGCAGAAAAACTCGCGCACTGGCAGCGTCTATATTGTGAAACCGAAAATGCACGGTCCGCAGGAAGTGGCGTTCGCCAACAAACTGTTTTCCCGCGTTGAGACAATGCTCGGTATGGCACCGAATACCCTGAAAATGGGCATTATGGATGAAGAACGCCGGACCTCGCTGAACTTGCGTAGCTGTATCGCTCAGGCGCGCAACCGCGTGGCGTTCATCAATACCGGTTTCCTCGACCGTACCGGCGATGAAATGCATTCGGTGATGGAAGCGGGCCCGATGCTGCGTAAAAACCAGATGAAATCGACGCCGTGGATCAAAGCCTACGAACGTAATAACGTGCTTTCCGGTCTGTTCTGTGGGCTACGTGGAAAAGCGCAAATCGGTAAAGGCATGTGGGCAATGCCGGACCTGATGGCAGACATGTACAGCCAGAAGGGCGACCAATTGCGTGCCGGGGCAAACACGGCCTGGGTTCCGTCGCCAACTGCCGCTACGCTCCATGCGCTGCACTACCACCAAACCAACGTACAGAGCGTGCAAGCCAACATTGCCCAGACCGAGTTCAATGCTGAATTTGAACCGCTGCTGGACGATCTGCTGACTATTCCGGTTGCTGAAAACGCTAACTGGTCGGCGCAAGAGATCCAACAAGAGCTGGATAACAACGTGCAGGGGATTCTGGGGTACGTGGTGCGTTGGGTGGAGCAGGGGATTGGTTGTTCAAAAGTGCCGGATATTCACAACGTGGCGTTGATGGAAGACCGCGCAACGCTGCGTATTTCCAGCCAGCATATCGCCAACTGGTTACGTCACGGTATTCTGACCAAAGATCAGGTGCAGGCGTCGCTGGAGAATATGGCGAAAGTGGTTGATCAGCAAAACGCTGGCGATCCGGCTTATCGTCCGATGGCGGGGAATTTTGTTAACTCGTGTGCTTTTAAAGCTGCCAGCGATTTAATCTTCCTCGGCGTGAAACAGCCAAACGGCTATACCGAACCGTTATTACACGCCTGGCGTTTACGCGAAAAAGAAAGTCATTAATAGCGTCAAAAAAGCCCCGGCAAGTTTTATTGTCGGGGCTATGATAGTAACTGCGGTAGTACATTTATCCCGGAAATAACCGGAGCGATTATCAGGGGTTAACAATATTAAATACCCGTAGCGCATCACTAGCGGGATTAAAACAACAATATGGACATCTTAACGATACTCTGCGCCTGCGTGTGCGGAACAGAAACCCTTACCCGATATACTTGTTATGCCAGAGGTAGCAATTGCGTTAGCGGCGTACTGTTGCTGTAAAGTATAACGCCTATATTTTACAGTTCAGTCCTCTTTTGCTTATTACAACCTTAAGTATATCAAGCATATAAAGATAATAAGAGACTGAACAATATGGTTACCTGGACCCAAATGTATATGCCGATGGGAGGACTGGGGCTATCCGCTCTGGTCGCCCTGATCCCAATAATATTCTTCTTCGTTGCACTCGCGGTATTACGTCTGAAAGGACATGTCGCTGGAGCAATAACCCTTATATTATCTATTCTGATTGCGATATTCGCCTTTAAAATGCCGATTGATATGGCATTTGCTGCTGCGGGCTATGGCTTTATTTATGGTTTATGGCCTATTGCGTGGATTATTGTCGCGGCGGTATTCCTGTATAAATTAACCGTTGCCAGCGGCCAGTTCGATATTATCCGCAGCTCGGTTATCTCCATCACCGACGATCAGCGTTTGCAGGTGTTACTGATTGGTTTCTCCTTTGGTGCGCTGCTGGAAGGGGCGGCTGGCTTTGGCGCACCGGTGGCGATTACCGGTGCTCTACTGGTGGGCCTGGGCTTCAAACCGCTATACGCGGCGGGGCTGTGTCTGATTGCCAACACTGCGCCGGTGGCGTTTGGTGCGTTGGGTGTGCCAATTCTGGTCGCCGGTCAGGTAACGGGAATCGATCCGTTCGACATTGGCGCAATGGCGGGACGTCAGTTACCGTTCCTGTCGGTTCTTGTGCCGTTCTGGCTGGTAGCAATGATGGACGGCTGGAAAGGGGTGAAAGAGACGTGGCCAGCGGCGCTGGTTGCAGGGGGAAGCTTCGCTGTCACTCAGTTCTTTACCTCTAACTATATTGGTCCGGAACTGCCGGATATTACTTCGGCGCTGGTGAGTATCGTCTCACTTTCTTTATTTCTTAAAGTCTGGCGGCCAAAAAATACCGAAACGGCAATCAGTATGGGACAATCCGCAGGTGCGATGGTGGTGAATAAACCGTCTTCTGGCGGTCCCGTGCCTTCAGAATATCGTCTGGGGCAAATCATTCGTGCGTGGTCACCGTTTTTAATCTTAACGGTGTTGGTCACCATCTGGACCATGAAGCCGTTTAAAGCGTTATTTGCTCCGGGCGGCGCGTTTTATTCGCTGGTGATTAATTTCCAGATCCCTCATTTGCATCAACAAGTGTTGAAAGCGGCCCCCATTGTCGCCCAGCCGACGCCAATGGACGCGGTGTTTAAATTCGACCCCCTCTCTGCTGGTGGCACCGCTATTTTTATTGCGGCGATTATCTCTATCTTCATCCTCGGCGTGGGGATCAAGAAAGGTATTGGTGTCTTTGCCGAAACGCTAATTAGTCTGAAGTGGCCGATACTGTCGATTGGCATGGTGCTGGCATTTGCCTTCGTGACCAACTATTCCGGCATGTCCACCACGTTGGCGCTGGTACTGGCTGGTACAGGCGTGATGTTCCCGTTCTTCTCACCGTTCCTCGGCTGGCTGGGCGTATTCCTTACCGGCTCTGACACTTCTTCAAACGCCCTGTTTGGTTCACTGCAATCGACCACGGCGCAGCAAATCAACGTCTCTGACACCCTGCTGGTGGCAGCAAACACCAGCGGCGGCGTAACTGGCAAGATGATCTCCCCGCAATCTATCGCCGTGGCCTGCGCCGCGACGGGCATGGTGGGGCGAGAATCTGAACTGTTCCGCTACACCGTGAAGCACAGTCTGATTTTTGCCAGCGTTATCGGCATTATCACGCTGTTGCAGGCGTATGTGTTTACCGGGATGTTAGTTTCGTAAGTCAATAATGCCGGATGATCGTTAATATCATCCGGCTTCGTTTACATTATTCTGTCTTATTAATGGAAAATTATTTCCCGCTTTATTATCCATGCGGCAATAATGTTTTGCGTTCAGATAACATGCTAAATAATTAAGAGCGTGAGAACATCTATTTTTTATCACGCAAAACAAGTCTGTATTAATTATGTTCGCTTGATGAGCAAACTCCGTTCTATCTGTTGCTTTTGCAATCTTAATCGTTAAAACTACCAACAAATTTATATAGTTACGTTGTGAATGGTTGTTAATTTTTTGTTTATTGAAATTTCGTAAAAATAACCATCCAGACATCGAATAGGGGTTATTCTTATAAATTTTACCTGTTTTTCTATCAATGATGCCGTTTTCTTAAGAATGGAGGAAGTTATTAAAGAAGATAAAGCATAAAACTATTTCCTCGGTTACGAATCTTTTAACTTTGTTTTGTCACTTGCGTTATTAATGAATAAGAAATTTAAATATAAGAAATCGCTTTTAGCGGCTATTTTAAGCGCAACCCTGTTAGCCGGTTGTGATGGTGGTGGTTCAGGATCGTCCTCCGATACGCCGTCTGTAGATTCTGGATCAGGGACTTTGCCGGAAGTGAAACCCGATCCAACACCAACCCCGGAGCCGACACCTGAGCCGACTCCGGACCCAGAACCTACGCCGGATCCAACACCTGATCCTGATCCTGAGCCGACACCAGAACCGGAGCCAGAACCTGTTCCTACGAAAACGGGTTATCTGACCCTGGGCGGAAGCCAGCGGGTAACTGGTGCTACCTGTAATGGTGAATCCAGCGATGGCTTTACCTTTACGCCAGGCAATACCGTGAGTTGTGTGGTGGGCAGTACGACCATTGCAACATTCAACACCCAGTCAGAAGCTGCGCGTAGCCTGCGTGCGGTTGACAAAGTGTCGTTTAGCCTGGAGGACGCGCAGGAGCTGGCGAATTCTGAAAATAAGAAAACCAACGCCATCTCTCTGGTGACGTCCAGCGACAGTTGCCCCGCAGATGCAGAACAGCTTTGTCTTACTTTCTCGTCAGTGGTTGATCGCGCGCGATTTGAAAAACTGTATAAGCAAATTGATCTGGCAACAGACAATTTCAGCAAGCTGGTCAATGAAGAGGTGGAAAACAATGCTGCGACTGATAAAGCGCCGTCCACCCATACCTCAACGGTAGTGCCAGTCACGACAGAGGGAACAAAACCGGATCTGAACGCGTCCTTCGTGTCGGCTAACGCGGAACAGTTTTATCAGTATCAACCCACTGAAATCATTCTTTCCGAAGGCCAACTGGTGGATAGCCTGGGGAACGGTGTTGCTGGCGTTGACTACTACACCAATTCAGGCCGTGGCGTAACTGACGAAAACGGTAAATTCTCCTTTAGCTGGGGCGAAACCATCTCCTTTGGTATCGATACCTTTGAACTGGGCTCAGTACGTGGCAATAAGTCGACCATTGCGCTGACTGAATTGGGTGATGAAGTTCGCGGGGCAAATATCGATCAGCTCATTCATCGTTATTCGACGACTGGTCAAAATAATACTCGTGTTGTTCCGGACGATGTACGCAAGGTCTTTGCCGAATATCCCAACGTGATCAACGAGATAATCAATCTTTCGTTATCCAACGGTGCGACGCTGGATGAAGGCGATCAAAACGTTGTGCTGCCTAACGAATTTATCGAGCAGTTTAAGACGGGTCAGGCCAAAGAGATCGATACCGCGATTTGTGCGAAAACCAACGGTTGCAACGAGGCTCGCTGGTTCTCGCTGACAACGCGCAATGTTAATGACGGCCAGATTCAGGGCGTTATCAACAAGCTGTGGGGCGTGGATACGAACTATCAGTCTGTCAGCAAGTTCCACGTCTTCCATGACTCTACCAACTTCTATGGCAGCACCGGTAACGCGCGCGGTCAGGCGGTGGTGAATATCTCCAACGCGGCATTCCCGATTCTGATGGCGCGTAATGATAAAAACTACTGGCTGGCCTTCGGTGAAAAACGCGCCTGGGATAAAAATGAGCTGGCGTACATTACGGAAGCGCCTTCCATTGTGCAGCCAGAGAACGTTACGCGCGATACCGCGACCTTCAACCTGCCGTTTATTTCGCTGGGGCAAGTCGGCGACGGCAAACTGATGGTTATCGGTAACCCGCACTACAACAGCATTTTGCGTTGCCCTAATGGTTACAGTTGGGGCGGTGGTGTTAATAGTAAAGGTGAGTGTACGCTCAGCGGTGATTCTGATGACATGAAGCACTTTATGCAGAACGTACTGCGCTACTTGTCAAATGACATCTGGCAGCCAAATACCAAGAGCATCATGACTGTCGGCACCAACCTGGAGAACGTTTATTTCAAAAAAGCGGGCCAGGTATTGGGAAATAGTGCACCATTTGCTTTCCATGAGGATTTCACTGGTATCACGGTTAAACAGTTGACCAGCTATGGCGATCTGAATCCGGAAGAGATTCCGTTGCTGATCCTCAACGGCTTTGAATATGTGACTCAGTGGTCTGGCGATCCCTATGCTGTGCCTCTGCGTGCAGATACCAGCAAACCGAAGCTGACCCAGCAGGATGTGACCGATCTGATCGCCTATCTGAACAAAGGTGGCTCGGTGCTGATCATGGAAAACGTGATGAGCAATCTTAAGGAAGAGAGCGCGTCCAGTTTTGTGCGTCTGCTGGATGCCGCGGGTCTGTCAATGGCTCTGAACAAATCGGTGGTGAACAACGATCCGCAAGGGTATCCGGATCGCGTTCGTCAGCGTCGAGCGACTGGCATTTGGGTTTATGAACGTTATCCGCTGGTAGAAGGTGAACTGCCGTACACCATTGATGAAAAAACGAAAGAAGTTATCTGGAAATATCAGATTGATAACAAACCAGATAAGAAACCGAAACTGGAAGTTGCCAGCTGGCAAGAAGAGGTTGATGGTGAACAAGTAACTCAATACGCGTTTATTGATGTTGCTAAACATCCAACTGATGAGTCTCTGAAAGCCGCAAAAGATAAGATCTTTGCAGCGTTCCCGGGGCTGAAAGAGTGTAAGGATCCTGACTACCACTACGAGGTCAACTGTCTGGAATATCGTCCTGGCACGGGGGTTCCGGTTACTGGTGGCATGTATGTTCCACAGTATACGCAACTAAGCCTTAATGCCGACACTGCGAAAGCGATGGTGCAGGCGGCGGATTTAGGCACCAACATTCAGCGCCTGTATCAGCATGAGCTTTATTTCCGTACCAAAGGCAGTAAAGGTGAGCGTCTGAACAGTGTTGATCTGGAACGTCTGTACCAGAACATGTCGGTCTGGCTGTGGAACGATACGAAATATCGTTACGAAGAGGGCAAGGAAGATGAGCTGGGCTTTAAAACGTTCACCGAGTTCCTGAACTGCTACGCCAATGATGCCTATGCAGGCGGCACCAAGTGCTCCGCAGATCTGAAAAAATCGCTGGTCGATAACAACATGATCTACGGTGACGGTAGCAGCAAAGCGGGCATGATGAACCCAAGCTATCCGCTCAACTATATGGAAAAACCGCTGACGCGTCTGATGCTGGGCCGTTCCTGGTGGGATCTGAACATTAAGGTTGATGTGGAGAAGTACCCAGGATCCGTATCGGCAAAGGGTGAGAGCGTTACGGAAAACATCAGCCTGTACTCGAATCCGACCAAATGGTTTGCGGGTAACATGCAGTCAACCGGCCTGTGGGCACCGGCCCAGCAGGACGTCACCATTAAGTCTTCGGCGTCAGTCCCAGTGACTGTTACCGTGGCGCTGGCTGACGACCTGACCGGACGTGAGAAGCATGAAGTTGCGCTGAACCGTCCGCCAAGAGTGACTAAAACGTATACTCTGGAGGCTAACGGTGAAGTGACCTTCAAGGTGCCTTATGGTGGTCTGATTTATATCAAGGGCGACAGTAAGGATGATGTTTCTGCTAACTTCACCTTTACCGGTGTAGTAAAAGCGCCGTTCTATAAAGATGGTCAGTGGAAAAACGATCTGGACTCACCAGCGCCGCTGGGTGAGCTGGAGTCTGCGTCGTTCGTCTATACCACGCCGAAGAAGAACCTTGAGGCCAGCAATTACACGGGCGGAGTGGAGCAATTCGCTAAAGATCTGGATACCTTTGCCAGCTCGATGAATGACTTCTACGGTCGCAATGAAACGAGCGGTAACCACCGGATGTTTACCTATGAAGCATTGACGGGGCATAAACACCGTTTCGCCAACGATGTGCAGATCTCCATCGGTGATGCGCACTCGGGTTATCCGGTAATGAACAGCAGCTTCTCGACGAACAGCACCACGCTGCCGACGACGCCGCTGAACGACTGGCTGATTTGGCACGAAGTCGGTCATAACGCTGCAGAAACACCGCTGAACGTACCGGGTGCAACTGAAGTGGCGAACAACGTGCTGGCGCTGTACATGCAGGATCGCTATCTCGGTAAGATGAACCGTGTCGCTGACGACATTACCGTCGCGCCGGAATATCTGGAGGAGAGCAACGGTCAGGCCTGGGCGCGCGGCGGTGCGGGGGACCGTCTGCTGATGTACGCACAGCTGAAAGAGTGGGCAGAGAAAAACTTTGATATCACGAAGTGGTATCCAGATGGCAAGCTGCCAGCGTTCTACAGCGAGCGTGAAGGGATGAAAGGCTGGAACCTGTTCCAGTTGATGCATCGTAAAGCACGCGGCGATGATGTTGGTAACAGCACCTTTGGTGGCAAGAATTACTGTGCTGAATCCAACGGTAACGCTGCCGACACGCTGATGCTGTGTGCCTCCTGGGTCGCCCAGACGGATCTTTCGGAGTTCTTTAAGAAATGGAATCCGGGTGCGAATGCTTACCAGCTACCGGGAGCGGCAGAGATGAGCTTCGAGGGCGGTGTGAGCCAGTCGGCTTACAACACGCTCGCGTCGCTCAAGCTGCCGAAACCGGAACAGGGGCCGGAAACCATGAACAAGGTTACCGAGCATAAGATGTCTGCCGAGTAAGCCTGTAGGCCGGATAAGGCGTTCACGCCGCATCCGGCATGAAATAAGGCGCATCGGGTTAACACATTTGCCCGATGCGCCATCTTATCGGGCCTGGAGGAAAGCCATATGGCATACACCTGCAGGCCCGCATCCGGCAAATTACAACAAATAACCTTTAACCATGCTTTTTGATGTTTTTCAGCAATACCCCGCGGCGATGCCCATACTGGCAACCGTCGGAGGATTGATCATCGGCAGTTTTTTGAATGTGGTGATTTGGCGTTACCCCATCATGCTGCGCCAACAAATGGCGGAGTTTCATGGTGAAACGCCGAGTACGCAGTCAAAAATAAGCCTTGCGCTACCGCGTTCGCACTGTCCGCATTGCCAGCAGACTATCCGCGTTCGTGACAATATTCCGCTGCTCTCCTGGTTGATGCTCAAAGGGCGCTGCCGCGACTGTCAGGCGAAAATCAGCAAGCGTTATCCGCTGGTTGAGTTATTGACAGCACTTGCTTTTTTGCTGGCGAGTCTGGTGTGGCCAGAAAGTGGATGGGGACTGGCGGTGATGATATTATCCGCGTGGCTGATTGCCGCGAGCATCATCGACCTCGACAACCAATGGCTGCCCGATGTTTTTACTCAGGGCGTATTGTGGACAGGACTGATTGCGGCATGGGCGCAGCAGAGTCCGTTAACGCTACAAGACGCAGTCACCGGCGTTCTGGTGGGGTTTATTACGTTTTACTCCCTGCGCTGGATAGCCGGAATAGTTCTGCGTAAAGAAGCATTAGGCATGGGCGATGTATTACTCTTCGCTGCGTTAGGTGGCTGGGTGGGGCCGTTGTCGTTACCCAATGTGGCTTTAATCGCATCATGCTGCGGCCTGATATATGCCGTTATTACAAAAAGAGGATCAACCACACTGCCTTTTGGACCGTGTTTAAGTCTGGGCGGTATAGCAACACTTTATCTACAGGCATTGTTTTAATGATAACCACGTCATTATCAAAGTGACATTTTAACTCTTATTAATAACCTTAGAGATTATTTACCATGTCGATAAAACAGATGCCAGGGAGGGTATTAATATCGCTATTGTTGAGCGTTACAGGATTATTAAGTGGTTGCGCCAGCCATAATGAAAACGCCAGTTTACTGGCGAAAAAACAGGCGCAAAATATCAGCCAAAACCTGCCGATTAAATCTGCGGGATATACCTTAGTGCTGGCGCAAAGTAGTGGCACGACGGTAAAAATGACCATTATCAGCGAATCGGGTACTCAGACCACGCAGACACCTGACGCCTTTTTAACCAGCTATCAACGACAAATGTGCGCTGACCCAACGGTGAAATTAATGATCACCGAGGGAATTAATTACAGCATAACGATTAATGATACACGTACAGGTAACCAGTATCAGCGGAAACTGGATCGTACCACCTGTGGAATAGTCAAAGCATAACGTCGGGTAGATATAAATTGGCGCGGGTTGTTTTTCGTGACGTACGAATTTATCTCATTCAGTTGCTGACAAAAATTCGTCACACTCTTAGCCAGAGACAATCTCTTAATACAGACAAAGAGCATCTGCGAAAAATGGTGCGCGGGATGTTCTGGCTGATGCTGCTTATTATTTCTGCAAAAATGGCGTATTCACTCTGGCGCTATTTCTCCTTTTCTGCGGAATATACGGCGGTTTCCTCATCGGCGAATAAACCGCTCCGTGCGGATGCAAAACCGTTCGATAAAAATGACGTGCAATTAGTCAGCCAACAAAACTGGTTTGGCAAATATCAACCCGTCGCCGCACCGGTAAAACAACCTGAATCTGCGCCTGTGGCAGAAACGCGTCTTAATGTGGTGCTGCGTGGGATCGCCTTTGGTGCCAGACCCGGCGCGGTGATTGAAGAAGGCGGCAAACAGCAGGTCTATTTGCAGGGTGAACGGCTTGGCTCTCACAACGCAGTGATTGAGGAAATCAACCGCGACCATGTGATGCTGCGCTATCAGGGGAAAATGGAACGTCTGAGTCTGGCAGAGGAGGAACGCCCCCCTGTGGCGGTGACCAGCAAAAAAGCCGCCAGTGACGAAGCAAAGCAAGCTGTTGCTGAACCTGTCGTCAGTGCGCCAGTGGAGATCCCGGCTGCCGTGCGTCAGGCACTGGCGAAAGATCCGCAGAAAATTTTTAACTATATCCAGCTTACGCCTGTGCGTAAGGAGGGAATTGTCGGTTATGCAGTGAAACCGGGGGCAGATCGTTCTCTGTTCGATGCCAGCGGTTTTAAGGAAGGCGATATCGCCATTGCGCTAAATCAGCAGGATTTCACTGATCCACGAGCAATGATTGCTCTGATGCGGCAGTTACCTTCAATGGATTCCATTCAACTTACGGTTTTACGCAAGGGTGCGCGCTACGACATTTCCATCGCACTGCGCTAACCGCATTTAATCCAGGAGAATCATTCATCGTGTTTTGGCGTGATATGACGTTGTCTATCTGGCGTAAGAAGACAACTGGCCTCAAAACAAAAAAGCGTTTACTGCCGCTGGTGCTGGCAGCGGCATTATGCAGTTCACCGGTCTGGGCGGAAGAAGCCACTTTCACCGCTAATTTTAAAGATACCGACCTGAAATCGTTCATCGAAACCGTCGGCGCTAACCTTAATAAAACCATCATTATGGGGCCGGGCGTTCAGGGGAAAGTGAGTATTCGCACTATGACTCCGCTCAATGAACGCCAGTATTACCAGTTATTCCTTAACCTGCTGGAAGCACAGGGGTATGCGGTCGTACCGATGGAAAACGACGTGCTGAAGGTGGTGAAATCAAGCGCCGCGAAAGTCGAGCCGCTGCCGCTGGTCGGTGAAGGCAGCGACAACTACGCGGGCGATGAAATGGTCACCAAAGTCGTGCCGGTACGCAATGTGTCGGTACGCGAGCTGGCACCGATTCTGCGCCAGATGATTGACAGCGCAGGCTCAGGCAACGTTGTTAATTACGATCCCTCCAACGTGATTATGCTTACCGGACGCGCCTCCGTTGTGGAGCGCCTGACGGAAGTGATCCAGCGCGTGGATCACGCGGGTAATCGCACCGAAGAGGTGATCCCGCTGGATAACGCCTCAGCCTCGGAAATTGCCCGCGTGCTGGAAAGCCTGACCAAAAACAGCGGCGAGAACCAGCCAGCAACGCTGAAATCTCAAATTGTCGCCGATGAACGCACCAACAGCGTGATTGTCAGTGGTGACCCCGCCACGCGAGACAAAATGCGCCGTCTGATCCGTCGGCTGGATTCAGAAATGGAGCGCAGCGGCAACAGCCAGGTGTTCTATCTCAAATACAGCAAAGCCGAAGATCTGGTCGATGTGCTGAAGCAGGTCAGCGGTACGCTCACGGCGGCTAAAGAAGAGGCGGAAGGCACGGTTGGTAGCGGGCGTGAGGTTGTCTCCATCGCCGCCAGCAAACACAGTAATGCCCTGATTGTTACTGCGCCGCAGGACATTATGCAGTCGCTGCAAAGCGTGATTGAACAACTGGATATTCGCCGTGCTCAGGTGCATGTCGAGGCGTTAATCGTGGAAGTTGCCGAAGGCAGCAATATCAACTTCGGCGTGCAGTGGGGGTCAAAAGATGCCGGATTAATGCAGTTTGCCAACGGTACGCAAATCCCTATTGGTACGCTGGGGGCAGCGATTTCTGCAGCCAAGCCGCAGAAAGGTTCCACGGTGATCAGCGAAAACGGTGCTACCACCATAAATCCGGATACTAACGGCGATCTCTCCACGCTCGCTCAGCTTCTTTCTGGCTTTAGCGGTACGGCGGTTGGCGTGGTGAAAGGCGACTGGATGGCGCTGGTACAGGCGGTCAAAAACGACTCCAGCTCGAACGTGCTCTCCACGCCGAGTATCACCACGCTGGACAACCAGGAAGCCTTCTTCATGGTGGGCCAGGACGTTCCGGTATTAACCGGCTCTACCGTTGGCTCCAATAACAGCAATCCTTTCAATACGGTAGAGAGGAAAAAAGTCGGCATCATGCTGAAAGTCACGCCGCAGATTAACGAAGGTAACGCGGTACAGATGGTGATTGAGCAGGAAGTCTCGAAAGTGGAAGGGCAGACCAGCCTCGATGTCGTGTTTGGCGAGCGCAAACTGAAAACCACCGTGCTGGCTAACGATGGTGAGCTGATCGTGCTTGGCGGTCTGATGGACGACCAGGCGGGAGAAAGCGTGGCGAAAGTGCCGCTGCTGGGTGATATCCCGTTGATTGGTAACCTGTTTAAATCGACGGCGGATAAAAAAGAAAAACGTAACCTGATGGTGTTTATCCGCCCGACCATTTTGCGTGACGGTATGGCGGCAGACGGCGTGTCGCAGCGCAAATATAACTACATGCGCGCTGAGCAAATCTACCGCGATGAGCAAGGCTTAAGCCTGATGCCGCACACCGCGCAGCCGATATTGCCAGCGCAAAATCAGGCCTTACCGCCGGAAGTACGCGCGTTCCTCAATGCCGGGAGAACGCGTTAATGGTGCCTGTAGCACAGGAAACCACCGCTAACACCGTGCGTCTGCCCTACAGTTTCAGCCGTCGGTTTAGCCTGGTGGCATGGTGCGAAGCGTCGCTGGAGATCCTCCATGTTCATCCGTTGTCGCTCTCTGTTTTGCAGGAGCTACAACGGGGGCTGAACGCGCCCTTTACGCTGCGGCAAATCGACGAGGCCGAATTTGAACAGCGGCTGAATGCGGTCTGGCAGCGGGACTCTTCCGAAGCTCGCCAGCTGATGGAAGATCTCGGTTCCGCCGAGGACTTTTTTACCCTCGCTGAAGAACTGCCGGAAACGGAAGATCTGCTGGAAAGTGACGACGATGCGCCGATCATCAAACTGATCAACGCCATGCTGGCAGAGGCAATCAAAGAAGGCGCTTCGGATATCCACATTGAGACGTTTGAAAAGAGTCTGGTGATCCGTTTTCGTGTTGACGGCACATTACATGAAATGTTGCGCCCCGGTCGTAAACTGGCCTCGCTACTGGTATCGCGTATCAAGGTGATGGCGCGACTGGATATCGCCGAAAAGCGCGTACCGCAGGATGGCCGTATTGCGCTGCTGCTGGGCGGTCGGGCGATTGACGTCCGTGTATCAACCATGCCTTCCGCCTGGGGGGAACGGGTGGTGCTGCGACTGCTGGACAAAAACCAGGCTCGCCTGACGCTGGAGCGTCTGGGTTTAAGTCTCGAACTGACTGCGCAGTTGCGCCAGCTGTTACACAAACCGCACGGCATTTTTCTGGTGACGGGGCCGACCGGTTCCGGCAAAAGCACCACGCTGTACGCTGGATTGCAGGAGCTGAACAACCACTCGCGTAACATTCTCACGGTTGAAGACCCTATCGAATACATGATTGAAGGGATCGGTCAGACGCAGGTTAACACCCGCGTCGGCATGTCATTCGCCCGTGGCCTGCGCGCAATTTTGCGTCAGGACCCGGATGTGGTGATGGTCGGTGAAATCCGCGATACCGAAACCGCAGAAATCGCTGTTCAGGCTTCACTGACCGGACACCTGGTACTTTCCACCCTGCATACCAACACAGCGGTGGGGGCGATCACGCGTTTGCAGGATATGGGCGTGGAGCCTTTCCTGCTCTCTTCCAGTCTGACGGGCGTGATGGCGCAGCGACTGGTCCGCACGCTGTGCTCCGACTGCCGTCAGGCCGCGCCTGCCACCGACGAAGAAAAACGTCTTATGGGGATCTCCGATACGCATGCCGTCACGCTGTACCATCCGCAGGGCTGCCCTGCCTGTAATCACAAAGGTTTTCGCGGACGTACCGCTATCCATGAACTGATTGTGGTGGACGCCACATTGCGTGATTTGATCCACCGTCAGGCCGGGGAACTGGAGCTGGAACGTTATGTCCGGCAACACTCCGCAGGTATTCGCAGTAACGGCATTGAGAAAGTGCTCGCCGGAGAAACCTCTCTCGATGAAGTTCTGCGGGTAACCATGGAGGCGTAATGGCACTGTTTTACTATCAGGCGCTGGAGCGTAATGGTCGCAAAACCAAAGGCATGATTGAGGCGGATTCCGCGCGTCATGCCCGTCAATTGTTACGCGGTAAAGACCTCATTCCCGTGCACATTGAAGCCCGGATGAATGCATCGGCAGGGGGAATGTTGCAGCGTCGGCGGCACGCACATCGTCGCGTGGCGGCGGCAGATCTGGCGCTGTTCACTCGTCAACTGGCAACGCTGGTGCAGGCAGCAATGCCGCTGGAAACCTGCTTACAGGCGGTCAGTGAGCAAAGCGAAAAACTGCATGTAAAAAGCCTCGGAATGGCGCTGCGCAGCCGGATTCAGGAAGGTTATACCCTGTCGGACAGCCTGCGCGAACATCCCCGCGTCTTTGACTCCCTGTTTTGTTCGATGGTCGCTGCCGGAGAAAAATCCGGACATCTCGACGTGGTGCTCAATCGCCTGGCGGATTACACCGAACAGCGACAGCGCCTGAAATCACGTCTATTGCAGGCCATGCTCTACCCGCTGGTACTGCTGGTGGTGGCAACGGGCGTGGTCACTATTTTGCTGACGGCAGTAGTGCCGAAAATTATCGAACAGTTTGATCATCTCGGACACGCGCTGCCCGCCTCCACCCGAATGCTCATCGCTATGAGCGACGCGTTACAGGCCAGCGGCGTGTACTGGCTGGCGGGTTTGCTGGGGCTTCTGGTGCTGGGGCAACGGCTACTCAAAAATCCTGCCATGCGCCTGCGCTGGGATAAAACCTTGCTGCGTTTGCCCGTGACGGGGCGTGTTGCGCGCGGACTGAATACGGCGCGTTTTTCCCGCACGTTAAGCATCCTCACCGCCAGCAGTGTTCCGCTGCTGGAAGGCATTCAGACCGCCGCCGCCGTGTCGGCAAATCGTTATGTCGAGCAACAACTGCTGCTGGCGGCAGATCGCGTCCGCGAAGGAAGCAGCCTGCGCGCCGCGCTGGCGGATCTTCGCCTGTTCCCGCCGATGATGCTGTACATGATCGCCTCCGGCGAACAGAGCGGCGAGCTGGAAACCATGCTTGAACAGGCCGCGGTCAACCAGGAACGGGAATTTGATACCCAGGTGGGGCTGGCGTTAGGGCTGTTTGAGCCGGCGCTGGTGGTGATGATGGCGGGCGTGGTGCTGTTTATCGTCATCGCCATCCTCGAGCCGATGCTGCAACTGAACAATATGGTTGGAATGTAATTTACGGAGTTATCACATGAATTCGTTATCCCGCACACAAAAACCACGGGCAGGTTTTACCCTGCTGGAAGTGATGGTGGTGATTGTTATTCTTGGCGTCCTGGCAAGTCTGGTGGTGCCTAACCTGTTGGGCAACAAAGAGAAAGCCGATCGGCAAAAAGCCATCAGCGATATCGTGGCGCTGGAGAATGCGCTGGATATGTACCGACTGGATAACGGGCGTTATCCGACCACCGAACAGGGACTGGAGGCGCTGATCCAGCAGCCAGCCAATATGGCGGACGCCCGCAACTACCGTACCGGTGGATACATCAAACGACTGCCAAAGGATCCGTGGGGCAATGATTATCAGTATCTCAGCCCGGGTGAAAAAGGGCTGTTTGATGTTTATACCCTGGGAGCAGATGGTCAGGAAAACGGGGAGGGCGCTGGCGCAGATATCGGTAACTGGAATTTGCAGGAGTTTCAGTAATCAGTGCCTGAACGCGGATTCACACTTCTGGAAATCATGCTGGTGATTTTCCTTATCGGCCTTGCCAGTGCGGGCGTGGTACAGACGTTTGCGACCGCTTCAGAGCCGCCTGCGAAAAAAGCGGCGCAGGATTTTCTGACTCGCTTTGCGCAGTTTAAGGACAGGGCAGTGATCGAAGGGCAAACACTCGGTGTGCTAATCGACCCGCCAGGTTACCAGTTTATGCAGCGTCGTCACGGGCAATGGTTGCCCGTTTCTGCGACCCGGTTATCGGCACAGGTTACGGTGCCGAAACAGGTGCAGATGCTGTTACAACCCGGCAGTGATATCTGGCAGAAGGAGTATGCGCTGGAGCTGCAGCGTCGTCGCCTGACGCTGCACGATATTGAACTGGAGCTGCAAAAAGAGGCGAAAAAGAAGACACCGCAGATCCGTTTTTCGCCTTTTGAACCTGTCACGCCGTTTACACTGCGTTTTTACTCGTCGGCACAAAACGCGTGTTGGGCGGTAAAGCTGGTGCACGATGGCGCGTTATCCCTCAATCAATGTGATGAGGGGATGCCATGAAGCGTGGATTTACCTTGCTGGAAGTAATGCTCGCGCTGGCGATTTTTGCGTTGGTCGCCATGGCGGTGTTACAGATTGCCAGCGGTGCGCTGAGTAATCAGCACGTTCTTGAGGAAAAAACGGTGGCTGGTTGGGTAGCTGAAAACCAGACCGCGCTGCTTTACCTGATGACCCGTGAACAACGAGCGGTCAGGCACCAGGGCGAGAGTGATATGGCAGGAAGCCGCTGGTACTGGCGAACGATCCCTCTGAATACCGGTAACGTGCTGCTCCAGGCGGTGGATATTGAAGTCAGTCTTCATGACGACTTTTCGCCAGTGATTCAGTCACGACGCGCCTGGTTTAGCGCCGTGGGAGGCCAACAGTGAGAAGGGCTCGCGCTGGTTTCACGTTACTGGAAATGCTGGTGGCAATAGCCATTTTTGCCTCACTGGCACTGATGGCGCAGCAGGTGACAAACGGCGTTACACGCGTGAATAGCGCCGTCGCCGGACACGATCAAAAACTAAACCTCATGCAGCAAACGATGAGTTTTTTGAACCACGATCTGACACAAATGATGCCGCGTCCGGTAAGAGGCGATCAGGGCCAGCGTGAACCAGCGTTACTGGCGGGCGCTGGCGTGCTGGCGTCTGAGAGTGAAGGGATGCGTTTTGTACGTGGCGGCGTGGTTAATCCGTTGATGCGTCTGCCGCGCAGTAATCTGCTCACCGTCGGTTACCGCATTCATGGTGGTTATCTCGAACGGTTAGCCTGGCCACTGACCGATGCGGCAGGCAGCGTGAAGCCAACAACGCAAAAATTAATCCCGGCGGATTCGCTCCGTTTGCAGTTCTACGACGGCACGCGCTGGCAGGCGAGTTGGTCATCAGTGCAGGCGATTCCTGTGGCAGTACGCATAACCCTGCATTCGCCACAATGGGGCGAAATTGAACGCATCTGGTTGTTACGCGGGCCGCAATTATCATGATCACCTCACCACCAAAACGCGGAATGGCACTGGTCGTGGTGCTGGTATTGCTGGCGGTCATAATGCTGGTAACCATCACGCTTTCCAGTCGGATGCAGCAACAACTTGGGCGAACGCGCAGCCAGCAGGAGTACCAGCAGGCGCTGTGGTACAGCGCCAGTGCAGAAAGCCTGGCGCTGAGCGCGCTCAGTCTGAGCCTGAAAAATGAAAAGCGTGTGCATCTGGCACAGCCGTGGGCTTCTGGCCCGCGTTTTTTCCCACTGCCGCAGGGGCAAATTGCCGTCACTCTGCGTGACGCACAGGCCTGCTTTAACCTGAATGCCCTCGCTCAGCCGACGACGGCGTCGCGTCCGCTCGCGGTACAACAACTGATTGCCCTGATCTCGCGCCTCGATGTGCCTGCTTATCGGGCCGAACTGATAGCCGAAAGCCTGTGGGAGTTTATTGACGAAGACCGCAGCGTGCAGACGCGTCTGGGTCGTGAAGACAGCGAGTATCTCGCCCGCTCGGTGCCGTTCTACGCCGCTAATCAACCGCTGGCTGATATCAGCGAGATGCGCGTGGTGCAGGGAATGGACGCCGGGCTTTATCAAAAACTGAAACCGTTGGTCTGTGCGCTGCCGATGGCCCGCCAGCAAATCAACATCAATACATTAGATGTCACGCAAAGTGTGATTCTTGAGGCGCTGTTTGACCCGTGGTTAAGCCCTGTTCAGGCGCGGGCATTATTACAACAACGTCCGGCGAAGGGCTGGGAAGATGTCGATCAGTTTCTTGCTCAGCCGCTACTTGCAGACGTCGATGAGCGTACTAAAAAACAGCTAAAAACCATCCTGAGCGTGGACAGCAATTACTTCTGGCTGCGTTCAGATATCACCGTGAATGAGATTGAACTGACGATGAATTCGTTAATTGTCCGCATGGGCCCACAACACTTTTCTGTTCTCTGGCATCAGACAGGAGAAAGTGAGTGAGTTCCATGCTTGAGATTTTTTTCCCGCTTTGCGCCGCTGATCCCATCCGTTGGCAGCGCCATACACCCGACGTGGAGCACGGTATCTGGCCTGACGTTGCTGACGAACGTCTCCAGCAATGGCTGCAAACTGATGCGATTCGACTCTACATTCCCGGCGAATGGATCAGCGTCTGGCAGGTTGAACTGCCTGATGTGCCCCGCAAGCAGATACCGACGATTCTGCCCGCCTTGCTGGAAGAAGAGCTGAACCAGGATATCGATGAACTGCATTTCGCCCCGTTGAAAATCGACCAGCAACTGGCAACCGTAGCTGTGATTCACCAGCAGCATATGCGCAACATTGCGCAGTGGTTGCAGGCAAACGGCATCACCCGCGCTACCGTCGCGCCAGACTGGATGTCCATTCCTTGTGGGTTTATGGCTGGCGATGCGCAACGGGTTATCTGCCGCATCGATGAATGCCGGGGATGGAGCGCCGGGCGGGCGCTGGCTCCGGTCATGTTCCGCGCACAGCTCAATGAGCAGAATTTACCGATTTCACTAACCGTGGTCGGCATTGCACCGGAAGAACTGTCTGCATGGGCTGGTGCGGACGCCGAACGCCTGACCGTTACGGCTCTGCCCGCCATTACCACTTATGGCGAATCGGAAGGGAACCTGCTAACAGGGCCGTGGCAGCCTCGTGTCAGCTACCGAAAACAGTGGGCGCGCTGGCGGGTGATGATTCTGCCGATATTGCTGATTCTGGTTGCGCTGGTAGTGGAACGGGGCGTGACGTTATGGAGCGTCAGCGAACAGGTGGCGCAAAGCCGCACCCAGGCGGATAAACAGTTCTTAACGCTATTCCCGGAGCAGAAGCGGATTGTGAATTTACGCTCGCAGGTGACGATGGCGCTGAAAAAATATCGCCCACAGGCTGATGATACCGATCTGCTTGCCGAGTTGTCTGCGATCGCCAGTACCCTGAAATCCGCATCACTTTCCGACATTGAGATGCGTGGTTTCACCTTTGATCAAAAACGCCAGACGCTTCACCTCCAACTGCGGGCTGCGAACTTTGCCAGCTTCGACAAACTGCGTAGCGCACTGGCGGCAGATTATGTTGTGCAACAGGACGCGTTACAGAAAGAGGGTGATGCGGTTTCCGGCGGCGTAACGTTGCGGAGGAAATAACATGTTACGCGATAAATTTATTCTCTATTTTCAGCAATGGCGTGAACGCCAGTTAAGCCGTGGCGAACACTGGCTGACACAACACCTGGCGGGGCGTTCTCCGCGTGAAAAAGGCATGTTACTGGCAGCGGTAGTGTTCCTGTTTAGCGCCGGATATTACGTTCTCATCTGGCAGCCGTTGAGCGAACGGATTGAGCAACAGGAGACGATGTTGCAGCAGCTGGTGGCGATGAACGCGCGACTGAAGAGCGCCGCGCCGGATATTATTGCGGCGCGAAAATCCGGCACGACAACGCCAGCACAGGTATCGCGGGTCATCAGCGACAGTGCTTCGGCGCATTCAGTGGTCATTAAGCGAATAGCCGAGCGCGGGGAGAATATCCAGGTCTGGATAGATCCTGTGGTATTTAATGATCTGCTGAACTGGTTAAACGCGCTGGATGAAAAATATGCGCTGCGGGTGACACAAATTGATGTCAGTGCTGCTGAGAAGCCTGGGATGGTGAATGTGCAGCGGCTGGAGTTTGGACGGGGGTAGGTATTGCCATTTCCTTAACCCCACCTGATAACCCTTAGCCCAATGGTGAGTGCGGAACTGTCAAACCCGCTCACCGGGCTGAGTTTCGATGTAGCAAGAATTATCTCCCTCCAGACCACCACGGAATATTCGGTAACACTGAAGGAACCTGTTTTTCACCATGTAGCCTTCGTTAATCGACACCTTTCTAAGACTGTAAAGATGCTTAAGTGTTTTGACACATTATGATTATTAATAGTTGTAATAAATCATTGAGTAACAATTGATAGGTCAAAACATATAGGATAATTCTTATGTGATCTGTATTTTGTGTAGCCTGGAAATTAGTAAAATTACTGGAGATAATCAGAAAGGGAATTTCAAATAAGCATAATAATTTCCAGGGAAACTATTCGTCGATTTTAAGAAATGTCTGCTCAGGTATATCTACTGAGGGATAATGCTGGCTGTAACGCTGGTTAAAATAAATGCACAAAATAATCAAGATGTATATTTTAATTGACGAAAATAATTACTCACGGAATTATTAATGGGGCTTAAATAACACCGTTTAAATGTGATGTAAATCACAAATGTGACTGTAAAGAGGGTGCTGTAGATATAAATAAGAAGTACATGAGTGAATTTTAAATAGGGAAATAGTTTCTCGCTAAACAATTTATTGGTAATCAATCGCATGCGTTCTGGTTTGAAACAGATTGCAGGTATTGTTACGCATAAAATCCATAGGGGGTATTATAATCAAGTAGTTAACAGTAAGAACAAAAAATAATTTCCTGAGAAATTAACTCTACATTCTAAAACGGCCAGTTTTCTGAAATTACCAGAAGACCGAATACATTCATGCCTGAAGAATGGATTAGAAGAAACGAGACGGAAATAGATCTATTTATCCCTGCGGAAATAATTTCTGCTGAAATTTTTTGCGGCTATTAAAAAGGTCAAACCGTCTGAGTAAATTTTATCCAGTTACAAATAAGCATTACCTCCAGTGTATTGGTAGCTGTTAAGCCAAGGGCGGTAGCGTACCTGAAGAGATTAGGATCACATCATCAAATGGCAAGAAGTGGATTTGAAGTCCAGAAAGTCACCGTAGAGGCATTATTTCTACGAGAAATACGAACACGCTTTGGTAAGTTCCGTCTGGGATATTTGTGGGCGATTCTCGAACCCTCTGCGCATTTGCTGATACTGTTGGGCATTTTTGGTTACATTATGCACCGCACGATGCCAGACATCTCATTCCCGGTGTTTTTACTTAATGGCCTGATTCCCTTTTTTATCTTTAGCAGTATCAGCAATCGTTCTGTAGGTGCTATTGAAGCGAATCAGGGGCTGTTTAATTATCGACCAGTAAAACCCATCGATACGATCATTGCGCGTGCATTGCTTGAGACACTGATTTATGTTGCTGTTTATATATTGCTTATGCTTATTGTCTGGATGGCAGGCGAATATTTCGAAATAACAAACTTTTTACAACTTGTGCTTACCTGGAGTTTGTTAATCATTCTTTCATGTGGCGTTGGCTTAATATTCATGGTCGTTGGTAAGACTTTTCCTGAAATGCAAAAGGTCCTGCCGATACTGCTTAAGCCGCTGTATTTCATCTCCTGCATCATGTTCCCTCTACACTCGATTCCGAAGCAATACTGGTCATATCTACTCTGGAATCCATTAGTGCATGTCGTAGAGTTAAGCCGCGAGGCAGTTATGCCTGGCTATATCAGCGAAGGCGTGAGTCTGAACTACCTTGCAATGTTCACTCTGGTCACCCTGTTCATCGGTCTGGCGTTATACCGAACGCGTGAAGAGGCAATGCTGACATCATGATTAAGATTGAAAATTTGACGAAGTCATATCGCACGCCAGCGGGTCGACATTATGTCTTTAAGGATTTAAATATTGAAATCCCTTCAGGAAAAAGTGTTGCCTTTATTGGTCGCAACGGAGCGGGTAAATCAACGTTACTGAGAATGATTGGCGGCATTGACCGCCCCGACAGTGGAAAGATCATCACTAATAAAACAATATCATGGCCAGTCGGCCTCGCAGGTGGATTTCAGGGAAGTTTAACCGGACGCGAAAACGTAAAATTTGTTGCGCGGTTATACGCGAAGCAAGAAGAGCTGAAAGAGAAAATTGAGTTTGTCGAAGAATTTGCCGAACTCGGTAAGTACTTCGATATGCCGATTAAAACTTACTCATCTGGTATGCGATCGCGTTTAGGCTTTGGTTTAAGCATGGCATTTAAGTTTGATTATTATATCGTCGATGAAGTAACGGCGGTCGGTGATGCCAGGTTTAAAGAGAAGTGCGCTCAATTGTTTAAAGAAAGGCATAAAGAGTCTAGTTTTTTGATGGTTTCACATAGTTTGAATTCACTGAAAGAGTTTTGCGATGTGGCCATTGTATTTAAAAATGATAACGCGGTTAGTTTTCATGAAGATGTTCAGGGCGGGATAGAGGAGTATAGGTGTGATGGTATATTAAATCCATTACCATAAGTCATATATTGATGATGTAAAAAAGAGTTATTACAAAATCGATCTAAAGCATTTATCTTATATTATAAAAATACACTTTAATTGTGTATAGTAAAATAAGATGAGTATGCCTTTGTTGAGCTAAAAAATGTAAAATGTAATGGTATTTTTATTAGATGTCACATCTTAAGATAAAAATATTTTATGCATTCATATTTTAAAGCATTAATTGTTTTTGAAAAGGAGTTGGAGCTTGTCAAAGTTAAGCAAGTTAGTAACAAAGCCTGATATGTTCTTCAGAGATATGATTAAGAAAAGACGTGGGGATACAATAAAAGACTCAAATAATAAAAAACAACCTGATAAATCAGAAAAAGTCAATATTGTTTCAAAAACACCTAAGTTGGCTGAAAAAGATAAGAAAAAAAACATTACTAATAACTTAGCTAAAAATGAACCTAAAATGATTACAACAAACATTAGGCTGTTTACAAAAATAAACCACTTGATACATACGGGAGAAGGTATAAATTGTTCATTTCATATTGAACAATGGATCGGTGAATTTATAGCCTCAAATGAAAGGTTTGCATTATTAATTAGAGACATTAATCTTTATAATTGGGCTATTACAAAATATCCCAATGTGGATATTGTGTATGCAAAGTCAGCCATCGCAGTGGAACAGGTTCTGAATCAGTTACCATATCTTAAAGCAATTTACTATCTTTCTAATACTGGTAATTTGATTCATACTCTAAGATATAATATTTACCAACATATATTTTTAGGACATGGCGATAGTGATAAAGCAGCAAGTGCGCATAAGTTTTTTAGGGTGTATGATGAAATTTGGGTAGCAGGGCAGGCACATATTGATAGATTTAAAAATGCAGGATTCAATGTAGAACATATAAAGTTTGTTAAAGTAGGGCGTCCTTCCTTAAAGCAAATTGTAAAACAATCTGTTAGTAATAATAATGTGACAGAACATATTATTAAAACACTAACTTACTTTCCAACATGGGAAGGTGCTTTTGAGGAGAATAATTATTCATCAGCTAGATTGTCACCTATATTTCTCTCTGAATTACAACAAAAACTTAATTGTAAAATAGTAGCTAAATACCATCCACTTACAGGCTCACGAGATAAAACATTAGAAACGATCCAAGATGCATTACAAAATAGTTTCATAGATCGTTCTTGCATGCTTTCAATTGCTAACAAGTCAGAACCGATACCCAACTTGGTTGTTAACAGTGATTTGTTTATTTGTGATATTTCAGCTGTAGTAAGTGAATGTATATCTTCATTATCTCCAATTTTCATTTATATTCCTGAAGATCGTAATGTGATTACTTCTGGAAGTGATATGCATTATTCTGATTATGCATACACCTTTTCAAATATAGAGCAGTTGATGCAACTAATAGAAAACATAATTATTAATGGGAATGATCATCTAGCTGAAGCCAGATATAAAGCATTAGATTATCTTTTGAGTGTAAATGAAACAGTAAACGATGCATTTTTAAGTGAGCTTAAGAGAATAAGTTCAACTGTTTCAGAAAAAGAAAATAAACGTGAATTTGTCATTCAATAAAAATAAGGTGGTTTAATATGAAAAATATTGCTGTTATTCTTTCTGGTGGTTCAGGTGCGAGATTTGGAGGAACCTTACCAAAGCAGTTTACAAAGTTAGCAGGAAGAGCAGTTATAGAATATACTATCGATGCTTTCGAAAGAACAGAGTTAATTGATGAAATTATTATAGTTTCACAACCAAATTACACTGAACTGACATGGGATTATGTGAAGAAAAACCAATGGAATAAAGTTACAAAAATTTTTAATGGAGGGAAGGAGCGATTTGATTCAACATATTCAGCGTTACAAGGCTTGGAAGGCGAAGACGATAATTGCAATATCCTTTTCCATGATGCTGTAAGACCATTAATCGATGAGACAATAATTAGTAATTGTATCGAATCTCTGAAAATTTTTGAGGCTGTAGATGTTGTTATTCCATCGGCAGATACCTTAGTCGAGGTCTATGATGACGGATGTATTTCTAATATACCAAATCGCGCACTAATGCGGCGGGGCCAAACACCACAAGCATTTAAGTTAGGAACAATAAAATTGGCATATCAACGTGCAATTGCTGAAAAGCGGTTTAGTTTTACGTGTGATTGTGGTGTTGTTCGATCAATGGTACCTGGTGTCCGGGTTGCTACAGTCATGGGGACTGAAGCAAATATGAAAGTAACACAACCTATTGATCTTTTTATCGCAGAAAAATTACTTCAGGAAGCGAATAAAATATCTTTTTCTACAGGTGATGATTTAAGTTTTATTAAAGGGAAAAATATTGTCATCTTTGGTGGGAACAGTGGTATTGGATTGGAAATACAAAAGGAGGCAATTTTATTAGGCGCAAATGTTGAAGTTGCAAGTCGTTCTTTCAATAATGTTGATATTGCTAATATCAAGAATATAGAACACTTCCTTAATAATGTTAATGAAAAGTTGGGATCAATAGATTATATAATAAATACAGCTGGTGTTTTGATAAAGAAACCAATTGATGCACTTACATTTAATGAAGTGAATTCTCTAATAGGCATTAATTATGTTGGCGCTGTTAATATAGCTATCGCTGCAAAAAAATATTTAAAAAAATCTTCAGGGATGCTATTGAATTTTACATCAAGTTCGTATACTCGTGGACGTTCTTATTATGCTCTTTATTCATCTTCGAAGGCTGCAATTGTAAACTTTACCCAAGCAATTGCAGAAGAATGGACCTCAGACAACATAAAAGTTAATTGTATTAATCCAGAAAGAACTGCAACACCGATGAGAACATCGAATTTTGGCGTTGAACCAAGCGACTTGCTTCTTGACCCCAAAGATGTTGCCCTTACAAGCCTTAAAGTGTTAGGCTCAAACAGAACAGGGCTTATTGTTGATATCCGTAAAGATGGAAGATGATTTGTAATTGATAGAGAATTATACGGGTGTTAATTAACCGGTGGGCAATTAACAAACGCTATATCACAGGTAGTGGCTAATAATCATTTTACAGATAGTAATCATAAATGATTAATCATTAAAGTTAATAAATAAACAAAAATGATTAGTACTATAAATTTCATTATGCTACTACCTTATTTAAATTATGTTTATTTATCATGGCCTAATATAACATGTAATTATCAATGTTTTACTTATAACATGACTGTTTTTGAGTTTTAGTTATTGTAATAAACGATCTGTAATTTAATATTCTTAACAAAAAATGGATGAATGTATATTTCATTTAGGTTTTCCATAAAGCATTATAAATTTATTTTTTACAAGATTTTACTACATTTTTTATTAAGAATGAGATTTTAAATAGCATTGCTCCAGATAAATTGCACCAATAGTTATTGGTTTGTGTTTTTATAATTGTTAAAGATAAACCTGCTGGTCTTTTTAATAACATTTATAAAATATTAAACCCTGTGAGATATCATAAATAAATAGATGTTAATATGACAATAAATACAAGGGGCATACATTATGTCCAATAATAGCCTATATTATATATATATAGATACAAAGATAAAAGGTGCATTTGAGCAACTTATTCGTTACTTTCAATCACAAGTATTTAATAACAAGGATTGTATTAGTGTTTTTTGTAAATATTATAAGGAAATAGAACATTTAGCTGTCGAGGTATTTAATAAACATAATATAACGTTTAAGTTTATTAAAAAAAATTCAGATCTATCCTTTATCAAGGGAAAGATTGTATTTTATTTGTTTAATGCACAGTCCAATTGTCGTGTCGTAGCCAATAGAGATCTTATCCATGTTTTTGTAACTCACGGCGAGAGTCATAAGCTAGCCTCTGTTAAACCAATTATTAGAATCTACGACTATGTAATTACATCAGGTGATGTTGGAGTTGATAGATATTTGAAATCAGGTATATTCACTCAGTACGATATCAACAATGGGAAAGTGCTAAAATTAGGCGATACTTTTATCGGTAGCAATATTTTTAAATACGAATCAAATTCGCATAGTCTTGTCTATGCCCCTACATGGGAGGGTGGAGTTCCGGAAGAAAATTATTGCTCGATTAGTATGTCTATCGCAAAAAACATAGATAAATTCTGTAAAAAAAATAACATTAAAAAAATTTTTATACAACCTCATCCTAATTTAGGACATAGAGATGCAAAGTATCGATATTATTTGAATGAATGCATTGATTTTTTTTTGAGATCAAATTTAACTGTTTTCTTGGTAGAGGATGGATTTGTACGACAATATTATTATTTTGTTTTTTGGAAAGGCAGAAAAAAAAAGGTAGAAAATATCGGCGTTTCATTTGCAATTACTGATATTTCTGCTATGGAGGTACAGTTTCACTCTCGAAGAATTCCATGTAGCGTAGTGCTAAAAGAAAACAAGGCGGAAAGAATACATATCCCCAAAAGAATGCTGCCGTTTTATAAGAATATTTTATTTGATAAGGTGGTGTGTAATTCAAGTATTCCATCATGCCCTAATGATATAATTGATTACATGATATCTTATTCCCTGCCTACGTTAAAACATAAAACATATTCTGAGAGAATACAATGGCTATGTAATTATGTGTGTGAAGATAAGAAAATAAAGACAAAACTCCTAGAGTCAATATATTAAAATATTCTTGTTGTCAGGATGATGATTATTTTTATGAATGCGATTAAGAATTTATATCTCTTGTTGTTGTTATTGTTGTGTTTTAATGTTAAGGCAAGCATCACTTCTGATAAAGATGTTATTATAGATGATAATTATATATTTAAAAAAATAAAGCTACATCGGTTGGGGAAAGGTAAGAATAACGTTACTCAAGGTTTTGTGATTGATGATAAAACTGATGGTCTATACACACTACATGTAACAGGGAAACCAGAAAAAGGAGTTGTAAATTATTTTTTGCTTGTTGACGAATCTAATAAAATTACGGCTTGTTCTTTTCAGAACCCTACGGATTTTATAGGTCATCAAGGTTTAACTTTTGATTATAGCAATGGATATTTAGTTTCTTCGGCTGGTGATGCATTTAGTTACAAGGGATGGTTTATCACGCACTTTAAATATCAGCAGCAAACGTTTCCGTATGATATGAAATTTACAAAAGTATTCGATAGACCATATAATACTCGTGTTAGTACAATGCCTGTTTTAACCTTAGATGCTAAATATTTAATAGTAAGAAGTAAGTTGAATGGTAGAGACTTATTAAGAGTCTATAATAGTGAAGAAGTTAACTTTCGAATCGAGAGTGATATTTCATCAGAACAAAATATAGAATGGTTTATCGATGCAGGTTTAACCAATGATAATTATGTATTGCAAGCCATTACCGCTGATAATAAATATATATATTTGTTGAGTGGGGGAGGGAATAGAGAAAACAAAAGAATCTATATTTACACGTTAAAAGGAGAGCTTGTAAGAAAGTTTAATAATGTAACAGTAGGGAAAAAAGATTCTCTTAATAGTGGCAAAGAAAAACATTGGGAACCTGAAGGTTTAGCTATTGATCGCAAATCAAAATCATTGGTTATCATGTTTGCTCTTGGGGATCATAAAAAAAGATTTGCTCAATTATATTATATTCCTTTAGATAAACTTATTGAGGAGTGATGATAGTAACAATATTTGATGATTATAAATGTGTAATGCTAATAACTTCGTCATATTTTCATGTGAATACTAATAAAATAAATTTTCTACAAAAATAATTGATTAGCGTATAGATTATACTTGTATCATTTATAGATAATAACAAAATTACATCTTGGATTTTTAACTTGGCTTGTGGATGGGTGTTGTTTATATTTGTAACATTAAAATGGCATCATTTTAATAATTGTTTTGTGTTGTTTATTATTATATTTCATACTTGACACGACAAGCTCTGAAAATATTTATCCAGTTTTATCTTGTTAAAAATCATCTCCCCATAATAAACCCCATTAACCTGCGTCTTAACCAATAAATACCCACGAAACTTCTTAAACAGTTTCATATCCGGTTTAAAATCGGCCTGCCAGAACTGGTGCAAATGCCCTTGATACGTCAAGCCTTTGATGTCGTACAGGGCATTGCCCATCACTTTGAGTGGTTTGTTATGAATCAGTGCAGAGATCCCCGTCGTACTGTTAATCGTCACTACCGCTTTTGCATGGCGTAATAATTCCGGCATCGGGAGATCGTGCACATAAATGACTCGCTCGCCTAAGCCATATTCCTTACTCAATCGCTTAATTAATGGTCGATAGAGCCTGTGACCACGATCCATCGGATGATGTTTGATCACCAAATAACTTTCTTTCGGCGCTTTACGTGAAAATGAGTACATGACTTCATTAATATAGTCACGCACATCGTTATAATTGCTGTGGTTACGAATCTGACTATCGTTATATACCTGCAAAACGGCAAGATAATAACGCTGGTCCAACTCGTTCATTAACCTCGGCAATACCTTACGCTGTGTTACCTTGTAAAGTTGCTTGCGCCAGTATGCACGAACCCAGCAACGAGCCTCATACCAGGGGGAAAACGATTTATGGTGGCGGTAGCGAGGGAACTCATGGCGGTAATGCCAGCCCATCAGGTAATACCACATCGCATGACCTATACGTTTCATCGTTGAAGGTTTTAAGTTCTCAACGTGCGGCGTAGGCATATCTGGTAACTTACGATAAAAATCCGGATCGCGCGGTAGCGATGAATATGCGTTTACTCCGCCTTCTTCAACGGTAATAAATTGCGGGCGTAAATATCCTTCCTCAAATGCCAGAAAGCGGATCCCTTTCGACTTTGCCCAACGTTTTGCTTCTTTGTGCAATGGGCGGCAGTCACCAAAGCAGAGGATGGTATCAAAGTCATATTGCCGGTGGAGATCCCGTAACCATCCGGGGAACTCTTTCGGCGTTTGGTAGTAAGCCAGGTATTGTCGATGGCGGCAGTAAAAACGATCCCCACCGTTGAATACAACATTCACAGCGTTACGTCCTAATGACTCTAACCATTCGGCGACGTCATTGAAAAAAGGTCCCATCGGCCCCTGCAATAGCAGATATTTTTTACCGGATAATAAAACGGTTAGTGCATTACCTTGCATAAATAATTTGCGTAATAGTCAACTATAAAATTGTTTAGCCAAATCTGACCTTGCAGAACATAATTAATTTGCGGTAATAGCGTATTACCCGTCCCGCTTTTTTTCGGGTAATAAACATCGGCTTGCGCGGCGTCTTGATTAAATATTCCGCAGCTTCTTCTACCGTAATAGGTTGTAGCCGTGTTGGGTGGATATAGGTTGGATAAACAATCAGCGCCTGATATAGCAGATCCGCTAACGTTAATTTTCGCTCGCGACGCGGGCAGCGATGTTCATCGACGGTTAAACCCCAACCGGCATAGAAGGGCAGGCCGTAACAATGTACGTGCTTGCCATGTAATAATGCTTCAAACCCCGACAGCGACGTCATGGTATGCACTTCATCTGCGCGTTGGATGCATTGAATAATATCTGCGTCCAGTGCCTGATAATCAGCAAGTTCAGCAATCTGTTCTGCCGGAATATCGCCCTTGCGATTCCCCACTAATACATCCGGGTGCGGTTTATAAATAATGTAGGCGTGCGGATTGCGCTCGCGTACTGTGCGTAATAACTCAAGGTTGCTCTTAATCGACACAGTGCCTGTTTTAATAGAGGCATCGTCCTCTACCTGACCTGGCACCAGGATAACTTTTTTATCTTTGGCTTCGGCTGGTAGAGAGAAATCGGCTCCCAGGTTGTACTTACTCAGTTTGCTTTCAACCAGTCGCTGGCGTAATTTTTCAGCTCGCATCTTCTGCGCCAGCGTTAGCTGGCTATGATTCAGCAGCACTTCCAGATCGCTGGGGCGTGTGGCGTCATAGTAAATACCGCGTTTATCCAGCACCAGCGATAGCGGCGGCAGCAGGTCAGAGCCAAGTCCGGATGAACGCAGAAAACCATCTTCCATTCGCCATAACGGCAGTGATTTTCGCTGCGCTTCGGCTCGCCATTGCTGTTCTCCCTTTACACCCCATACCACGCAGGCGCTCGCCGCAGTACAGCGACGTGAAAAACTCAGCCGGTTTGTTGCCGTTTGCAAGAAAGGTTTCAGGATCGCTGACTTCCACAGCGTTAAGCCTGGCGCCCATAAATAACCATCACGCTGTTGCAGATGTCGACGTTGTAATTGCAGCCATTGCAGCACGGTAAATAGATCGCTTACTTCTCCCGTTTGCGGATCGATATAGCGACAGTAACGCAGGTATGCAGCGGCAAAAAGTTCCTCCAGCGTGGCAGAACCGCGTCGGGCAGATAACAAAGCGGACTGTGGATGACGATCGTCGGTTAAGCCCCAACCTGCATACCAGGGCTGGCCGAAACATGTTACTGGTTTTCCTGCCAGCAAGGCTTCAAAGCCGTACTGGGAGGTCACGACGTAAACCTGGGAAACGTGTCGCAATAGCGACTGCGGGCTGACATTCTCGGCAATCAAACGTACTCGTTGCGTGGCGCGCAGATCGGCGAAATAACCTGTTTTCTTTCCTTCCAGGACATCCGGATGCACCTTCACCCAAATTTCGGCTTGAGGATTTTCCGCCATCGCGGCTTCCAGCATGGCAGCAAACTCATGCGGGCCAGCATTGCCATACGTCACTGACATATCATTAAATGTCTGATCGACAACCAGAACGATGTCTGAACGTTCTGACTCATCAGCTACAAACGCAGGTGCCAGGTTATATTTCGACAAATCCCCGGTCACGATGGTGTGCATCGCTTCTCTGGCCTGATCAGCCAATGCCGCATTTCCGGCTTTATCCTGTACCAGTTTCTCCAGCGCCGAAGGCTTGCTGGCATCGTAGTAAATGCCACAATCATCCACCACCAGAGAAAGCGGCGGCTCGCCATTGACGCCAAGATCCAGCGAACGCACAAATCCATCTTCCAGACGAATGACGGGTTTTCCCGCTGCTTTGGCGATGGCGACTGGTTTCGCCGCGCTGGGACGATGTCCCCACACGGCGATAGCATCAACTTCTTGCGGAACAGGGCGCAGCAGAGAAAGTTTCTGGCACGGTTGCGCCAGAAATTTCTCCAGATGCGGAATACGCCAGATGCCAGGCGAGTAAATGCCAATCATGCGTTTTCAGCCAGTTCCTGTGCCATCAGGGCGCGCACTTTTTCCAGGCATGCTGGGGTGTCGACGCCCGGACCGGTTGCGGCAACCTCAAATGTGCGGATGTTGATCCCTGCGCTCATCAACCGCAGCTGCTCCAGTGATTCTGCCTGCTCTGGCATGGACTCCGGTAACTGACAGTAGTTTTGCAGCACATCGCGACGATAAGCGTAAATACCAACGTGTTTCAGGTAGCGCGCTTTTTCAGCATTACGCGGATAGGGAATCGGCGAACGGCTGAAATAAAGCGCATCCTGGCGGGTATTTACCACCACTTTTACCGTGCTTGGCTCGGTCGCTTCTTCGGCAGAAATCGCGTGGCATAGCGTTGCCACTGGCAACGCGGGATCATCACGCATTCCTTGTAACAGCGTTTCTACATCCCGCGGGCGAATCATTGGTTCATCGCCCTGCAGGTTAATGTAGATATCTGCCTCGACTTTATGCATCACCTCGACCAGCCGATCGGTGCCGGATTCATGATCGTTGCGCGTCATGATGGCTTTCCCGCCAAACGCCTGCACGGCCTTTTCAACACGCGGGTCGTCTGTTGCCACCCAAACTTCCGCAACGCCCGCCACCTGTAACGCACGCTCGTAAACATGCTGGATCATCGGTTTACCAACAATATCGAGCAGTGGCTTACCCGGCAGGCGCGAGGAGCCATAGCGAGCCGGAATGACAATAACTGCTTTGCTCATTTCAACTCCTTACAAAGACAGAATCACTTTTGCACCCACCGCCAACTGGTAAAGGATGGTGGAAATACCGCGAGTAACTTCAATGTTTTTCGATTCATATTTCGGCAGAACCATAATCTCATCGCCCGGTTTGAGTGAATCCACATCTTCTGCGTTGACGGCTGCACCGTTCTGACGAATGACGATAATTCTGGCGTTACCCGATTTCTGCGTCAGGCCACCACATTTCTCGATGTAATCCTCGGTGGTCATACCCTTCTGCCAGCTCACCGCGTTCGGGAACAGCACTTCGCCATGAACCATAACCAGCGATGTTTTCTCCGGAATATTGATGACGTCGCCATCTTCAAGCAGAACAGAATCAATATTGGATTCGTTGAGGATCACTTCACCTTTCGGAACAACGGTGCGTGCTTTCGCCACAAAGCGGCTGATCAGTTGTGCTTCCTGCATTCGCAGGCTGGCTTCTTCTTTGGTGGATGACTGGGCAGAAAGTGATGCTTCCTCCAGCTTTTGCAGCGAGAGATTCAGCATCTCTTTCTGACGCTGAGCCACTGATGGGCGATAAAGCTGAACTGCGTTCATCTGCGACATGCTGTTCGGGCGGACTTTTTCCAGAACCGCACGCATAGTGGAACCATAAGGCAGTACCATGGCATGTTCACCGGAGTGTGCGCCTTCAACCCGCACCTGAATGGTGCCGGCATAGCGGTCAGTGCTCACGATTAAGGTATCGCCATTTTGCAACATACGGCCTGGCGCAGAACTGATCGGATAGTATTCGCTGCGTTTTTGCAGCCCCTGTTTACGCATAATCGTAATGTGAGTCGCGCCAGGCTTAGGGCGCGCCCAGCTCAACGCTTCCGTTACGGGAATGCTGCTTTCGCGGAACTCAAAGTCGTAGCTGTTAAAGACATCGCCCTGAACGCTGAAAGTATGCTGACGCGGCCCGACGATGATGGTGTCACCATCGGCGAACTGCGAAAGCCCCAGTTTGCCGTTCAGCAGGAAGTCGTACAGGTTGACGTTGGAGCGCACGCGGTTACCGCGCTTGACCACAATATCAACGTAACTTCCGCGCTCTGGATCAACGCCGCCAGCCTTGATCAGATAATTGAGTAACGAATCAGACGTCACACCGCCATACAGACCAGGATTACGCACAAATCCGGTCACGTACACTTTTACTGGCTGCGCCTGTAATAAGGAGGCGTAGACGTTGACGTTGGACTGGTATACTTCCTTCACTTTGGATGTGACCAGGGCATTTAGCTGACTATTACTGACGCCAGCAACTTTCACCGGACCAACGTTCGGCAGGAAAATATTACCTTTGGGATCAACCTGTAACGCACCATCAAAGGTGAACGCACCCCACAAGCGAACCTGAATGCTATCACCCGGATTCAGAATATAGTCAGGGTTGAATCCTACCGTCGCACCGCTATCCGCGCTGGTGCCGTTGAAAAGTTGAGCACCAAACATACGGCTCATTACCACCGGCGGTGAGGGCGGCGGGGTATTGTCGAAGCCGCTCATGTTTTGCGTATCCGACTGTTGCCCGTTCAGAATACCGGTAAGCGGCGCGGCTCCTGTAAGGTTTGGGTCAGCGTTAATATCAATGGCCGCGCTGGCCTGCGCCGCGTGACAGGCGGCAATCAGTAAAATTGATTTAAATAATTTCATCACAAACTCATTCAGCGACAGCGTTAGTCTCGGTGATCTTCAATAACAGCCAGCAACAGTTTCAGGGTGCCGAACAGCAGGCAGCACACCAGTAACCAGCAGGCGATCAAATAAGGGATATTTGGAAAAGACGATTCCTGCGGCAACTGTGGCGAACTGATCACTGACAGCACCTTGAGCTTACGAGCCGCTTCTACACGGGTCTTTTCAATGGAGGTCAGGGTCAGTTTGTACAGCTCGGTGTTGAACTCTACTTTTGATTTGATTTCTTCAAAATCCACTGCCATACGGTTTAGCTTGTCACCCTGTGGCGCAGTGATTTTGCTTTGTTCTTCATCGATTTGTGCCTGCAATGACTGAATCGCATTACGCGCACTCACTACTTGCGGGGCGTCCTCACGCAGATACGTCAGCAAGTTACGCAGATCCGCTTCCATCTGGATCTTCTGGCCCATCAGCGTATTGACTAACGTGCTCGCCGCCTGTGCCTGTGCCTGTGGATCCAGAACGTTGTTGTTGTCCTGATAAGAGAGCAATTCCGCTTTGCTGGCGTCCAGACGCTGGCGTGCCTTTTCCATCTCCGTTTCTGCAAAGGCAAGCTGGTCACGCGCGATGCGATGTGACATCTCATTGATAAAGCGCTCTGACTCTTTCAGCACGGTCTGGTTAAACTTAAGCGCAAACTCCGGGCTAAAGCCCTGCGTCTGAATATTCAGTAATCCGGTTTTATCGTCATACGAGACGTTGATACGGTCCTTGTAGTACTTCAGGAATCCTTCTGCGGTTTCATCCTTGCTAAGATGATTAAGAAAATCGAGCCCGCTGTGGCTAAATGCTTCACGAAAATTTAGTTGCTTATCCAGCGCCGCCAGCATATCCGGCGAGTTGATGTATTCTTTCAGATACAAAGCATCTTCTGCGGAACTGGGGTTAGAGGCACCCAGAAGCAGACCAAAATTCAGGCTGCCGCTGTTTAAATCATCCGAGCGTTTAATGGCGACTTTCGACTCGCTCATATAGCGAGGCTGGCTGAAGATAGCCAGATAGATCAGCAGCACCGCCATCGGTGCCAGAATGATGATTTTCGCCAGGTGTTTTTGGATATCTGCCAGTGAGATGGCAGACAGACGAGCACGCATCCAGGATACGGCAGACTTCACTTTTATCAACATGTAACGATTATCAAAGTTTCAGTGGGGCGCAAACTCAATGAGAGACTAACCTCTCGAACCCCGTTGCTTAATTAGTCGAAAATGCGCACAAGGCCAGTGACTTTATTTGCCTTGTTGGTCACCAATAACGTTGAGACACGGTGTTTTTGCATTTTTTCTTCCGCTTCAATGATCATGGTGTCTTCCGGTAGCGTCAGCGGTTCACGTGTCATCATCTGCGCAGCCGTGGCGGATGTCAGAGAATCCTCTTTTTCCATAAAGCGACGCAGGTCACCGTCGGTGATAATGCCCGCTAGCCCACCTTCTGCGTCTTCTACCATCACCATTCCCTGGCATCCGCTGGTGATACGTTGAATCACGGTTTTAAATGACGCATCCAGCTGTACCGCAGGAACATCATGCTGCATGACATCAGCAACGCGGGTCAGCAGGCGACGACCTAATGAACCGCCCGGGTGATAGCGCGCAAAATCATTCGGCATAAATTTGCGTTGGTGGATCATGGCAATCGCCAGCGCATCGCCGATCGCCATCGTCAGCGTGGTAGACGTTGTTGGTGCAAGATTATTCGGGCAGGTTTCATTCGCCATGTGGAGTTCCAGCACGGCATCAGCATTTTTCGCCAGCGTGGAATTTCCATTATTGGTAATGGCGATAATTCGGTTGCCGAAATTTTTCAGTGAAGGAACTAGCTTGAGGATTTCATCCGTTTCACCGCTGGCAGAAATAAGGATCAGAAGATCGTAAGGCGTAATCATGCCCAGATCGCCATGGAAAGCTTCTGCAGGATGAATAAAGAAACTAGGCGTACCCGTAGAGGCCAGCGTCGCTGACATTTTACGACCGACATGCCCTGATTTACCCATTCCCGAAAGAATAACGTGCCCTTTACAGTTCATTATCAAATTAAGGACACGCTGGTACTGCCCGGAATCCAGTTGTTTAGACAAGTTTTGTAATGCTGCGCCTTGTTCTGCCAGAGTCTGGCGAACAGAGGTAATTAGATATGGATCGATAGTACTGCTCTGGTCATCAGGTAAATGTCTTTCAGACATATCAGCTCCTTTGCACGGAAATAATGCCACAGTCACAACAAACCCGAACCCACTATAATTTATTTATGCTAAATCAATGGGTTGTAACAAAATTTTTAATGAATATAAAACCATGGTCAGTCCATGCTTATATGCAGGACTTATCACCTTCTTATTAAGTCGCAATGTCTCATGGAGGTGCGAAGATGCTGCAATATTACAGGCGAGAAGGGGAACCAAATTTTGCCCACCTATTTAACACACCCCTACATTATGAACAAGGAATTTAGGATTTTTATCATTTATTAAAATGTTTCTCACTTGACTATTAAGACCAAAAACAATTTATCAATTGATTATTTCCTCGTAAAAAAAGAACGTATGACCATGTTATTAATAAATAAAACACGTAAATAATGGTGATGTTGTTTTGTGATTAACTATTTAAGAGTGGCATAATAAACATGTTGACAATTTCTATGTAAAGAAGAGGAAAATAATAAAATTTTAGCGGTGACTATTGAATGATATGATAGTTATGGTGTTGATTATTTCTGGTAATGAATGCGGAATTAAATCTGGCCGGATTGTATTTTTGCTATATCTATTTTTCAGGAGATTATTATTAAATAGAAAAATAACAGTGGTGATTATTTCTGGTTGAGCTGGAGTCACGTATGCCAGCGAGTGCTTTCTTCCGGGCCTTCCTTCACTTCAGAGAAAGAGCCTATGGAAAAGAGGCAATCATCAGGCTCTTTTTGAGTCATATGCGCCGATAATCAACTGTCTTGAACGTAAAAATTATGGAGCAACATGATGCTACGATTCATTTCACTCTTCGTTCTTTCTGAGCATTGCGTTCAGGATGGTCAGCAATTTACGCATACAGTCAACCAGCGCCACTTTTTTGGTTTTTCCGGCTGCTGACAGATGCATGTAAAATGCCTTTATCACCGGATTAAACCAGGTTACCACAAGCGCTGCCATGTGCAGGGCTGCTCTTGCCTCCGTACGCGCACTGGCGTCGTTCGGCCAGCAGATATGTGTGGGATAACAGGGATGTTATGTGAACTGAACTGTGTTTTGTTAGCGGGGGATGTTTATTGATGATTCGGGAGTGTTTAAGACCTGATGGCGTTATGCTCCCAAGTTTATTTTATATAAAGATCCAAAAGCAAAAACCCGCCTTGTGGGCGGGTTCTTTAGAATAGTGGTGCCCGGACTCGGAATCGAACCAAGGACACGGGGATTTTCAATCCCCTGCTCTACCGACTGAGCTATCCGGGCAACGGGGCGCATTAAACCTGATTCGCCTCGTCTCGTCAATCAAATTTCTTCAATTTAGTGCAGACTGCACAATCTATCATCACTTTGCCGCTATTGCACGCATTGTCAGGCAAACCAGGCGGTCCAGGCGGCGGAAAGCGGCATTGCCAGAAGGAGTGCTGGAAGCATGTTGACCACCGGGAACATTTTAATGCCACAGATGCGTAATCCGGTTGCCAGCAGCAGTAAACCGCCTACGGCGCTGAAGTCTGCCATCATCGACGGTGTGGTCAGCGGTAATATCAGCGCGGCAGCCCACGCCAGTGTTAACTGGATGATCAGTAATGGAATGCTAATCACCGACACCGCAATACCCAGCGAGCAGGCGAAGATCATCGCCGTAAAGAAATCAAGAAATGACTTGGCGATTAAAATACTTGGATCGCCGGTCATCCCTTCGTTCATCGCCCCGAAGATTCCGGTGCCGCTGGCGCAAAACAGGACAATAATCGCGACAAAATTCTGAATAAAAGATTCATGCGCTGGCTTCTTACGCGAGTGGTGAAACAGACTATGCGCTTTGGCGACCACTGTATTGACGCCTTTTTCCAGCAGACAAATTTCGCCGATTAATGCTCCGAGTAAGGTTGCTAAAACCATCGCCGGAAGGTTGGCGCATTTCACCACCAGTAAAATACCAATCCCCAGCGATGCCAGACCAAAAATTGATGTCATGGAGACGCGGATACGTTCCGGTAAGCGTTGGCTAAGGAGTGCGCCGAAAACGCCACCCAGTAAGACTGCACTTGCGTTGATAAAAGGGCCGATGACCACAAGAGTTCCTGTTAGCTGTATTGTTTGATTTTCTTATTATGAACTTTTGGCGCCGTCGATGGCTTGTTTGTTCGCAAAGTCCTGGCTTGCACGCTTTAGCGAAAGGTGCCATGATTGCGCGAATTTTCTCCTCTCTGTACGGAGTTTGCCCGATGCACGCCACCTCCTTACATTCTCTCGCTTATCGCCGTTTCGCGCGAAACTCTTCTCTTTTTATGCTACTGCTCATGCGGTGAAGTTAACGCACGCTCACTGCAGGACAACAGTAAAATCAGAGCGTTTCTGCTTTTACTGATGTCTGGCGGTCGGAGCTGGTGACCAGTTTGACCCATATCTCATGGGGCAGGGTTTTCCACCTTGTCCGGTATTCTTACTTCCCCGAAACGGGTTTTGCGCTTATGAAATCAATGAATATTGCCGCCAGTAGTGAACTGGTATCCCGACTTTCTACTCATCGCCGCGTGGTGGCGTTGGGAGATACTGATTTTACGGACGTCGCGGCAGTCGTCATTACCGCTGCGGATAGTCGCAGTGGCATTCTTGCGTTGCTTAAGCGCACCGGTTTTCATCTACCGGTGTTTTTGTATTCCGAACATGCTGTTGAATTACCTGCGGGCGTTACGGCGGTAATCAACGGCAACGAGCAGCAGTGGCTGGAGCTGGAATCCGCAGCCTGTCAGTATGAAGAGAATTTGCTGCCACCGTTTTATGACACGCTGACGCAGTACGTTGAGATGGGTAATAGCACCTTTGCTTGCCCTGGACATCAACATGGTGCGTTCTTTAAAAAGCATCCTGCCGGACGCCATTTTTACGATTTCTTTGGCGAGAACATCTTTCGCGCCGATATGTGTAACGCTGACGTAAAATTGGGCGATCTGCTTATTCATGAAGGATCGGCGAAAGATGCGCAGAAATTTGCAGCCAAAGTCTTTCATGCCGATAAAACCTATTTTGTGCTGAACGGCACATCGGCAGCGAATAAAGTGGTGACGAATGCGCTGTTAACGCGTGGCGATCTGGTGCTCTTCGACCGTAACAACCATAAGTCGAATCATCACGGCGCGTTGATTCAGGCGGGGGCGACGCCGGTCTATCTGGAAGCTTCACGTAACCCGTTTGGTTTCATTGGCGGTATTGATGCGCACTGTTTTAATGAAGAGTATCTGCGCCAGCAAATTCGCGACGTTGCGCCAGAAAAAGCCGACCTGCCGCGCCCGTTTCGCCTGGCGATTATTCAGCTGGGAACCTATGACGGCACTGTCTATAACGCCCGTCAGGTGATCGATACCGTTGGGCATCTGTGTGATTACATTCTGTTTGATTCCGCGTGGGTCGGTTACGAACAGTTTATCCCGATGATGGCGGATAGCTCGCCGCTGCTGTTAGAACTTAACGAAAACGATCCGGGGATCTTTGTGACCCAGTCGGTGCACAAACAGCAGGCGGGATTCTCACAGACGTCGCAGATCCATAAAAAAGATAACCATATCCGTGGACAGGCGCGTTTTTGCCCGCATAAGCGGTTGAATAATGCCTTTATGCTCCATGCTTCTACCAGCCCGTTCTATCCGCTGTTCGCCGCCCTGGACGTTAACGCCAAAATTCATGAAGGGGAGAGTGGGCGTCGGCTGTGGGCTGAGTGCGTTGAGTTGGGTATTGAGTCGCGCAAGGCTATTCTTGCGCGCTGTAAGCTGTTCCGCCCGTTTATCCCGCCTGTTGTTGATGGCAAATTGTGGCAGGATTATCCGACGTCAGTGTTAGCCAGCGACCGCCGTTTTTTCAGTTTTGAGCCGGGGGCGAAGTGGCACGGCTTTGAAGGATATGCCGCGGATCAGTATTTTGTTGATCCGTGCAAGCTGTTACTCACCACGCCGGGTATCGATGCCGAAACCGGCGAATATAGCGATTTTGGCGTTCCAGCGACGATTCTGGCGCACTATCTGCGTGAGAACGGCATTGTGCCGGAGAAGTGCGATCTCAACTCCATTCTGTTCTTATTAACTCCGGCGGAAAGCCACGAGAAGCTGGCACAACTGGTGGCGATGCTGGCGCAGTTTGAACAGCATATTGAGGATGATTCGCCGCTGGCTGAGGTGTTGCCGAGCGTTTATAACAAATATCCGGTGCGCTATCGCGACTACACCCTGCGCCAGTTGTGTCAGGAGATGCACGATTTGTATGTCAGTTTCGACGTCAAAGACCTACAAAAAGCGATGTTCCGCCAGCAGAGTTTCCCGTCAGTGGTGATGAATCCCCAGGATGCGCATAGCGCTTATATTCGCGGTGAAGTGGAGTTGGTGCGGATTCGTGATGCCGAAGGGCGAATTGCGGCAGAAGGGGCGTTGCCTTATCCACCTGGCGTGCTTTGCGTGGTACCCGGGGAAGTCTGGGGGGGGGCGGTTCAACGTTATTTCCTTGCGCTGGAAGAAGGCGTGAATTTGTTGCCGGGATTTTCGCCGGAGTTGCAAGGTGTCTATAGCGAAACCGATGCGGATGGCATGAAACGGTTGTACGGTTATGTGTTGAAGTAAGAATAAAAAAACGGGTCACCTTCTGGCGACCCGTTTTTCTTTGCGTAATTAGTGGCTAACCGTCTGTGTACCTGTCGGGACACGAACGTGTTTATATTTGAACATCGCCATGAACGCGAAGGCCAGAACCACGGAGTAACCTGCGAAAATCAGCCATACGGTCTGCCAGTCGGTAATGCCGTTTTGGGTGTACATCTCAACCACTTTACCGCTCACGATGCCGCCGAGGATACAGCCGAAGCCGTTGGTCATCATCAGGAACATCCCCTGCGCGCTGGCGCGAATTGCCGGGCTAACTTCTTTTTCGACAAACACCGAACCAGAGATGTTGAAGAAGTCGAATGCGCAACCGTAAACGATCATCGACAGTACCAGCAGTACAGTACCGAACGGAGTCGGGTCGCCGTAAGCAAACAGAGCAAAACGCAGGATCCACGCCACAATACTGATCATCATTACGTTCTTAATACCGTAGCGGCTTAAGAAGAACGGGATGGTCAGAATGAACAGGGTTTCAGAGATCTGCGAAATCGACATGATGATTGACGCATGCTGCACGATGAAGCTGCTGGCAAACATCGGATCTTTGTCGAAGCTGTGCAGGAAGGTATTACCGAACATGTTGGTAATCTGCAGTTCCGCGCCCAGCAGCATTGAGAAGATGAAGAAGATTGCCATACGCTTGTTTTTAAACAGCGCGAATGCATCGAGGCCCAGCAGGGTTGTCCAGCTCTGATTCGCTTGCTGTTTAGCAACCGGAATATGCGGCAGAGTCAGGGTAAACAGAACCAGAATGGCGGAAAGCGCTGCGCCAATATACAGCTGCATGTGGCTTAATTCGAAGCCGGACAGGCTCACCACCCACATTGCCATGATAAAGCCGATGGTGCCCCAGATACGGATTGGCGGGAAGTCAGTAACGATATCCATCCCGGCATTTTGCAGGCGATAGTAAGAGATGGTGTTGATTAACCCAAGCGTTGGCATATAAGCAAACGAGTTAATCAATATCACAAGGAACATCGCCTCCGGCGTAGTGACCTCTGCCGCCATGAACAGCGTGATAGCGCCAATGGTGTGGCAAATGGCATAGACCCATTTCGCACTTAACCATTTGTCGGCCACAATCCCCAGCAGCGCAGGCATAAAGACCGCGGCGATACCCAGTGAGCTATAAACTGCGCCGATAGAAGCACCGTCAAACTTCAGGGTAACAAACATATAGGAGCCGAGGGTCGTCAGCCAACTTCCCCACAGACAGAACTGCAGAAAAGAGAGGATTTTCAGCTGCAGCTTAAGATTCATGTTAATTTCCTCACATCGTGATGCGGATGAGTGTTTGAAAAAGCACATTTGACCGTGCGAGATGATGCGATTCTATCAACTTCGCGGACTGGTTTTTTGTTACCTGTGGCAAATAATTGCAAACATTCCCAATTTGCAAAACGAAATTGTGATGTAGATAACATTTTTACCCCTGAGCATCGTCAGGGGCGGTTAGTGGAATTATCGGCGGCGGTAAGATTTTTGCGCGGTATTCACTTTATAAAGATAACGGCGAGATTCCGCAGAGGGATGGCGGGTCGTCAGCGTCTGATAAACATCGCCCGGCGTCATGGTGTTAATAATATTGGCAGCCTGAATCTTATCATTCGAAAAGACTCGCAGCACGCTGCCTGCGCCGCCGTTATAGGCGGTGATGACGGCATAACGCCGCGATGTTGGGTTATCAATTCCGCCGAGATAAACGTTGTTCAGCATCGCCAGATATGCGGTGCCGGTATCAATATTGCTGGCAGGATCAAACAAGAAACTGCGGCTCGGCGTGCCGGATTTCCCCTGCGAGCGGAACACATCTTTCCCGGCAGTATGTTGTACCACCTGCATTAATCCCAGCGCATCGGAACGGCTGACCGCATACGGGTTAAAGGAAGATTCAGTCTGCATAATTGCCAGAATCAGCGACTCATCAACGCCATATTTCCGTGATGCCTGGCGGACCATACCGAGATATTTGTGCGCACGTTTATCAAGGTGGTTCGGCACCATGTTAATGGTGACGCTGTAGATGATACGCAGCCCGTTGCTGCGGCTCTTCAGGCGGTTTTTCAGCAGATAATCCGCGAAGTTGCTCGCGCGACCTTCCCAGCGAATCGGCTGCCCGGTGTTGTCCACCACCTGACCGTAAAGGAAAGGTTCTTTCGAAATCGTAATATCATCAACGTCGGAATAGAGATCGACCGAACTCGGATCGTCCCCCATCAGCAACGTTTTGATTATTGCCCGGCGCAAATGCGCGGCAGGTTCTGTCCCGGCGATGGTTTCGATAGTAATCGTACCGTCATCGAAGTTGATGTGGCTGCGGGTCTGATATTGATCGGTGTATTTCACGTAGTCCTTAGGACCGGCGATCACCACCTCTTTGAAGCCCCAGATGTTCTCAATATTGTGGGCAAATTGCCCCATCAGAATATCAAAACCGTTGGTATCTTTGACCCAGGCTTCGTTATAGGTATCGCCTTTTTTGGTCGTCGAACAGGAGATGAGCAACGGCGCAATCAAAGCCAGCGCGAGATATTTTTTCATCATTCCGGGTGCGTGTTGTGTTTGTTTTTATGCAAGTTGCCGGAGGCGTGCTCCGGCACTGTTTTTATTTTTTATCTTCCGGCGTATAGCCCTCGATATGCACCTCTTTACCCTCGAACAGGAAGTTGACCATCTCCTGCTCCAGCAGCTTGCGGTGCTCGGCATTCATCATGTTGAGTTTCTTTTCATTAATCAGCATGGTTTGTTTGTGCTGCCACTGCGCCCAGGCTTCTTTGGAGATCTCGTTATAGATGCGTTTTCCCAGTTCGCCGGGGTACAGCTGAAAATCCTGACCTTCTGCTTCACGTTGCAGGAAAGTACAAAAAATCGTTCTGCTCATAAATCATCCTCTTTATCGACTCACGCGCTAAACCGGCGCGCCAGTGCGTAACTGCTGTAACAAATGCTCCACGGGAGCCGCCAGGCCAACTGACGGCGGTTGCGCTAAGTTATACCAGAGCGCATTGTCTTCATCCATGCAGCCGGTGAATGACGACACGGGAAGCCACATAGGCACAATATCTAAGTGGAAATGGCTGAAGGTATGCCGAAACGCGGTCAGCTGCGTCAGGTTATCGGCAGCAATCTGCCGTTGCGCCAGCCACTGCCGCAAACTTTCTTCATCGGCAAACTGCGGGAAGCAGTATAAACCGCCCCACAATCCGCTCGGCGGACGCTGCGCCAGCAATACTTCATCTTCGTGCTGTAACAGCAAAAAGTAGCCGGTGCGCTCTGGCAGCGTCTGTTTCGGTTTTTTGCCCGGATAAAGCGACCAGCTATTGTTGGCGGCGGCAATACATCCGTTTTGTAGCGGACAGAGCGAGCATTTTGGCTTAGAGCGCGTACAAATCATCGCGCCCAAATCCATCATCGCTTGGTTAAACCGTTCCACGCCAACCGCGGGCGTCACCTGCTCGCCTAAACTCCACAGTTTATTCTCGACCTCTTTTTTCCCGGGCCAGCCGCTTACAGCATAGCAGCGCGCCAGCACGCGTTTGACGTTACCGTCGAGAATCGGAAAGTGCTTGCCCAGAGAAAGCGAGAGAATCGCGCCTGCGGTGGAACGCCCGACGCCCGGCAGTGCTGCAACTTCCTCAAAGGTTTCCGGGAATTTACCGCCGTGTAAGGCCGCCACTTGTTGTGCAGCTTTATGTAGGTTGCGCGCGCGGGCGTAATAGCCAAGCCCGGTCCACAAATGGAGAACTTCGTCGAGCGGCGCATTGGCGAGATCGGTCACCGTTGGGAAGCGTGCCATAAAGCGTTCAAAATAGGGGATAACGGTCGCAACCTGAGTTTGTTGCAACATCACTTCTGAGAGCCATACTTTGTAGGGCGTCTTGTCAATTTGCCAGGGCAGCGTTTTCCGCCCGTATTTATCGTACCAGTCCAGAACCTGGGCTGAAAATTGCGACGCTTGCATGGTCACCGAATTCACTGTTGTTGGGGGCAAGATTGCAGCACAGCGACGGCAGGGTGTAAACCGGAACTTTCCGCAGCCACGGCCTTATCATGCTTGCATCCGGCAACTAACTTTGGATAATGCCCGTTTTCAGAACACTTTCACAAGCGACTAAATCTTTATGAAAAACGACGTCATCTCACCGGAATTTGATGAAAACGGCCGCCCGCTGCGCCGTATCCGTAGTTTTGTGCGCCGCCAGGGGCGACTGACCAAAGGCCAGGAACATGCGCTGGAAAACTACTGGCCGGTGATGGGCGTTGAGTTCAGCGAAGATATGCTGGATTTCCCTGCGCTTTTTGGTCGTGAAGCGCCGGTGACGCTTGAGATTGGTTTTGGCATGGGCGCGTCGCTGGTGGCAATGGCTAAAGATCGCCCCGAGCAGGACTTCCTCGGCATTGAAGTGCATTCACCGGGTGTTGGTGCGTGCCTGTCTTCTGCGCATGAAGAGGGCTTAAGCAACCTGCGCGTGATGTGTCACGATGCGGTTGAAGTGCTGCATAAAATGATTCCTGACAATTCATTGCGCATGGTGCAGCTCTTTTTCCCTGACCCGTGGCACAAAGCGCGCCATAATAAACGCCGTATCGTTCAGGTGCCGTTTGTCGAGCTGGTAAAAAGCAAACTGCAGCTGGGGGGCATATTCCATATGGCGACCGACTGGGAACCTTATGCGGAACATATGCTTGAAGTGATGTCTTCTATTGACGGTTATAAAAACCTGTCAGAGAGCAATGATTACGTACCGCGTCCGGCATCACGTCCGGTGACGAAATTTGAACAACGTGGTCATCGTCTTGGTCACGGAGTATGGGACTTAATGTTCGAGAGGGTGAAATAATGGCAAAGAACCGTAGCCGTCGTCTGCGTAAAAAAATGCACATCGACGAATTCCAGGAATTAGGATTTTCGGTGGCATGGCGATTCCCGGAAGGTACATCGGAAGAACAGATTGATAAAACCGTTGATGACTTTATTAACGAGGTTATCGAACCGAACAAACTGGCCTTTGACGGCAGTGGTTATCTGGCCTGGGAAGGTCTGATCTGCATGCAGGAAATCGGCAAATGCACCGAAGAACATCAGGCGATTGTGCGTAAGTGGCTGGAAGAACGCAAACTGGAAGAGGTACGCACCAGCGAACTTTTCGACGTTTGGTGGGACTAAGAAAGCATACGGGCGATGACAAATGCAAAACTGCCTGATGTGCTACGCTTATCAGGCCTATAAAGATGCACGATCGAGTAGGCTGGATAAGGCGTTTACGCCGCATCCGGCATGGAAAACGCGCACTTTGTTATCAATCTGGGGCCAGCAAATGCTGGCCTGATTTGTTCTTGAGAGAAGACTATGATGCGCAAAATGCTGCTGGCGGCAGCACTTTCAGTGACGGCAATGACCGCTCACGCCGACTACCAGTGCAGCGTCACGCCGCGTGACGATGTGATTGTCAGCCCGCAAACCGTGCAGGTGAAGGGCGAAAACGGCAATCTGGTGATCACGCCAGACGGCAACGTGATGTATAACGGTAAGCAATATTCCCTGAATGCCGCCCAGCGCGAGCAGGCGAAGGATTATCAGGCTGAACTACGTAGCACCCTGCCGTGGATTGATGAAGGCGCGAAAAGCCGCGTCGAGAAAGCCCGTATTGCGCTGGATAAAATTATCGTTCAGGAGATGGGCGAAAGCAGCAAAATGCGCAGCCGTCTGACCAAACTTGATGCGCAGCTGAAAGAGCAGATGAACCGCATTATCGAAACGCGCAGCGATGGCCTGACGTTTCACTATAAAGCCATTGATCAGGTTCGTGCCGAAGGCCAGCAATTAGTGAATCAGGCAATGGGCGGAATTTTACAGGACAGCATTAATGAAATGGGCGCGAAAGCGGTGCTGAAAAGCGGCGGTAACCCATTACAGAACGTGCTGGGAAGCCTGGGCGGTCTGCAATCCTCAATCCAAACCGAGTGGAAAAAGCAGGAAAAAGATTTCCAGCAGTTTGGCAAAGATGTTTGTAGCCGCGTTGTGACTCTGGAAGATAGCCGCAAAGCCCTGGTCGGGAATTTAAAATAATCCTCTATTTTAAGACGGCATAATACTTTTTTATGCCGTTTAATTCTTCGTTTTGTTACCTGCCTCTAACTTTGTAGATCTCCAAAATATATTCATGTTGTAAATTGTTTAACGTCAAGTTTCCCATACAAAGCTAAGGGATAATGCGTAGCGTTCACGTAACTGGAGGAATGAAATGGAGTTTTTCAAAAAGACGGCACTTGCCGCACTGGTTATGGGGTTTAGTGGTGCAGCATTGGCATTACCCAATATCACCATTTTAGCAACCGGCGGGACCATTGCCGGTGGTGGTGACTCCGCAACCAAATCTAACTACACAGCGGGTAAAGTTGGCGTAGAAAATCTGGTTAATGCGGTGCCGCAACTGAAGGACATTGCGAACGTTAAAGGCGAGCAGGTAGTGAATATTGGCTCCCAGGACATGAACGATGATGTCTGGCTGACACTGGCGAAAAAAATTAACACCGACTGCGATAAAACTGACGGCTTCGTCATTACCCACGGTACCGACACGATGGAAGAAACCGCTTACTTCCTCGACCTGACGGTGAAATGCGACAAACCGGTGGTGATGGTCGGTGCAATGCGCCCGTCCACGTCTATGAGCGCAGACGGTCCATTCAACCTGTATAACGCGGTAGTGACCGCAGCTGATAAAGCCTCCGCTAATCGTGGCGTACTGGTAGTGATGAACGACACCGTGCTTGATGGCCGTGATGTCACCAAAACCAACACCACCGACGTAGCGACCTTCAAGTCTGTTAACTACGGTCCTCTGGGTTACATTCACAACGGTAAGATTGACTACCAACGTCCCCCGGCACGTAAGCACACCAGCGACACGCCGTTCGATGTCTCTAAGCTGAATGAACTGCCGAAAGTCGGCATTGTTTATAACTACGCTAACGCATCCGATCTTCCGGCTAAAGCACTGGTAGATGCGGGCTATGATGGCATCGTCAGCGCTGGCGTGGGTAACGGCAACCTGTATAAAACCGTATTTGACACCCTTGCAACCGCTGCGAAAAACGGCACTGCAGTAGTGCGTTCTTCCCGCGTACCGACGGGCGCTACCACTCAGGATGCCGAAGTGGATGATGCGAAATACGGCTTCGTCGCCTCTGGCACGTTGAACCCGCAAAAAGCGCGCGTTCTGCTGCAACTGGCTCTGACGCAAACTAAAGATCCGCAGCAGATCCAGCAGATCTTCAATCAGTACTAATCACTTCGCCCCGGTATCGTGCCGGGGCTTATTCACTTCAGACTCACGTCCATTGCCAATTTTTATTACCCTAATGATAATCACCAGAATAAATTATTCCGCGCGAGGGTTTTCGGGTGAAAAAGCAATGGATTGTTGGTACGGCGCTGCTTATGTTGATGACTGGTAATGTCCGGGCAGATGGTGAACCGCCAACTGAAAATATCTTAAAAGATCAATTCAAAAAGCAGTATCACGGCATTCTCAAGCTTGATGTCATCACCTTAAAAAATCTTGATGCTAAGGGTAATCAGGCCACCTGGTCAGCGGAAGGCGATGTCTCTTCCAGTGACGATCTCTATACCTGGGTCGGTCAGTTGGCAGATTACGAGCTGCTCGAACAGACCTGGACGAAAGATAAACCGGTGAAATTCTCGGCGATGTTAACCAGTAAAGGAACGCCCGCGTCTGGCTGGTCGGTGAACTTTTACTCTTTTCAGGCGGCAGCCAGCGATCGTGGGCGGGTGGTTGACGATATCAAAACCAATAATAAATATCTGATCGTGAATAGCGAAGATTTCAATTATCGCTTTAGTCAGCTTGAGTCTGCATTGAATAACCAGAATAACTCGATTCCTGCACTGAAAAAGGATGTAAAAGCGCTTGATAAGCAAATGGTGGCGGCGCAGAAAGCAGCGGATGCATATTGGGGAAAAGATGCAAACGGTAAGCAAATGACCCGCGAAGACGCCTTTAAAAAAATTCACCAACAGCGTGATGATTTTAATAAACAGAACGATAGCGAGGCGTTCGCGGTTAAATATGACAAAGAGGTTTATCAACCGGCGATTGCGGCATGTCATAAACAGAGTGAAGAGTGTTATGAAGTGCCAATTCAGCAGAAACGAGATTTTGATATCAACGAACAACGGCGACAGACTTTTCTGCAATCACAAAAACTTAGCCGTAAATTGCAGGATGACTGGATAACGCTCGAAAAAGGGCAATATCCGTTAACGATGAAAGTTTCAGAAATAAACAGTAAAAAAGTCACGATTTTGATGAAAATTGACGATATCAACCAGGCTAATGAACGCTGGAAAAAAGATACCGAACAATTGCGGCGCAATGGGGTGATTAAGTAATTTTTGCGATGACGCAAGAGTTGTAGCCGGATGTTGCGTACACGCCGCATCCGGCAATACAAATTTACTCAGCCAGAAAAAGCTCCAGCAGCGAATTTAAAAACAACTTCCCATGTTCCGTTATCTGCCAGTAATCCGCACATTCTGTGAGATAACCCTGAGCGATAGCCTCGTCTAACTGAGGGCGAATAACCTCTTCTGAAAGGCCAGTATACTGGCTAAACTCCACGCGCGGCGCAGGTTCCAGCAAACGGAAGCGATTCATAAAGAACTCAAATGGTTTATCTGCGGCTTCGACATCACGCTGGCTTTCCAGATACCGCCCCTGCATAAAACCACGTGGATGACGCGTTTTGGTGGTACGCAGAATGCGCCCATCCGGGAAGGTCACTTTGCCATGCGCGCCGCAGCCAATACCGATGTAGTCACCAAAGCGCCAGTAGTTGAGATTGTGCTGGCACTGATAACCGGGTTTGGCGTAAGCGGATGTTTCATACTGCAGATAGCCCGCTGCGGTTAATAACTGATGCCCCTGTTCGAAAATGTCCCACAGCGCGTCATCGTCCGGCAGTACAGGAGGGCGCGAGCCAAACAGCGTATTGGGTTCGATGGTCAGTTGATACCAGGAAAGATGCGGCGGATTCAGTTCAATAGCCTGGCGCAGATCGCCTAGCGCCTCTTCCAGTGATTGATCCGGTAGCCCATGCATCAAATCGAGGTTAAAGCTACGTAACCCTAAACCGCTCGCCAGATTTGCCGCTCGTTTCGCTTCTTGCGGGCCATGAATGCGCCCAAGTCGTTTCAGCTTTTCTTCGCTAAAACTCTGTACGCCAATGGAGATGCGGTTCACACCAGCACGCTGATAATCAACAAAGCGATCGGCTTCAACCGTACCAGGGTTCGCTTCCATCGTAATTTCTGCATCCGCTGCCAGCGGCAAACGCGCACGTACGCCGTTCAGCAGCGTTTGCATCGCCGGGCCGGAAAGCAGGCTCGGCGTACCACCGCCAATAAAGATTGTCTTTACTTCACGGCCCTGAGCGTAAGCCACATCGTTGTCCAGATCGTTAAGCAGATGCTGAACATAATCGTCGTGCGGCACTTCTCCTTTCAACGCGTGAGAGTTGAAATCGCAGTACGGGCATTTCTGCACGCACCACGGGATGTGAATGTAGAGACTCAGCGGCGGTAATTTAACCATTACGTAAAGCGTCCAGCAGCAGTTTCAACGCCTGACCACGGTGGGAAATGGCGCTCTTTTCTTCGCGGGTCAGTTCGGCAGCGGTTTTCCCTTCGGAAGGTACGAAGAAGATTGGATCATAACCAAAGCCACCAGTGCCCGCTGGTTCACGAGTAATCACGCCTGGCCAGCTACCGTGGCATACCAGCGGAGTGGGATCTTCCGCGTGACGCAGATATACCAGCACGCAGTGGAAACGCGCCTGACGTTGGTCGTCCGGTACGTCTTTCATTGTTTCCAGCAGTTTTTGCAGATTCTTTTGATCGGTCGCGTCTTCACCGGAATAACGCGCGGAGTAAATACCCGGCGCGCCACCCAGCGCATCTACCGCCAGACCGGAGTCGTCGGCAATTGCCGGTAAACCGGTCACTTTTGCCGCATGGCGCGCTTTCAGAATCGCGTTTTCGATAAAGGTCAGGCCGGTTTCTTCAGCGGAATCTACGCCGAGGTCTGTTTGGGCAACGATATCAAGACCGAAGTCGCTAAGCAGCGACGCCAGCTCACGCACTTTACCGGCATTGCCGGTTGCGAGGACAACTTTTTGCATAGGATACCTAATTAATTAACGCCGCGATTTCTGGCGGGATTTGTTGCGGATTAATGATTTTAATTTGTTTGTGGCGGCCAAGTTCGCCTTTTTCAATCACCACCTGGCTTTTGGCAACCCGGAATTGCTTACCGAGAAACTTCACCAGATGGCTGTTGGCCTGGCCGTCAACCGGCGGCGCGGTAATGGCGACTTTTACCTCGTCGCCATGTAAACCGACAATAGAATCACGGCTGGCTTTTGGCTGAATATAGAGCCGTAAAACCAGACCGTCATCATTAACTGTTACGGCACTCATAACGCCATCCACAGCCCCGGCAGCAGCATATTTCCGGTCGCCTGCAAGACTTCTGCGACACCCATATTGATGACATACAGCAGCAGAACGAGGATCATCGGCGAGAAATCAATCCCACCCATTGCCGGTAGCAAGCGGCGAATCGGGCGCAGCAGCGGATCGGCCAGCTGAATCAGCACGTATTCAATCGGGCTACGACCCTGGCTTACCCAGCTCATAATCGCCATCACCAGCAGGACCCAGAAAATCAGCAGGCCGATGGTTTTCAGCAGAATCAATAAACCGGCAATCCAAATGATTGGCAGGAAGGTCACCACTTTAAACAGCACGATGGCTTTAATGAAACTGAGAATATAGGCAACCAGCAGCGAGGCGCTATCAATGGGTCCCATTGCCGGAATAACGCGGCGCAGTGGCCCGATAATCGGCTGCGTTACCTTCACTACAAACTGTGAGAAGGGGTTGTAAAAATCACAATGAGCCCACTGCATCCAGATGCGTAATAACAGCACCATGGTATACAGCTCAATGACCGTTGAAAGCAGGAAAGTCAACGTATTCATGGCGTTCCTTTAATTCCTTATTTTTTAGAGTAATCACGCGCACCAAAAATTGCAGTGCCGATACGAACCATTGTGCTACCTGCCGCAATGGCGGCTTCCATATCGTCCGACATTCCCAGAGAGAGCGTGTCGATATGCGGGTAGCGCGTTTTCAGTCCGGCAAATGCTACAGCCATTTGGCGTGCAACTTCAAACTGCCTTACATATTCTGACTCAGGCGCAGGGATTGCCATCAGCCCGCGCAGACGTAAACGCGGTAGTTCAGCGACCGCAGCTGCCAGCTCGTCCAGTTCAGCCAGTTGAATCCCGGACTTACTGTTTTCATCACTAATGTTAATTTGAATCAGTACGTTAAGAGGGGGAAGTTCTGCCGGGCGCTGGTCGTTCAGACGGGTAGCGATGCGCAAACGGTCGATGGTATGACACCAGTCGAAATGCTCTGCCACCAGGCGGCTTTTATTAGACTGCAACGGGCCAATAAAATGCCATTCTAATCCTGTTACGCCCAGTTCCTGAAAGTGGCGAATTTTATCTACCCCTTCCTGAACGTAGTTTTCACCAAATTGACGCTGCCCGGCATCAATGGCTTCTACGATGGCGCTCGCAGGTTTTGTTTTACTGACTGCAAGCAGCGTAATTTCTTCTGGAGAACGGCCGCAACGCGTTGCAGCCGCTGAGATTTTGTCCCGGACCTGTGCCAGGTTATGCGCAATATCGTTCATTTTCCGAGGATCTTAGTATGAATATGGAAGAAATTGTGGCCCTTAGTGTAAAGCATAACGTCTCGGATCTACACCTGTGCAGCGCCTGGCCCGCACGATGGCGTATTCGCGGGAGAATGGAAGCTGCGCCGTTTGATGCGCCGGACGTCGAAGAGCTACTGCGGGAGTGGCTGGATGACGATCAGCGGACAATATTGCTGGAGAATGGTCAGCTGGATTTTGCTGTGTCGCTGGCGGAAAACCAGCGGTTGCGTGGCAGTGCGTTCGCGCAACGGCAAGGTATTTCTCTGGCATTACGGTTGTTACCTTCGCACTGTCCACAGCTCGAACAGCTTGGTGCGCCACTGATATTGCCGGAATTACTCAAGAGCGAGAATGGCCTGATTCTGGTGACGGGGGCGACGGGGAGTGGTAAATCTACCACGCTGGCGGCGATGGTTGGCTATCTTAATCAACATGCCGATGCGCATATTCTGACGCTGGAAGATCCTGTTGAATATCTCTATGCCAGCCAGCGATGTTTGATCCAGCAGCGGGAGATTGGTTTGCACTGTATGACGTTCGCATCGGGATTGCGTGCCGCATTGCGGGAAGATCCCGATGTGATTTTGCTCGGAGAGCTACGTGACAGCGAGACAATCCGTCTGGCGCTGACGGCAGCAGAAACCGGACACCTGGTGCTGGCAACTTTACATACGCGTGGTGCGGCGCAGGCAGTTGAGCGACTGGTGGATTCGTTTCCGGCGCAGGAAAAAGATCCCGTGCGTAATCAACTGGCAGGTAGTTTACGGGCGGTGTTGTCACAAAAGCTGGAAGTGGATAAACAGGAAGGACGCGTGGCGTTGTTTGAATTGCTGATTAACACACCCGCGGTGGGGAATTTGATTCGTGAAGGGAAAACCCACCAGTTACCGCATGTTATTCAAACCGGGCAGCAGGTGGGGATGATAACGTTTCAGCAGAGTTATCAGCAGCGGGTGAAAGAAGGGCGCTTGTGACGTTACTGTGTCTGATACGAATTGTAAATATGCCCGATGCGCAAGCTTATCGGGCCTACAAGGGAAGCGTAACTTTGAATTCGCACTCACTGTAGGTTGGATAAGGCGTTTACGCCGCATCCAACATGAAACAACGAGCACATTGTCAGAAATCTGTGCGCTAGTAAATCGCCTTAATATCCCTGCTCGAAATAGCTTTCGAGAATAATAACCGCAGAGGCAGAGTCAACTTTGCCTTTGTTGAGCGCCCGATAGCCGCCCTGTTCAAACAGACCGGAACGTGCCTCTACGGTGCTAAGACGCTCGTCATGGAGCTTTACTTCAACACCGAAACGGCCATGAATACGGTTGGCAAATTTACGGGCTCTGGCAGTCAATGGTTGCTCGGTGCCATCCATATTCAGCGGCAAACCAACGATGATTTCGTCCGGCTGCCACTCTTTCAGTAAACGTTCGATGAGATTCCAGTCCGGCGTACCGTCCTGTGCTTTAATTGCAGGCAATGGGCGAGCGGTGCCGGTAATGCGTTGGCCGACCGCTACACCAATGCTTTTGGTACCGAAGTCGAAGGCGAGTAAGGTTCCACTCATCAGGCGTGTCCTGCCACACCAGGCATGGTGAGAATATCCACACCAATCAGTTTTGCCGCCTCGCGCCAGCGGTCGGCAATCGGCGTTTTGAACAGAATATTCAGATCTGCCGGGGCCGTTAGCCACGCGTTATCGAGAATTTCTTGTTCCAGTTGACCTTTCTCCCAGGAGGCATAGCCCAGAGCCACCAATACGTCAGACGGTTGTTTATCGGTGCCGAGCGTTTCCAGCACATCGCGGGAAGTGGTCATCACCGTGTTGTCTGAAATGCGAATGCTGGAAGCAAAATTAGAGGGCGGAGTATGCAAAATAAACCCGCGATCTTCAGCCAGCGGACCGCCGAGCATAACCGGTTTATCCAGACGGATTGATTCATCACGCGGCTCCGGCGTGATCTTCAGCTTTTCCAGAATCCCTTCAATTTTGAGATTTTCCAGCGGCTTGTTGACGATGATCCCCATTGCACCATTGGTATTATGTTCGCAAATGTAGACCACGGAACGACGGAAAATCGGATCCTGGAGAGCAGGCATGGCAATAAGAAAGTGATGCTGTAAATTCATTGTCAGAGGTTCTGTTTCCTGGTTCAAAAAAGCAACAGCGCCCAGTATGCGTGGAAAGAAGGGCGCTGTCACTCAGAGTCTCAACGAGATCCCTCTCGCTAAACAGGGTTACTGCTGCTGTAAACGTGCTTCGATGGCATCCATTAACATTCCGGTGATCGACACCGGAAACTCTGCTTCAATCTCACGAATACAGGTTGGGCTGGTGACGTTAATTTCAGTCAGACGGTCGCCGATGATATCCAGACCAACAAAAATCAGCCCTTTTTCTTTCAGCGTCGGCCCAATCTGACGGGCGATTTTCCAGTCACTTTCCGTCAGCGGACGAGGTTCACCGCGACCACCGGCAGCCAGATTGCCACGGGTTTCGCCCCCCTGCGGAATACGCGCCAGGCAGTACGGTACCGGCTCGCCATCTACCACCAGCACGCGTTTGTCGCCATCTTTAATGGCTGGCAGGTAATTTTGCGCCATGCAGTAGCGAGTGCCATGCTCAGTCAGGGTTTCGGCAATCACGCCGAGGTTTGGATCGCCTTCTTTCACGCGGAAAATCGACGCGCCGCCCATACCGTCCAGTGGCTTAAGAATGATGTCGCTGTGTTTCTCCCAGAACGCTTTTAGCTGCGCTTTATTGCGTGTGACCAGCGTTTCTGGTGTTAAGTCAGAGAACCAGGCTGTGAACAGTTTTTCGTTACAATCGCGCAGGCTCTGCGGCTTGTTAACGATCAGCGTCCCTTTATCTTCGGCACGTTCCAGAATATAGGTCGCGTAGATAAACTCGGTATCAAACGGCGGGTCTTTACGCATCAGGATCACATCGAGATCGGCCAGCGGCAGATCCTGCTCACCCGTGAACTCGTACCATTTATCGTAGTTCTGTTCGACGCTCAAAGTACGGGTACGAGCGCGAGCCTCACCATTGATCAAATAGAGATCGGCCATCTCCATATAGTGAAGTTCGTAACCACGACGCTGTGCTTCCAGTAACATAGCGAAACTGGAATCTTTCTTGATGTTGATGTTTGCGATGGGGTCCATCACGATGCCGAGCTTGATCATTATTCTTCTCCGTTAGCCCAAATCGCCAAAACGCACTTGTAGCGCGGTAATGGCGGTGAGCGCAGTTGTCTCAGTACGCAAAACGCGAGGTCCCAACAGGATATCAGTAAATTGATAGCGGGCAGTCATGGCAATTTCATCTGCCGATAAACCGCCTTCCGGGCCAATCAGCAGGCGGACGCGTTCGACCGGTAACGGCAACGTATTGATGCTGTTACTGGCGCGCGGGTGAAGATTCAGTTTCAGTCCTTCATCCTGCTCTGCACACCAGGCTTCCAGATCCATCGCTGGACGGATTTCCGGCACCCGGTTACGGCCACACTGCTCACAGGCAGCAATTGCAATCTTCTGCCACTGCTGGAGCTTCTTGTTCAGACGTTCACTATCCAGTTTAACGCCGCAGCGCTCAGAAAAAAGTGGCGTAATGAGGCTTACACCGAGTTCGATCGATTTCTGGATAGTAAATTCCATTTTTTCACCACGCGACATCACCTGACCGAGGTGAATATGCAGCGGAGATTCGCGATCGTCGATCTGGCCTTCCAGCACCTTCACTTCCACGCTTTTTTTGCTGGCGCTGGTAATTTCGGCGTCAAAGACCTGGTTGCTGCCGTCAAACAATTGCAGCGCCTGTCCCGGCCCCATACGCAGTACGCGCCCGATATGGTTGGCGGCATCTTCGCAAAGCGCGATGTGAGAATGGCTGGTCAGTGGTTCAGGATGATAAATGCGGGGGATACGCATAGTTAAAAATCCGCGTCGTCTCCCCACGCGGTTGTTCGCGTGGGGTAGGGGTTAACAAAAAGAATCCCGCTAGTGTAGGTTAGCTCTTTCGCGCCTGGCAAGCGCGTTGCACATACGGGTTATGATTGCCCTGCACCTTCGCGATGCGTTCATCACGCTCGCACTCCCAGTCGGTAACTGGATACATCTTGTCCCATGCGTTGAACAGCTGCGTTTGCTGACGAGAGAGTGTCAGGTTGTATTGGTCACGCATATAGAAGTAGGTGCGCGCAATGGCACCGCGTGCACGCGCTGGTGGTTCGGCAACTTTTTCTTTGAAATCGACCTTCATGGCGCATTGACCGTACTGGCCTTCACCGCCATTCCACTGGCTGTACATAAAGTTGCCGCGATCGCCATTCACCTCACCGACTGACGGCTGCAGGTTATGCATATCGCTTTCCATCTTGCGATAGACCGGATCTTTGGCGCAATTTTTACGTCCACCGTCCTGCCAGCACTGGCGCTGGTGACCGAATTGCCAGGCAGGAACGACGTGTTCCCACTCTACGCGGCTGGCACGGTTTTCATTTTTTCGCACCTGATAGCCGCACGATTGCAGATCAACAACGCCTTTTTTGCCCTGCCAGTTAATTTTACATCCGCAATAAAACGTACCGGGCGCGTCAGCGTGGACTTTTACCGCCGCGGCTTTCGCTTGAGAAAAACTATTGATACCTTCGGCCAATGCCGGGCCGGAAAATGCTGTGCTCAGTACCACCGCAGCAATAGACAAATAACGGTACATCACTTACTCCGTGTTAAAACGAGCCAGCAACGTAGCGAAAGTTGTTTTGGTATGCAATCAGCCAGATCAGGAAAGTTCCTGATAGTTCAGGTGGTTATTTCGCAACCAGCTGTTCGCCGCAGTGAACACAGCGATAGACGGCTTCGCCACGAACTACGCGATTATGACGGCGTACGGTAAGCTGATGCTCCTGGCACTTGCAGCGGTAGGGGAAGGTGTTGCGGCGCACGGATTGCAGTTCGAACTGATGCGTACGACGGGCGGGAACGCCCAGCACGCTTTCCATCATCCACTTCCACTCTTTGCCATGTGGCGCTACGCGCCCGAAATGTTTCCATACCAGCAAATGTGCCAGTTCGTGTGGCACTACCTCTTCAATAAAGGCTTCACTGTTTTCCAACAGCAAAACGGGATTGAGGCGAATTTCATAGCTTTCCAGCCAGGCTGTTCCGGCAGAGGTTCCGCGCTGGGTGTAAGAGAGTTTTGGCTCCGGGTAGTTACGCCCTAGCTTCAGGTTGGCCTGGGCGAGTTTTTCCCGCAGGCGACGCATAACGGCCTGTTGGATGGCGATAGGGAGACGGGATGTTTTCATAGCGGCAGAGGATAGAGCGAAGAAAAGATGACTGCAAGAGGTGGCTTCCTCCATGATGGGAGGAAGCCTGAGGAGATTAATCGTGAGCGCCGATTTCGCGCAGTTTACGACCTTTCATCAGATTACGTTCAATATGTTCCAGCGAAACGTGTTTGGTTTCCGGTACCAGCCACAATGTCAGCAGGATAAACAGTACGTTCAGAGCAGCATACACCCAGAAGGTGTTGGCGTTACCCAGCGTGTTGAGCATGGTCAGGAACGTTGCGCCAACGATCATGTTGGCAATCCAGTTGGTGGCAGTGGAGCAGGTGATGCCAAAATCGCGGCCTTTCAGCGGCTGAATTTCGGAGCACAGTACCCAAATCAGCGGACCGGCACTCATGGCAAAACCGACAATAAACATCAGCAGCATGGCGATGGCGAAATACTGCGCCGACGGAGAGTGGATACCGATATGCATCATTGTACCGAGTACGCCCATACCAGCAGCCATCACCAGGAAGCCCAGCGTTAGCGTTGGTTTACGTCCCCAGCGGTCAACAAGGCCGATTGCGATAAAGGTGGCAAGTACGTTGGTCAGGCCGACAATCACTGTCCCCCACATTTGCTCGGTGGTGTTGGTATAACCCGCCAGTTCGAAGATTTTCGGCGCGTAATACATGATGACGTTCATCCCGGTGAATTGCTGCATTACCTGCAATAGTACGCCAAGGAACACCGCGCGGCGGAAGTTGCTATTCTCTTTAAACAGCGCCCAGCCACTCTGTTTAACCTGCAAACTTTCACGGATTTCATCCAGTTCGCGTTTCGCTTCCGCGCTGGTGTCACGCAGGCGTAGCAGCACGCGTTCGGCATCAACAAAACGGCGTTTGGCGGCAAACCAACGTGGGCTGTCTGGCAGGAAGAAGACACCAATCAGCAGCAAAATTGCCGGGATGATAATCACACCCAGCATCCAGCGCCATGCACCGGTGTAGCTGAAGGCGGTATCAGAAAGATAAGCGCCGAGGATCCCGATAGTGATCATCAACTGATACATCGAGATCATACTGCCGCGAATTTTTTCCGGCGCAATTTCTGACAGGTACAGTGGTGCGGTATAAGAGGCCACACCCACCGCCAGCCCCAGCAGAACGCGGGAAAGAATCAGTACTTCAACGTTTGGCGCAGCCGCAGAGAACAGTGAACCGGCAACAAACAGGATTGCGCCGATCATCAGGCTCTTTTTGCGCCCGAGTTTAAAGGAGAGCCAGCCGCTGCCCACCGCACCGACTGCCGCACCGAACATCATGGAGCTTACGACCCATTCTTGCGTGTGCGAAGTAATCTGGAATTCATCTGCAATAAACGGCAGTGCGCCAGCAATTACACCGATATCCAGGCCAAAGAGTAATCCCGCCAGAGCGGCAAGGAAGCAGACGAAAAACGTCATTGCCTTGTTTGACCGCCCCTGTTTTTTAGCGTCAGGCATGATGCCCTCCAATATGGTTATTTTTTATTGTGAATTAAGATAGGTGAGTACGACGTAAAAAGATGTGAAGCAAATCACATCAGTGTAATCGCTTACACTAACATTTATCTTAGTTATGATTTAAGTGCATGAAAATAATTGAGTTATATCATCATAGATTAAAGGTTGTTATCTGCAATTAAGACTTTACTGAAAAGAAATGTAACAACTGTGAAAGCTGAATAATAATATGAAAATATTACAAATATTTGGCTGGTGTGGTTGGTGTAATCGATTTCAGTAGTGATGATAATTTGCGGTAAAACGTGTTGAGGAAGAATGATGTTATTGTGCGGGCGGTTTTTTGCCGGATGCGGCGTGAACGCCTGTCCACTGCGGTGAGGTAAAAGAAAAAGGCCAGCGCGAGGCTGGCCTTTGAAAGCAGGTGAAGAAAGATTACTTCAGACCGGCAGCATCACGCAGCAGCTGCGCTTTGTCGGTTTTTTCCCACGGGAAATGTTCACGACCAAAGTGACCGTATGCTGCGGTTTCTTTGTAGATCGGGTGCAGCAGATCCAGCATCTGAATCAGACCGTATGGGCGCAGGTCGAAGAATTCACGTACCAGCAGAGTCAGTTGTTCAGAAGGCACTTTCTCAGTACCGAAAGTTTCTACCATGATGGAAGTCGGTTCAGCCACGCCGATTGCGTAGGAAACCTGAATTTCACAACGATCGGCCAGGCCAGCAGCAACAATGTTTTTCGCGACATAACGTGCTGCGTAGGCTGCGGAACGGTCCACTTTTGATGGATCTTTACCGGAGAACGCACCGCCACCATGACGCGCCATGCCGCCGTAGGTATCAACGATGATTTTACGACCAGTCAGACCGCAGTCACCCATCGGGCCACCGATAACGAAACGACCGGTCGGGTTGATGAAGAATTTGGTGGCAGAAGTCAGCCATTCAGCGGGCAGAATCGGCTTGATGATCTCTTCCATTACCGCTTCTTGCAGCGATTTCTGGTCGATCTCTTCAGAGTGCTGAGTGGAAAGCACGACAGCATCAATGCCAACGATTTTGCCGTCGTCATACTGGAAAGTCACCTGGCTTTTCGCGTCCGGGCGCAGCCACGGCAGAGTGCCGTTTTTACGCACTTCAGCCTGACGCTGTACCAGACGGTGTGCATAAGTGATAGGTGCTGGCATCAGCACGTCGGTTTCATTAGTTGCGTAGCCAAACATCAGCCCCTGGTCGCCCGCGCCCTGTTCCAGCGGATCGGCACGGTCAACGCCCTGGTTGATGTCAGGAGACTGTTTACCGATGGCGCTCAGAACCGCACAGGAGTTAGCGTCAAAGCCCATGTCGGAATGCACATAGCCAATTTCGCGAACGGTATTACGGGTGATCTCTTCGATGTCTACCCAGGCGCTGGTGGTGATTTCGCCGCCAACTAAAACCATGCCGGTTTTTACGTAGGTTTCGCAAGCAACGCGTGCTTTCGGATCCTGTTCGAGGATCGCGTCTAAAACGGCATCAGAGATTTGGTCAGCAATTTTGTCAGGATGCCCTTCAGAGACGGACTCGGACGTAAAAAGGTGTTTTGCCATATTTAATATCACCTAAAGAGAATTTGGTTAGCTCAAACTGTTGTGTGGATTTTCTGTGGTAGCGGATCCTACCACGACTCTGCAGGTTAAAAACACTGGCAGTCTGAGTGTTAATCGGTATGGATGGATTAACATCTGGATGGCTATTTTAGGTCAGTTCTTCACCCAATTTCCACTTTTTTTTGAATCGTGTCTCATTCTGTTAAAAACGTGGCTGGAAATTTTTCCTGACAATGCTGGCATTCTGCGTATTTATCTTTTGCAATTTTCTGCCATTGTGGGGTATAAAACGCGGCGCGCGGCTTAAATAAAAAGCACACGACGTTTCTTTCGTGTTGCCACTTCCAGCCGGGTTGAAAACAGAGTTTTGGCTTGTGGGTTCGTCTTAACAGGCGGCCGTGGAGGTGATACGAAATAATGAACCGTTGTCTGCTGCTTAACCTGTCTCACCGTTCTGGTGAAGATTCGTTCCCCGCACTCTGCATCTCTGCTTTGCATACCTGCCGATGTTATACCCATCTCGGCGCTTCTCAGGATTCAAGAGCTGGTTACAGCTACTGAGGACTGAACAAGGGCGCTCTTGTAAAAACAAGAGTTTTCTCGTGGTTTCGCCGAACTGTCACACTTACGTTCGGTTATGTGCTTAATAATGTTATGAAAAAGAAACCGGTTGCGCAGTTGGAGCGTCAGCATTCACTGCTGGAAAATCCATGTGCTTATGGGTTGTTATCGCAGTTCCAGGCTGCGATAGTCGTTAACTGTTTTACACTTAATAAAATAATTTGAGGTTCGCTATGTCTGACGACATGTCTATGGGTTTGCCTTCGTCAGCGGGCGAACACGGTGTACTACGCTCCATGCAGGAGGTTGCAATGAGCTCCCAGGAAGCCAGCAAGATGCTGCGTACTTACAATATTGCCTGGTGGGGCAATAACTACTATGACGTTAACGAGCTGGGCCACATCAGCGTGTGCCCGGACCCGGACGTCCCGGAAGCTCGCGTCGATCTCGCGCAGTTAGTGAAAACTCGCGAAGCACAGGGTCAGCGTCTGCCTGCACTGTTCTGTTTCCCACAGATCCTGCAGCACCGTTTGCGTTCCATTAACGCCGCGTTCAAACGAGCGCGGGAATCCTACGGCTATAACGGCGATTACTTCCTCGTTTATCCGATCAAAGTTAACCAGCACCGCCGCGTGATTGAGTCCCTGATTCATTCGGGCGAACCGCTGGGCCTGGAAGCCGGTTCCAAAGCTGAGTTGATGGCGGTGCTGGCACATGCTGGCATGACCCGTAGCGTCATCGTCTGCAACGGTTATAAGGACCGCGAATATATCCGCCTGGCATTAATTGGCGAGAAGATGGGCCACAAGGTCTATCTGGTCATTGAGAAGATGTCAGAAATTGCCATTGTGCTGGATGAAGCAGAACGTCTGAATGTCGTTCCTCGTCTGGGCGTGCGTGCACGTCTGGCTTCGCAGGGCTCGGGTAAATGGCAGTCCTCCGGCGGGGAAAAATCGAAGTTTGGCCTGGCGGCGACTCAAGTACTGCAACTGGTTGAAACGCTGCGTGAAGCCGGGCGTCTCGACAGCCTGCAACTGCTGCACTTCCACCTCGGTTCGCAGATGGCGAATATTCGCGATATCGCGACAGGCGTTCGTGAATCCGCGCGTTTCTATGTGGAACTGCACAAGCTGGGCGTCAATATTCAGTGCTTCGACGTCGGCGGCGGTCTGGGCGTGGACTATGAAGGCACCCGTTCTCAGTCTGACTGCTCCGTAAACTACGGCCTCAATGAATACGCCAACAACATCATCTGGGCGATTGGTGATGCGTGTGAAGAAAATGGTCTGCCACATCCGACGGTAATCACCGAATCGGGTCGTGCGGTGACTGCGCATCACACCGTGCTGGTGTCGAATATCATCGGCGTGGAACGTAACGAATACACGGTGCCGACCGCGCCTGCAGAAGACGCACCGCGCGCCCTGCAAAGCATGTGGGAAACCTGGCAGGAAATGCACGAACCGGGAACTCGCCGTTCTCTGCGTGAATGGTTACACGACAGCCAGATGGATCTGCACGACATTCATATCGGCTACTCTTCCGGCACCTTTAGCCTGCAAGAACGCGCATGGGCTGAGCAGCTTTATTTGAGCATGTGCCATGAAGTGCAAAAGCAGCTGGATCCGCAAAACCGTGCTCATCGTCCGATTATCGACGAGCTGCAGGAACGTATGGCGGACAAAATGTACGTCAACTTCTCGCTGTTCCAGTCGATGCCGGATGCGTGGGGGATCGACCAGTTGTTCCCGGTTCTGCCGCTGGAAGGGCTGGATCAAGTGCCGGAACGCCGCGCTGTGCTGCTGGATATTACCTGTGACTCAGACGGTGCTATCGACCACTATATTGATGGTGACGGTATTGCCACGACAATGCCTATGCCGGAGTACGATCCGGAGAATCCGCCGATGCTCGGTTTCTTTATGGTCGGCGCATATCAGGAGATCCTCGGCAACATGCACAACCTGTTCGGTGATACCGAAGCGGTTGACGTGTTCGTCTTCCCTGATGGTAGCGTAGAGGTAGAACTGTCTGACGAAGGCGATACCGTGGCGGACATGCTGCAATATGTGCAGCTCGATCCGAAAACGCTGTTAACTCAGTTCCGCGATCAGGTGAAGAAAACCGATCTTGATGCTGAACTGCAACAACAGTTCCTGGAAGAGTTCGAGGCAGGTTTGTACGGTTATACCTATCTTGAAGATGAATAATTAAGATTATTCTGCTGGCGGGGCGATTTATTTACGTAAATCGGCCCGCTTTCTTTTTATATATTCTTAAAAATAATTTAGCTGCTTTTCTTATTAAATAATCTCCCTACAATCGCTGCATTAATTAAATGCAGAGGGAACGGTTATGAAAAAATGGAAAGTACGTAGCGCGTTGGTGGCATTAATCGTGCTGCTGGCTGGTTGTTCCAGTAATGCGCAGTATAATAGCAGTGCATCGGGTAATGTCGGCACCGCCTGGGGTGGGGATGTGCACTCAACGGTTCATGGCGTATCTGCTGAACGAGCCTGGCGCGATCCGGCAGAGATGATCGTTATTAGTTATTCGACTAATGTTCCTTCCGGCTACGACCGCGTTTATAGCATTCGTATTAACGAACTGGAATATGCTATTCGCGATGGTAATTTTAATTCTCTACCTATTACGCGGGTTTATGATTCATCCAATAATGAACCACGCTATATTGTCCATGCCAGAGTCGGAATGAATTATCAATTATATGTCCGTAATTACAGTCGTAACACCAACTACGAGATCGTTGCTACGGTTGATGGCCTGGATGTGCTGAACGGCAAGCAAGGTTCGCTGAATAACAACGGTTATATTGTGAATGCCGGAGATTCGTTAGCGATTAAAGGATTCCGCAAAGATAAACATACCGAAGCGGCTTTTCAGTTCGCCAACGTTGCTGATTCCTACGCAGCCAATTCGGCGCAAGGCGATGTGCGTAATACCGGTGTAATCGGCTTTGCCGCCTTTGAATTACAAGGCCCGGCGAAAAACGCGCTGCCGCCGTGCTCTGGACAAGCCTTTCCGGCAGATAACAATGGCTATGCGCCGCCACCGTGTCGGAAATAGCAACCTCGCTTGATGCCTCGCCCATTTAAGGCGATAATTAGCACAAACTTGTGTTTCACAAATCCAACCCTTCCTCGTCGGGCCTAACGACGCGGAAGGGTTTTTTTATATCGACTTTGTAATAGGAGTCCATCCATGAGCACCTTAGGTCATCAATACGATAACTCACTGGTTTCCAACGCCTTTGGTTTTTTACGCCTGCCGATGAACTTCCAGCCATATGACAGCGATGCTGACTGGGTGATTACTGGCGTGCCGTTCGATATGGCCACTTCTGGTCGTGCGGGTGGTCGCCACGGTCCGGCAGCGATCCGTCAGGTTTCGACGAATCTGGCCTGGGAACACAATCGCTTCCCGTGGAATTTCGACATGCGTGAGCGCCTGAACGTCGTGGACTGCGGCGATCTGGTATATGCCTTCGGAGATGCCCGTGAGATGAGCGAGAAGCTGCAGGCGCATGCCGAGAAGCTGCTGGCTGCCGGTAAGCGTATGCTCTCCTTCGGTGGTGACCACTTTGTTACGCTGCCGCTGCTGCGCGCTCATGCGAAGCATTTCGGCAAAATGGCGTTGGTACACTTTGATGCCCACACCGATACCTACGCTAACGGTTGTGAATTTGACCACGGCACCATGTTCTATACCGCGCCGAAAGAAGGTCTGATCGACCCGAATCATTCTGTGCAGATTGGTATTCGTACCGAGTTTGATAAAGACAACGGCTTTACCGTGCTGGACGCCTGCCAGGTGAACGATCGCAGCGTGGATGACATTATCGCCCAGGTGAAACAGATTGTGGGTGATATGCCGGTTTACCTGACCTTTGATATCGACTGCCTGGATCCTGCTTTTGCACCAGGCACCGGTACGCCGGTAATTGGCGGCCTGACCTCCGATCGCGCCATTAAACTAGTACGCGGCCTGAAAGATCTCAACATCGTTGGGATGGACGTAGTGGAGGTGGCTCCGGCATACGATCAGTCGGAAATCACCGCTCTGGCTGCGGCGACGCTGGCGCTGGAGATGCTGTATATCCAGGCGGCGAAAAAGGGCGAGTAAGCGCCAGATAAGAGGCGCACGAGTGATGTGTCATTAATGTCGGATGCGGCGTGAACGTCTTATCCGACCTACGTTCGGCACTACCTGGCTTTACTTAACTCCATCCGCGCTCATACGATCGCGAATATGCTGGGCGCGTTCGGCGGATGCAGGATGGTCGTCAAACATTGAGCTTTGGCGGCCTTCTTCCAGTTTCGCCAGTTTTTCAAAGCTGGTGGCAAGACCTGCCGGGCTGATACCGCGTTGGCGCAGCAAATCGTAGGAGTAATCATCGGCCTCTGATTCCTGACGTTGGGTAAATTGCGAATTGACTAGCTTTTCGCCCAGGTCTCCCAGTTGTGATTGTGACAAACTGCCGACAATTCCGCCTGCAGAGGCCGCCGCAACGCGAATTGCGTTTGTACCAAGTGCTACCTGCATTCCTTTCTTTACATGGCCTAATGCCACGTGCCCCATTTCGTGACCGAGCACCGCTTCGACTTCGTTATCCGTCATCATATCCATCAGCCCGCTATAGACGCGGATACAGCCGTTAGCCATTGCAAAGGCGTTCACATCCTTCGCCATATACACTTTGTAATTCACCGGCTGACCGTTGATGTTATCGCCTAACGCGCGAGAAATTGTCGTCAGACGTTTAGCGTATTCGCTATTGGCTGGCGCAATCGTCGCTTTGCTGTCCATCTCCTGGCATGCCTGATCGCTCAGTTTTTTCACCTGCGCATCACTCAAACTGTAAGCCTGAAAAGCTTCCGCTCCTGATGAGAGCAGTCCACTGGAGTCCATATTCTGGCAACCGGTCAGCACCGTAGCCACGCTCATTGCTACCAATAAGGCGCGAATTTTCATGTTTTCTCTTCCGCACAAGGTCAGGATTATTCTAAAAATGCGCCGTTTGCAGGTGAATCGACGCTCAGTCTCAGTATAAGGAAAAGCGCAGCGGACGGGCGAGTGGATTGCGCAACATGCGAGCATGATCCAGAGATTTCTGAAGCGGCAAAAGGATGTTCCATGTACATGACGCGCGGCTTGCGGTAAATTGTTGGCAAATTTTCCGGCGTAGCCCAAAACGCGCTGTCGTCAAGTCGTTAAGGGCGTGCCCTTCATCATCCGATCTGGAGTCAAAATGTCCTCACGTAAAGAGCTTGCCAATGCTATTCGTGCGCTGAGCATGGACGCAGTACAGAAAGCCAAATCCGGTCACCCGGGTGCCCCTATGGGTATGGCTGACATTGCCGAAGTCCTGTGGCGTGATTTCCTGAAACACAACCCGCAGAATCCGTCCTGGGCTGACCGTGACCGCTTCGTGCTGTCCAACGGCCACGGCTCCATGCTGATCTACAGCCTGCTGCACCTCACCGGTTACGATCTGCCGATGGAAGAACTGAAAAACTTCCGTCAGCTGCACTCTAAAACTCCGGGTCACCCGGAAGTGGGTTACACCGCAGGTGTAGAAACCACCACCGGTCCGCTGGGTCAGGGTATTGCCAACGCAGTCGGTATGGCGATTGCAGAAAAAACGCTGGCGGCGCAGTTTAACCGTCCGGGCCACGACATCGTCGACCACTACACCTACGCCTTCATGGGCGACGGCTGCATGATGGAAGGCATCTCCCACGAAGTTTGCTCTCTGGCGGGTACGCTGAAGCTGGGTAAACTGATTGCGTTCTACGATGACAACGGTATTTCTATCGATGGTCACGTTGAAGGCTGGTTTACCGACGACACCGCAATGCGTTTCGAAGCTTACGGCTGGCACGTTATTCGCGACATCGACGGTCATGACGCGGCATCCATCAAACGCGCAGTAGAAGAAGCGCGCGCAGTGACTGACAAACCGTCCCTGCTGATGTGCAAAACCATCATCGGTTTCGGTTCCCCGAACAAAGCCGGTACCCACGACTCCCACGGTGCGCCGCTGGGCGACGCTGAAATTGCCCTGACCCGCGAACAGCTGGGCTGGAAATACGCGCCGTTCGAAATCCCGTCTGAAATCTATGCTCAGTGGGATGCGAAAGAAGCAGGCCAGGCGAAAGAGTCCGCATGGAACGAGAAATTCGCTGCTTACGCGAAAGCTTATCCGCAGGAAGCCGCTGAATTTACCCGCCGTATGAAAGGTGAAATGCCGTCTGACTTCGACGCCAAAGCGAAAGAGTTCATCGCTAAACTTCAGGCTAATCCGGCGAAGATCGCCAGCCGTAAAGCGTCTCAGAATGCTATCGAAGCGTTCGGGCCGCTGTTGCCGGAATTCCTCGGCGGCTCCGCTGACCTGGCGCCGTCTAACCTGACCCTGTGGTCTGGTTCTAAAGCAATCAACGAAGATGCTGCGGGTAACTACATCCACTACGGTGTACGTGAATTCGGTATGACTGCGATTGCCAACGGTATCTCCCTGCACGGTGGTTTCCTGCCGTATACCTCAACCTTCCTGATGTTCGTGGAATACGCACGTAATGCCGTACGTATGGCTGCGCTGATGAAACAGCGTCAGGTGATGGTTTACACCCACGACTCCATCGGTCTGGGCGAAGATGGCCCGACTCACCAGCCGGTAGAACAGATCGCTTCTCTGCGCGTGACCCCGAACATGTCTACATGGCGTCCGTGTGACCAGGTTGAATCCGCAGTAGCGTGGAAATACGGCGTTGAGCGTCAGGACGGCCCGACTGCGCTTATCCTCTCCCGTCAGAACCTGGCGCAGCAGGAACGTACTGAAGAGCAGCTGGCAAACATCGCGCGCGGTGGTTATGTGCTGAAAGACTGTGCTGGTCAGCCGGAACTGATCTTCATCGCGACCGGTTCTGAAGTTGAACTGGCTGTTGCCGCCTACGAAAAACTGACTGCCGAAGGCGTGAAAGCGCGCGTGGTTTCCATGCCGTCTACCGACGCATTCGACAAGCAGGACGCGGCTTACCGTGAATCCGTACTGCCGAAAGCGGTTACCGCTCGTGTTGCGGTGGAAGCTGGCATTGCTGACTACTGGTACAAGTATGTTGGCCTGAACGGTGCTATCGTCGGCATGACCACCTTCGGTGAATCTGCTCCGGCAGAGCAGCTGTTTGAAGAGTTCGGCTTCACCGTTGACAACGTTGTTGCGAAAGCAAAAGCGCTGCTGTAATCGGTAAGATGCTTTGTGAGAAGGGCCGCAAATGCGGCCCTTCAGATTGTTGGCAAAGTGCGCGTTGTTTATGCCGGATGCGGCGTGAACGCCTTATCCGTCCTACAAGATTTTGCAAATTCAACATATTGCAGGAAGTATGTAGGCCTGATAAGCGTAGCGCATCAGGCAGTTTTGTCTTTGCTATCAGTCTCAAGGGCCGCGAAAGCGGCCCTTTTTTTACTTAGTAGAGATAAACGGAACTGTGCTGCCGGGGATCATGGTATCGGGCAGTTTACCGTCCCAACGCTCAGCAGTGGTGAGGGCAACAAGTCCGGGATTCTCCCGCAGAGCTTCACCGCGCAGGCGGATAGCTTCTGCTTCAGCCGCACTTTTTAAACGAATAGTTTCAGCCTCTGCCGCGCCTCTTACGCGAATAGTTTCCGCTTCTGCTTTGGCTGCCGCTAGTTTACTGTCTGCTTCCGCCTGGGCCTGAGTTACCGCTATTTGCGCCTGGATTTTCTCCGTTTCCAGATTTTGCTTACGCGTGGCAATGGCGACTTCTGCTTTCATTCGGTCTTCAATCGACTTTTCATAAGCGTCAGAAAAATCAATATTTTCAATCTGGACCCCGTCAATTACCACTGGCCCAACAACGGCTTTGCGCATGGCATTTTGCAGATCCTGAACCAGTTTTGTACGATCCTGTACGGCGCTGATGGCAGTATATTGTCCGAAAACGTTCTCCAGTTGAGTTGGCAACTGACGGACAATCAGACGATCTTTTAATGCTTCAATGGTGTTGTAGGTGGTATAAACCGCGCCTGCTTCTGAAGGTTTAATGTGGAAGCTGACTGATACTGTCATTTGTGCCGGTTGCTGGTCGCGGCTGTAGGCCTGTAATCCCTGATAGACCACAGCCTGATTACGCGTGGAAATTTTCTCTACGCTTTCCATAAAAGGGATCTTAAAACCCAGCCCCGGCTCGGCAACTTTTACGATTTTTCCGTAGCGCAGCAAAATGCCGCGTTCACCTTCATTAACGGTGTAATACGAGAGAAATGGCAGCACAACCACGGCAAGCACGCCAATGGCGATAGCAAGAGATTTTTGTGGGCGAAATGAGGTTAATGAAACAGGTGCTTTCATATGAATCTTCCTTGAGTAAAGTGGGGAATATGTCACATGAGGTGATGAGAAAACAGACAACAGCCGATAATTCAGAATTTATAAAGGGGATGAGCGAAAAAATAATAAACGTAATAAGTATGTTTTCGAACATTCAATAAGAAAATAGAGATGTGTATCACAAATATAGTGATGAATAATTTGTTGATTTTGTAGTTTACTTAACAGATTTATAATTGACTTTTTAAAAGCTTATTTCATGTTGTTGTTATTTAATATTTTGTTGTTTTTGCTCGTGGAGTTTCTCCTTTCATGTGTCCAATTGCTTTCGTTAATTTGTACGCGTATTTTATTTTTACCGCCGGACTGTACCCTAAAAATAAAATAAGGATAATTTATGCGGCTTATTGATTATTTTCCAGAGCCATCAATCTCAGTTATACATTCAGCAAAAGATTGGCAGGAAGCTATCGATTTCTCGATGGTATCATTGCTGGATAAAAACTATATCAGCGAGAATTACATTCAGGCAATTAAAGGTTCCACCATCAGCAATGGTCCTTATTATATTCTCGCACCAGGAGTGGCAATGCCTCATGCGCGACCGGAATGTGGAGCGCTTAAAACCGGGATGTCTTTGACGTTACTTAAACAAGGCGTTTATTTTCCGGGGAATGACGAACCGATTAAATTACTCATCGGACTTTCTGCTGCCGATGCCGATTCGCACATTGGTGCTATTCAGGCGTTAAGTGAATTACTGTGCGAAGAAGAAATACTCGAACAACTCTTAACCGCATCATCAGAAAAACAATTAGCGGACATTATCAGCCGCGGATAATTACTCTCTCCTCTACAGGATAATATTATGGAAAACAAGTCTGCTCGTGCAAAGGTCCAGGCTTTTGGGGGATTTTTGACTGCAATGGTCATCCCCAATATCGGTGCTTTTATTGCCTGGGGATTTATAACGGCATTATTTATTCCCACCGGTTGGCTGCCGAATGAACATTTCGCCAAAATTGTTGGTCCGATGATTACCTATTTATTGCCCGTGATGATTGGTTCTACCGGTGGTCATCTGGTCGGCGGTAAACGCGGCGCGGTCATGGGCGGAATTGGTACGATTGGTGTGATCGTCGGCGCTGAAATCCCGATGTTCCTTGGCTCGATGATTATGGGGCCGCTCGGTGGTCTGGTGATTAAATATATCGACAAGTCGCTGGAAAAACGCATACCTGCTGGCTTTGAGATGGTTATCAATAACTTCTCATTAGGTATCGCGGGGGTGCTCCTTTGTCTGCTGGGTTTTGAAGTTATCGGCCCGGCGGTGTTAATTGCTAATACTTTCGTCAAAGAGTGTATTGAGGCGCTGGTACATGCGGGTTATCTACCTTTGCTGTCAGTCATCAATGAACCGGCGAAAGTGCTTTTCCTTAATAATGCGATCGATCAGGGCGTCTATTATCCGCTGGGAATGCAACAGGCTTCGGTTAACGGTAAATCCATCTTCTTCATGGTGGCCTCCAATCCAGGTCCTGGTCTGGGGCTGCTGCTGGCGTTTACTTTGTTTGGTAAAGGGATGAGTAAACGTTCTGCGCCCGGGGCGATGATTATTCACTTCCTCGGTGGGATCCACGAACTGTATTTCCCGTATGTGCTGATGAAGCCGCTGACCATTATTGCCATGATTGCGGGCGGTATGTCTGGCACCTGGATGTTTAACTTACTGGACGGTGGTCTGGTGGCTGGCCCAAGTCCGGGGTCTATCTTTGCTTACCTGGCACTGACGCCGAAAGGCTCGTTCCTGGCGACAATTGCCGGTGTTACGGTAGGTACCCTGGTGTCCTTTGCTATCACTTCGCTGATACTGAAGATGGAAAAAACGGTGGAAACGGAGAGCGAAGATGAGTTTGCTCAGTCAGCCAATGCGGTTAAGGCGATGAAACAAGAGGGGGCATTCTCGTTAAGCCGGGTTAAGCGTATCGCCTTTGTTTGCGATGCGGGGATGGGCTCCAGCGCGATGGGCGCAACCACCTTCCGTAAACGCCTGGAAAAAGCGGGGCTGGCAATAGAAGTAAAACATTACGCCATAGAAAACGTGCCTGCGGATGCGGATATCGTCGTTACTCACGCCAGTCTGGAAGGGCGCGTGAAACGTGTGACGGATAAACCACTGATATTGATTAATAACTATATTGGCGATCCAAAACTCGACACTTTATTTAATCAATTAACCGCTGAACATAAACACTGATTACAGAGGTAAAAATGAAAACCAAAGTTGCTGCTATTTATGGCAAGCGGGATGTCCGTCTGCGCGAATTTGAGCTGCCAGAAATTACCGATAATGAACTGTTAGTGAATGTAATTTCTGACAGCGTTTGTTTATCCACCTGGAAAGCGGCGTTACTCGGTAGTGAACATAAACGCGTCCCCGACGATTTAGAAAATCATCCGGTCATTACCGGGCATGAATGTGATGGGGTTATTGTCGAAGTGGGTAAAAATCTCACTGGCAAATATAAAAAAGGCCAGCGTTTTGTATTGCAACCGGCGATGGGGTTACCAGGCGGGTATTCAGCGGGCTACAGCTACGAATATTTTGGCGGTAACGCCACCTATATGATTATTCCCGAAATCGCCATTAATTTGGGCTGCGTATTACCCTATCACGGCTCTTATTTTGCTGCGGCGTCGCTGGCAGAGCCTATGTGCTGCATTATTGGCGCTTATCATGCCAATTATCACACCACGCAATATGTTTATGAGCATCGCATGGGCGTCAAACCTGGCGGCAATATTGCGCTACTGGCGTGTGCAGGCCCGATGGGAATTGGCGCTATCGATTACGCTATTAACGGCGGCATACAACCGTCGCGGGTGGTGGTAGTCGATATCGACGACAAACGGCTGGCGCAGGTGCAGAAGCTGCTGCCGGTGGAACTGGCGGCCAGTAAAGGCATTGAGCTGGTGTATATGAATACCAAAGGGGTGAGCGATCCGGTCCAGACGCTGCGGGCGCTGACAGGAGATGCCGGGTTCGATGACATTTTTGTTTATGCGGCGGTGCCTGCTGTTGTTGAAATGGCGGATGAATTGCTGGCGGAGGATGGTTGTCTGAATTTCTTCGCCGGGCCGACAGATAAAAACTTCAAAGTGCCGTTTAATTTCTACAACGTCCATTACAACAGTACGCACGTTGTCGGCACGTCCGGCGGTTCCACGGACGACATGAAAGAGGCGATTGCCCTTAGCGCCACGGGGCAGTTACAGCCGTCGTTTATGGTGACCCATATCGGTGGCCTGGATGCGGTGCCAGAAACCGTGCTCAATCTGCCGGATATCCCTGGCGGTAAAAAACTCATTTATAACGGCGTGACCATGCCGCTGACCGCCATTGCCGATTTTGCCGAAAAAGGCAAAACCGATCCGCTGTTTAAAGAGCTGGCGCGGCTGGTTGAGAAAACGCACGGTATCTGGAATGAACAGGCCGAGAAATATCTGCTGGCACAATTTGGCGTTGATATTGGGGAGGCCGCGCAATGATGTCCCTGGCGTGGCCATTATTTCGCGTTACGGAACAGGCAGCGTTGGCTGCCTGGCCGCAAACCGGCTGTGGCGACAAAAATAAAATTGATGGCCTTGCGGTCACCGCGATGCGCCAGGCATTAAACGACGTTGCTTTTCGTGGGCGAGTGGTTATCGGCGAGGGGGAACGATATCCTCTTTAGCGCTACTGGCGTGACGGGCGGCGAGTTGGTGAACGGTATCCAACAGACGGCGAATGGGGTGCGGACGCAGACATTACTGATCGGCGGCGCGGACCAAACGTGTAATATAATAGACTCCCTGCATTGATGGTGATCTATCGGAAGACCAATGGCGACGCTGACAGAAGATGATGTGCTTGAGCAACTGAATGCACAGGACAATTTATTTTCATTTATGAAAACTGCGCATTCTATTTTGCTCCAGGGGATACGCCAGTTTCTGCCGTCGCTGTTTGTCGATAACGATGAAGAGATCGTCGAATATGCAGTGAAGCCGTTACTCGCCCAAAGCGGCCCGCTTGACGATATTGACGTTGCACTGCGTTTGATTTATGCGCTGGGGAAAATGGATAAATGGCTGTACGCCGATATCACGCATTTTTCCCAGTTTTGGCATTACCTGAACGAACAGGATGAAACGCCCGGATTTGCCGATGACATGACCTGGGATTTTATCAGCAACGTCAATAGCATAACCTGCAATGCGACGCTCTATGACGCGTTGAAAGCGATGAAGTTCGCCGATTTCGCCGTCTGGTCAGAGGCGCGTTTTAGCGGGATGGTCAAAACGGCGCTGACGCTGGCAGTAACGACCACCTTAAAGGAATTAACGCCGTGAAAATCGAACTGACGGTGAATGGACTAAAGGTACAGGCGCAGTACTCTGATGATGAAATTGAAAATGTACATAAACCGTTGCTGCGTATGCTGGCGGCCTTACAGACAGTAAATCCGCAGCGGCGTACGGTGGTTTTTCTTTGCGCTCCGCCGGGGACGGGTAAATCTACCCTAACCACCTTCTGGGAATATCTCGCACAACAAGACCCGGAACTGCCCGCTATTCAGACACTGCCGATGGATGGTTTTCACCATTACAATAGCTGGCTGGATGCGCATCAATTGCGCCCCTTCAAAGGCGCGCCAGAGACATTCAACGTTGCGAAACTGGCGGAAAATCTGCGCCAGGTAGTGGAAGGGGATTGTACGTGGCCGCAGTACGATCGACAAAAGCATGATCCTGTTGAAGATGCGCTGCACGTTACCGCACCACTCGTCATCGTCGAAGGAAACTGGTTGTTGCTGGACGACGAGAAGTGGTGCCAGCTTGCGCAATTTTGTGATTTCTCTATCTTTATCAAAGCTCCCGCATCTGCGTTGCGGGAGCGTCTGGTGGGGCGCAAGCTGGCGGGAGGGTTATCGCTGGCAGACGCAGAAGCCTTTTATGACCGTACCGACGGGCCGAATGTTCGCCGGGTGCTGGAAGAGAGTCTGCCTGCAAATTTGACCTTAATGATGACCGCTACGGGTGAATATCGTCTGATGGATTAACGTTCCTGATTACACCATCTTCCAGTCGCACCACACGAGAGAAATGACGCCGGGTAAATGCGGCGTCATGACTGATTGCTACGACGCTCGTGCCTCGCTGGCGGCACTTTTCCAGCCAGCTTTCAAACACGCTCAACCAATTTTCGTCAAAATCCCGACTCGGCTCGTCCAGTAGCAATAGGGGTGGAGAGAGTGCTTCCAGGCTGGCGACGGCGACCATCCGTCGCTGCGCACTATGCAGATCTAACGGATGCGCGCTGGCAGTGTCTGCTAACTGACAGCATTGCAGGGCAGCATTGGTACGTTGAGTGATTTCATCCGCCGGGCATTTTTGCAGTTTCAAACCAAATGCGATCTCGTCAGCAACAGTGCTGTGAAAAAGCTGGTTTTCCGCGTCCTGAAACAGTACGCCAATCTTTGCCGCGCGCTGGCGGTTTTTCAGGTTTTTCATCGCTTGTTGTTGCAGCATAACCGTACCGGCTGTGGGCGTAAGAAGACCTGCCATTACTCGTAACAGCGTCGATTTTCCCGCGCCATTGTCGCCGGTCAGCGCCAACCATTCACCTTGTTTGAGTTGCAGAGAAATGTCGCAAAGACAATCCGTTGCCGCGCCAGGCCAGCGATAAGATATCTGATTTAACGTTAACATAGTGGCTGGAGCGCTCCGTTTTGCAATTGCCACGCTTGCTGGCAGTGGTTCAGGAAAGGTGTGTGATGACGTTCAAAAAGAATAATCAGCGAACCACGTTCAAGCGCCCAGTGTTGTAAGCGCTGCAACAGCATTTCGCTGGCCTTCGGCGTCAGGCGGCTAAAGGCTTCATCAAGAATTAAGAGCTTTGGCTGCATCGCGATGGCGCAGGCGATGACCACACGCTGTGTCTCTCCACCGGAGAGTGTTGCCGGGTGACGATGGCGCAACGGCTGGCACTCGGTCAGGGCCAGGGCGGCGTCAATCCGCGCCATAATCTCTTTTTCAGCAAGACACAGATTTTCTGGCCCAAAGGCAACTTCTTCTTCCACGCTAAAGGTACAGCCGGAGAGCTGCAAATAGGGCGATTGCTGGACGAGCTGGATGGTGGCGGATTGTTCATTAAGCGGGAGACGCCCAATGGGCGTACCGAGAAGCGTCCCCGTGCCGGTTATCTCTCCTGGTAGAAAGTCCGGATACCAGCCCGCCATCAGCTGCGCCAGCGTACTTTTGCCACTGCCGTTGTCACCAAAGATGGCGACCATCCCCGGTTTGACATAGTGAAAGTCATAACAGAACGGAGGATGCGTTGAGTGTGTCGGGCAATAGCGAAACTGTTCTAACGTAACCATATCCACGCTCCGAATTCAGCCAGCATTAGCAATATCATGGTGTAACGTGCTACGCGTTGTAGGGTGCTATCGGCTGGTGCCCATAACGTAGTGCGCCTATTGTTGATTCGAAATGCCCGCATATCCAGCGCCGCACCACGGACAGCAAGATCGTTTAGCGCATTGTGTGTTAGCGGAATAATTAACGCGGGCATCGCACGTAAACGCTGATACCAGCCCTCATCCAGCGGCACGCCGCGGGCGCGCTGCGCTTCATGAATAATCGCCAATTGCCGTTTTAACTGCTCAACGACCAATAACGGCCCGGCAAACAGATAAGCGACGCCCGGCGGCAGGCGAGAAGCAAACAAAGCGCGGATAAAACGTTGCACGGGGACGTACTGCATCCACAACTGTGAGGTTGAAACAATCGCCAGAATCCGCAACCAGAGCGTAATAGCATGCGCCCACCGTTCTGGAGAGCGTGGCGTGCCGCTTAGCCATTCTGTCAGCCAGCCACCGTGCACCAGCCACAATCCAGCCCCCAGCGAGAACATCAGCCAGACGACATATTTTGCCCGCCGCCGCGTGGCCTTTAGCGCAATAAGGCAGAAAAAGGTCGCCGCGCTATAGACTGGCAATATTGTCTGTGTGGGCAGGATAAGCGTGGTGCAGGCCGCCAGCGCCCACAGCGTTAAGGATGTAAACGGATGCATTTAGCGCACGGCAGCCATTGCCGGAAAATGGCGCGTGGTGCGAATCGGCAGCTGACGCAGTAAAAGCCAGACAATCACCGCTGTGAGAATTTTATCGACCAGGTTCGCGCCTATCACCGTAATCGCCACCGACTCCACCAGGTTTTGCCCCATCGAGTGCATCCAGGCAACGAACAAATCGGCTCCGCTTCCTGTCACGCCGCCGAACAGCGCAGTACGCAGCGGTACAGCGACGACCGTTACCGCAAGCGTAATAATCACGCCGCTAACAACGACTTTTGGCAGGGTGCGAAACCAACCCGCTCGCGCCAGCCAACCGGCGACCAGGCCGATGACCATCGCGACGGGCGCAAATGCGGCGGCGATCGGGTCGGTCAGCAATCCCCAGAGTAAATTGGTCAGTAAACCGGTCAGCATCCCGATCACCGGACCAAGCAGTACCGCGCTAATAAGTGTGCCGATGGAGTCGAGAAAAATAGGTAATTTAACCATGCTGGCCAGTTGTCCGCCGATCATATTGATGGCGATAGAGATAACGATCAACACCAGTGCCTGACTGGAAAAGTGGCGACGCGCCATAAGAAAACCTCTCTGAAAATAGTTATTTAACGGGGGAAATATGCAACTCGTCGTAACCAGAAAGCGCGCAAAGCTGGCGGCTAAACGCCAGTTCCTCCAGGCAGCCGATCACCAGTTCAAGCGTGGTCCGCACGGTACAGCCGGGCATCATATGACCGCCAAGCATCGTGCCGTGTGGATCGGAAACGCAGAGATGAAGATGTTCACCACTCTGTTCCAGCGTGCCGTTCAATGCGATGACTTCGAACTTACCGCTTAGCAGGGCAGTGTTTTCTTGCCCGGCATAGCGTAAGGCGACGTCAGTCAGACTGCCGGTACAACCTGCAATCCACGCGGCGTGGAGTTGTTGTTGCTGCGCGAAGGCGCGTAATTGGGAGAGAACTTCCTGCCCGGGGAGCAGGCGCAGCGCGTAAAAACGTGCGGAGGAAGAATATGGGTAGGGCAATGTCATCATTGGAGTACTCCGAAACTCGGACGTATTGCGGATAATATCGACGCTGCATCAGTCATATTCTGATATAAGTCAGGGTTTGTGACGGCACAACGAAAAGATTTTGCTACGCTTATTCGTGATTCTGCAAAGTGGAATAAATTCCACAGGGGCGGGGCTGAAAACGTGACGTAAGTCAGATAATTGTCTTCTTTGACTGGACAATCATTCCTTTTATTCCACGTTTCGCTTATCCTAGCTGAAGCGTTTCAGTCGATTAAATGTTCGACAATTAACCAATCAGTCGCAGTTTGCGACAGGTAAGGTTTCCCCGAACGATTTGCTGGATTACTCTGTCTGGCAAATTTGCTCAGGGAAAACCTTGCAGGAGATCTATGACCGTACGCGTAGCGATAAATGGCTTCGGTCGCATCGGGCGTAATGTGGTTCGTGCTTTGTATGAATCCGGACGCCGTGCGGAAATTACCGTGGTGGCAATCAACGAACTGGCGGATGCTGCGGGCATGGCGCATTTGTTGAAATATGACACCAGCCATGGCCGTTTTGCATGGGAAGTACGACAGGAACGCGATCAACTTTTTGTTGGTGATGACGCCATCCGTGTATTGCATGAACGTTCACTGCAATCGCTCCCCTGGCGTGAACTTGGCGTTGATGTAGTCCTCGACTGCACCGGCGTATATGGCTCCCGCGAGCATGGTGAAGCACACATTGCCGCCGGGGCTAAAAAAGTGCTCTTTTCACATCCTGGCAGTAACGATCTCGACACGACCGTTGTTTATGGCGTCAATCAGGATCAACTTCGTGCGGAACACCGCATCGTTTCTAACGCTTCCTGTACCACGAATTGCATAATTCCCGTCATCAAATTGTTAGATGATGCGTACGGTATTGAGTCCGGCACTGTGACCACAATTCACTCCGCCATGCACGATCAACAGGTTATTGATGCATACCATCCTGACCTGCGTCGCACTCGGGCAGCCAGTCAGTCGATCATTCCGGTCGATACTAAACTGGCCGCCGGTATCACACGATTTTTTCCGCAATTTAACGATCGCTTTGAGGCGATTGCGGTACGTGTGCCAACCATAAATGTGACGGCAATCGATTTAAGCGTGACGGTGAAGAAACCTGTAAAAGCCAATGAAGTCAACCTGTTGCTGCAAAAAGCAGCACAAGGTGCATTTCATGGTATAGTTGACTATACGGAATTGCCGTTGGTCTCTGTAGATTTTAACCACGATCCGCACAGTGCCATTGTCGATGGCACTCAAACCCGGGTCAGTGGCGCACACCTGATCAAAACGTTGGTCTGGTGCGATAACGAATGGGGCTTTGCTAACCGAATGCTCGACACGACGTTAGCTATGGCTACTGTTGCTTTCAGGTAAGACGCAAGCAGCGTCTGCAAAACTTTTAGAATCAACGAGAGGATTCACCATGTCTGTAATTAAGATGACCGATCTGGATCTTGCTGGGAAACGTGTATTTATCCGTGCGGATCTGAACGTACCAGTAAAAGACGGGAAAGTAACCAGCGACGCGCGTATCCGTGCTTCTCTGCCGACCATCGAACTGGCCCTGAAACAAGGCGCAAAAGTGATGGTAACTTCCCACCTGGGTCGTCCTACCGAAGGCGAGTACAACGAAGAATTCTCTCTGCTGCCGGTTGTTAACTACCTGAAAGACAAACTGTCTAACCCGGTTCGTCTGGTTAAAGATTACCTCGACGGCGTTGACGTTGCTGAAGGTGAACTGGTTGTTCTGGAAAACGTTCGCTTCAACAAAGGCGAGAAGAAAGATGACGAAACTCTGTCCAAAAAATACGCTGCACTGTGTGACGTGTTCGTAATGGACGCATTCGGTACTGCTCACCGCGCGCAGGCTTCTACTCACGGTATCGGTAAATTCGCTGACGTTGCGTGCGCAGGCCCGCTGCTGGCAGCTGAACTGGACGCGCTGGGTAAAGCACTGAAAGAACCTGCTCGCCCGATGGTGGCTATCGTTGGTGGTTCTAAAGTATCTACCAAACTGACCGTTCTGGACTCCCTGTCTAAAATCGCTGACCAGCTGATCGTTGGCGGTGGTATCGCTAACACCTTTATCGCGGCACAAGGCCACGATGTGGGTAAATCCCTGTACGAAGCTGACCTGGTTGACGAAGCTAAACGTCTGCTGACCACCTGCAACATCCCGGTTCCGTCTGATGTTCGCGTAGCAACCGAGTTCTCTGAAACTGCACCGGCTACCCTGAAATCTGTTAACGATGTGAAAGCTGACGAGCAGATCCTGGATATCGGTGATGCTTCCGCTCAGGAACTGGCTGAAATCCTGAAGAATGCGAAAACCATTCTGTGGAACGGTCCGGTTGGCGTGTTCGAATTCCCGAACTTCCGCAAAGGTACTGAAATCGTGGCTAACGCTATCGCAGACAGCGAAGCGTTCTCCATCGCTGGCGGCGGCGACACTCTGGCAGCAATCGACCTGTTCGGCATTGCTGACAAAATCTCCTACATCTCCACTGGCGGCGGCGCATTCCTCGAATTCGTGGAAGGTAAAGTACTGCCTGCAGTAGCGATGCTCGAAGAGCGCGCTAAGAAGTAAAAAATCACAGGGCAGGGAAACCTGCTCTTGTTTCAGCGCGCTTTTAGAGCACGCACTTTTTCATACTCTAAATAATTCGAGTTGCAGGAAGGCGACAAGAGAGTGAATCCCCAGGAGCTTACATAAATAAGTGATTGGGGTGAGCGAACGCAGACGCAGCACATGCAACTTGAAGTATGACGAGTATAAGGCCCGACGATACAGGACAAGAGACATGTCTAAGATTTTTGATTTCGTAAAACCTGGCGTAATTACTGGTGATGACGTACAGAAAGTTTTCCAGGTAGCAAAAGAAAACAACTTCGCACTGCCAGCAGTAAACTGCGTCGGTACTGACTCCATCAACGCCGTACTGGAAACCGCAGCTAAAGTTAAAGCGCCGGTTATCGTTCAGTTCTCCAACGGTGGTGCTTCTTTTATCGCTGGTAAAGGCGTGAAATCTGACGTTCCGCAGGGCGCTGCTATCCTGGGTGCGATCTCTGGTGCGCATCACGTTCACCAGATGGCTGAACATTATGGTGTTCCGGTTATCCTGCACACCGACCACTGCGCGAAGAAACTGCTGCCGTGGATCGACGGTCTGCTGGACGCGGGTGAAAAACACTTCGCTGCTACCGGTAAGCCGCTGTTCTCTTCTCACATGATTGACCTGTCTGAAGAATCTCTGCAAGAGAACATTGAAATCTGCTCTAAATACCTGGAGCGCATGTCCAAAATCGGCATGACTCTGGAAATCGAACTGGGTTGCACCGGTGGTGAAGAAGACGGCGTGGACAACAGCCACATGGACGCTTCTGCACTGTACACCCAGCCGGAAGACGTTGATTACGCATACACCGAGCTGAGCAAAATCAGCCCGCGTTTCACCATCGCTGCGTCCTTCGGTAACGTACACGGTGTTTACAAGCCGGGTAACGTTGTTCTGACTCCGACCATCCTGCGCGACTCTCAGGAATATGTTTCTAAGAAACACAACCTGCCGCACAACAGCCTGAACTTCGTATTCCACGGTGGTTCCGGTTCTACTGCTCAGGAAATCAAAGACTCCGTAAGCTACGGCGTAGTGAAAATGAACATCGATACCGATACCCAATGGGCAACCTGGGAAGGTGTTCTGAACTACTACAAAGAAAACGAAGCTTACCTGCAAGGCCAGCTGGGCAACCCGAAAGGCGAAGATCAGCCGAACAAGAAATACTACGATCCGCGCGTATGGCTGCGTGCCGGTCAGACTTCGATGATCGCTCGTCTGGAAAAAGCATTCCAGGAACTGAACGCGATCGACGTTCTGTAAGATATTCCTTTCTGCTTATCTCAAGGCCCGCTCTGCGGGTCTTTTTTTCGCCAAAAGCAAGGTGATACAGATGAGAAATCTGTGATCTATTTGGCAAAATTATGCTTTATTGTTTACCCTTGTCAGACTGTCCGTCATAAGGCGGCGGAGTGTATTTCTCCATTTTGAGTCAGTTGAAAAGGAATATTGAATGGAAGATTTGAATGTTGTCGATAGCATAAACGGCGCGGGAAGCTGGCTGGTGGCTAACCAGGCGCTGCTGCTAAGTTATGCAGTAAACATCGTGGCGGCACTCGCGATCATCATCGTTGGTTTGATTATCGCGCGGATGATTTCCAACGCGGTGAATCGCCTGATGATCTCCCGTAAAATCGATGCCACTGTTGCTGATTTTCTTTCTGCATTAGTCCGTTACGGAATTATCGCCTTTACGCTAATCGCAGCACTGGGACGCGTGGGCGTACAAACAGCGTCAGTCATTGCTGTACTCGGTGCCGCAGGTTTAGCTGTTGGTCTGGCTTTGCAGGGGTCACTGTCTAACCTGGCCGCTGGCGTGTTACTTGTCATGTTCCGCCCGTTCCGTGCCGGAGAATATGTTGACCTCGGCGGCGTAGCCGGTACTGTGCTGAGTGTGCAGATTTTCTCCACCACCATGCGTACTGCAGACGGTAAAATTATCGTTATTCCGAACGGTAAAATTATTGCCGGGAATATTATTAATTTCTCCCGCGAGCCAGCTCGCCGTAACGAATTTATTATTGGCGTGGCGTATGATTCCGATATCGATCAGGTTAAGCAGATCCTGACCGATATTATCCAGTCTGAAGATCGCATTTTGAAAGATCGCGAAATGACTGTGCGTCTGAACGAACTTGGCGCATCGTCGATTAATTTCGTGGTCCGCGTCTGGAGCAACAGCGGCGATCTGCAAAACGTGTACTGGGATGTGCTGGAGCGTATTAAACGTGAATTTGATGCCGCCGGTATCAGCTTCCCGTACCCGCAAATGGATGTGAACTTTAAGCGGGTGAAAGAAGACAAAGCTGCGTAATCAACGCTGAGGCCAGATAATACTCTCTGGCCTCTCTCTTATTAGTTTTTCTGATTGCCAATTAATATTATCAATTTCCGCTAATAACAATCCCGCGATATAGTCTCTGCATCAGATACTTAATTCGGAATATCCAACGTGTTTTCTTATTACTTTCAAGGTCTTGCACTTGGCGCAGCTATGATCCTACCGCTCGGTCCACAAAATGCTTTTGTGATGAATCAGGGCATTCGTCGTCAGTACCACATTATGATTGCCTTACTTTGTGCTATCAGCGATTTGGTCCTGATTTGTGCGGGGATTTTTGGTGGCAGCGCGTTATTGATGCAGTCGCCGTGGTTGCTGGCGCTGGTCACCTGGGGCGGCGTAGCCTTCTTGCTGTGGTATGGTTTTGGCGCTTTTAAAACAGCAATGAGCAGTAACATTGAGTTAGCCAGTGCCGAAGTCCTGAAACAAGGCAGATGGAAAATTATCGCCACCATGTTGGCAGTGACCTGGCTGAATCCGCATGTTTACCTGGATACTTTTGTTGTGCTGGGCAGCCTTGGCGGGCAACTTGATGTGGAACCAAAACGTTGGTTTGCGCTCGGAACAATTAGCGCCTCTTTCCTGTGGTTCTTTGGTCTGGCTATTCTCGCAGCCTGGCTGGCACCGCGCCTGCGCACGGCAAAATCACAGCGCATTATCAATCTGGTAGTGGGATGTGTTATGTGGTTTATTGCCTTGCAGCTGGCGAGAGACGGTATTGCTCATGCACAAGCCTTGTTCAGTTAGGCGCTATCTGATGGAAAAATAAAACAGAGGCGCTAAGCTTGCCTCCAGAGATCCTGAATTTTGGGCAAGTCAATTAACACGGAGAGACTAACGTGAAGTTCAAAGTTATCGCCCTGGCGGCATTAATGGGTATTAGCGGGATGGCAGCGCAGGCTAACGAATTGCCGGATGGACCGCATATTGTCACCTCCGGTACGGCAAGCGTGGATGCGGTGCCAGACATTGCCACTCTTGCGATTGAAGTTAACGTGGCCGCGAAGGATGCCGCTACTGCCAAGAAACAGGCAGATGAGCGCGTCGCACAATACATTTCCTTCCTTGAGCTCAATCAGATCGCGAAAAAAGATATCAGCTCAGCGAACTTACGCACTCAGCCAGATTATGATTATCAGGATGGTAAAAGTATCCTGAAAGGCTACCGCGCAGTGAGAACGGTGGAAGTCACGCTCCGTCAGTTAGACAAACTGAATTCCTTGCTGGACGGCGCGCTAAAGGCGGGTCTTAACGAAATTCGTTCTGTGTCGCTGGGCGTGGCGCAGCCGGATGCCTATAAAGACAAAGCGCGTAAGGCAGCGATTGATAACGCGATTCATCAGGCGCAGGAACTGGCGAATGGCTTTAATCGCAAACTCGGGCCGGTATATAGCGTGCGTTATCATGTTTCCAACTATCAGCCCAGCCCAATGGTGCGGATGATGAAAGCTGATGCTGCACCGGTGTCCGCACAGGAAACTTACGAGCAGGCCGCTATTCAGTTTGATGATCAGGTCGATGTAGTCTTCCAGTTAGAACCTGTGGATCAACCCCCCGCTAAAACACCTGCTGCACATTAATACTTGTAGCCCGACGTATTCGTCGGGCTAATGCCTTTACCCGATATTGCCTCCTTTTTCTGTAAAACCATGACGTAATCACCTATCTTTGCTCGCGGTTTCATCAAGGATAGGCTGACTGAAACGGTTAAGCGGACAAGGATGCGGGAGAGGGGGGATGGACATTTTTATTTCGAAAAAGATGCGCAATTTCATTTTATTAGCGCAAACCAATAATATTGCCCGGGCGGCAGAAAAAATCCATATGACGGCTTCGCGATTTGGCAAAAGCATTGCCGCGCTGGAAGAACAAATTGGCTATACGCTATTTACCCGCAAAGATAATAATATCAGCCTCAATAAAGCCGGACAGGAACTGTATCAAAAACTGTTCCCGGTTTATCAACGACTTTCTGCGATTGATAATGAAATCCATAACTCAGGACGTTGTTCACGAGACATTGTGATAGGCATAGATAATACTTATCCGACCATTATTTTTGATCAGTTGATTAGTCTCGGAGATAAGTACGAAGGCGTGACCATCCAGCCAGTTGAGTTCAGCGAAAATGGCGTTATCGATAATCTTTTTGACCGTCAGTTAGATTTTATAATCTCCCCACAGCATGTATCTGCACGAGTTCAGGAACTGGAAAACCTGACTATCAGTGAACTACCACCGCTGCGATTGGGCTTTCTCGTTTCTCGCCGTTATGAAGAGCGACAAGAGCAAGAGCTGCTTCAGGAGCTACCCTGGCTGCAAATGCGCTTTCAGAACCGGGCCAACTTCGAAGCAATGATTGATGCGAATATGCGACCTTGTGGGATCAATCCCACCATTATTTATCGTCCCTACAGTTTTATGGCCAAAATCAGCGCCGTGGAGCGCGGACATTTTCTGACGGTGATCCCGCATTTTGCCTGGCGACTGGTGAATCCGTCAACGCTGAAATATTTTGATGCGCCGCACAGGCCGATGTATATGCAGGAATATCTTTATTCAATCAGAAATCATCGTTATACCGCCACGATGCTTCAGCATATTGCTGAAGATCGTGGTGAATATGTCCGCCGGACGCATTTTCCAGATAGCGATGCAGATAATCCCGACACATAGGATGTGCACAATGATCAATGGTGGTGCGGATAACGTTGTTATACGGATCCTGTGCGCCAAATCCACTGACCGCTTCGCTCCATAAATAACGTGCCGCACGCAACATGGCGGCGTTCATAAACAGATCCATGCCAATGCCGAAGAAAAACGACAGGCGAGGGACGAAGTCATCAATTTTCAGCCCGGCGGAGATTGCTGCTTTGATGTACTCAATCCTATCGGCGAGCGTAAATGCTACCTGCTGCACGCAGTTGGCACCCGCTTCACCCATGTGGTAACTGCTGATACTGATGGTATTAAATCGCGGCATGTTGCCGGAACACCAGGCGATGATGTCTGCGATAATACGCATTGACGGTTTTGGCGGGTAAATATAGGTATTGCGGCAGAGGTACTCTTTGAGGATATCGTTCTGAATGGTGCCGGTCAGTTTATCGGATGTAACACCTTGCTCTTCTGCGGCGACGATATAAAACGCCAGTACTGGTAGCACTGCGCCATTCATGGTCATCGAAACCGACATTTTATCCAGCGGGATCTGGTCGAACAGGACTTTCATATCTTCCCCGGTGTCGATAGCGACGCCCGCTTTGCCGACGTCGCCCGCCACGCGTGGGTTATCGGAGTCGTAGCCTCGGTGGGCGGCCAGGTTACGGCGATAAAAAGCGTTGGACTCTTTTGCTGTCGAGAAACCAGCATACTGACGGATGGTCCACGGTTGGGCGGTATACATAGTGGCACGCGGGCCACGAACGTAGGGTGGCAAACCAGGAAGGGTACCCGTCACCTCCAGATTATCGAGATCGGCTTCGGTATACAGCGGCTTGATGGCGATCCCTTCCGCGGTTTGCTGAACCAGCGAGTCGACAGTTTTCTCCCGACGGCTCAATTCCTTGTTGGCAAGCTGTTGCCACTCCTGCACGTTAGACATTATTTGCTCCGTAAAACGCAATCAAAATGAGGGTATTTGCGCTTACGGTGAGCTTTTTACGTGGGTTTGTCGCCAGCAAAAAAATGCATTCAGACGTCGTTTTTTGCCGCCTGAGATTTGTCTATTTTGTGATGTGATTCAAGGAATACAAAAAGAAGTGAGGATAACGCCTGATATGTGCTATCAGGCGTTATTTGATGGATTAATCCTGACGAAGAACTTTGTGACCATAATCGAGCAACGCATCAGTGACTTTACGCATCATGCGGCTTTCAGGAGCAAAGCGGTGCCAGTAGAGCATCCGGCGTTGAAATAGCCCTGGCGTTAAGTCAATCAGTTCGCCGCTGGCCAGCTCTTTCTCGATTTGCAGGTGCGGGATCATACAGCAGGTGGTGCCCTGACGAGCAAGTTGCACGAACGCTTCCGAAGAATTAACGATATGGCAGGGTACGCTGCCAGGAGGCAGATCGAAATTTTGCTGCAAAAAGGCCTGGTGCATATCGTCAAGATGGTCAAACGCGACCACTGGCGCTTTCAGTAATGCCGAACGCGTTACGCCGTTAGGGAAATATTTTTCGGCAAACGGTTTTGAGCTGACGAACAGATAGTCGAGCGCACCGAGTTTATCGACAAGACAACTCGGCAGCGCCTGATGTTGAATACTCACTGCGCCGACCACTTCGCCGCGACGCAGACGTTCCTGAGTGCGGGTTTCATCTTCTACCTGCAAGTTGAGGCGGATGGGCGAATCAGCCAACACAGGAGCCAGTGCCGGAAGCAACCACGTCGCCAGACTGTCGGCGTTGACCGCCAGTGAAAGCAGCAGCGGAGTCGAACCGGTTTGTTCATCGCCCAGCCACTCTTCTTCCAGCAGCTCCACCTGGCGTAGTAGCGCCAACAGTTTTTGCCCTTGTTCCGTCGGGCGCGGCGGTACGGTACGCACTAACAGCGGCTGCCCGAACATATTTTCCAGTTGCTTAATGCGCTGTGAGACGGCTGATTGTGTAATGCACAGCTTTTGTGCCGCGCGCTCAAATCCTCGTTCACGTATCACCGCATCCAGTGCCTGTAATGTTCTGTAGTCCGGGCGTTTCATTGCTGTTGTCTGCTCCTGGTAAATGCTTTTTCCTGCACTATGACACAATTTTGTGTCGGGTTGCATATACCGAAGCCGTTGGCGGGTAACATTTGTATCAGTGGTTAACGCGCAGCTTAAAAGATCAGGGATTTGCGCTAATGCATTTCGCTCAGCGAGTTCGCGCCCTGGTTGTGTTGAATGGCGTGGCGTTATTGCCTCAGTTTGCCTGTAAACAGGGGCTTGCGAACGGGGAACTGGTGCGCCTGTTTGCACCGTGGAGCGGCATCCCCAGACCGTTGTATGCTTTATTTGCGGGGCGAAAGGGGATGCCCGCCATTTGCGCGATATTTTATGGATGAGTTAACCACGCGGCTTGCCAACGGGGTCTGAATCGCTTTTTTTGTATATAATGCGTGTGAAATTTCATACCACAGGCGAAACGATCATGACGCAGGATGAATTGAAAAAAGCAGTAGGATGGGCGGCACTTCAGTATGTTCAGCCCGGCACCATTGTTGGTGTAGGTACAGGTTCCACCGCCGCACACTTTATTGACGCACTCGGTACAATGAAAGGCCAGATTGAAGGGGCCGTTTCCAGTTCAGATGCTTCCACTGAAAAACTGAAAAGCCTCGGCATTCACGTTTTTGATCTCAACGAAGTCGACAGCCTTGGCATCTACGTTGATGGCGCAGATGAAATCAACGGCCACATGCAAATGATCAAAGGCGGCGGCGCGGCGCTGACCCGTGAAAAAATCATTGCTTCGGTTGCGGAAAAATTTATCTGTATTGCAGACGCTTCCAAGCAGGTTGATATTCTGGGCAAATTCCCGCTGCCAGTAGAAGTTATCCCGATGGCACGTAGTGCAGTGGCGCGCCAGCTGGTGAAACTGGGCGGTCGTCCGGAATACCGTCAGGGCGTAGTGACCGATAACGGCAACGTGATCCTCGACGTCCACGGCATGGAAATCCTTGACCCGATAGCGATGGAAAACGCCATAAATGCGATTCCTGGCGTGGTGACTGTTGGTTTGTTTGCTAACCGTGGCGCGGACGTTGCGCTGATTGGCACACCTGACGGTGTCAAAACTATTGTGAAATGATCTGACGGGGGAACCTCCCCCGTTAAAAAAATTCTCTTCATTAAATTTGGTGACATGTGTCACGTTTTTACCTGGCAATTGTCGATTGCTCTAAATAAATCTTCTAAACCAGCATATTCATCCAAGAAATACTTTTGCGTGATATTTCCTCAACATCGCGACGCAAACGTTCATATTGCCGCAATATTATTTTTTGATATGTTGAAAGGCGGATGCAAATCCGCACACAACATTTCAAAAGACAGGATTGGGTAAATGGCAAAGGTATCGCTGGAGAAAGACAAGATTAAGTTTCTGCTGGTAGAAGGCGTGCACCAAAAGGCGCTGGAAAGCCTTCGTGCAGCTGGTTACACCAACATCGAATTTCACAAAGGCGCGCTGGATGATGAACAATTAAAAGAATCCATCCGCGATGCCCACTTCATCGGCCTGCGATCCCGTACCCATCTGACTGAAGACGTGATCAACGCCGCAGAAAAACTGGTCGCTATTGGCTGTTTCTGTATCGGAACAAACCAGGTTGATCTGGATGCGGCGGCAAAGCGCGGGATCCCGGTATTTAACGCACCGTTCTCAAATACGCGCTCTGTTGCGGAGCTGGTGATTGGCGAACTGCTGCTGCTATTGCGCGGCGTGCCCGAAGCCAATGCTAAAGCGCATCGTGGCGTGTGGAACAAACTGGCGGCGGGTTCTTTTGAAGCGCGCGGCAAAAAGCTGGGTATCATCGGCTACGGTCATATTGGTACGCAATTGGGCATTCTGGCTGAATCGCTGGGAATGTATGTTTACTTTTATGATATTGAAAACAAACTGCCGCTGGGCAACGCCACTCAGGTACAGCATCTTTCTGACCTGCTGAATATGAGCGATGTGGTGAGTCTGCATGTACCAGAGAATCCGTCCACCAAAAATATGATGGGCGCGAAAGAGATTTCGCTAATGAAACCCGGCTCGCTGCTGATTAATGCTTCGCGCGGTACTGTGGTGGATATTCCAGCGCTGTGTGACGCGCTGGCGAGCAAACATCTGGCAGGGGCGGCAATCGACGTATTCCCGACGGAACCGGCGACCAATAGCGATCCATTTACCTCTCCGCTGTGTGAATTCGACAATGTCCTTCTGACGCCACACATTGGTGGTTCGACTCAGGAAGCGCAGGAGAATATCGGTCTGGAAGTTGCGGGTAAATTGATCAAGTATTCTGATAATGGTTCAACGCTCTCTGCGGTGAACTTCCCGGAAGTCTCGCTGCCACTGCACGGTGGTCGTCGTCTGATGCACATCCACGAAAACCGTCCGGGTGTGCTGACTGCGCTCAACAAAATTTTTGCCGAGCAGGGCGTCAACATCGCCGCGCAATATCTGCAAACTTCCGCCCAGATGGGTTATGTAGTTATTGATATTGAAGCCGACGAAGACGTTGCCGAAAAAGCGCTGCAGGCAATGAAAGCTATTCCGGGTACCATTCGCGCTCGTCTGCTGTACTAAATCCCCTTCTCTGAAAATCAACGGGCAGGTCACTGACTTGCCCGTTTTTTTTATCCCTTCTCCACACCGTTGCCGCATTGCGCATTCTACATTGCGAGTCTGCTCCAGAAAATAAATCAAAGTCAGATCAATGCGTTGTGTTTATTTAATGGGGATTTACGATGGCAGGGCAGCATGGGGCTGTAACGGTAAAGCCCTCACCGAAGCGAGGGCTTGAAGGAGAAGGGTTATGATGCGACTTGTCATCATACTGATTGTACTGTTACTCATAAGTTTCCCAGCTTATTAACAGTCAGTCTCAGGGGAGGAGTCATCCTCCCTTACCCTTACTCACTAAATTAGGTCAAAGAATCAACGATGTCAATCAGGGCGATGCGGGATGTATCGCCCTTACCATTCCCAGACTTTCGACGGTGTAACCACCGCAGGCAGTGGAATATCCCATTTCTCCACTGGGAGTTTTTCTACTAACTGGCAATCATGCGCATAACCCACCGGTTGCATTTTATAGTGCTGCCAGTTTTGTAAGGTCCGATCATAAAAACCACCGCCCATTCCCAAGCGTTGACCGTATTCATCAAAAGCCACCAGCGGCGTGATCAATACATCTAACCGGGAAAGGGGAAGCACATCGCGCACGTCCAGTTTTGGCTCGTGGATCTTCAACCTGTTCATCACCAGTTCGCTTTGCGGATGGTAATTCAGGAACAGCAAGTTACCGGCACTAAAGGGATGCAAAACTGGAAGATATACGCGCTTACCGGCGCGCCAGAGTTGTTCTATGAGTGGCTGGGTGTCGAGTTCGCCATCAAAAGAGAGGAATACAGCGACCGTATGCGCCATCACCACTGGGGGATACGTCATCATCCGGGTAGCGGCTTGTTGACCCATTTCCTGCTGTTGTTCCGGCGTTAACGTACGACGACGTTGCCGAATCATTTTGCGGATTTCTTGTCGGGATAATGTCAGTGGGAGTTCTGGTAGTTGCGTCATGGCTGGTGCCAGGTAAGAAGGGAATCTCCGAGATGCCGCCGCAGGCTGTAACCCTTGAACCCTTGGTTCAAGGTGAATGTGTCGTCGCAGTTTTAAGGCTTCTCGGACGGACCGAGCATGCTCACCAACCGCGGAGCGCCACATTCTTGTGGTATGAAATATCGGCTCAGGGGACTGGCCCGCTTGCGAACATCTCAGAGAAATTTTGTCTTCACGGTTACTCTACCACAGTAAACCGAAAAGTGTCATTCAAAGTTTTGGTTAGTTTTTTCGGTGATGCGACCTTGTTCAAGTAACGCTTGTTCTATGGTCTGCTGCAGCATCCGAATACGCTGTTCCATACTTGCCGCGTAGTCACGAGTCTTCGCTTTTTCTTGCGCTAACTCATAGCTGATATTCAATGCGGCAATGAAGACCAACTGTTCAGTATTTGTGACTCTAGTGCGTTCTTTCAGATCTTGCAACCGTTGGTTCAGATCGTCCGCTGCCTGATTCAACGCATCCCTTTGGTCAGGCGGGCAGTTCACACGCAGTGAACGGCCAAAAATTTGGATATCGACGGGTTGTGCAGACATGCCACCTTCCTGCTGATTGACTGCGCTGCCTTCGTCTTTAGACCCATGGTCTGCGAAGGGGCGACACTATAGCTACCCTGATGAGAAGAGACAAGCCCTTTTCTGGTCCACCAGGGCCCAAAGTGGTAGCATATCATGAATATTCCTCCCTTTGACGACGAATGCTTATGTCTATACAGAACGAAATGCCTGGTTACAACGAAATGAACCAGTATCTGAACCAACAAGGGACGGGTCTGACCCCTGCTGAGATGCATGGTTTAATCAGTGGGATGATATGTGGCGGTAACGATGACAGCTCATGGCTGCCGCTACTTCACGACCTGACGAACGAAGGCATGGCTTTCGGTCATGAGCTGGCACAGGCACTGCGCAAAATGCACTCTGCCACCAGCGATGCCCTGCAGGATGACGGCTTCCTTTTTCAGCTTTATCTGCCTGATGGCGATGATGTCAGCGTTTTCGATCGGGCTGATGCGCTGGCTGGTTGGGTCAATCACTTCCTGCTTGGTCTTGGCGTTACGCAACCGAAGCTGGACAAAGTGACCGGCGAAACCGGTGAAGCCATCGACGATCTGCGTAACATCGCGCAGTTGGGTTACGACGAAGACGAAGATCAGGAAGAGCTTGAAATGTCGCTTGAAGAGATCATCGAGTACGTCCGTGTTGCCGCGCTGTTATGCCACGACACCTTTACTCATCCGCAACCGACCGCGCCAGAAGTACAAAAACCGACTCTACACTAAAAACAAAAAACGTAAGGAGAGTGTTATGAGTGATATATCCCGGCAAGAATTTCAGCGTCGCCGTCAGGCCCTGGTAGAGCAAATGCAACCCGGCAGCGCCGCGCTGATTTTTGCTGCACCAGAAGTAACACGTAGCGCCGACAGCGAATACCCCTATCGTCAGAACAGTGACTTCTGGTACTTCACCGGCTTTAACGAACCGGAAGCGGTGCTGGTGCTGATTAAAAGCGATGACACTCATAACCACAGCGTTTTGTTTAACCGCGTTCGCGACCTGACGGCAGAGATCTGGTTTGGTCGTCGCTTAGGCCAGGATGCCGCGCCAGAGAAACTGGGCGTTGACCGCGCACTGGCATTCAGCGAAATCAATCAGCAACTTTATCAACTACTTAATGGTCTGGATGTGGTTTACCACGCCCAGGGCGAACATGCATATGCTGATGAAATCGTGAACAGCGCGCTTGAGAAACTGCGTAAAGGTTCGCGGCAAAATCTCACCGCACCGGCAACGATGATCGACTGGCGTCCTGTTGTTCATGAAATGCGCCTGTTCAAATCACCAGAAGAGATTGCCGTACTTCGCCGCGCGGGTGAAATCACCGCACTGGCGCATACACGGGCGATGGAAAAATGCCGTCCGGGGATGTTCGAGTACCATCTGGAAGGCGAAATTCACCACGAATTTAACCGCCACGGTGCGCGTTACCCTTCCTATAACACCATTGTTGGCAGCGGTGAAAACGGCTGCATTTTGCACTACACCGAAAACGAGTGTGAACTGCGTGACGGTGACCTGGTGTTGATTGACGCGGGTTGTGAATACAAAGGTTACGCTGGCGACATTACCCGCACCTTCCCGGTCAACGGCAAATTCACTCAGGCTCAGCGTGAAATCTATGACATTGTGCTGGAGTCTCTTGAAACCAGCCTGCGCCTGTATCGTCCGGGAACTTCCATTCAGGAAGTCACTGGTGAAGTGGTGCGCATCATGGTTAGCGGTCTGGTAAAACTCGGCATCCTGAAAGGTGATGTTGATGAACTTATCGCTCAGAACGCCCATCGTCCTTTCTTTATGCATGGCCTTAGCCACTGGTTAGGGCTGGATGTTCATGACGTTGGTGTTTATGGTCAGGATCGCTCGCGTATTCTGGAACCGGGTATGGTACTGACCGTAGAACCAGGGCTGTATATTGCGCCGGATGCAGAAGTGCCAGAACAGTATCGCGGTATCGGCATTCGTATTGAAGACGATATTGTGATTACCGAAACCGGTAATGAAAACCTCACCGCCAGCGTGGTGAAAAAGCCGGAAGAAATCGAAGCGTTGATGGCAGCTGCGAGAAAGCAATGAGTGTAATCATCGTCGGTGGCGGCATGGCGGGCGCGACGCTGGCGCTGGCTATTTCCCGGTTAAGTCACGGGGCGCTGTCAGTACATTTGATTGAAGCGACCGCGCCAGAGTCACATGCGCATCCGGGCTTTGATGGACGAGCTATTGCGCTGGCGGCGGGTACCTGTCAGCAACTGGCGCGCATCGGCGTCTGGCAATCTCTGGCTGATTGCGCAACTGCCATCACCACAGTGCATGTCAGCGATCGTGGTCACGCTGGATTTGTCACCCTTGCCGCAGAAGATTACCAACTGGCGGCGCTGGGGCAGGTTGTCGAATTGCACAATGTCGGGCAACGGCTGTTTGCATTGCTGCGCAAAGCACCTGGCGTAACGCTGCATTGCCCTGATCGCGTGGCTAACGTTGCCCGTACTCAGAGCCTCGTTGAAGTGACGCTGGAGAGTGGCGAGACGCTGACGGGCCGCGTGCTGGTAGCCGCTGATGGCACCCATTCAGCGTTAGCCACCGTGTGCGGCGTTGACTGGCAGCAGGAGCCTTACGAACAACTGGCTGTGATTGCCAACGTTGCGACTTCCGTTGCGCATGAAGGGCGCGCTTTTGAACGCTTTACACAATATGGCCCGCTGGCGATGTTGCCGATGTCTGACGGACGCTGTTCGCTGGTCTGGTGTCATCCACTGGAACGGCGCGAAGAGGTGCTATCGTGGAGCGACGAGAAGTTTTGCCGTGAACTCCAGTCGGCCTTTGGCTGGCGACTTGGGGAAATTACTCATGCCGGTAAACGCAGTGCTTATCCGCTGGCGTTAACCCGCGCCGCCAAACCTATTACCCATCGTACCGTGCTGGTGGGCAATGCGGCGCAAACTCTGCACCCCATCGCCGGGCAAGGATTTAACCTCGGTATGCGTGATGTCATGAGCCTTGCGGAAACCCTGACTCAGGCGCAGGAGCGCGGAGAAGACATGGGTGATTACGGCGTATTGTGCCGTTATCAGCAGCGTCGACAGAGCGATCGCGAAGCAACCATCGGCGTCACGGACAGCCTTGTACATCTTTTTGCCAACCGTTGGACGCCGCTGGTTGTCGGGCGCAACATCGGGCTGATGACGATGGAATTATTTACCCCGGCACGCGATGTGCTGGCGCAGCGCACTCTTGGTTGGGTGGCGCGTTGAAGGCGGTTCTAAGGAATAAACAATGCAAAGTGTTGATGTAGCCATTGTTGGCGGCGGCATGGTCGGGCTGGCGGTTGCCTGCGGCTTACAGGGTAGCGGCTTACGCGTTGCCGTACTGGAGCAGCGCGTACCGGAACCTCTGGCGGCGGATGCACCACCACAACTGCGCGTTTCGGCTATCAATGCCGCCAGCGAAAAATTACTCACCCGTCTTGGCGTCTGGCAAGACATTCTCTCTCGTAGGGCCTGTTGCTATCACGGTATGGAAGTGTGGGATAAAGACAGTTTTGGTCACATCTCGTTTGACGATCAAAGCATGGGCTATAGCCATCTTGGGCATATCGTTGAAAATTCAGTGATTCACTACGCGCTGTGGAACAAAGCCCGGCAGTCGTCAGATATCACTCTGTTGGCCCCCGCAGAATTACAGCAGGTCGCCTGGGGAGAAAATGAAACCTTCCTGACGTTGAAAGATGGCAGCATGTTAACGGCGCGTCTGGTGATTGGCGCAGACGGCGCTAATTCCTGGTTGCGCAACAAAGCCGATATTCCGCTGACTTTCTGGGATTATCAGCATCACGCGCTGGTGGTGACCATTCGCACGGAAGAACCGCATGATGCGGTGGCGCGGCAGGTTTTCCATGGCGAAGGCATTCTGGCCTTTTTACCGCTTAGCGATCCGCATCTTTGCTCGATTGTCTGGTCATTGTCGCCAGAGGAAGCGCAGCGGATGCAGCAGGCTAGTGAAGACGAATTTAATCGCGCGTTAAATATCGCTTTTGATAATCGCCTGGGCTTATGCAAGGTTGAGAGCGAGCGTCAGGTGTTCCCGCTGACGGGGCGTTATGCGCGCCAGTTTGCCGCACACCGTCTGGCGCTGGTGGGCGACGCTGCGCATACTATTCACCCGCTGGCGGGGCAGGGGGTAAATCTCGGCTTTATGGATGCTGCAGAGCTGATTGCTGAACTGAAACGGTTGCATCGTCAGGGTAAAGACATCGGGCAGTACATTTACCTGCGTCGCTATGAGCGTAGCCGCAAGCACAGCGCGGCGCTGATGCTGGCTGGTATGCAGGGATTCCGCGATCTGTTTTCCGGGGCTAATCCGGCGAAAAAATTGCTGCGTGATATTGGTCTGAAACTGGCTGATACGCTTCCTGGCGTTAAGCCACAACTTATTCGTCAGGCAATGGGATTAAACGATTTACCTGAATGGCTGCGTTAAATATTTCTCTTCTGCTGTTTATTTGATACCCATCACACTTTCATCTCCCGGTTTTTTCGCCGGGGGATTTTCCTCATTTGAAATAAACTAATTTAACCTCCGTTTTCGCATTATATTTTCTAATGTTATGGTTTTTTGATTTAGTGTTTTTTGACATTTTTTTAGCGCTTAATATTGTCTTATTCAAATTAACTTTCTCATCACATCATCTTTTTATAGAAAAAGGCGTGTTTTTTGGTTTTTTATTCTGTTGCGATTTTTGCATTTTTTAACCATAAGCTAATGTGATGATCAATTTTACCTTATGGTTAACAGTCTGTTTCGGTGGTAAGTTCAGGCAAAAGAGAACGATTGCGTTGGGGACCGGGAGTGGCTCCGATGCTGGGTTTCGTGGTGATAATTTCGCCATGGAAAAGTTGTCAGCCCCGCTTATTCAATGAGGACAAGATGGCACAACAGACTCCTTTGTACGAACAACACACGCTTTGCGGCGCTCGCATGGTGGATTTCCACGGCTGGATGATGCCGCTGCATTACGGTTCGCAAATCGACGAACATCATGCGGTACGTACCGATGCCGGAATGTTTGATGTGTCACATATGACCATCGTCGATCTTCGCGGCAGCCGCACCCGGGAGTTTCTACGTTATCTGCTGGCGAACGATGTGGCGAAGCTCACCAAAAGCGGCAAAGCCCTTTACTCGGGGATGTTGAATGCCTCTGGCGGTGTGATAGATGATCTCATCGTCTACTACTTTACTGAAGATTTCTTCCGCCTCGTTGTTAACTCCGCCACCCGCGAAAAAGACCTCTCCTGGATTACCCAACACGCTGAACCTTTCGGCATCGAAATTACTGTTCGTGATGACCTTTCCATGATCGCCGTACAAGGGCCGAATGCGCAGGCAAAAGCTGCCACACTGTTTAATGACGCCCAGCGTCAGGCGGTGGAAGGGATGAAACCGTTCTTTGGCGTGCAGGCGGGCGATCTGTTTATTGCCACCACCGGTTACACCGGTGAAGCGGGCTACGAAATTGCGCTGCCCAATGAAAAAGCGGCCGATTTCTGGCGCGCGCTGGTGGAAGCTGGCGTTAAGCCATGTGGCCTGGGCGCGCGTGACACGCTGCGTCTGGAAGCGGGCATGAATTTGTATAGCCAGGAGATGGACGAAACTATTTCTCCTTTAGCCGCCAATATGGGCTGGACTATCGCCTGGGAACCGGCAGATCGTGACTTTATCGGTCGTGAAGCTCTGGAAGCGCAGCGTGAACATGGCACAGAAAAACTGGTTGGTCTGGTGATGACCGAAAAAGGCGTGCTGCGTAATGAACTGCCGGTACGTTTTACTGATGCGCAGGGCAACCAGCATGAAGGCATTATCACCAGCGGTACTTTCTCCCCAACGCTGGGTTATAGCATTGCGCTGGCGCGCGTGCCGGAAGGTATTGGTGAAACGGCGATTGTGCAAATTCGCAACCGTGAAATGCCGGTTAAAGTGACGAAACCTGTTTTTGTGCGTAACGGCAAAGCCGTCGCGTGATTTACTTTTTTGGAGATTGATTGATGAGCAACGTACCAGCAGAACTGAAATACAGCAAAGAACACGAATGGTTGCGTAAAGAAGCCGACGGCACTTACACCGTTGGCATCACCGAACACGCTCAGGAGCTGTTAGGCGATATGGTGTTTGTTGACCTACCGGAAGTGGGCGCAACGGTTAGCGCGGGCGATGACTGCGCGGTTGCCGAATCGGTAAAAGCGGCGTCAGACATTTATGCGCCAGTAAGCGGTGAAATCGTGGCGGTAAACGATGCACTGAGCGATTCTCCGGAACTGGTGAACAGCGAACCGTATGCAGGCGGCTGGATTTTCAAAATCAAAGCCAGCGATGAAAGCGAACTGGAATCACTGCTGGATGCAACCGCATACGAAGCATTGTTAGAAGACGAGTAACGGCTTTATTCCTCTTCTGCGGGAGAGGATCAGGGTGAGGAAATTTACGCCTCACCCTCACTCTCTTCGCAAGGAGAGAGGTTCACAATTCACTGCACGTTTCAGGAACCATCGCTCATGACACAGACGTTAAGCCAGCTTGAAAACAGCGGCGCTTTTATTGAACGCCATATCGGACCGGACGCCGCGCAACAGCAAGAAATGCTGAATGCCGTTGGCGCACAATCGTTAAACGCGCTGACCGGCCAGATTGTGCCGAAAGATATTCAGCTTGCGACACCACCGCAGGTTGGCGCACCGGCGACTGAATACGCCGCACTGGCAGAACTCAAGGCTATTGCCAGTCGCAATAAACGCTTTACGTCTTACATCGGCATGGGTTACACCGCCGTGCAGCTACCGCCGGTTATCCTGCGTAACATGCTGGAAAATCCGGGCTGGTATACCGCGTATACTCCGTATCAACCTGAAGTCTCCCAGGGCCGCCTTGAAGCACTGCTCAACTTCCAGCAGGTAACGCTGGATTTAACCGGGCTGGATATGGCTTCGGCTTCTCTTCTGGATGAGGCCACCGCTGCCGCCGAAGCAATGGCGATGGCGAAACGCGTCAGTAAACTGAAAAATGCCAACCGCTTCTTTGTTGCTTCTGACGTTCATCCGCAAACGCTGGATGTGGTCCGTACTCGTGCCGAAACCTTTGGTTTTGAAGTGATTGTCGATGACGCGCAAAAAGTGCTCGACCATCAGGACGTCTTCGGCGTGCTGTTACAGCAGGTCGGCACTACTGGTGAAATTCACGACTACACCGCGCTTATCAGCGAACTGAAATCACGCAAAATCGTGGTCAGCGTTGCCGCCGATATTATGGCGCTGGTGCTGTTAACTGCGCCGGGTAAACAGGGCGCGGATATTGTTTTTGGTTCGGCGCAACGCTTTGGCGTACCGATGGGCTATGGTGGCCCACACGCGGCATTCTTTGCGGCGAAAGACGAATACAAACGCTCAATGCCGGGCCGTATTATCGGTGTATCGAAAGATGCAGCTGGCAACACCGCTCTGCGCATGGCGATGCAGACTCGCGAGCAACATATTCGTCGTGAGAAAGCGAACTCCAACATTTGTACTTCCCAGGTACTGCTGGCAAACATCGCCAGCCTGTATGCCGTTTATCACGGCCCGGTTGGCCTGAAACGTATCGCTAACCGCATCCACCGTCTGACCGATATCCTGGCGGCGGGCCTGCAACAAAAAGGTCTGAAGCTGCGCCATGCGCACTATTTCGATACTTTGTGTGTGGAAGTGGCCGACAAAGCGGGCGTGCTGGCGCGTGCCGAAGCGGCTGAAATCAACCTGCGTAGCGATATTCTGAACGCGGTTGGGATCACCCTTGATGAAACAACCACGCGCGAAAACGTGATGCAGCTTTTCAGCGTGCTGTTGGGCGATAACCACGGGCTGGACATCGACACACTGGACAAAGACGTGGCTCACGACAGTCGCTCTATTCAGGCTGCGATGCTGCGCGACGACGAAATCCTCACCCATCCGGTGTTTAATCGCTACCACAGCGAAACCGAAATGATGCGCTATATGCACTCGCTGGAGCGTAAAGATCTGGCGCTGAATCAGGCGATGATCCCGCTGGGTTCCTGCACCATGAAACTGAACGCCGCCGCCGAGATGATCCCGATCACCTGGCCGGAATTTGCCGAACTGCACCCGTTCTGCCCGCCGGAACAGGCCGAAGGTTATCAGCAGATGATTGCGCAGTTGGCTGACTGGCTGGTGAAACTGACCGGTTACGACGCCGTTTGTATGCAGCCGAACTCTGGCGCACAGGGCGAATACGCGGGCCTGCTGGCGATTCGTCATTATCATGAAAGCCGCAACGAAGGGCATCGCGATATCTGCCTGATCCCGGCCTCTGCTCACGGCACTAACCCGGCTTCCGCGCATATGGCAGGAATGCAGGTGGTGGTTGTGGCGTGTGATAAAAACGGCAACATCGATCTGACTGATCTGCGCGCGAAAGCGGAACAGGCGGGCGATAACCTCTCCTGTATCATGGTGACCTATCCTTCCACCCACGGCGTGTATGAAGAAACGATCCGTGAAGTGTGTGAAGTCGTGCATCAGTTCGGCGGTCAGGTTTACCTTGATGGCGCGAACATGAACGCCCAGGTTGGCATCACTTCGCCGGGCTTTATTGGTGCGGACGTTTCCCACCTTAACCTGCATAAAACTTTCTGCATTCCGCATGGCGGTGGTGGTCCGGGTATGGGACCGATCGGTGTGAAAGCGCATCTGGCTCCGTTTGTACCGGGTCATAGCGTGGTGCAAATCGAAGGCATGTTAACCCGTCAGGGCGCGGTTTCTGCGGCACCGTTCGGTAGTGCCTCTATCCTGCCAATCAGCTGGATGTACATCCGCATGATGGGCGCAGAAGGGCTGAAAAAAGCAAGCCAGGTGGCAATTCTTAACGCCAACTATATTGCCAGCCGTCTGCAGGATGCCTTCCCGGTGCTGTATACCGGTCGCGACGGTCGCGTGGCGCACGAATGTATTCTCGATATTCGCCCGCTGAAAGAAGAAACCGGCATCAGCGAGCTGGATATTGCCAAGCGCCTGATCGACTACGGTTTCCACGCGCCGACCATGTCGTTCCCGGTGGCGGGTACGCTGATGGTTGAACCGACTGAATCTGAAAGCAAAGTGGAATTGGATCGCTTTATCGATGCGATGCTGGCTATCCGCGCAGAAATTGACCAGGTGAAAGCCGGTGTCTGGCCGCTGGAAGATAACCCGCTGGTGAACGCGCCGCACATTCAGAGCGAACTGGTCGCCGAGTGGGCGCATCCGTACAGTCGTGAAGTTGCAGTATTCCCGGCAGGTGTGGCAGACAAATACTGGCCGACCGTGAAACGTCTGGATGATGTTTACGGCGACCGTAACCTGTTCTGCTCCTGCGTACCGATTAGCGAATACCAGTAATTTACTGATTCGACTATCTTATAAAGGCGCTTCGGCGCCTTTTTCGCTTGTTAATAAAGTGCGCTTTGTGTGTTTCGGCTGAGGCGTAATATAAAATATTGCGAGCTCAATATATTAAAAGAGTGCCAGGCCTGATGAGCGGAGCACATCAGGCACATCGGCTAATTACAGATTCTCGCCGTTGCTGGCAATCACCTCTTTGTACCAGTTAAAGCTCTTCTTACGTGAACGCGACATATCGCCAGTACCGTCGTCATGTTTATTCACATAGATAAAGCCGTAGCGTTTGCTGTACTGCCCGGTGGTGAACGACACACAGTCGATGCAGCCCCACGGCGTGTAGCCCATCAGGTCCACGCCATCGTAAGTCACCGCTTTTTTCATCTCTTCAATATGGGCGCGCAGGTAGTCAATGCGGTAATCGTCATTGATGCTGCCATCATCTTCCACTTTGTCGTAAGCGCCAAAACCGTTTTCGACAATAAACAGCGGCTTCTGGTAACGCTCATACAGCTCGCAAAGCGCGTAACGCAGACCAACCGGATCAATCTGCCAGCCCCAGTCAGACGCTTTAACATACGGGTTCGGTACGCTGCCTTCAAAACCAGAGATCGCATCGCCGGTGCCGCCTTCGGCCTTCACCGCGTTGGTCATGTAATAGCTGAAGCCGAGATAATCGCAGGTGCCTTCGCGCAGTACATCCAGATCGCCGTCTTCCATTTTGATGTTAAATCCGCGGCGTTCCCACTCGTTCAACACATAGGACGGGTAATAGCCACGCAACTGCACATCGGTAAAGACGTAACGTTCGCGCATCGACTCCTGGGCAAACATCACATCGTCCGGGTTACAGGAGTAAGGATAGAGCGGCACCATCGCCAGCATACAACCGACTTTCATCTCCGGGTTGATGCGATGCGCGGCTTTCACCGCCAGGGCGCTGGCGACAAACTGGTGATGCAGCACCTGATACATCGTCTCTTCCGGGTTTTCATGCTCGGTATACACCACGCCGGAGCAGCAGTAACCGAACAGCGGTGCACGCCAGTTACGCTGGTTGTTAATTTCGTTGAAGGTCATCCAGTATTTGACTTTATGCTTATAGCGTTCAAATACCACTTCCGCGAAACGGACAAAGAAATCAACCACTTTACGGTTGGTCCAGCTACCATATTGCTGCACCAGATGCAGCGGCATTTCAAAGTGGGAGAGGGTGATCACCGGTTCGATGTTGTATTTCAGCAGTTCATCGATCATATCATCGTAGAACTTCAGCCCTTCTTCGTTTGGCTGAGCTTCATCGCCTTTTGGAAAAATGCGCGTCCAGGCGATGGAAGTACGAAAACATTTGAAGCCCATTTCGGCAAATAGCTTGATGTCCTCCTTGTAGTGACCATAAAAATCAACGGCTTCATGGTTTGGATAGTATTTGCCAGGCACAACTTCTTTGGTGATTTCGCGCGGCACGCCGTGTGCGCCACCGGTCAGAACGTCACAAATGCTCGGCCCTTTGCCGCCTTTGTTCCAACCGCCTTCGACCTGATGAGCGGCAACTGCGCCGCCCCATAAGAAATCTTTCGGTAAGGTGAGTTTTTTCACTATCATAGGCTCCAGATGAGTCAATTCTTACAGGAAATATTACCATGCAGCCAAACGACATCACTTTTTTTCAACGTTTCCAGGATGACATTCTGGCTGGGCGTAAAACCATCACCATCCGCGACGAGTCTGAATCGCACTTCAAAACGGGTGATGTGCTTCGTGTCGGACGTTTTGAAGATGACGGTTATTTTTGCACGATTGAAGTCACCGCAACCTCAACCGTAACGCTGGATACGCTGACGGAAAAACATGCAGAGCAGGAAAATATGACCCTGACTGAACTGAAAAAGGTCATTGCCGACATCTATCCCGACCAGACACAGTTTTATGTGATTGAATTTAAATGTCTTTAAATTGAACTCACGCCTGTTAGTTGAAATTTTGCATTTAATTTCATGATTTTTCGGAGATTAATCTCAAATCAGAATTTATTTTAGCTAACAGGTGTTCACTGGAACTATTCTCAGTTACGCTGGAGAGGTATACATGTGCGTGTACGTTTTTCCGGAGTAAGTTATGGTTCAGAAGCCCCTCATTAAGCAGGGATATTCGCTGGCAGAGGAAATTGCCAACAGCGTCAGTCACGGCATTGGGCTGGTGTTTGGTATCGTTGGGCTGGTGTTGCTACTGGTTCAGGCGGTGGATCTCAATGCCAGCGCCACGGCGATAACCAGTTACAGCCTCTATGGCGGCAGTATGATCCTGCTGTTCCTCGCTTCGACGCTCTATCACGCCATTCCCCATCAACGGGCAAAAATGTGGCTGAAGAAATTTGACCACTGTGCCATTTATCTGTTGATTGCCGGAACCTACACGCCGTTTTTGCTGGTGGGGCTGGATTCTCCGTTAGCGCGCGGGTTGATGATTGTTATCTGGAGCCTGGCATTGCTGGGTATTCTGTTTAAACTGACCATCGCGCACCGATTCAAAATTTTATCTCTGGTGACCTATCTAGCGATGGGCTGGCTGTCGCTGGTGGTAATTTATGAAATGGCAGTTAAGCTCGCGGCGGGCAGCGTTACCTTACTGGCGGTAGGCGGTGTGGTTTATTCGCTCGGGGTGATTTTCTACGTCTGCAAGCGCATTCCATACAATCATGCCATCTGGCACGGCTTTGTGCTCGGCGGTAGTGTGTGCCACTTTCTGGCGATCTATTTGTATATTGGGCAGGCGTAATTGGCGTGCCTTTGTAGGCCTGAAAAGACACACCAGTGCCGCATCAGGCGATAAATGCCTGATGCGATACAGAGATTTACTCTTCCAGCGAATATGGCAGTGGCTCGATACGCAATGTATTCGCATCGTCACGCACGCGGAAGATGCTGTCCGGTTCCATATCGTTATTCATGACAACCTGCACCACAACCTGACCATCTTCCAGTTTGACCGCAGCTAGCACCGTACCGGTACGACGCCAGTTCTCGCCCATTTTCAGCTCTAAGTCTTCACCAGCTTCCGGCAGTCGGCTGGCGCTACCCGTCAGCAACCAGAGCGCGCGTTTGTTGGCACCACGGAATTTTGCTCGCGCCACCATCTCTTGTCCGGTATAGCAGCCTTTCTTAAAGCTGATACCGCCCAGCGCCTGGAGGTTGGTCGCCTGGGGGATAAACTGCCCGCTGTTGGCGGCGTCAATCACCGGAAAACCCGCTTCAATGTTTAATGCCAGCCACTGTTGGCTATTGTTCAGTTCCGCTTCACCGCGCAGTTTATCGGTCAGCATATTGGCAGTAGCTTCATCGGTTACGATCAGGAAACGTTCTGCCGGGTGTTCAAACCATAGCAACGTGGTCGCGCCTTCTTTGACTACCTGTTTTTCTCTCGAAGGTAGTTCACTAAAGAGATTTGCCAACGCGGCGCGCGCCTGAAAACCGGCAACACCAAGCAGCACACGCTCGTCGTCTGGCGCGATGGTCACTTTAGAGAACACCGCATATTTTTTCAGTTCAGTCAGCTGCGGTTCACGCACGCTGCGCCGTTCAATCCATGCAAAGCCATCGCCGTCGCGGAACAGACGTAAATTGCTCCACATTTTACCTTTGGCGTCGCAATGGGCGGCGAGCAGGTGCTGATCTTCAGTCATCTGGCTGACATCTGCTGTCACCTGGCCTTGCATATATTTTTCGCTGTCCGCGCCAGTAATAGTGGCAAGCGCCCAGTCATCAAGCGTCATCAGCGTCAGTGGCAAACGGGCAGAAGCCGTAGGCTGACGGGGAGGAAAAGGTGTAAAAGCCATAATAGAGTCCTGAGTTGCTTAACGGCGTATTAATAACTAATGGTAAAAGAGCTATGAGGCAATGCAAGTGCTTTCACTACGCGATCTGTGCCTTCTGCGAGGCGACTTCCAAAAAAATGAAGCCCTTGAATTGTTGTGAATTAATTTCGCGATCGCGATTGTGTTTACTGATATTCCCGTAAAAGAAGTCGAAAAACACGTTACAATAGCCGGGTACTGGATTTTCGTGAGACAGGAAGAAGATGGACATTAACAACAAAGCCCGCATTCATTGGGCATGCCGCCGTGGTATGCGCGAACTCGATATTTCAATCATGCCGTTTTTCGAACATGAGTACGACAGCTTAAGCGATGACGAAAAACGCATCTTTATTCGTCTGCTGGAATGTGACGATCCGGACCTGTTTAACTGGCTGATGAATCACGGTAAACCGGCCGATGCAGAACTGGAAATGATGGTCCGACTCATTCAGACACGGAACCGGGAACGTGGTCCTGTGGCAATCTGATTTGCGCGTCTCCTGGCGCGCACAGTGGCTTTCCTTGCTGATTCATGGGCTGGTTGCCGCTGTTATTTTACTCATGCCCTGGCCGCTCAGTTACACCCCGTTATGGATGGTGTTACTTTCGCTGGTGGTGTTTGATTGCGTTCGCAGCCAGCGGCGCATTAATGCTCGCCAGGGGGAAATTCGCTTGTTGATGGACGGGCGTTTGCGTTGGCAAGGGCAGGAGTGGAGCATCGTCAAAGCGCCGTGGATGATTAAGAGCGGCATGATGCTGCGTTTACGTTCTGACAGCGGAAAACGGCAACATTTATGGCTGGCAGCTGACAGCATGGACGAAGCCGAATGGCGGGATTTACGGCGGATATTGTTACAACAAGAGACGCAAAGATAAAGATGACGGCAAAGCATATGTGCTAAGCCGTCAGTGACATCAGGCGTAATGCTCTGCCATTTCGTTGAGGATTTGCTCGCACCAGCTCTGAATACGCTCGTCGCTAAGGTCATACTGGTTAGTTTCATCCAGCGCCAGACCCACGAACAGTTGCCCGTCAGCAATCACCGGTTTCGGGCTGGTAAATTCATATCCTTCCGTTGGCCAGTAGCCGACGAACTTCACGCCTTTGGTCGAGAGTTTGTCATGCAGCATACCGAGCGCATCGAGGAACCACTCGCCGTATCCCAGTTGATCGCCAAGCCCATACAGCGCAACAATTTTACCTTCGAGGTTCAGGTCGTCGAGCTGATCCCAGACGGCTTCCCAGTCTTCCTGGATTTCGCCAAAATCCCAGGTCGGGATACCCAGAATGAGCACATCGTACTGCTCCATTAATTTCGGGGAGTCGTCCTTGAGGTTATGTAAGGTCACCAGTTCTGGGCCGATAATATCGCGGATTTTTTCTGCCGCCATTTCGGTGTAACAGGTGCTGGAACCGTAAAAAAGACCCATATTCATAACGTAAGCTTCTCGATTCTGCTGTGGCTTTTGCGGCTAGTGTATCAGAATCGCTTTAGTCACGGCACAATAAGGCATAATGGATCAAATGAGTGACCATAAGGGGCGCAAGTGAAACAGGATCTGGCACGCATCGAGCAGTTTCTTGATGCTCTGTGGCTGGAAAAAAATCTGGCTGAAAATACGTTGAACGCTTACCGTCGCGATCTGTCAATGATGGTGGAGTGGTTGCATCACCGCGGGTTGACGCTGGCGACGGCGCAAAGTGACGATTTGCAGGCATTACTGGCAGAACGGCTGGAGGGCGGGTATAAAGCCACCAGCTCAGCGCGTTTGCTGAGTGCAGTGCGCCGATTGTTCCAGTATCTTTATCGCGAAAAGTTTCGTGAAGATGATCCCAGTGCGCATCTCGCTTCACCGAAATTGCCCCAGCGTTTGCCAAAAGATTTAAGCGAAGCGCAGGTCGAACGTTTATTACAGGCACCATTAATTGATCAGCCACTGGAGCTACGCGATAAAGCCATGCTTGAAGTGTTGTATGCTACCGGACTGCGTGTCTCTGAACTGGTCGGGCTGACAATGAGTGATATCAGCCTGCGTCAGGGCGTGGTGCGGGTCATTGGTAAAGGCAACAAAGAGCGCCTGGTGCCGTTAGGTGAAGAGGCGGTTTACTGGCTGGAAACCTATCTGGAACATGGGCGTCCGTGGCTGTTGAATGGTGTGTCAATTGACGTGTTGTTTCCCAGCCAGCGTGCGCAGCAGATGACGCGACAGACCTTCTGGCACCGCATTAAACATTATGCCGTGCTGGCGGGTATCGACAGCGAAAAGCTGTCACCGCATGTGTTGCGTCACGCTTTTGCCACTCACTTATTAAATCATGGTGCGGATTTACGCGTGGTGCAGATGCTACTGGGCCACAGCGATCTCTCCACCACGCAAATTTATACGCATGTCGCTACCGAGCGTCTGCGACAACTTCATCAACAGCATCACCCGCGGGCGTGATGTCTGAAAAGAACAGGAAAATTTATGAAGAAAGGTTTTATGTTATTTACCTTGTTGGCAGCGTTTTCAGGCTTTGTTCAGGCTGATGACGCGGCAATTCAACAAACGTTAGCCAAAATGGGCATCAAAAGCAGCGATATTCAGCCCGCGCCCGTAGCTGGCATGAAGACAGTTCTGACTAACAGCGGTGTGTTGTACATCACCGATGATGGTAAACATATCATTCAGGGGCCAATGTATGACGTTAGTGGCACGGCTCCGGTCAATGTCACCAATAAGATGCTGTTAAAGCAGTTGAATGCGCTTGAAAAAGAGATGATCGTTTATAAAGCGCCGCAGGAAAAACACGTCATCACCGTGTTTACTGATATTACCTGTGGTTACTGCCACAAACTGCATGAGCAAATGGCAGACTACAACGCGCTGGGGATCACCGTGCGTTATCTTGCTTTCCCGCGCCAGGGGCTGGACAGCGATGCAGAGAAAGAAATGAAAGCTATCTGGTGTGCGAAAGATAAAAACAAAGCGTTTGATGATGTGATGGCAGGTAAAAGCGTCGCACCAGCCAGCTGCGACGTGGATATTGCCGACCATTACGCACTTGGCGTCCAGCTTGGCGTTAGCGGTACTCCGGCAGTTGTGCTGAGCAATGGCACACTTGTTCCGGGTTACCAGCCGCCGAAAGACATGAAAGAATTCCTCGACGAACACCAAAAAATGACCAGCGGTAAATAATTCGCGTGAAACAACAGATACAACTTCGTCGCCGAGAAGTCGATGAAACGGCCGACTTGCCCGCTGAATTGCCTCCCTTGCTGCGCCGTTTATATGCCAGCCGGGGTGTGCGTAGCGCGCAGGAACTGGAACGCAGTGTTAAAGGCATGCTGCCCTGGCAGCAACTGAGCGGCGTCGAAAAGGCCGTTGAGATCCTTTACAACGCTTTTCGCGAAGGAACGCGGATTATTGTGGTCGGTGATTTCGACGCCGACGGTGCGACCAGCACGGCTCTAAGCGTGCTGGCGATGCGCTCGCTTGGTTGCAGCAATATCGACTACCTGGTTCCAAACCGTTTCGAAGACGGTTACGGCTTAAGCCCGGAAGTAGTCGATCAGGCTCATGCCCGTGGCGCGCAGTTAATTGTCACGGTGGATAACGGTATTTCCTCCCATGCGGGGGTTGAACACGCTCGTTCGTTGGGCATTCCGGTTATTGTTACCGATCACCATTTGCCAGGCGACACATTACCCGCAGCGGAAGCGATCATTAACCCTAACTTGCGCGACTGTAATTTCCCGTCGAAATCACTGGCGGGCGTTGGCGTGGCGTTTTATCTGATGCTGGCGTTACGCACTTTTTTGCGCGATCAGGGCTGGTTTGATGAACGCGGCATCGCAATTCCTAATCTGGCAGAACTGCTGGATCTGGTAGCGTTGGGGACAGTGGCGGACGTCGTGCCGCTGGACGCTAATAATCGCATTCTGACCTGGCAGGGGATGAGTCGCATCCGTGCCGGAAAGTGCCGTCCGGGGATTAAAGCGCTGCTGGAAGTGGCCAATCGCGATCCACAAAAACTCGCCGCCAGCGATTTAGGTTTTGCGCTGGGGCCACGTCTCAATGCTGCCGGGCGACTGGACGATATGTCCGTTGGCGTGGCGCTGTTGCTGTGCGACAACATCGGCGAAGCGCGCGTGCTGGCAAATGAACTCGATGCGCTAAACCAGACGCGAAAAGAGATCGAACAGGGAATGCAGGTTGAAGCCCTGACCCTGTGCGAGAAACTGGAGCGCAGCCGCGACACGCTACCCGGCGGCCTAGCGATGTATCACCCGGAATGGCATCAGGGCGTGGTTGGTATTCTGGCTTCGCGTATTAAAGAGCGTTTTCACCGTCCGGTTATCGCTTTTGCGCCTGCGGGTGACGGTACGCTGAAAGGTTCCGGTCGCTCCATTCAGGGGCTGCATATGCGTGATGCGCTGGAGCGATTAGACACACTCTACCCCGGCATGATGCTGAAGTTTGGCGGTCATGCGATGGCGGCAGGCCTGTCGCTGGAAGAGGATAAATTCGAACTCTTTCAGCAACGGTTTGGCGAACTGGTTACTGAGTGGCTGGACCCTTCGCTATTGCAAGGCGAAGTGGTGTCGGACGGTCCGTTAAGTCCGGCCGAAATGACCATGGAAGTGGCGCAGCTGTTGCGCGATGCTGGCCCGTGGGGGCAGATGTTCCCGGAGCCGCTGTTTGATGGTCATTTTCGTCTGCTGCAACAGCGGCTGGTGGGCGAACGTCATTTGAAAGTCATGGTCGAACCGGTCGGCGGCGGTCCACTGCTGGACGGGATTGCTTTTAATGTCGATACCGCCCTCTGGCCGGATAACGGTGTGCGCGAAGTGCAACTGGCTTACAAGCTCGATATCAACGAGTTTCGCGGCAACCGCAGCCTGCAAATTATCATCGACAATATCTGGCCAATTTAGCGTCATCTTCTCTATAAAAAAGAGCGTGGATTGGGTACAATCCCGCTCTTATCACCGCATTTTGACTAGCTCAATAAAAGAAATCAGACCATGTTTGAAATTAATCCGGTAAATAATCGCATTCAGGACCTCACGGAACGCTCCGACGTTCTTAGGGGGTATCTTTGACTATGACGCCAAGAAAGAGCGTCTGGAAGAAGTAAACGCCGAGCTGGAACAGCCGGATGTCTGGAACGAACCCGAACGTGCACAGGCGCTGGGTAAAGAGCGTTCCTCCCTCGAAGCCGTTGTCGACACCCTCGACCAAATGAAACAGGGGCTGGAAGATGTTTCTGGTCTGCTGGAACTGGCTGTAGAAGCTGACGACGAAGAAACCTTTAACGAAGCCGTTGCTGAACTCGACGCCCTGGAAGAAAAACTGGCGCAGCTTGAGTTCCGCCGTATGTTCTCTGGCGAATATGACAGCGCCGACTGCTACCTCGATATTCAGGCGGGGTCTGGTGGTACGGAAGCACAGGACTGGGCGAGCATGCTTGAGCGTATGTATCTGCGCTGGGCTGAATCGCGTGGTTTCAAAACTGAAATCATTGAAGAGTCGGAAGGTGAAGTGGCGGGTATTAAATCCGTGACGATCAAAATCTCCGGCGATTACGCTTATGGCTGGCTGCGTACAGAAACCGGCGTTCACCGCCTGGTGCGTAAGAGCCCGTTTGACTCCGGCGGTCGTCGCCACACGTCGTTCAGCTCCGCGTTTGTTTATCCGGAAGTTGATGATGATATCGATATCGAAATCAATCCGGCAGATCTGCGCATCGACGTTTATCGCGCATCCGGCGCGGGCGGTCAGCACGTTAACCGTACCGAATCTGCGGTGCGTATTACTCACATCCCGACCGGGATCGTGACTCAGTGCCAGAACGACCGTTCCCAGCACAAGAACAAAGACCAGGCCATGAAGCAGATGAAAGCGAAGCTTTATGAACTGGAGATGCAGAAGAAAAATGCCGAGAAACAGGCGATGGAAGATAATAAATCCGACATCGGCTGGGGCAGCCAGATTCGTTCTTATGTCCTTGATGACTCCCGCATTAAAGATCTGCGTACCGGGGTAGAAACCCGCAACACGCAGGCCGTGCTGGACGGCAGCCTGGATCAATTTATCGAAGCAAGTTTGAAAGCAGGGTTATGAGGAACCAACATGTCTGAACAACACGCACAGGGCGCTGACGCGGTAGTCGATCTTAACAATGAACTGAAAACGCGTCGTGAGAAGCTGGCGAACCTGCGTGAGCAGGGGATTGCCTTCCCGAACGATTTCCGTCGCGATCATACCTCTGACCAATTGCACGCAGAATTCGACGGTAAAGAGAACGAAGAACTGGAAGCGCTGAACATCGAAGTCGCCGTTGCTGGCCGCATGATGACCCGTCGTATTATGGGTAAAGCGTCTTTCGTTACCCTGCAGGACGTTGGCGGTCGCATTCAGTTGTACGTTGCCCGTGACGATCTGCCGGAAGGCGTTTACAACGAGCAGTTCAAAAAATGGGACCTTGGTGACATCCTCGGCGCGAAAGGTAAACTGTTCAAAACCAAAACCGGCGAACTGTCTATCCACTGTACCGAGCTGCGTCTGCTGACCAAAGCACTGCGTCCGCTGCCGGATAAATTCCACGGCTTGCAGGATCAGGAAGCGCGCTATCGTCAGCGTTATCTGGATCTCATCTCTAACGATGAATCCCGCAACACCTTTAAAGTGCGCTCGCAGATCCTCTCTGGTATTCGCCAGTTCATGGTGAACCGCGGCTTTATGGAAGTTGAAACGCCGATGATGCAGGTGATCCCTGGCGGTGCCGCTGCGCGTCCGTTTATCACTCACCATAACGCGCTGGATCTCGACATGTACCTGCGTATCGCGCCGGAACTGTACCTCAAGCGTCTGGTGGTCGGTGGCTTCGAGCGTGTATTCGAAATCAACCGTAACTTCCGTAACGAAGGTATTTCCGTACGTCATAACCCAGAGTTCACCATGATGGAACTCTATATGGCTTACGCAGATTACAAAGATCTGATCGAGCTGACCGAATCGCTGTTCCGTACTCTGGCACAGGATATTCTCGGTAAGACGGAAGTGACCTACGGCGACGTAACGCTGGACTTCGGTAAACCGTTCGAAAAACTGACCATGCGTGAAGCGATCAAGAAATATCGCCCGGAAACTGACATGGCGGATCTGGACAACTTCGACTCTGCGAAAGCGATTGCTGAATCTATCGGCATCCACGTTGAGAAGAGTTGGGGTCTGGGCCGTATCGTTACCGAGATCTTCGAAGAAGTGGCAGAAGCTCATCTGATCCAGCCGACCTTCATTACTGAATATCCGGCAGAAGTTTCTCCTCTGGCGCGTCGTAACGACGTTAACCCGGAAATCACAGACCGCTTTGAGTTCTTCATTGGAGGGCGTGAAATCGGTAACGGCTTTAGCGAGCTGAATGACGCGGAAGATCAGGCGCAGCGCTTCCTGGATCAGGTTGCCGCGAAAGATGCAGGTGACGACGAAGCGATGTTCTACGACGAAGATTATGTCACCGCACTGGAACATGGCTTACCGCCGACAGCAGGTCTGGGAATTGGTATCGACCGTATGGTAATGCTGTTCACCAACAGCCATACCATCCGCGACGTTATTCTGTTCCCGGCGATGCGTCCGGTAAAATAAGCATTACGTTATGCTCACAACCCCGGCAACCGTCGGGGTTTTTTATTTAAGCTGGGTAAATGCAGATAATCGTTTTCTGGCTTCGCGATTTGTCGCCTGCATCACCATCCACGGACTGAACGCCCACGGCGTAGCATCAATACCGCGTAAAACCGCTGCTAAATCACACCATTGATAATCCATCACTTCATCATCGTTGATCTGTAACGCACTGGTCGTGCGTGCGGCAAATACCGGACACACTTCATTTTCCACAATGCCATTCGGATCGGTGGCGCGGTAGCGAAAGTCAGGATAGATAGATTCAGGAGGCGTAATTTCTACGCCAAGCTCATAACGGCAACGGCGGATCACCGCCTCTTCGTTGCTTTCTCCCAGTTGTGGGTGCCCACAAACCGAGTTAGTCCACACGCCAGGCCATGCTTTTTTGCTAAGGGCGCGGCGGGTAACTAATAATTGCCCTTTGGCATTAAACAGCCAACTGGAAAACGCGAGATGTAAGAGGGTGTCTGCCGTGTGTGCGGCATACTTTTCCAGCGTACCCGTGGGAACTCCCTGTGCATTCAATAAAATGACGTGTTCCGTTTGCATAATATCTCACATGTAATTCTGATCACTCATCATTATAGATAATAGAAGAGTGAAATGATTAACCAAGTGAGCGTTTATCGACAACCGCCCATTTTGAGCGGATGTCGACAGGTAAAAACCATTTAAAAAAGCAGCATCATATATTTGAAGCGACTTTCAATGGCCATTGCAACACAATCAGAAATGACAGGAATAGAGAGAGTAAAAAGCAACAGCAGACTGAATATAGCGCGCATTAAAAGATTCATATTATTCTCCATGCTCATTTTTCTTCAGCTTGCGCATCAGAAGCCACATACGTACTGTCCTGACTTTTAAATCTTTATCAGAGACGGATTCCTTCACCAGGTCAGCATGATGCTGGTAGCCATTAAAGAAGACGTTCAGCACAACGGCGCTAAGGGTTGCGAGCATAATGCCGCTATGCAGCAACGGTTGCAGTACGGCCGGTAACTTAGAAAAGAAATCGTGAGAGAGCGTTGGCGTCATGCCAACACCGAGACTGATCGCCACAATATAGAGGTTGTAACGGTTAGTGGTGTAGTTACAGCGCGACAGAATTCGAATCCCTGTCGCCAGTACCATGCCGAACATCACCAGCCCCGCGCCGCCCAGCACAAATTGCGGAATCGAGGCCACCAGCACCGCCATTTTGGGCACCATGCCGAACAGGATCAAAATGATACCGGAAGCAATGCACACCCAGCGGCTATGAACGCGCGTCACGCTAACCAGGCCAACGTTTTGAGAAAATGACGTGTGGGGGAAGCTGTTAAACGTTCCGCCTATCATTGTCCCTACACCATCGACACGCAGCCCGCGAATAATATCGTGTGAAGAGAGTTTGCGACCGACTATTTCACCCAGTGCCAGGAACATCCCCATCGACTCGATAAACACGATGATTAACACGGCAGTCATGGTCAGAATGGAAACGGGATCGAAAATCGGCATACCAAATGACATCGGCGTGACAATCGCAAACCATGAAGCATCATGTAGCCCGGATAAATTGACTTCATTCATCATCCACGAAAGTAAAAAGCCAAATACAATCCCCAGTAATACGGCGACATTGGACATAAATCCTTTCGCATAGCGAGTAATGAGCAAGATAAAAATTAAGACGGCAAAGGAGATACCTAAATAAACGGGATTACCATATTGCGGATTCCCTTTACCTCCGGCGGCCCAGTCAATACCCACCTGAATGATGCTAAGCCCGATAGAAGTAATCACCACACCGGTAACCAGTGGCGGGAATAAAGGCATCAAGCGACCGATAAGTGGCGCTAATAATGTGGTGATAAAACCCGCGGCGATAGTGGCACCGAATATCCCCAGCAGGCCGATATCCGGGTTCATACCAATAGCTATCATTGGTGTTACAGCGGCGAAGGTCACCGACATAATCACCGGCAGGCGGATCCCCATAAAGCGGCCGATACCGATACATTGCAATAATGTGACGATCCCGCAGCAAAAGAGATCCGAGCTAATGAGCATCGCAATAGCTTCTTTTGATAGGCCGAGTCGGTCACCAATCATAAGAGGAACAGCGACTGCACCTGCGTACATGACAAGGACGTGTTGCAGACCGAGTATGATCAGCTTTCCTGGTGATAATATGCGGTCAACCTCATCAGTTGGGCGGTCTTGCCCAGAAGATGAGGGAAGTTGGGAATCTATGGCGCTCATCAGTGTTTCTCCTTTCGCCCGCCAGAGTAAAAAGCAACCGTTTATGTTCATGAAACTGTCTAAACACATGCTCGTGGAGTGCCAGTTTTTGCGAGGAAGGGGAGTTAGAGACAGGAATTGCGGAGGCAATCACATAATCGTGGTTAAACCACGATTATGAGAAGAGAACCTGACAATGGAATTATCTGTAATTTTCTCATATTGATATTTCATTAATCATTCTGGCATGTCGCACTCTCGCATTTAATCGTTTTTATCTGGATAGCATTCTTTTGATCGGCAATGTTGAAATAATGAAAGCGGCATAGATTGAGGGGCAATAATTTGAACTCAGTTGCAAAATTATAATTAAAACGGTCATGCTACCTAATATATGCCCGTTTATTGCATCGCGAAATTTGAGAAGACATAACTCATTAAATGAAAGGGATGCAAATGAATAAGTTTATCGCTGCTGAAGCTGCGGAATGTATAGGCTGCCATGCTTGTGAAATTGCCTGTGCGGTGGCACATAATCAAGAAAACTGGCCGCTGAGTCACAGTGACTTTCGACCGCGTATCCACATTGTTGGGAAGGGCCAGGCTGCGAATCCGGTGGCCTGCCATCATTGCAACAATGCCCCCTGCGTTACGGCTTGTCCGGTTTATGCTCTGACTTTTCAGGCTGATAGCGTACAACTGAACGAACAAAAATGTATTGGTTGTAAAAGATGCGCAATCGCTTGCCCCTTTGGCGTCGTTGAGATGGTCGATACGATTGCGCAGAAATGCGACCTTTGTAACCAGCGCAGTTCCGGCACGCAAGCCTGTATTGACGTCTGCCCAACACAGGCGTTACGGCTGATGGACGATAAAGGGTTGCAGCAGATAAAGGTGGCCCGCCAGCGCAAAACGGCAGCAGGAAAAGCGTCATCAGGCGCTCAGCCATCTCGCAGTGCAGCGTTGCTCCCCGTTAACTCGCGTAAAGGCGCAGATAAAATTTCAGCGAGTGAACGGAAAACCCACTTTGGCGAAATCTATTGCGGGCTGGATCCACAACAAGCGACTTATGAGAGTGACCGCTGTGTTTATTGTGCCGAAAAAGCTAACTGCAACTGGCATTGCCCGCTGCATAACGCTATTCCGGATTACATCCGTCTGGTACAGGAAGGAAAGATTATTGAAGCGGCAGAACTTTGCCACCAGACCAGTTCCTTACCCGAAATCTGCGGCAGGGTATGTCCACAGGACCGTCTTTGTGAAGGCGCATGTACTTTGAAAGATCACTCTGGCGCAGTCTCTATCGGTAATCTGGAACGCTACATCACCGATACTGCGCTGGCGATGGGCTGGCGTCCCGATGTCAGCAAAGTTGTTCCCCGTAGCGAAAAAGTGGCGGTGATTGGCGCTGGACCTGCAGGATTAGGGTGTGCTGATATTCTGGCGCGCGCGGGAGTTCAGGTTGATGTCTTTGATCGCCATCCAGAAATTGGCGGTATGCTGACTTTTGGCATTCCTCCTTTCAAACTCGATAAAACGGTATTAAGCCAGCGGCGAGAGATATTCATCGCAATGGGAATCGATTTCCATCTCAACTGTGAAATTGGCCGCGATATCTCTTTCAACGAATTAACGGCGGAATATGATGCTGTTTTCCTCGGCGTGGGGACTTACGGGATGATGCGAGCAGATCTGCCGCATGAAGATGCGCCTGGTGTCATTCAGGCGTTACCGTTCCTGACCGCCCATACCCGCCAGCTCATGGGATTGCCGGAGTCTGCAGAGTATCCGCTGACGGATGTGGAAGGTAAGCGAGTTGTGGTATTGGGCGGTGGCGATACGACAATGGATTGTTTGCGGACTTCCATCCGCCTTAATGCTGCCAGCGTGACCTGTGCGTATCGTCGTGATGAAGTCAGTATGCCGGGTTCGCGCAAAGAGGTGGTCAATGCCCGTGAGGAAGGTGTTGAGTTTCAGTTCAATGTTCAGCCGCAATATATCGCTTGTGACGAAGATGGGCGTTTAACTGCGGTGGGCCTGATTCGTACCGCCATGGGTGAGCCGGGGCCGGATGGTCGCCGTCGTCCTCGTCCGGTTGCGGGTTCAGAGTTTGAATTGCCCGCCGATGTTCTCATTATGGCCTTTGGTTTCCAGGCACATACCATGCCGTGGTTGCAGGGCAGCGGAATTAAACTCGATAAATGGGGCCTGATTCAAACCGGCGACGTCGGGTATTTACCCACCCAGACGCATCTGAAAAAAGTCTTTGCTGGTGGTGATGCAGTTCATGGCGCGGATCTGGTTGTCACTGCAATGGCCGCAGGAAGGCAGGCGGCGCGCGATATGTTAACTCTGTTTGATACGAAGGCATCGTGATGAAATCGTTAATTATCGTTAATCCGGCTGACTGTATTGGCTGCCGTACTTGTGAAGTGGCCTGTGTGGTCGCTCACCCTTCAGAACAGGAGTTGAATGCCGATATCTTTTTACCCCGGCTGAAGGTACAACGGCTGGATAGCATCAGTGCGCCGGTGATGTGCCATCAGTGTGAAAACGCCCCTTGTGTTGGCGCTTGTCCCGTGGGGGCGCTGACGATGGGCGAGCAGGTGGTGCAGGCCAATTCTGCCCGTTGTATTGGCTGTCAGAGTTGCGTTAGCGCGTGCCCGTTTGGGATGATCACCATTCAGTCATTGCCGGGTGATACCCGGCAACAAATCGTGAAATGCGATCTCTGTGAACAGCGGGAAGAGGGGCCAGCCTGCGTTGAATCTTGCCCGACACAGGCGTTGCAGTTGCTGACTGAAAGAGAACTCAGGCGAGTCCGCCAGCAGCGTATTGTTGCCAGCGGTGAGAATCCTCTCTGAAAGAAATCTCCGCGCGGAAAGGCGCGGAGAATCTATTAGATTGCCCAACCACCCGCGTAAAACGCGACCAGTGCGGCAGTAATGATCACCGTACCAATATTCAGCTTTTGCCATTCGCGCGCAAAGACGCGACCCACCACCAGTGTTACAAAGCCCAGCATAATACCGGTAACGATATTACAAGTCAGAACGATGAACACGGCACACACCAGGCCAGCCATTGCGTCAATAAAATCGTTGAAATCCAGCTTCGAGACGTTGCTTAACATCAGCAAACCCACGTACATCAGAGCGGGGGCAGTAGCATAACCGGGGATCAGAAACGACAACGGTGATAAAAACAGAATCATCAGGAACAACGCACCAACAACGGCTGCGGTTAAACCGGTTTTCCCCCCGGCGGCGGTTCCTGCCGCTGATTCGATATAAACCGCCGCGGGCGCTGCGCCCACCAGGCCGGAGAATATTGAACTTACTGAGTCACTGGTCAGGGCTTTGCCGCCGTTGATGATCTGGTTGTCTTTATCCAACAAATTCGCCTGACCGGCGACGGCACGGATGGTGCCAGTGGCGTCGAACACTGCGGTCATCACCAATGCCAGTACACTCGGAAGTACAGTTGGCTGGAGTGCGCCCATAATATCGAGGCTGAAAATCAGAGACTTACCATCTTCGCCAGTCAGGCTTGGCATCGCCACCAGACCGTGGTACTTCACCGCTGGGTCAAAGATTAAGCCGATGATCGAAATTGCAATAATCACCAACAAGATCCCGCCGGGTACGCGGCACTTTTCCAGACCGAAGATGACCGCCAGCCCCAGTAAGCTCATCATCACCGGGAAGGAGGTAAACGCACCGAGCGCCACTGGCAAGCCTTCAATCGGGTTTTTGATAACCATTCCCACACCGTTAGCAGCAATCAGCAGCAGAAACAGGCCGATACCGATACCTGTACCGTGAGCGATCCCCATCGGCAAATTACGTAAGATCCAGGTACGCACACCGGTTACGGAAATAGCGGTGAAGATGACGCCCATCAGAAAGACTGCGCCCAGTGCGACAGGAACGCTAATTTGTTGCCCGAGTACCAGACTGAATGCGGTAAACGCCGTCAAGGAAATAGCGCAACCAATCGCCATTGGCAAATTGGCCCATAACCCCATCAGCAACGAGCCGAAGCCCGCGACCAGACAGGTGGCAACAAACACAGCTGCGGGAGGAAAACCTGCTTTGCCCAGCATTCCCGGAACGACGATAACGGAATAAACCATGGCCAGAAAGGTCGTTAAGCCAGCCAGTACTTCCTGACGAACGGTACTGCCACGAGCGGTAATTTTAAAATAATTATCCAGCGCGCCCTGTGGCTTTGGTGCGTCCGGTGTTTGTAGGATGTCTCCAGACATAATGATGTCCTCACGAGGATGTTAAAGTTTTATTATTAGTTGCGTTCGTACACCAGACGACCATCAACGTAGGTGCGGTAGATCGAACGGTCATCGCCCAACGTCATCATCACGAACAATTTGTCGACTAAAGAAACAGAGTTGTCATAGCGCAGCTGCTGTAGCGGAGTGGCAGTGGGTTCCATCACCACGAAATCAGCCTCTTTGCCAGGTAAAAAGTTGCCAATCAAATCGTCAAGGCCCAGAGATTTCGCTCCGCCGAGCGTGGCCAGGTAAAACGCTTCATATGCCGAGAGGCGATAGCCTTGTAATTGCAATACCTTGTAGGCTTCGTTCAGCGTTTGCAGCATGTTAAAAGTTGTTCCGGCACCGATATCTGTTCCCATGCCCACTTTGACTTTCTTCTGCCATGCTTTTTTCAAGTTGAATAAGCCGCTGCCGAGGTAAAGGTTGGAGGTCGGACAGAAAGCAATGCTGGATTTGGTTTCGCTGAGACGATCCCACTCTTTTTCTTCGAGATGGACGCAGTGAGCAAAGACACAATTTTTACCGGTCAGGCCGTACTGATGGTAAACATCAAGATAACCATCATGGTCAGGATAAAGCGATTTCACCCAGGCAATTTCATCTTTGTTTTCACAGAGATGGGTATGTACCCATGTATCCGGATATTCTTCTTTCAGGCGTTGCGCCATCGCCATCTGTTCAGGAGATGAGGTAGGGGCGAAGCGTGGCGTAATCGCATACAACAGACGACCATTTTTGTGCCAGCGTTCAATCAGTTCTTTGCTTTGGTGATAGCTGCTTTCGGCAGTGTCGAGCAGATAATCCGGTGCGTTTCGGTCCATCATCACTTTACCGGCAATCATACGCATATTGATATGACTGGCGGCTTCAAACAGCGCATCAACGGATTGTGGATGAACAGTGCCAAACACCAGCGCCGTGGTGGTTCCGTTACGTAAAAGCTGCTTGATGAAGAACGCCGACATCTCGCGGGCGTACTCTAAATCCTCATAACGACGTTCAGTAGGGAAGGTGTGTTTATTCAACCACTCCAGCAATTGTTCACCATAGGCCCCCACCATTTCACTTTGCGGATAATGGATATGTGTATCGATAAAGCCCGGTACTATCAGTTTGCCGCGATAGTCGCGCACGCGAATGGTGTCAGGAATTTGATGCTTTCCGTCTTCCCATTCGCCAAACCATTCCACTTTTCCCTGTTTAATGAGTAATAAACCATCCTCAATAAACCGCAGCGCAGAGGCAATTTCTTCCGGGTTATCGACCGTACGGGTGACATCAATAAAACTGCCTCGTACCGCTTTTAACGTGTGTTCTCCTGACATCATTGACTCCTTTACTGTTAATCCATCTCTTCCGCTGAGGTAATACCAGGCAGAACGTTTTCCTGTCGGTAGCCACCAGGGAGGATAATATTTAATAAAATCGCAGTTAACCCGCCAGCACAAATAGGGTTTTCAACTAATACATAAATAGAGGCTGGCAATATTTTAAAAATTTCGGGATCGTAGGAGACGCCAAGCCCTAAACCTAAAGACGTGGCGACAATAAGTGTTTCTCGGCGCTTTAAACCGTTGGTGATGATGATGCGAATCCCTGCGATGGCAATCATGGAAAACATCAACGTCATTGCGCCTCCCAGAACTGCTGAGGGAATGGTCGTGAAGAAGCCGCCAATCATCGGAAATAAGCCGAGGATAACCAGCATTACCGCGATGGTTCGCCCGACATAACGTGAAGCGACGCCAGTCATCTGAATAACCCCATTATTTTGCGCAAACGTGGTTAATGGTAATGAACCGACAGCGGAGGCGATAACAGAAACCAGACCATCTGCCAGCACGCCGCCTTTCAGTCGGGACTGATACTCTTCCCCCTGAATGGGACGGCGGGAAACCATTGCCGTGGCGGTGATATCGCCGACAGCTTCCAGCACGCTAAGCAGATAAATCGTGCCAACCACCAGGAACTGATGGAAGCTAAAACTAAAGCCGTATTTGAACGGATGCGGGATGGTGATTAACGGCAAATTGCGCATACTGCTGAAATCCACCATGCCCAGGCATAACGATGCGATATAGCCGACACATAGCCCAATGGCGATCCCACCCATGCGTAGCAACGGACTGCGGCAGCAGTTAAAGCCGATCACCACAATCAAAACCAATAAGCCAACGCCGAGATGTTCGTAATTGCCGAACGTACCGCTGCTTTTGGCTGCAAATCCTCCACCAAAATCAATAATGCCGACTTTAATCAGGCTTAAGCCGATCATCAGCACCACAATGCCGCTGACGGTAGGCGTAATAACCCGACGTAAATAGGGCAGGATAAAAGAAGAGCCGACAACCAGAAATGCGCCAACGAAGGAGACGCCGAGGAGCGACGACATGATTAACTCTTCGTGAAAACCGTCGCTTTTCATGCTGCTGCCCAGCGCAATCATGACCGTAACAAATGAAAAATTGACTGACTGAATTGAAAGTAAACCAGAACCGACGATGCCGTAGCGGTTTACTTGTAACCAGGTACCAATACCAGAGGCGATCATCGCCATAGAAACAAGATAGGCAGTTGTTTCAGCGGAAAGCTGTAAGGCCGCACCCACGATTAACGCGGGGGTTACCATCGGCACGAAAATTGCCAACAGATGGGTAATGGCACCTACGAGAGCCTGATGAAAGGGAGGGCGATCCTCCAGTTCAAATATAAGGTCAGAACCTGCATGGTTTATATCAGACATCCCTTCACTCCTTTTAAAGTAAATTTGATCATCTGAATTAGTAAAATAAATTCCCACGAATTTGGGGCGCAGGACGCCTTGAGAACGGCTTATCTCATTTTCGCAGTCACTATTTAGTCATCGTTCAAACAGAGAAACAGGCCGCCGAAGCGGCCATTTATTACTTATATTTTTTCCAGCGCGGTGAGTATTTTCTCCGGTGTGAAATGCCATTCGCGTAACCAGATGCCGCAGGCATCGTGAATTGCGGTAGCAATCGCCGGAGCGGCGCCATTTACACCGATTTCCGAGATCGATTTCGCCCCGAATGGGCCGACTTTATCGTCGCTCGGCACCAGCACAGCGCGGAAATCACGCGGAATGTCACCAATTTTCGGTGCGCCGTAACTGCGTAAATCACGCGTTAACGGGTGACCTTCGGCGTCATAAATGATCTCTTCGCTCATACTGTGGCCGATAGCACGCAGGGTGGCACCGTAGATTTGTCCCAGCGCTAACTCTGGATTGACCGGTGTACCGCAGTCCAGCAAGGCGTAGAATTTATCCAGGCGGATTTCACCCGTACGCGTGTTGACGGCAACTTCAGCGAAGTTTGCGCCATACGGGAAGGCGAAATCAGGCGTGATATAACTGCCAGTTCCCACCAGTGAACCAAAGCCGGTGCCGGTTTCGCCTTTATGGGCTATCTCTCCGAAACTAACTTCGCCTTTCTTGCCGCGAACGACGCCCGGCGTTGCTAGTTGAACATCTGCCACTGGCTCACCCAACATTTGCGCGCCGTGGAACAGGATTTTCTCCCGCAGATTTTCCGCTGCCAAACGCGCAGCGTTACCCGAGAAGCAAGTACCGGACGAGGCATATGCGCCTTTATCAAACAACGCATGATCGGTATCACCGGAGATAACATGCACGTCCTGCGGGGGGCAGTGCAGCACTTCTGCTGCCAGTTTCGTCACCACAGTATCCAGGCCAGTACCAATATCCGCACCGCCAGAATGAACGATAAAGGTACCGTCTGATTCCAGTTTGATCATGCAGTTAGCCTGATCGATATCCGGGATACCCGATTTCTGCATGATAATGGCGACGCCGCGACCGATGTGCCAGTCACCATTTTGCGGTTTTGGTGAAGACCATTGGATCATCTCGCGACCCTGACGCAGGATCTCTTCCAGTGCGCAGCTGGCGGCGGAAGGAACGGATGTCGGCGCTTTACCTTCACCAATCGCACCGAGAATTTTCAACTCCTGCCCTTCGTGTACACGATTACGTTCAATAATTTCCAGTTGGTCGATCTGCAATTGTTCCGCCAGTTCCGCTAACGCCATGGTGATAGCGAAGTTACCTTTCGGCGCGCCATAACCCTGATAAGCACCATTTGGGCAAATGTTGCTGTAGTAGGTGGTGACCTGAAAATCGACGTTATCGCATGGATATAACGGCAGCGACAGCGCCGGTCCGTTACACGGTACGGTGAGTGAGTGGTTACCGTAAGGACCCGTGTTGGCGCGGAAATCCATCTTCACTGCCGTCAGGCGACCATCTTTTTTCGCGCCCAGTTTGACGGTGACTTTCGCTACGTGACGAGAGGTGTTAGCAATAAACTCTTCTTCACGGGTGTAGCGGAAAAGTACCGGACGCCCGGTCACGCAAGTTGCCCAGGCGCACACTTCTTCCAGCAGGATGTCCTGTTTAGAGCCAAAACCGCCGCCTACACGTTCTTTAATGACATGAACTTTATGTTGTTTCATGCCCACGAGGCGCGCGACCTGGCGGCGTAAGTGCCATGGTACCTGGGTGGAGGCGTGGATCACCAGACGATCGCCGTCCATACGGGTAAAGCAGATATGTGTTTCAGTCGGGCACTGCTGCGCCTGCGTTGAGTTATAGGTTCGCTCAATGATCACATCGGCATCGGCAAAGCCTTTGTCCATATCGCCAATATGACCATGAATACTGGCAGCGATATTTTTGCGTGGGCGAGAACCGATCGGGAAGTTGATGATCATATGCTCGCCGCGCTGGGCTGCATGGCTGTTATCATCTTCCAGAGTATCTGGCGCACCAGCAACATACACCACCGGTTCATCGTGCACGACAGGCGCATCTTCCGCCATTGCCTCGTCAATCGACATTACCGGCTTAAGCACTTCATATTCAACGTCGATGAGCTTCAGTGCTTCGAGCGCAATGTCTTCACTTTCGGCTACTACCGCAGCAACGCGATCGCCGACGTGACGCATTTTCTTGCCGAACATACGGCGGTCAAGCGGTGATGGTTCCGGTGCGCTCTGACCACCCGGGGTATAGTAAATATCCGGGCAATTCAGGTGAGTAATAACGTGAACGACGCCCGGTAAGGCTTCAGCTTTGCTGACATCCAGATGAGTAATCAGTGCGTGAGCGTGTGGGCTACGTAACATTTTAATGACGCAGGCGTCAGCCGTTACGCGGTCTTCAACATAGCAGGGTTTTGCCTGCACCATTTTCGCGGCATCAGTTTTAGGATAATGCTTGCCAATGACTTCAAGGTCGTCACGGAAAGTCGGAGCGATATCAATGGTGGCCTGCGGATTATTTTTACGTGCAACCGCCAGTTCAATGACCTGATAGTATTGCTGCCAGCCAGCATCGCGGCTAAACAGACCTGAGAGTGCGTCGTCGATCTCTTCGCGGGTAGGTGCGTCGATGCGATCGAGAAGATCGGTGATAATCAGAGCCGCAGCTGGATCGTTATAACCAGACTGCACCACGCCAACATCAACCATGGCCTGTTGAACCAGACTTAACTCGTTCCATTTGCCCAGAGATTCTGCGGTACGAATATCTGCCTTCTCTAACTGTGCGGCGATAAGCAAGGACGCGTTAACGATATTACCGTTAAAGATAATTGTGTCAGAACCGGCAAACCCAAAACCATCATCACTGTTGCGTACAGAGTGCATTCCCATGTTAAACAACAGCTTTTGCACGTTTTCGCCTGGATTAACGGTTAGCTCCTGAGGCGCGCCATTTAAAGTAAAGTGGATGATCATACGGCTTCCTCCCCAGCCTGTAGGCAGTCGGCATACAGGTCGGCTACCAGAACTCCCGTGATATAGCGTTTATAGGCCACGCTGCCCCGCAAATCTTCCTGCGGGAAAATGGCGTTGGCGACAGCCTGTTCAAGTGCATTGCCTTCCAGATTTTGAGTTTCAACATCATGCAGACGCAGTGCTTTACTGGCTACGCCATCCAGCGCAATTCGCATACCGTCGTGGTCTGTTATTGCAACGGCTGCCGTCACGACGGTTAAACCTGCCTGAGAACGGCTAATTTTGCGAGTCGCACAGGTGCGATACGGATCTTTAATGATAATTTCGGTTAACAGGCGATCGCATGGGCAGGCCAGGTAGTCCTCGATTGACAGCGTTTCGCCGTTGCCAAAAACCAGTTCAGCATCCAGTGCCAGCAGGACGGGAAGCAGCACCGACTCTTCCTGCCGGGCGGCGATTTCACCACCAATGGTCGACTGATTACGAACATGGCGTGAGTAAACAAAACCGAGGGCTTCACACAGTGCTGCAGGAATAAATCGCGCATCACGCAGTGGCTGCAAGCGAGACATTGCGCCAATTCGTAGTGCACCGTTATCCCAGTCAATCCAGTCCAGCTCCAGATCCTGCAAGGAAATGGCAATCTTTTTATCGGTACGGGTTGGTGTAGCGTTGAGTTTGCTGCCCCCGGCGAACCAGACGGCTTCATCCTGGTAGCGGCGCTTCAGTTCCAGCGCCTGTTCGACTGAGTCGGGTCTGAAAAATTGTTCAATCATCGTCTTTCCTTAATTTCCCCTCTTCTCTGAAAGAAGAGGGGAGCTGTTATTTATGCCAGCGCATCCATCCGACGCCACATACTGGCAGCGGCTTTTCTGGCTTGCGCATAAATGGAATCGCAATCGAAGTTAAACTGACGGTCTTCATAGACCATCACACCATTGACCATCACGCTGTGAACGCTGCCTGAGCCCATACCGAAAGCGATATGCCCGGCGATATTGTCTGCCAGCAGCGGCGTCGGCGAGTTGTAATCGCAAATGGTTAAATCGGCTTTGTAACCGGCTTCCAGAAGCCCAAATTTCGCGCCAAAGTTGCGGCTCATCAGTTCGTTGCCGTTAGCCAGTGCTTTGGCAAAACTGTCAGGCCACAGTGGGCCACCCGCATCGCGATGTTTAAAGAAGGCAAATTTCATCTCTTCAAACATGTCCGAACCAATGCCGTCCGTTCCCAACGCCAGATTGCGGATGTCGCTAAGGTGATGGTTGTAGCCGACATGGTTGTTCATGTTTGAACGGGCGTTATGCACCAGGAACGCATCGCGCTGATTGAGTAGGGCGATGTCATCTTTCGACAAGTACAGCCCATGAGCGACCAGCGTTTTGCTGTCGATGAGATCGAATTGCGCCAGTCGTGCCAGCAGGTCTTTGCCGTACCAATGGTGACTGTAGGAAACGTCGTAAAGGTCTTCCGCAGCGTGAATATGCAAACCACGACCTGTGCTTTTCACGGCTTCACGCAGCATCTCCAGACCGGCATCCGGCACGGTAAACGGCGCGTGAGCGCCGATATGAGCTTCCACCAGATACGGCTCGGTTGCTGCTTTCTTCGCCTCATCAATCTGACGGGCGAAGCGGATGTTTTCTTCTACACCTTCCTGCAACTCTTTGATGCCGTTGTTACGGTCAGTAGTTTCAAAACAGGTCATCGCGCGCAGGCCAACTTTTAAAAATGCGTTGCGCAATGTGGAGAGCGACCCGTCGATATACGCCGGAGAGGCATGGTGATCGATAACCGATGTACATCCACTCTTAATCGCTTCCAGGGAACAAATCAGTCCGCTGTAATAGAGCGACTCTTCATCAAGGGCGCGATCGAGTCGCCACCAGAGATTTTTCAGCGTTGAGATGAAATCCGGGCAGGGGGCGATGTTTGCCATAATTCCGCGGGACAGCCCCGAGTAAAAATGGTTGTGCGAGCAGACAATTCCCGGCATCACAATCCGACCATGCATCTCTTTGTAGCTGGCATCGGGGTAGCGTTGCGTCAGGGCATCGTCGATAGCGACAATCACATCATTTTCGATGGCGATATCAACGCCTTCCTGCACTTTCGCCGGGTGTAACTGCACTGCGGTGACATTCTTCAGAATCAACATGATTACACCTCCACGCGGCCCAGCAGATAATGATGATGCTGGTGGACATGGCTGATGATACGGCACATATCGTTCAGCTCCGGTGGTACGTTGTTGAACTGACCTTCGCTGTCGATGTTTAACACCCAGCTTTGGTTATTCAGACGTACTCGTACCCGGCAATCTTCCACAAGGAAGCCAGGGTTGCTGCTGTTATCAAAGTCTTGCGACAGGCTGAAGACGGTGATTTTGTCTTTGTACGGTTTACCGTTCCACGGACAGAACTGAGCGCAGTTGCCGCATTCGTTACAGTAAGCGTCGAGGTGCAGCGTCTGGAAACGGTTCTGGAAGCCAGGGACCGCAATGGATACGTTGGCGCGGTTCGGGCAGACATCCACACACTTGCTGCAAACGTAGTTACATTCAAGGCAGCGTGCGGCTTCCTGGGCGACAAACGCATCACGATCGTCACTGTTCACCAGAGTGACAGAGATATCGCCTTTACGTTGATAGATTTCCGCCGGATTGACGTTATTCCAGTATTTATCGTTCTGGTGGGAACGGATATTTTCCCGACTCAGGATGGCATCGGTCGCCCGACGCGCGGTTCCGACAGCAGCGACAATGGAGGATGGTCCGCGCTGTACGTCGCCGATCATAAAGACGTCAGTCAGACGCGTTTCGCCATTATGGTCGACGTCTGGCCAGCCGTTTTTGTCCAGCGGCACGCCCATTGCATTCAGGGCTTCAGTATCCTGCTGTTCACCAATGGCGGTGATCAGGCTGTCTACATGCAGCGTTACTGTTTCGTTGGTTTCAACCGGACGGCGACGACCTTTCTCATCAGGTTCGCCAAGCGACATAACGCGCAAGGTTAAGGTGCCATCAGCATCGAAACGTTCCGGATTATTCAGAAAACGGAACTCCACGCCGTCGTGCAACGCTTCTTCATACTCTTCGCGCCATGCTGGCATCTCTTGCAGTGAACGACGGTAAACGACCGTTGCTTTTTCTACGCCTGGAACGCGTAACGCCGCACGAGCGCAGTCCATTGCGGTGTTACCCGCCCCGACAACGACCACATGTTTGCCCAGCTTGAGTGTGGTGCCCTTGTTGTATTCACGCAGGAAGGGGAGTGATTTCCAGACATTTTGGTTGTCGCCCGCCAGTTTCACACCGCTATTTTTATCGGTACCGGTGGCAATCAGAACATAGTGGAAGCCCTGATTTTTTAACTGTTCAACGGTCAAATCGGGTGAGCAACCGTACTCAAATTTCACGCCGTGATCGGCAACAAAATCGATATCGTGCTGAATTAACTCTGCAGGAATACGGAACTGAGGAATGATATTTTTCACCACGCCGCCCGCATTGGCTTCTCGTTCAAACAGCGTAACCGGATGGCCCGCTCTGGCAAGGAAGTAACCTGCGGCCAGACCCGCCGGACCTGCACCAATCACGGCTACCGGATGGCGTGAACCAGAACCGGCTGGTTTGTGCCAGCGTTGCTTATATTCATCCCAACCTTTTTCCAGGGCGACTTTTTTCAGTTCGCGGATATTCAGCGCACTGTCGTAATCCAGGCGGGTACAGTTGTATTGGCACTGGTGATCGCAAATATGACCGGTAATGGCGGGCAGGGCGTTGCGTTGATAGATGAGTTCCAGCGCGTCGGCATAGCGGTGTTCGCCAAGCAGACGGATGTATTCCGGAATATCTTGCTTGATAGCGCAGGCAGTAACACAGGGGGCAACGTAGCAATCGGTCAGCGGCAGGTCTTCAGCCACTTCAATACGCTCTTCTGGCTTCCAGTGTTTCTGGGTGTATTCCATGGTTAACGCGTCTGCTGCCAGTCTGTTCAGTCGTTCGACGTCAACGTGGTTAAGCTCCCAGGCATCTGAGCCTTCCAGCTCGCGCATGCAGGCACTTAAGCGCAGATAGCCGCCAGGTTTCAGCAGGTCGGTTGCCATAGTAATAGGGCGAATACCAGTATCAAAAATATCGCGGATAGTCAGCTGACTGGCACCACCGGAATAAGAAATGGGCAGTTTGCCGTCAAAGGCGCGAGAGAGAACTGCTGCAACGTTGATGGAGAGCGGGAACAGCGCACGGCCTGACATATACATCTCTTCACCGGGCAGTGCGCCTTTGTTATTAATGGTGCCGAGAGTGTTAGTCAGTTTTACGCCAAAGCCGAGTGATTTTTCTTTTGCCAGTGCCATCAGGCGTTCCAGCATTTCCAGTGCTTGCGTCAGCTTGAGGTCGTGATCAAATGACTCTTCTTTTAAGCCGATGTAACCGAAACCGCAGACATCGAGGATCTCACGAACACGCGCGTACCCCAGTAAGGTCGGGTTGAGTTTCACAAAGGTGTTGAGCCCTTTTTCTTCCAGCATGTAGCGGCAAATGGCTTCGATTTCATGCGGAGGACAGCCGTGCATGGTGGAGAGGGTAACCCCTTGTACCATGCTGGTGGGGATGCGAGCGGGTAAGGCTTGCAAGCTTTCGCGTTTTTCCTGCAATCCGTGGCGGGCTAAAAATGCCTCATCCTGGAGTAGCTTATTAAGTGCATCGCGGTATTGAGCGAATTTCGGATGGTCAGATGCGTCCATCATATTGTCGATGAACTGCTGCATCGGCGGTTGCTTAATACCTTCGAGGTTGTAACCGACGCTCATATTAAAGATGAACGATTTACCGGAATCAGAAGGCTGGAACATCGCTTCGAGAAGGTGCAGGGCAAACCAGGCTTTGAGGTATTCATCCCAGGCTTTAAGCAGGGTAAATTCGGTAGACCATTCGGTGTTAAAGCACTCGTCTTCGGCATCGATACAGGGCTTTTCCAGCTCCAGGCGGTCAAGAATTTGGACGGTTTTTAGTTCGATGAAGCGTCCGCCAGTCAGCCAGGAGGTGACGATGTTTTGCGCAAGTTGCGTGTGCGGGCCAGCGGCAGGGCCGACGGGAGTGGCACAGGTTTCACCGAAGACGCTAACAGTTTTACCTTTTACGGGTGAGTAAAACTGTTGCTCGGGAATACCAAAGATTGAGCGTTGTTGTTGGTATTCATCAAATATGCGCGTCAAAAGTTCCTCAAACGGAATGGGACGCATAATATCCCCCATAACCCTCTCCTTAGCTTATACAGATATCATTGAGTGACCGGTGTTGAGAAATCCGGTGGTTTAGGGGGATAGAGCAACAATCGCACCACTCTTGCCAGGTTTGGCGGGAAATATAAAAAAATGTGAGGCGGCTCGAAACTTAATGGCTTTTTGTGAATGAACTCACAGGTGCCAAATGAGAATTAAAATCACTCCTGAAAATTATTATTGCCAGCCCATTTATCACTTTTTCTCTTTTCTCAAAATCAGTGATTCCTTATCATTATGATAAAGAGTGCTGGAGGGATTAGATATTTGAACGCAATCGTTTAACTACGTTTTCTAAATTTCAGTATACCTTTTCTTCGCTGTAATAAAGTCGTCCGGAGTATCAATATCTAAAATTATTTCTGCATTTTCTATTTCGACGGAATAATGTTCTCCCATAAGGAGTGCCTGACGCATATTGGTGACATTGGGTCGCTGGATTGCCTGCATCAGGCATGGTTTTGACACTAAAATCGGATGGCCGGGGATGCCATTATGGAGTGGCAGTATTGCGCCATCATTTCGTAACGACCAGATTTTTCTAAAAATATCGATGGTGAGGGTTGGCATATCTCCGTGGGTGAGAAAACAATGTTCTGTTTGCACCGCGGGTACTGCGGCCTTTACTGATGTCAGTAAACCCTGCGCATAATCTGGGTTGTGGATAATAGTGATATTGCTCTGGTTCGCATAACGTTCGTGCAGTTCATTACCACGATAGCCGGTGACTAAAATAATTCGGCTACAAAACTGCAACGCATTTTTGATACTTGTATCAAGAATTGTTCCCTGTTGCCAGGGTAACATCATTTTCCATTGCCCCATTCTTGATGATAATCCTGCGGCGGTAATTATACAGTCGATGGCTGACATAGTGATTCCATTATTTACAGGAGCTAATAACGCCTGATAATTGCGTTACTTCCTGATGGATTACGTTGAGGGTAATTTATCCCAGAGAGGTCCATAAAGACGCGTGAAAAGTATAATTGACCCATCGGCATTATTCATTGATTTAGGCGCGCAGAAACGTCCCACTGTGATTTCTATTGTTGGTGCTGGGGGGAAAACCAGCTTGCTTTTTTGGCTGGCAGAACTGTTCCAGGCGAGTGGCAGGCGTGTATTAATCACTACGACGACACATATGTTTATGCCAACATCTCACTGGCCCGTGGTTTTCTGTCGTGATCCCGCCATGCTTCCTCATGCGTCTTTTATATCCCCCATTTCATTTTGTTTTCACTGCTGGAAAGCGAACCAGGGAAAAGTGCAGGGATTTACGCCAGAAGCGATTGATGCACTGGTACAACGACCAGAGTGTGACGTAATTCTCATTGAGGCAGATGGCTCGCGTGGAATGCCGTTAAAAGCGCCTGATGAGCACGAACCTTGCATACCTAAAAGCAGTTGCTGCGTGATTGCTGTGATGGGAGGACATATTTTGGGTGCGAAAGTGAGCACAGAAAATGTCCATCGCTGGTCGCAGTTTGCTGATATTACTGGGTTAACACCTGCTGCACCCTTGCAACTGAGCGATCTCGTTGCGCTGGTTCGCCACCCTCAGGGGGCGTTTAAAAACGTACCACAAGGTTGTCGGCGAGTCTGGTTCATTAACCGTTTTTCTCAATGTGAGAATGCGATTGCGCAAAGCGAGCTCCTTCAACCGCTGCAACAACACAACGTAGAGGCAATCTGGCTGGGCGATATACAAGAACATCCTGCAATCGCGCGCAGATTTGTGAATTAGCGGCCCGGGTATTCCGGGTTACTGAAAGGATATCCATTGAGGTTGGTATGAATATTTTCACAGAGGCTGCAAAACTCGAAGAGCAAAATTGTCCGTTTGCGATGGCGCAAATTGTTGATAGCCGAGGCTCAACCCCCCGCCATTCTGCACAAATGTTAGTGCGCGCCGATGGTTCTATCGTCGGTACAATTGGTGGCGGAATGGTTGAACGGAAGGTGATTGAAGAGTCGCTTCAGGCATTGCAGGAACGTAAGCCGCGATTATTCCATGGACGTATGGCTCGTAACGGTGCGGATGCTGTCGGGTCAGATTGTGGAGGTGCAATGTCAGTATTTATCAGCGTCCATGGTATGCGTCCACGTCTGGTGTTGATTGGTGCGGGGCATGTCAACCGGGCGATAGCCCAGAGTGCGGCGCTATTAGGATTTGATATCGCCGTTGCTGATATTTATCGCGAAAGCCTCAATCCTGAACTATTCCCACCATCAACCACGCTTCTCCATGCTGAGTCGTTTGGTGCGGCAGTGGAAGCACTGGATATTCGCCCTGATAATTTTGTCCTGATTGCCACGAATAATCAGGATCGTGAAGCCCTCGACAAACTCATTGAACAACCCATTGCATGGCTGGGGTTGCTGGCAAGTCGCCGCAAGGTTCAGCTTTTCCTGCGCCAATTGCGTGAGAAAGGCGTGGCTGAAGAACATATTGCCCGTTTACATGCGCCCGTTGGTTACAACATAGGTGCGGAAACGCCGCAGGAGATCGCCATCAGCGTGCTGGCAGAAATATTACAGGTGAAAAATAACGCGCCGGGTGGGCTGATGATGAAGCCTTCTCATCCTTCCGGACACCAGCTGGTGGTGATTCGCGGTGCGGGGGATATCGCCAGTGGTGTAGCGCTACGTCTGTATCATGCGGGTTTTAAAGTGATCATGTTGGAAGTGGAAAAACCGACAGTGATTCGTTGTACCGTGGCGTTTGCCCAGGCCGTGTTCGATGGCGAAATGACGGTCGAAGGCGTCACCGCCCGCCTGGCAACCAGCTCTGCGGAAGCGATGAAACTTACCGAACGCGGATTCATCCCTGTGATGGTAGATCCCACCTGTTCATTGCTTGATGAACTGAAACCGCTTTGCGTGGTGGACGCTATTCTGGCGAAACAGAATTTGGGTACGCGGGCAGATATGGCACCAGTAACAATCGCGCTTGGGCCGGGCTTTACTGCAGGGAAGGATTGTCATGCGGTAATTGAAACAAATCGCGGGCACTGGCTCGGTCAGGTGATTTACTCAGGTTGTGCGCAGGAGAATACCGGTGTTCCCGGCAATATTATGGGGCATACCACCCGACGAGTGATCCGCGCTCCTGCTGCAGGCATTATGCGATCCAACGTGAAATTAGGCGATCTGGTGAAAGAGGGCGATGTCATTGCCTGGATTGGTGAGCATGAAATTAAAGCACCGTTGACGGGGATGGTGCGTGGCTTGTTGAACGACGGGCTGGCCGTGGTCGGTGGTTTTAAAATTGGTGATATCGATCCTCGTGGTGAAACGGCTGATTTCACCAGCGTTTCTGATAAAGCCCGGGCGATTGGCGGCGGCGTACTTGAGGCGTTAATGATGTTGATGCATCAGGGCGTTAAAGCGACAAAAGAAGTGCTGGAAGTGGCTTAAATGAAAATGGCCGGATGGTATTACCCATCCGGCCTTTAAATTACTGACAAATCACCGTTCCGGTTTTGCCTTCAATCCCTTCTTTCGCTTTGCTCAATACGGTAATCAGTGCTTCACGACCTGCGCGAGAGCGAGCAAACGAGGCGGCAGCTTCCACTTTAGGCAGCATAGAACCTTTCGCAAAATGACCTTCTTCGATAAAGCGTTCAGCATCACTTAACGACAGGCGATCGAGCCACTGTTCATTCTCTTTTCCGAAGTTAATGGCCACTTTTTCTACCGCAGTCAGAATGATCAGCATATCGGCATCAATCATTTCTGCTAAACGGGCGCTGGCCCAGTCTTTATCGATAACCGCGCTGGCACCACGCAGATGGTTACCTTCACGAATAACAGGGATACCACCACCGCCAACGGTGATCACCACCTGTCCGGCATCTACCAGAGCTTTAACCGTTTCTTTTTCAATGATATCAACCGGTTTTGGCGAAGCAACGACACGGCGATAGCCGCGACCCGCATCTTCTTTCAGAGTGTAACCCTGTTTTGTCAGTAGCTCTGCTTCTTGCTCGGTAAAGAACGAACCGATCGGCTTGGTTGGGTTGAGGAATGCCGGATCGTTAGCATCGACTTCGACCTGGGTAACCAGCGTTGCTACAGGTTTATTAATGCCACGAGAAAGCAGTTCTTCTCTTAAGGCGTTTTGTAGATCGTAACCAATATAACCCTGGCTTAAGGCAACACAGACAGACATCGGCAGCATTGGCGAGTGCGCTTCAGTTTTTGCTGCAGCTTCAAAGGCCTGGTTAATCATGCCCACCTGTGGCCCGTTGCCATGAGTGACGATGACCTCATGTCCCTGGGCAATTAAATCAACAATTGCCTGAGAAGTAATTTTTACCGCTTTCATTTGCCCAGCCAGGTCATCGCCCAGCGCATTCCCGCCCAGGGCGAGAACAATTTTCTTACTCATTTTTCCTCACTCATCATTCTTGATTGTGTATAGATCCCTGGCAGTGGTTAGAGCACGGGAGGGACAAACGGTTTGCGTCGCAGGAAACGACCTCGCCCGGCTTTGCCTGTAAAGGTGCCGTCGCAGAAAATCGTTTCACCACGGGATAATGTTCTGACAATCGCGCCCTGACAGGTAAACCCCTCCCAGGGCGAGTAGTCGGCGTTGTCGTGGAGATGGCGATGCTGAATTTGTTGGCTCTGACGTGGGTCGATAATCACCACGTCACCATCGGAACCGGGCGCTAATATCCCTTTTTGCGGCCACAGGCCAAACAGCCTGGCGGGCATTGCACTGGTTAACTCAACAAAACGCTCCGGTGAGATACGTCCCGTCATCACGCCACTGGAGAACAGCAGTTGCATGCGGTTCTCCACACCGGGTAAGCCATTTGGGCAGCGGCTGAAATCGCCTTTAGAAATTTGCAGGCGTTGAGCCATCGAGAAGGTGCAGTGATCGGTTGCCACCACGTCAATCGCACCATCGCTGATGCCACACCACAGTTTGTCCTGCTCGCGTACGTTACGCAGCGGTGGGCTAAGAATGAACTTCATGCCATCTTCTGTATCGTAACTGCGTTCGTCCAACAGGAGATATTGTGGGCAGGTTTCAACCCAGACTGGCTGGTGATTCGCACGGGCAAGACGCAGATAATCCAGACCTAAGCCGTTAGACAGGTGCACGATATAGAGCGGGGCGTTACCGGCAATTTGTGCCAGGTTAATCATGCGGGCGATGGCTTCCGCTTCGCATTCCAGAGGTCGACTCAAGGCATGATAACGCGGCGCGGTTAACCCTGCGGCGATAAACTCCGCCCGCTTGCTGGCGATAGCTGCGTCATTTTCCGGGTGTACGGTGGTCAGCGCGCCGGACTCATGCAAGCGGCGTAATGCCTGCAACACTTCATCATCGTTGAGTTTATATTGATAGGTTAAATAGAGTTTAAAACTGCTCAGTCCTTCCTCAACCATCATCGGAATTTCGTCGAGGATAGCGTGATTAATATGTTGAATGACACCGTGAAAGCTGTAGTCGATGACTGCTTTGTGGGCGGCATAACCGCGATAAACTTCCAGTTGATGGCGTAACCGGCAGCCATTTGGGCCAAATCCCATATGGTCAATAATGGTTGTTGTACCGCCACACGCAGCAGCGCGGGTACCGGTAAAAAAATCATCACAACTGCGCGCGATGCCGACATCAATATTGAAATGCGTATGGACATCCACGCCGCCAGGGAAAACGTAACAGCCAGAGGCATCAATTTCTTCGCAAGGGAGTTGCGGCGAAATATCGGTACCCAACTGGCGAACAATCCCGCTTTCAATCAGCAAATCCTGCTTCGCCTGTCCATCTGCATTAACAACAATGCCGTTTTTTATCAATACGCGCATAGCAAACTCCAAAAACCCTCCGGCGAACCGGAGGGGAATAAGTGAAGAGTAATTATTCGGTTGCCAGCCAGCTTAATGGGATTGCAGCGTACATAGCGGCACAGGTTACCAGGTGAGATTTCCAGGTTTTTTCGTTTGGCGCGTGCGCTTCCGGTTCTTTACCAGGGCCAAAACCGATGACCGGAATGCCGTGGCGACCCATGATGGATACGCCGTTAGTTGAGAAGGTCCACTTATCAACGACAGGCGCTTTACCAAACAGCCCTTCATAAGCATTCACCAGTGCTTTAACGGTGAAGTGATCTTCTTCCACTTTCCAGGTCGGGAAGTAGCATTCGGTTGGATAAACCAGGCCAGTCCAGGATGGACGGTCGTAGTTGTACATAGAAACGACAGCATTCGCTTTTTGTACTGCAGGTAGAGCGCGGATCTCGTCCAGCGCGCCTTCCCATGTTTCGCCCCAGGTGAGACGGCGGTCAATAGAAACTGCGCAGCTGTCTGCGACAGCGCAACGGCTTGGGGAGGTGAAGAAAATTTCGGAAACAGTCAGCGTACCTTTGCCGAGGAATTCATCATAGCCCAGACGTTGAGACAGTTCCTGTAATTCGCCAAGAATTGGACCCATTTTGAAAATGGCGTTATCACCACGTTCTGGTGCCGAACCGTGGCAGCTAACACCCTGAACATCAATGCGAATTTCCATACGACCGCGTTGACCACGGTATACCTGGCAGTCGGTTGGTTCGGTACTGACCACAAATTCCGGGCGAATGCCGGATTGTTCAATAATGTATTGCCAGCACAGACCGTCGCAGTCTTCTTCCTGCACAGTACCGGTGACCAGCAGGGTATATTCATCTTCCAGACCGAGATCTTTAATGATTTTTCCGGCATATACCATAGACGCCATGCCGCCTTCCTGGTCGGAAGTACCACGACCACCGATCAGCTCGTCGGTTTCCATGCCTTCATACGGATCGAAGTCCCAGTTTTTGATGTTGCCAATGCCGACGGTGTCGATATGAGCGTCCATAGCCACCAGACGTGGGCCGTGACCGATATAACCGAGAACGTTGCCCATCGGATCGATTTCAACTTTATCGAAGCCGACTTTTTCCATCTCTTCTTTAATACGATGCACTACGCGTTTCTCGTCGCAGCTTTCACTGGGAATAGCAACCATATCGCGCAGGAAGCGAGTCATGTCTGCCTGGTAATCTTTTGCTTTTTCAAGAATCAGTTTGAATGGAATATTCTTAGCCATTATTTTTCTCCAGATTTTTTACTCCCCGTTTTGCAGGGAGCAGTTCCAATAGGGTGATTAAGGTGCTACAGCGTGTTTGCCTTCCCAGACAACTTCGCGGTAGTGCTTCACGTCGGTGTCGCCTTCAGTGCTGATAACCAGCACCACGGCATCTTTGTTCAGCGCCAGTTTTTCCATCAGGCTTTGACGTTGCGGGTGATAATGAACCGCTGCGAGAACGCCCAAACCGACAGCGCCGGATTCACCGGAGATGATGCGCGGGTCGTTACCGTACGGATTACCCAGCACGCGCATACCTAATGCGGCAACGCTGTCCTGGCAGGAGATGAATTGGGTGGCGCAGTTACGTAGGATTTCCCAGCCCAGCGGGTTAGGTTCGCCGCAGGCCAGGCCCGCCATGATGGTGGCCATATCACCGCCAACGTTGACGATGTCGCCTTTGACGCCGGAGCGATAAATACAGTCAGCTTTGTCAGGTTCAACAATAATGCTGTGCAGATTTTGCGGGCTATAGACGTCGACCAGATAACCCAGCACACCACCGGCCATTGCACCGACACCGGCTTGCAGCAGAACGTGTGTCGGGGTGACGCCCATTTCACGCATTTGCTCGACGGCTTCATCCGCCAGTGTTGCGTAGCCTTGCATGATCCAGGTTGGGATTTTGGTGTAACCTTCCCATGCCGTGTCCTGTACCACTTCCCAGCCGTGCTGCTGCGCGTGTTGCATGGTCAGGCGAACGGTATCGTCATAGTTCATATCCGTGACGATGCACTCGGCACCGAGGTTTAGAATGGCGTCAACGCGTTCCTGAGCAGAACCTTTCGGCATGTAAATCACCGCATTCTGTCCGAGTTGCTGTGCTGCCCATGCCACACCGCGCCCGTGGTTGCCGTCGGTGGTAGTCGCGAAAGTCATTTTTTCGCCGATGGCATTTTTCAAGTGCTCAAATGACAGCGTTTCGATATCAAGATGATATTTTTCACACAATAATTGAGCGATGGCGTACGCACCGCCGAGCATTTTGAAGGCGTTCAGACCGAATCGTTTTGATTCGTCTTTGACGAGAATTTTCTTTACACCAAACAGGTTTGCGAGATCGTCCAGCGCACAAAGCGGTGTTGGGTGATAACCAGCAATTTTCTGGTGGAACTGGCGTGCCAGTTTTGCCTGGCTTTGCGAAAAAAGCGGTGATGTTTCGCCGTTGAAAAATTTGTTATCGGCGATATCAATCTTCAATGAGAAAACGGACATATCCTATCCTTTTGGCCTCTGGAAATAGAGGGCCGACCAGCTGATCGGCCCGAGGGGTTATTTCACGCGTTCTTGCGCTTCTTTCAGCAGTTGCTCGAGCAGTGCACCTGGTTTGGCGTATTTACGGGACAGGATCATCGCGGCGATGATATAAGGCTTCCAGCTGGCTTCTTTGTAGGTAGCGATACGGTATTTTTCGAATACGCCTTCAGTCACTTCACCTTCTTTGCAGGATACGCCGCTGATATCAGCTGGCAGGCAGTGCATGTACAGGGCTTCGCCATCACGGGTCAGTTCCATCATCTCTTCAGTACAATGCCAGTCTTTGTGTTGCGCGTTCTGTGCCAGACACTGTTTTTCCAGTGCTTTTAAGCCTTCGTGATCGTTCGCACGCAGCAATTCAGTACGCTCTTCCATCACTTTGTAAGGTGCCCATGACTTCGGATAAACGATGTCTGCGTCTTTGAAGGCTTCTTCCATGCTGGTGACCTGACGGAAGCTACCACCGGAGGCTTTAGCATTGTTTTTAGCAACTTCAACGACATCCGGGATCAGGTCGTAGCCTTCCGGATGGGCCAGGGTGACATCCATACCGAAGCGGGTCATCAGACCTATGATGCCTTGTGGTACAGAGAGCGGTTTGCCATAGCTTGGGGAGTAGGCCCAGGTCATGGCGATTTTTTTACCTTTCAGGTTTTCCAGTGAACCAAAGTGTTCACGTAACCATGCCAGATCAGCCATTGATTGAGTCGGGTGGTCAATATCGCATTGCAGGTTCACTAAAGCCGGACGCTGCGGCAGCACACCCTGCTTGTAACCGTTATCAAGTGCAGCGCCAACTTCACGCATATAGGCGTTGCCTGCGCCCAGATACATATCGTCGCGAATACCGATAGCGTCAGCGCAGAAGGAGATCATATTGGCGGTTTCACGCACGGTTTCGCCGTGAGCGATTTGTGATTTACCTTCGTCAAGATCTTGTTGTGCAAGGCCGAGCAAGTTAAGCGCGGAAGCATAAGAGAAGCGGGTACGGGTGGAATTGTCGCGGAATACGGAAATACCTAATCCACTATTAAAGACTTTGGTTGAGATGTTTTCAGCACGCAGTGCTTTTAACGCGGCGGCAACGTCCAGTACTTGTTTCAGTTCGTCTGGCGTCTGTTCCCACGTTAACAAAAAATCTTTTTCATGCAGGTGAGAGGTCAGCGAATTGATATCCTTAATCAGCTCATTAACAGTTTTCATCATAAAGTCCCGATAGTGGAATGACAGGCAAAGTGGTTTATTTCACTGTGACGTGCCAAAGTGATTGGTGTTTTCACAGCTATACCTGGGACTAACAATAAGTGTGCCAGAATTATCCACGCGGCTGCGAAAGGCTAATTTGACGGATAATGTGTGGGGTTGATCACATATTGATGCCAGTTTCCGGTTGTTTGTAAAATACGAAAACGTTTGGCTTTTTTTATCACGTTATTTATTTGCTGCTAAGTATCAGAAATAAGATAAAGAGGCAGGCTATCTCTCTTCAGTTTGATAAACTTGCCGCTGTAATTCTCATATTGATATAGAAATGTGATATCTCTTCCATAATTTTATTAGAAAGTGATAAAAATCTTATGTTTTTATCAAAGCCAATTTCGCCTGAGTTAATATCATCATGATCTGTGAACCATCAACGTCTTCAATGATCGACTTTTAAGTAAGTCTGGAAGGTAAAGCTATGGAGCTTGCGACTACGCAGTCAGTATTGATGCAAATTCAACCGACAATTCAGCGTTTTGCCAGAATGCTTGCCAGCGTTTTGCAGCTTGAGGTTGAGATCGTTGATGAAAACTTGTGTCGCGTCGCCGGAACGGGCGCGTATGGGAAGTTTCTTGGCCGCCAGTTGAGCGGCAACTCACGCCTGCTCCGCCACGTCCTGGAAACGAAAACTGAAAAAGTTGTGACACAGTCTCGCTTCGATCCCCTTTGTGAAGGTTGCGATAGTAAAGAAAATTGCCGCGAAAAAGCATTTCTGGGTACGCCTGTCATTTTACAGGATCGTTGTGTTGGGGTGATAAGTTTGATTGCCGTTACCCACGAGCAACAAGAACATATCAGTGATAATTTACGCGAATTTTCCGATTACGTTCGCCATATATCCACCATTTTTGTTTCTAAACTTCTGGAGGATCAGGGACCAGGAGATAACATCAGTAAAATATTCGCGACCATGATCGATAATATGGATCAGGGCGTGTTAGTGGTTGATGCTGATAATCGTGTTCAATTTGTTAATCAGACAGCTTTAAAAACACTCGGTGTTGTACAAAATAATATTATTGGAAAACCTGTTCGTTTCAGACCATTAACATTTAAGAGTAATTTTACCCATGGTCATATGCAACATATTGTTTCGTGGGATGATAAAAGTGAATTAATCATTGGTCAGTTGCATAACATCCAGGGCCGACAACTATTTTTAATGGCGTTTCACCAATCGCATACCAGTTTTTCTGTAGCAAATGCACCTGATGAACCGCATATTGAACAATTGGTTGGCGAGTGCCGTGTTATGCGGCAATTAAAACGACTCATTAGCCGTATTGCACCCAGCCCATCCAGCGTTATGGTGGTTGGTGAAAGCGGCACGGGTAAAGAAGTCGTCGCCCGTGCAATCCATAAGTTGAGCGGAAGACGGAATAAACCCTTTATTGCTATCAACTGTGCCGCGATTCCGGAACAGCTTCTGGAGAGCGAACTGTTCGGTTATGTTAAAGGCGCATTTACTGGCGCTTCTGCCAACGGTAAAACAGGGTTGATTCAGGCGGCGAATACGGGCACGCTGTTTCTCGATGAAATTGGTGATATGCCATTAATGTTGCAGGCTAAATTACTGCGCGCTATTGAGGCGCGTGAAATTCTGCCGATTGGTGCCAGTAGCCCAATACAAGTCGACATCCGCATCATTTCTGCAACTAATCAGAATTTGGCCCAGTTCATTGCCGAAGGTAAATTCCGCGAAGATCTCTTCTACCGACTTAATGTTATCCCGATAACTCTTCCACCGCTGCGTGAACGTCAGGAAGATATTGAATTACTGGTGCATTACTTTTTACATCTGCATACCCGTCGTCTGGGATCGGTTTATCCTGGCATTGCTCCTGATGTCGTCGAAATATTGCGTAAGCATCGTTGGCCCGGAAACCTGCGCGAGTTAAGCAATTTGATGGAATATCTGGTTAACGTTGTTCCTTCAGGTGAAGTTATCGACAGCACGCTATTGCCGCCAAATCTGCTGAATAATGGCACAACGGAGCAAAGTGATGTAACAGAGGTCAGTGAGGCGCACCTGTCACTCGATGATGCGGGCGGCACGGCGCTGGAGGAGATGGAAAAGCAAATGATCCGCGAGGCGCTTTCACGTCATAACAGCAAGAAGGAAGTTGCTGATGAACTGGGCATCGGCATTGCTACGCTCTATCGCAAGATTAAGAAATATGAGTTGTTAAACACATAACCTCTGAGAATCCGGCCTGAATTCAGGCCGGATATCCTTTTACTTCGTTTTCTCGCAATCCAGAACTGTATTTACAATCATCTGATACCCTGTGCAGCGACAAAGATTTCCCGCCAGTCCACGACGAATTTCCGTAATGGTTAATGGCTTCTCGCGTGGTTTCGCCAGCATTGCCGTGGTAGCCATAATCAGGCCCGGCGTACAAAACCCGCATTGCACTGCACCAGATTTCGCATAAGCCAGTTGGACATGAGAAAGTTTACCGCCTTTCGCTTCACCTTCCAGCGTGCGGATCTCTTTTCCTTCAGCCCAGGCCGCAAGGAATAAGCAACTGTCTATCGCAGTGCCGTCGACCAGCACCGTACAGGCACCGCATTCGCCTACGCAGCAACCTTGTTTGACACTAAGAAGCCCTTGTTCTCGGAGTAGTTCCGAAAGCGGCATTCCTGGCGCGGCGTGAAGCTGAAAAGGCATCCCGTTAATGGTGCATTCGATGGTAATTGTTTCGCTGTGATTCATTGCAATTTTCCCCCCGCCGCGGCGACGGCTTCGCTAATCACTTTTTTGGTCATCGTCTGGATGAGATGCAGACGAAACTCTTTACTGGCCCGCCATGAAGAACGCGGGGCGACATCTTGCAGGACTGATTCGCTGATGGCTTCCAGCGTTTGCAGGTTTAATGGCGCATTTTGTGCAGTCTGTTCGGCATGTTGGCAGCGAATCGGCGTTGGCGCGGCAACACCAAATGCCAGGCGTAATTCGCTGAAATTGCCGTTATCCAGTCGGCAATGTGCGGCGCAGCCAATTGTTGAAATATCCATTGCGTCGCGCATGGCATATTTAAAATGTGCGCTGCCCGCGTGTTCTTTCGGCTGTGGCGGAAAATGAAAGGCGACAAGGATTTCGTCATGCTCAAGAGACACTTTGCCCGGCCCGGTGTGAAAGCCATTAATCGGGACGAAACGAACACCGCGTGGGGAGTGGAGCTCCAGTTTCGCGTCATAAATTAGCGTTGGCGTGGCAGAATCTGCGCTGGTGGCACCGTTGCAAATATTTCCGCCGTAGGTGGCGACATTACGGATCTGCGGCCCGGCGATTGATGCAGCCGCAGCACATAACGCCGGGAGATTGCGTTGGATTACGGGATCTTCAATGAGCTGAGTAAATGTTGTCGCGGAGCCGATTCGCAGCGCGCCATCTTCCGCCTGTGTTATTCCCTGAAGCTCTGCCAGATTGTGGATATCAACAATATGGCGATAGCGGTCATTGTGATGGTGAAGCTGTATCAGTACGTCAGTGCCACCGGCAAGCAATTTGGCCTGCGGATTGTCAGCCAGCAGGGTGATGGCATCGGCAAGGGTTGCTGCGCGATGGTAAGAAGCAAAATCAAACATGATGTTATCCTCAAATCAATCCTGCCAGATGGAACTCTTCATATAACCGTTTTGGCGTCAGCGGCAGTGTATTGATTGCAACACCGGTAGCCATCTTCACCGCGTTACGAATAGCAGCGGCTACAGGAATTATGGGTGGCTCACCCAGTGACTTATGTCCGTATGCGGATTGCGGCTCATTGATTTCGACGAACGCGCTTTCCAGTTGTGGCAGATCCGGCATGGTCGGCATTTTGTAATCCAGCAGATTGGGGTTACGGACCACGCCGCTTTTCGCATCGATGATCATCTCTTCAAATAGCGCCCAGCCAATGCCCATTCCCATTCCGCCGTGTACCTGACCTTCTGCCAGCAGCGGATTTAGAATATGCCCCGAATCATGAACGTTGAGGATGCGGTTGATGGTGACTTTGCACAGTGCAATATCGACCGTCAGATCAACAAAGGTACAGCCAAACGCCGGTGGGTTCGTGGTGGTTTTGATGGAGCTTTCGGCAGAGAGCTGCCCGCCGCGTTCAGGGTGGTAGAAAGCGTCCATCGCCAAATCTTTTAACGACATTAACGGTTCTTCCGGTCGTTCAATCAGCACGATATGGCCTTTTATCAAGGTCAGATTCATCGCTGACTGATGTAGCATGACTGCGGCGTGAGCGATGATTTTCTCTTTTAATAACAGTGCCGCACTGCGCAGCGCAGGCGCGGCAACATAGCTCTGACGTGAGGCAAATGCGCCGGGGTCGAATGGTGTAACGTCGGTGTCTTGTGTCGAAATTACGCGGACATCGCTGACCGGAACTCCCACGGTTTCTGCCACCATTTGCGAGAACACGGTGTCGGCACCCTGGCCGATTTCCGTCGCGCCGCTTTGCACGTTGATGGTTCCATCCTGATTCATCAACAGGCGCGCGCCTGCTATTTCTACGCCGACAGGCCAGGTGTTAGAGGTGTAGCTAAAACAGGCGACGCCAACGCCACGACGTAAATTGCCTTGCTGGTTTTGGCACTCTGCACGGCGTTTTTCCCATTCAAAGATTTTCCGGCCTTTTTCAAGACACTCCGGCAACCCTGCGCTGTAAATACGTTTTCCCGTGAGCGGATTAGCATCTCCTTCGCGGGCGGCGTTGCGTAAACGAATTTCAACAGGATCAATACCTAACGCTGTCGCGGCATCATCAAGCATAGACTCAACGGCAAATACGACTTGTGGCGCGCCATAACCACGCATCGCACCAGCCGAGGGGAGGTTGGTATAGCAGGTCTTTGAACTGTAAGCGTAGGCACAACGAGGATAAAGATAAGCGACTTTATTCCCCCCAGCAGAAGCAATGGAGTGCCCGTGAGATGCATAAGCGCCGGTGTTAGACAGAACATCCAGACTATAACCTTTCAATGTTCCGTCGCGGTTCACGCCCATTTGCCCGTCAATAGTAAAAGCGTGGCGGGTACGGGTTGCGAGGAAACACTCTTCACGGCTAAGGGAAACTTTCACCGGAATGCCGCCAAGTTTGCTGGTCAGGAATGCCGCCATTGGCTCTTCCAGTACATCCTGTTTATTACCAAAACCGCCACCGATAAACGGTTTGATGACTCGTACGCATGACCAGGGAATATCCAGCGCCTGACCAACCACGCGGCGAACAATGTGCGGGATCTGGGTGCTGGAAACGATGGTAATTCGCGAGTCATCCTCCATCCATGCCAGCGATGTCACGCTTTCCATATGACAATGTTGAATAACGGGAGTCTGATAGTGCCCCTGTACCTGGTAGTCGGCGGCATCGATTGTTTGTTGGACATTACCCGTCGACATCGTGCTTTGTTTCAGTAAATTGCCACCGTTATGGATTGGTGCAGCGTCTTCTGCCAGCGCCGCTTCTGGCGTGGTGATAACGGGTAATTCTTGCCACTCAATGCTGACCAATTGCGCCGCTTTTTCTGCCGTGAGTTCATCGCGGGCCACGACGATGGCAACGGCGTCGCCATGATGACGAACATGGCGCGTTAGCAGGGCACGATCGGCAGTATCGCGCTTGTTTTCGTCAAGTGTCCAGGCATGCCCTGCCGTGGCGAATGGGATTTCTGGCACATCTTCCCAGGTAAAAATCGCCAGGACGCCCGGCAAACTCCTGGCTTGTTCATCATTAATACTTACGGCATAACCATGTGCGATAGGGCTACGTACATATTTCGCGTAACACATGCCCGCCATAACATAATCGTCAGTATATCGTGCTCGCCCGGTGACCTTAGCAATGGCATCGACGCGCATGCATGATTCACCCGTAGCGGTTGCTTCCCGCGCTTCCATAGAAATCCCCTCGATTTGAACATTTGGTTCTTATGGCAAAGATTTAGTCTAAGCAGGCAAGATTTACGCCAGAAACGACGATAAGCGTTCGGGGAGGAAGGAAGTGTGATGACGTTAAAAAAACACAGATATGATACGAAACAGGACTCTGAATAGGGACAGTGATACGTATCAATATGAGTGGCGATAAAATCAATGTGATAAATCAGGATTATTACGCATCAAGGTGGGAAATAGGGTAAAAGTCAGGAACTTCGATACCACTACAGCAAATATTTTGCTGATGATACTTCCCTTTGCCAAATGAAATTAACCTCTTTCTCTATTACATCGTTTTTCCAGAAGCAAGAGATTGGGTATCAAGAGGCTGGCTGCTATGATATGGCGTCTTGTTTTTTAAGCGAGGAAAGATTTTGAGTGCGGGACGCCTGAATAAAAAATCTCTGGGTATCGTGATGTTGTTATCGGTTGGACTGCTTTTGGCGGGCTGTTCGGGTAGCAAATCATCCGATACAGGAACGTATTCCGGCTCCGTTTACACCGTGAAACGGGGGGATACGCTATATCGTATTTCGCGCACCACGGGAACCAGCGTAAAAGAACTGGCGCGACTGAACGGCATTTCCCCCCCTTACACCATTGAAGTAGGTCAGAAACTAAAACTGGGTGGGGCGAAAAGTAGCAGTAGTACACGTAAATCAACCGCCAAATCAACGACCAAAACCGCATCGGTTACACCGTCATCAGCGGTACCGAAATCTTCCTGGCCGCCAGTAGGGCAACGTTGTTGGTTATGGCCAACGACAGGGAAAGTTATCATGCCGTATTCGACAGCAGATGGCGGCAATAAAGGGATTGATATCTCAGCTCCACGAGGTACACCTATTTACGCCGCGGGTGCAGGAAAGGTGGTGTATGTGGGTAACCAGCTGCGTGGCTACGGTAATCTCATCATGATTAAACACAGTGAAGATTACATTACGGCTTACGCTCATAATGACACGATGCTGGTAAATAATGGGCAAAGCGTGAAAGCTGGGCAAAAAATCGCCACTATGGGGAGCACTGATGCGGCATCTGTTCGCCTGCATTTCCAGATTCGTTACCGTGCAACGGCAATTGATCCGCTACGTTACTTGCCGCCTCAGGGCAGCAAGCCAAAATGCTGATGGTGAATTAATCAGCAGTCAGCAGCGTGGTACTTGCTAAGGAGAGCGTAAGGTTTATAATGCCTTACGCATCTCGAAGCGGGCGTAGTTCAATGGTAGAACGAGAGCTTCCCAAGCTCTATACGAGGGTTCGATTCCCTTCGCCCGCTCCAATTTATCTTCACATCATCTACCTGCCATTTTTGTTGTATCTGATTTTCTATATTATCTTAATTCAAGCGCTTCAGACTTTTCGCAATCGCCGTAATACTTCCCCATTTTTTGTAAATAAAAAGCGTTTACGCAATGCAATCGTCATGTATCTTAAATAGTCTTATTTAAGATGTTCAGAACTCTTTGTGTGTTTAACTAGCTGATAATTATATAATATTACGAGAGAAGTGATAGGGCGGAATAATAACAAATGAACATTATGAAAACTGGGATGGTTCAAAATTGAAGCAATTTTGAACCATCCACAACGGATATTAGCTAAAGAACATTACCGATACGCACAGGATACCCACGATCAGGGTAATCAGATTTCCGATGGAACGCCAGGGTTTAAGCGCCGGGATGAGATACGTTGACAGCGTAGGCATGATGAAAAGTATCATGGCAATGAGCGGGCCGCTGATCGCGTAAATCATCGAAATCGCGTTCGGGTTAATGCAACAAACAATGAAGGTAATCAGCGATACCAACATAATTGATAGTGCGCGGTTAAATGCACGACTTTTCTTTACACCAACCTGCTGTAATGTTGTTTTGACGACCTCTGTGGCACCTTCAATAACGCCAAAGTACGTACCCAGGAATGATTTCGACATCGCAACTACTGCGACAATAATCCCGGAAATTGACAACCATGCTGGGGCGTTCGGCAGCATAGAAAGCGCCGATAAAATGGTAACCCCTTCTTCTTTAGCCGCTTCAATATACGAAGGTGGAATAGAAAGCAGGCAGCTAAAGACAAAGAACAATACACTTATGCAGATGATGAGATAAGCGACTTTCATAATTTTTTTGCATTTATCCATAGCGTGTTCGCCATATTTTTCACGTCTGTCTATGGCAAACGTAGAAATAATGGGCGTATGGCTAAAAGCGAAAACCATCACGGGAATCGATATCCATATCTGGTGAAGGGTATTCTGATTGAACTCTACCTGGGTTGTTAATAGATCAGGTTGCCAACTACCGACCAGGTAAATAGAAAGAAATAAGAAATAGGCAATCAATGGGAATACCAAAAATCCCATTACCCGAATAGTGGCATGGCGTCCCATCAGAAAAATGAGATTCAGGATTAATACAACCCCCAGACTCACCAACATACGGATGCGAAGATCAATAACCATATGCTTTGCCAGCTGTTCTGTAAGTGAGTTGGTAATTGCCACTGCATATATCAACACGACGACAAAAAAGGCGATGAAGTACAGCGTGGTAATCAGATTACCAATCTTCTTGCCATAGTAGTGTGTTACCGCGCCCGTTATCCCTTCACCTGCTGATGTTTTCGATGAGAGGATGAACTGGCATAAGGCTTTATGTGGCCAATATGTTAAAGGCCAGGCGACCAGAGCAGTAATAAACAGGACCACAGCCCCCGCCGAACCTAACTGAATAGGAAGGAAGAGCGTGCCTGCACCAACGGCTGTGCCGTAGAGCGCGAAACTCCACAGAGTTTCTTCTTTTGACCAAATATTAGACATTATCTGAACGTATCATCTACAAATTAAACAAAATGGAGGGCAATTTACCATAAACCAGGTTAAGTATGGGAGATTAACGCCCTATCTACCTCTCTATTGGTGGGTTAGTGGTTGCAAACCTTACGTGCCAGTTATGTCTCTGACTGCTACTCAGGCGTATTTCCTTTGTGATAAAAATCACCTTTTTTAAACAATTAAGATAACTGTAATTAACAATCATTTACTATTGCACTGTTAATTGGTGCGAGGTTGTGATGAAAGACGTTGTGATTGTCGGGGCGTTACGGACACCTATCGGCTGCTTTCGTGGTGCGTTAGCGGGTCATTCCGCCGTGGAACTTGGCAGCCTGGTCGTCAAAGCGTTAATAGAACGTACCGGCGTTCCTGCATATGCGGTGGATGAAGTGATTCTTGGTCAGGTGTTGACTGCAGGGGCAGGGCAGAATCCGGCAAGGCAATCGGCTATTAAAGGTGGTCTTCCTAATAGCGTTTCTGCAATCACTATTAATGACGTTTGTGGTTCCGGGCTTAAAGCACTGCATCTGGCTACTCAGGCGATACAGTGTGGCGAGGCGGATATTGTCATCGCCGGTGGCCAGGAAAACATGAGCCGCGCACCACATGTTCTGACTGATAGCCGCACCGGTGCACAGCTTGGCAATAGCCAGTTGGTTGATAGTCTGGTGCATGACGGCTTGTGGGATGCCTTCAATGATTATCATATTGGTGTCACCGCCGAAAATCTGGCTCGCGAATATGGCATCAGCCGTCAGTTGCAGGATGCTTACGCACTTAGCTCGCAACAAAAAGCGCGAGCGGCGATTGACGCCGGACGATTTAAAGATGAAATCGTCCCGGTAATGACCCAAAGTAACGGTCAGGCGTTGGTTGTTGATACCGATGAACAGCCACGCACTGACGCCAGTGCAGAAGGCTTGGCCCGTTTAAATCCTTCATTTGATAGTCTCGGTTCTGTGACAGCGGGTAATGCATCATCCATAAACGATGGCGCAGCTGCGGTAATGATGATGAGCGAAGCCAAAGCGCGAGCGTTGAATTTACCCGTGCTTGCCCGTATTCGCGCATTTGCCAGCGTTGGTGTAGATCCGGCATTGATGGGAATTGCGCCGGTGTATGCGACCCGCCGTTGCCTGGAGCGTGTTGGCTGGCAGTTGGCTGATGTCGATCTTATCGAGGCTAATGAAGCGTTTGCTGCACAGGCGCTTTCGGTTGGCAAGATGCTTGAATGGGATGAGCGTCGGGTCAATGTCAATGGTGGCGCGATCGCACTCGGTCACCCAATAGGCGCTTCCGGTTGCCGAATCCTCGTTTCTCTGGTTCATGAAATGGTGAAACGTAATGCCCGCAAAGGACTGGCTACGCTTTGTATCGGCGGGGGCCAGGGCGTGGCATTGACCATTGAACGTGACGAATAGCTCTGCATTTCCTCCTTACCGATAAATATCAGCCGTCATTAATCTGTTGAATAATGGTGGCTGGCGAGTCGACATACATTTTCAGGGCTCCCTGATTTTTCCATTCTCATGACATATTCGTGATCGACACTGCACTTTTTTCAGTCCTTAACTTAAAAATGAAACATTGTTTTATTTTTAATTGAAAACCCTATCCCGTGGGCATATCATCCCCTTATAGAGAAAACGAAACAGCGTTTCACTATCGTTTTCTATTTTCACGCTTCACTGATTATCGGAGGTTGATGTGGACGTAAGACAGAGCATCCACAGTGCGCATGCAAAAACGCTGGATACCCAGGGGCTGCGCAATGAATTTTTGGTTGAAAAGGTATTTGTCGCTGATGAGTACACCATGGTTTACAGCCACATTGACCGTATTATTGTTGGCGGCATTATGCCGGTAACTAAAACGGTTTCCGTTGGCGGGGAAGTTGGTAAACAACTCGGGGTAAGCTATTTCCTGGAACGTCGCGAGTTAGGTGTTATCAATATTGGCGGTGCCGGTACGATTACCGTCGATGGTCAATGCTATGAAATCGGTCACCGCGAAGCCCTGTATGTTGGTAAAGGCGCAAAAGAAGTTGTCTTTGCCAGTATTGATACCGCTACTCCGGCGAAGTTTTATTACAATTGCGCACCTGCGCATACGACGTATCCCACCCAAAAAGTCACACCAGAAGAAGTATCTCCAGTCACGTTAGGCGATAACCTCACCAGCAACCGTCGCACGATTAACAAATATTTTGTCCCGGATGTGCTGGAAACCTGCCAATTGAGTATGGGGCTGACGGAGCTGGCTCCGGGTAACTTGTGGAACACCATGCCGTGTCACACCCACGAGCGCCGGATGGAAGTTTATTTCTATTTCAATATGGATGATGACGCCTGCGTTTTCCACATGATGGGGCAGCCGCAAGAAACGCGTCATATTGTGATGCATAACGAGCAGGCGGTGATCTCCCCGAGCTGGTCGATCCATTCCGGTGTCGGAACCAAAGCTTATACCTTTATCTGGGGCATGGTCGGTGAAAACCAGGTCTTTGATGATATGGACCATGTGGCCGTTAAAGATTTGCGCTAGTTGTGGGCATAAACGAATAAGGTATTGTTATGATTTTAAGTGCATTTTCTCTCGAAGGTAAAGTTGCGGTCGTCACTGGTTGTGATACTGGACTGGGTCAGGGGATGGCGTTGGGGCTGGCGCAAGCGGGCTGTGACATTGTTGGCATTAACATCGTTGAACCGACTGAAACCATCAAGCAGGTCACGGCGCTGGGGCGTCATTTTTTAAGCCTGACCGCCGATCTGCGAAAGATTGATGGCATTCCAGCACTGCTGGATCGCGCGGTAGCTGAGTTTGGTCATATTGATATCCTGGTGAATAACGCCGGATTGATTCGCCGCGAAGATGCTCTCGAGTTCAGCGAAAAAGACTGGGACGATGTCATGAACCTGAATATCAAGAGCGTATTCTTCATGTCTCAGGCAGCGGCGAAACACTTTATCGCGCAAGGCAATGGCGGCAAGATTATCAATATCGCGTCAATGCTCTCCTTCCAGGGCGGGATCCGTGTGCCTTCTTATACCGCATCAAAAAGCGGCGTGATGGGCGTGACGCGATTGATGGCGAATGAATGGGCTAAACACAACATTAATGTTAATGCGATAGCTCCGGGTTACATGGCGACCAACAATACTCAACAACTACGGGCAGATGAACAACGTAGCGCGGAAATTCTCGACCGCATTCCAGCTGGCCGTTGGGGACTGCCGAGTGACCTGATGGGGCCGGTAGTGTTTCTTGCCTCCAGTGCTTCAGATTATGTGAATGGTTATACCATTGCCGTGGATGGCGGTTGGCTGGCTCGTTAATCCATTCTTCTTACTTTTATGACCCTGCCGCATGGCAGGGTTTTTTATACCTGTAGATCATCATAATCCATATCATGGTTATGAAATAATCCATATCAATTATCAATTAATGAACTTTATGAATTTTATCTGCTTTAAAATTAGTTGGTTAATAATAATCTCAATAATTCAACTTAATTTGAAAATTGGAATATCCATCACATAACGACATGTCGCAGCAATTTAATCCATATTTATGCTATTTCCGACCTGACACCTGTGTGAGTTGTTCACGTATTTTTTCACTATGTCTTACTCTCTGCTGGCAGGAAAAAATGGTTACTATCAATACGGAATCTGCTTTAACGCCACGTTCTTTGCGGGATACGCGGCGTATGAATATGTTTGTTTCGGTAGCTGCTGCGGTCGCAGGATTGTTATTTGGTCTTGATATCGGCGTAATCGCCGGAGCGTTGCCGTTCATTACCGATCACTTTGTACTGACCAGTCGTTTGCAGGAATGGGTGGTCAGTAGCATGATGCTCGGCGCAGCAATTGGTGCGCTGTTTAATGGTTGGCTGTCGTTCCGCCTGGGGCGTAAATACAGCCTGATGGCGGGGGCTATCCTTTTTGTGCTCGGTTCGATAGGGTCCGCTTTTGCGACCAGCGTAGAGATGTTAATCGCCGCTCGTGTGGTGCTGGGCATTGCTGTCGGGATCGCGTCTTACACCGCTCCTCTGTATCTTTCTGAAATGGCAAGTGAAAACGTTCGCGGTAAGATGATCAGTATGTACCAGTTGATGGTCACACTCGGCATCGTGCTGGCGTTTTTATCCGATACAGCGTTCAGTTATAGCGGTAACTGGCGCGCAATGTTGGGGGTTCTTGCTTTACCAGCAGTCCTGCTGATTATTCTGGTGGTCTTCCTGCCAAATAGCCCGCGCTGGCTGGCGGAAAAGGGGCGTCATATTGAGGCGGAAGAAGTGTTGCGTATGCTGCGCGATACGTCGGAAAAAGCGCGAGAAGAACTCAACGAAATTCGTGAAAGCCTGAAGTTAAAACAGGGCGGTTGGGCACTGTTTAAGATCAACCGTAACGTCCGTCGTGCTGTGTTTCTCGGTATGTTGTTGCAGGCGATGCAGCAGTTTACCGGTATGAACATCATCATGTACTACGCGCCGCGTATCTTCAAAATGGCGGGCTTTACGACCACAGAACAACAGATGATTGCGACTCTGGTCGTGGGGCTGACCTTTATGTTCGCCACCTTCATTGCGGTCTTTACGGTAGATAAAGCAGGGCGTAAACCGGCTCTGAAAATTGGTTTCAGCGTGATGGCGTTAGGCACTCTGGTGCTGGGCTATTGCCTGATGCAGTTTGATAACGGTACGGCTTCCAGTGGCTTGTCCTGGCTCTCTGTTGGCATGACGATGATGTGTATTGCCGGTTATGCGATGAGCGCCGCGCCAGTGGTGTGGATCCTGTGCTCTGAGATTCAGCCGCTGAAATGCCGCGATTTTGGCATCACCTGTTCGACGACGACAAACTGGGTGTCGAATATGATTATCGGCGCGACCTTCCTGACACTGCTTGATAGCATTGGCGCTGCCGGTACGTTCTGGCTCTACACTGCGTTGAACATTGCGTTTGTGGGCATTACTTTCTGGCTCATTCCGGAAACCAAAAATGTCACGCTGGAACATATCGAGCGCAAACTGATGGCAGGCGAAAAGTTGAGAAATATCGGCGTCTGATTTCACGGGCCGGATGTGCTGTACATCCGGCCCTTTTTTCGTTAATAGAGATTAGGCACCTGGCCGTTGAGGCGTTTGTCTCGTTCCTTATTCAGCCTTGTTGCGGTAACACACATCAGGAGAGAGGAATGAAAACAATTGGTTTGCTGGGAGGAATGAGCTGGGAATCCACTATTCCTTACTATCGTCTGATAAATGAAGGCATTAAACAGCGGCTTGGTGGGCTTCACTCTGCGCAAGTGCTGCTACATAGCGTCGATTTTCATGAAATAGAAGAGTGCCAGCGTCGCGGTGAGTGGGACAAAACCGGGGATATTCTGGCTGAGGCGGCGCTTGGCTTACAGCGGGCGGGCGCAGAAGGTATTGTGTTATGCACCAATACGATGCACAAAGTGGCGGATGCCATTGAGTCTCGTTGCTCTCTGCCTTTCTTACACATAGCGGATGCCACTGGACGTGCAATTACCGGGGCAGGAATGACTCGTGTGGCGCTGCTGGGTACACGTTACACCATGGAACAGGATTTTTATCGCGGGCGGCTGACGGAACAATTTTCCATCAACTGTCTTATTCCTGAAGCGGATGAACGGGCGAAAATTAATCAGATTATTTTTGAAGAACTGTGTCTGGGGCAATTTACCGAAGCGTCATGCGCTTATTATGCGCAAGTGATTGCTCGCCTTGCAGAACAGGGCGCACAGGGCGTTATTTTTGGCTGCACAGAAATTGGTTTACTGGTGCCAGAAGAGCGCAGTGTTCTGCCTGTGTTTGATACCGCGGCGATCCATGCCGAGGATGCTGTTGCTTTTATGCTGTCGTAGCTGACGACAAAATAGCGTCAAGAGAAGTGACCAGTTTCGGTAATCCCGCTTGTAAATGCTCACTAAACGCCTGCACCAGCGCTGATGACGGGCGGTGCAGGGGGCGGATCAGGCTGACGGTGAATGGAACCGCAATGCTGAACCGCCGCACCACTAAACCGCTTGCCGCATAATCCAGTGCGGTGAGCGGGTTAACCACCGAAACGCCTACCCCCGCCCGTACCATTGCGCAGACTGACGCGGCGCTGTGGGTTTCTACGATCATGCGTCGTTTAACCTGATTCTCAGTAAACAATTGATCCAGCAACTGGCGATAGCTGTCAGTACGGGAAAGGCTGATGTAGTTCTCACTGTGAAAATCATCCGGCGTTAATACCTTTTTTACCGCCAGCGGATGGCCCGGAGGTAACACACACACTTCATCTAAAGAGAGTAATTCGGTACGTTCTGTTCCCGCAGGCGTATGGAGCGTTTCAGTGAGTCCTAAATCATGACGCTGGGCCGAGAGCCACTCTTCAAGTAGCGGTGATTCCTGGGGCACGATATTTAAGCTGACATCGGGATAACGTGCCAGAAAGGGTTGCAGGAGCTGCGGTAAAAAAGATTGCGAAAAGACCGGCAGGCAGGCAATAGACAGTTCTCCCTGGCGAAACTCGCGCAGACTTTCTGCGGCACTGACAATGCGATCCAGTCCGTACCAGGATCGTTGCACTTCTTCAAACAGACGCAGTCCTTGCACGGTAGGATGTAATCGTCCACGTATGCGCTCAAACAATTTCAGCCCGATCACCTTCTCAAAGCGCGCCAGTTCGCGGCTGACGGTTGGCTGTGAGGTGTGTAGCAGGTGTGCCGCCTCAGTCAGGCTTCCGGCGGTCATTACCGCATGAAAAATTTCAATATGACGTAAGTTAACTGCGGCCATTAGCGCTCTCTCGCAATCCGGTAATCCATATCATTTTTGCATAGACTCGACATAAATCGATATTTTTTATTCTTTTTATGATGTGGCGTAATCATAAAAAAGCACTTATCTGGAGTTTGTTATGCCACATTCACTGTTCAGCACTGATACCGATCTCACCGCCGAAAATCTGCTGCGTTTGCCCGCAGAATTTGGCTGCCCGGTGTGGGTCTACGATGCGCAAATTATTCGTCGGCAGATTGCAGCGCTGAAACAGTTTGATGTGGTGCGCTTTGCACAGAAAGCCTGTTCCAATATTCATATTTTGCGCTTAATGCGTGAGCAGGGCGTAAAAGTGGATTCCGTCTCGTTAGGCGAAATAGAGCGTGCACTGGCGGCGGGTTACAATCCGCAAACGCACCCCGATGATATTGTTTTTACGGCAGATGTTATCGATCAGGCGACGCTTGAACGCGTCAGTGAATTGCAAATTCCGGTGAATGCGGGTTCTGTTGATATGCTCGACCAACTGGGTCAGGTTTCTCCAGGGCATCGGGTATGGCTGCGTGTTAATCCGGGGTTTGGTCACGGGCATAGCCAAAAAACCAATACCGGTGGCGAAAACAGCAAGCACGGTATCTGGTACACCGATCTGCCCGCCGCACTGGACGTGATACAACGTCATCATCTACAGCTGGTCGGCATTCACATGCACATTGGTTCTGGCGTCGATTATGCCCATCTGGAACAGGTATGTGGTGCTATGGTGCGTCAGGTCCTCGAGTTCGGTCAGGATTTACAGGCTATTTCTGCGGGCGGTGGGCTTTCTATTCCTTATCAACAGGGTGAAGAGGCGGTTGATACCGAACATTATTATGGTCTGTGGAATGCCGCGCGTGAGCAAATCGCCCGCCATTTGGGCCATCCTGTGAAACTGGAAATTGAACCGGGTCGCTTTCTGGTAGCGCAGGCTGGCGTATTAATTACTCAAGTGCGGAGCGTCAAACAAATGGGTAGCCGCCACTTTGTGCTGGTTGATGCCGGGTTCAACGATCTGATGCGCCCGGCAATGTACGGTAGTTACCACCATATCAGTGCCCTGGCAGCTGAGGGTCGTTCTCTGGAACACGCGCCAACGGTGGAAACCGTCGTCGCCGGGCCGTTATGTGAATCGGGCGATGTCTTTACCCAGCAGGAAGGGGGAAATGTCGAAACCCGCGCCTTGCCGGAAGTGAAGGCGGGTGATTATCTGGTACTGCATGATACAGGGGCATATGGCGCATCAATGTCATCCAACTACAACAGCCGTCCGCTGTTACCAGAAGTTCTGTTTGATAATGGTCAGGCGCGGTTGATTCGCCGTCGCCAGACCATTGAAGAATTACTGGCGCTGGAATTGCTTTAACTGCGGTTAGTCGCTGGTTGCATGATGACTTGCCTCCAGCGACGGAGTTGACACTGAATGGCGACGTACCAGCGTCGGACTAAAGACATTAGTGATTTCCGGGAGAGGGCGATTATCCGCCAGCGCCAAAGCCAGTTCGGCAGCCTGCGTCGCCATCGTCACGATTGGGTAACGCACGGTGGTCAGGCGCGGACGCACATAGCGTGACACCAGCACATCATCAAAGCCAATTAACGAAATCTCACCCGGTACATCAATACCATTATCATTGAGCACGCCCATCGCGCCCGCCGCCATTGAATCGTTATAACAGGCTACCGCAGTGAAATTTCTGCCTCGTCCCAAAAGCTCGGTCATTGCCTGTTCGCCGCCGCTTTCGTCTGGTTCGCCAAATGTCACCAGCCGGTCATTGGCCGGAATACCACTTTCAGCAAGGGCATCGTAATACCCTTGCAGACGATCTTCGGCGTCAGAAATAGAGTGGTTAGAGCACAGATAACCAATGCGGGTATGACCTTGCTGAATTAAATGACGCGTTGCCAGCCAGGCACCGTAACGATCGTCCAGAGCAATACAACGGTTTTCAAAGCCAGGCAGGATACGGTTGATCAGCACCATACCGGGCATTTGTTTCATTAATGAGGCTAAATCGGCATCCGGGATCATTTTGGCATGGACAACCAGCGCAGCACAGCGATGGCGGATCAGTTGCTCAATGGCCTGACGCTCTTTTTGTTCGTTGTGGTAACCGTTGCCAATCAATAAAAAATTACCAGTGTGATAAGCCACCTGTTCGACCGCTTTCACCATTGCGCCGAAAAACGGATCGGAAACATCACCAACGACCAGACCGATCGTTTCAGTGGTCTGCTGCGCCAGCGCACGGGCGTTGGCGTTCGGGTGATAGCTAAGAGACTCCATTGCACTATGCACAGCAAGCCGGGAAGCTTCGCTGGCTTTGGGTGAATTATTAATGACGCGGGAAACGGTGGCGACTGAAACGCCTGCCAGTCGGGCTACATCCTTTATGGTCGCCATGAAAATACCTTAGTGGGTAAACGCTTACATTCTTTCAGTGTTACGGAAAACGCCCGTTGGTTCAAGGGGCGGCGTGTTTTCATTGTGGGAATGTGAGCCAAACGCAAATAAGTAAGACAAAAAAAGAGATTGCAAACCTTTGGTTACACTTTGCGAAACGCTGTTGCGATTGACCGCTGGTGGCGTTTGGCTTCAGGTTGCTAAAGTGGTGATCCCAGAGGTATTGATAGGTGAAGTCAACTTCGGGTTGAGCACATGAATTACACCAGCCTGCGCAGATGCGCAGGTTTTTTTTTGCCGGTCATCAATCTGTAACAGTAACCGACAATTTACACACCTCGTTGCATTTCCCTTCATTCCTTTGCGTTTTCTCGCTGGCGAAGAGTCGTTGTGCAGACCACAATCAAGATCCCAGAGGTATTGATTGGTGAGATTATTCGGTACGCTCTTCGTACCCAGTCTCTTGCACCAACCTGCGCGGATGCGCAGGTTTTTTTTCGCACCTAATTTACTGTCGCTCGCGTTCTTTATCTCGTGTAATCTCCCTCCATTCGCTTTTACTGAATCAGAGCAAAGGGAGTTGGAATGCTTTTTAGCTTTTTTCGAAATTTGTGCCGTGTTTTGTATCGCGTTCGCGTTACGGGTGACACCAAGGCACTGAAGGGCGAGCGCGTTCTAATTACGCCTAATCACGTCTCTTTTATTGATGGCATACTGCTGGCATTGTTTTTACCCGTACGTCCGGTATTTGCCGTTTACACCTCAATAAGCCAACAGTGGTATATGCGTTGGCTGAAATCATTTATCGACTTTGTTCCTCTCGACCCGACGCAACCTATGGCGATTAAACATCTGGTACGTCTGGTGGAACAGGGACGACCAGTGGTGATTTTCCCTGAAGGACGCATCACCACCACTGGCTCGCTGATGAAAATCTACGATGGCGCGGGATTTGTCGCGGCGAAGTCTGGTGCAACGGTTATTCCTGTGCGTATTGAAGGGGCGGAACTTACGCACTTCAGCCGCCTGAAAGGTCTGGTTAAACGTCGCTTGTTCCCGCAAATTACTCTGCATATTTTGCCACCAACGCAGGTGGAGATGCCGGATGCGCCGCGTGCCCGTGACCGTCGCAAAATCGCTGGCGAAATGCTGCATCAAATAATGATGGAAGCGCGTATGGCGGTGCGCCCGCGTGAAACGCTGTACGAATCTTTACTGAGCGCAATGTACCGCTTCGGAGCCGGGAAGAAATGTGTCGAAGACGTTAACTTTACCCCGGACTCCTATCGCAAATTGCTTACGAAAACGCTGTTTGTTGGACGCATCCTTGAAAAATACAGTGTTGAAGGCGAACGCATCGGCTTAATGCTGCCCAATGCAGGCATCAGTGCTGCAGTGATTTTTGGGGCCATCGCCCGTCGCCGCATTCCCGCAATGATGAACTACACCGCCGGGGTAAAAGGGTTGACCAGTGCTATTACGGCGGCTGAAATCAAAACCATTTTCACTTCCCGTCAGTTTCTCGATAAAGGCAAACTCTGGCATCTGCCGGAGCAACTTACTCAGGTGCGCTGGGTCTATCTGGAAGATTTAAAAGCAGATGTCACCACTGCCGACAAAGTATGGATCTTCGCTCATTTGCTGATGCCGCGTCTGGCACAGGTTAAACAGCAGCCGGAAGAAGAGGCGCTGATCCTTTTTACCTCCGGTTCTGAAGGCCATCCGAAAGGCGTCGTCCATAGCCATAAAAGCATTCTGGCGAATGTCGAGCAGATTAAAACGATTGCCGACTTCACCACCAACGATCGCTTTATGTCGGCGTTACCGCTGTTTCACTCCTTTGGGCTGACGGTAGGCCTGTTTACGCCACTGCTCACAGGTGCAGAAGTGTTCCTTTATCCAAGCCCGCTGCATTACCGCATTGTGCCGGAGTTGGTGTATGACCGCAGTTGCACCGTGTTGTTCGGTACCTCGACTTTCCTCGGTCACTACGCGCGCTTTGCCAACCCGTATGACTTCTATCGTCTACGCTATGTGGTGGCAGGCGCAGAAAAACTACAAGAAAGTACTAAACAGCTTTGGCAGGATAAATTTGGCCTGCGCATCCTTGAAGGCTACGGTGTGACCGAATGCGCGCCTGTCGTTTCTATCAACGTACCGATGGCGGCGAAACCCGGTACGGTAGGGCGTATTCTACCTGGAATGGATGCGCGCCTGTTGTCAGTTCCAGGTATCGAAGAGGGCGGACGCCTGCAACTGAAAGGGCCGAACATAATGAACGGCTATCTGCGGGTGGAGAAGCCTGGTGTACTGGAAGTGCCCACCGCCGAGAATGTTCGCGGCGAAATGGAGCGCGGCTGGTATGACACTGGCGATATCGTGCGTTTTGATGAGCAGGGCTTTGTGCAGATTCAGGGCCGCGCAAAACGCTTTGCCAAAATTGCAGGCGAAATGGTGTCGCTGGAAATGGTGGAACAACTGGCACTTGGTGTTTCGCCAGATAAAGTCCATGCCACTGCGATTAAGAGCGATGCCAGCAAAGGCGAGGCACTGGTGCTTTTCACCACAGATAACGAACTGACGCGCGATAAGTTGCAACAGTATGCCCGCGAGCACGGCGTGCCGGAGCTTGCTGTACCGCGCGATATTCGCTATCTGAAACAGATGCCATTACTTGGCAGCGGCAAACCTGACTTTGTCACTTTGAAAAGCTGGGTAGACGAAGCGGAACAACACGATGAGTGAGTCAGTGCACACTAACACTTCGTTGTGGTCGAAGGGGATGAAAGCGGTTATCGTGGCGCAGTTTCTCTCTGCGTTTGGCGATAATGCGCTACTGTTTGCCACTCTGGCGTTACTGAAAGCGCAGTTCTATCCGGAGTGGAGCCAGCCCATCCTGCAAATGGTGTTTGTAGGTGCTTACATTCTTTTTGCGCCGTTTGTCGGGCAGGTGGCGGATAGCTTCGCCAAAGGCCGGGTGATGATGTTTGCCAACGGCCTGAAGCTACTGGGCGCAGCCAGTATCTGCTTTGGTATCAATCCGTTTCTCGGCTATACGTTGGTGGGTGTTGGTGCTGCAGCCTATTCACCGGCGAAATACGGTATTCTCGGCGAATTAACCACGGGTAGTAAGTTAGTAAAAGCTAACGGTTTAATGGAAGCGTCTACCATAGCGGCGATTTTGCTCGGTTCCGTAGCTGGTGGTGTTCTGGCTGACTGGCATATTCTGGTTGCCCTGGCCGCATGCGCACTGGCCTACGGTGGCGCGGTCGTTGCCAATATCTACATTCCCAAACTGGCGGCGGCGCGTCCGGGGCAGTCCTGGAATCTCATCAGCATGACCCGCAGTTTCCTGAATGCCTGCACCTCGCTATGGCGCAATGGTGAAACGCGTTTTTCGCTGGTGGGCACCAGTTTATTCTGGGGAGCGGGTGTCACGCTGCGTTTCCTGTTGGTGCTGTGGGTACCGGTGGCGCTGGGTATTACCGATAACGCTACGCCGACCTATCTCAACGCGATGGTAGCGATTGGTATCGTGGTTGGTGCAGGTGCGGCAGCGAAGTTAGTTACGCTGGAAACCGTGTCACGCTGTATGCCAGCCGGGATTTTGATTGGCGTGGTGGTACTGATTTTCTCCCTGCAACACGAGCTGCTGCCAGCCTATGCTTTGTTGATGCTGATTGGCGTGCTGGGGGGCTTTTTTGTCGTTCCGCTCAATGCGTTGCTACAGGAGCGGGGTAAAAAAAGCGTCGGGGCGGGGAATGCGATTGCAGTACAAAACCTTGGCGAAAACAGCGCCATGTTGTTGATGCTGGGCATTTACTCGCTGGCGGTAATGGTAGGCATCCCGGTCGTGCCCATTGGCATTGGCTTTGGTGCGCTGTTTGCGCTGGCAATAACGGCGCTGTGGATCTGGCAGCGCCGTCATTAATATTTAACGCCGGTTTTAACCGGCGTTAATCTTATGGTGCCGGATAAGTATAAACCTGATGCACCGCTTCAATTTCAGCTAATACGTCTTCGCTCAACTCCAGATGCAAACTTTCGACGTTAGTTTTCAGCTGCCCCATCGTGGTTGCGCCCAGCAGAGTGCTGGCAACAAACGGTTGACGGCGTACAAATGCGAGCGCCATCTGAGCAGGGTCCAGGCCATGACGTCTGGCGATATCAACATACGCCGCGACGGCTTTTTGCGTTTGCTCACCGCTATAGCGGGTGAACCTACTAAAGAGCGTATTACGTGCGCCAGCGGGTTTTGCACCATTGAGATATTTCCCGGTCAGTGTGCCGAAACCCAGGCACGAATAGGCCAGCAGTTCGACCCCTTCATACTGGCTGACTTCTGCCAGACCTACTTCAAAACTGCGGTTTAACAGGCTGTAGGGGTTCTGAATGGTGACAATACGCGGCAGATCGTGTTTGTCCGCCAGATGCAGGTAGCGCATTACGCCAAATGCAGTTTCGTTCGACACGCCGATATAACGAATTTTTCCCGCGCGTTGGTACTCTGCCAGTGCGTCCAGCGTATCCAGCAGCGAAACCGCAGGCGCAGAATCTGTCCAGCTATAACCGAGTTTGCCGAAGCAGTTGGTTGGGCGCTGCGGCCAGTGCACCTGATAGAGATCGAGGTAATCAGTCTGCAGACGCTTGAGGCTGTCATGCAGCGCTTCGCGGATATTCTTCCGATCCAGCGCCTGATCCGGGCGGATGCCTTTGTCATTATTGCGCGACGGTCCGCTCACTTTGGAGGCGATAATTAACTTTTCGCGGCAGCCATGTTTCGCCAGCCAGTTGCCGACGTAGGTTTCGGTTAGCCCTTGAGTTTCGGGGCGCGGAGGTACTGGGTACATTTCGGCAACGTCGATAAGGTTAATGCCCTGAGCGACGGCATAGTCGAGTTGTGCGTGGGCGTCGGCTTCGCTGTTCTGTTCACCAAACGTCATCGTGCCAAGCCCCAGCGTGCTGACTTCCAGCGAACTGTGGGGTATACGGTGATATTGCATAGCCGTTTCCTTTTTATAATCACGACATAAGGAATATAAAAATGGCAGAGGGAAGGGAAAAGGGAAAGAGAAAAATCTTAAGGCCAGCCGGATGCTGACCTTATTTGTTAACGTTCAATAATTTGCGAAACATCATCACGGTTAATTTGCATCGCGTTACCTTGCTGATCGTGATAACTCACCAGCCCGGTATCATCATCAATTTCAGGTTTTCCATCGGTCAAAATCATACGGCCATCTTTGGTCGCCATGACGTAATCACTGGAACACCCGGAAACAGCAAACGCCAGTCCGACTGCAGAAATTATTACTGCCCATTTTTTCATCCGGTTATCCTCATTTGGCCCACCTATGATAATAGTCTGTTTATAAACCGACGTTATATATCTTGAAAGCAGGAAAATCTTAAACTGTGAGGGTAACAGGAGTGAGTACGCCCTCCCGCAGGAGAGCGTACGGAGTATCAGAGCGGATTCTTTTTGTTGCGAATCAGGTTGAGGCTTTCAACCGCAATAGAGAAGAACATCGCGAAGTAGATGTAACCTTTCGGTACGTGGATGTCGAAACTTTCCAGAATCAGGGTAAAGCCCACCAGAATCAGGAAAGAGAGCGCCAGCATTTTTACCGAAGGATGGCGCTCGACAAAATCACCAATCGAGCGCGCGGCGAACATCATCACGCCTACGGCAATCACCACGGCAGCCATCATAATAAACAGGTGATCTGACAGACCCACAGCGGTAATCACCGAGTCGAGGCTGAAGATAATATCCAGCAGCATAATCTGCACGATAGCGCCGAGGAATGATGAAACGCGTGTTTTCAGCCCTTCTTCTTCACCTTCGATGGATTCGTGGATTTCCTTGCTGGCTTTCCAGATAAGGAACAAGCCACCCAGAAGCAGGATCAAATCACGGGCGGAAATTTCCTGACTGAATATTGTAAAAAGCGGATTCGTCAGGCGCGTAACCCAGGCGATGGATGCCAGCAGCGCCAGACGCATGACCATGGCTCCCGCCAACCCCAGACGGCGCGCATGAGCACGTTGTGCTGTGGGAAGCTTTGCCACCACCAGAGAAAGGAAAATAATATTGTCGATCCCAAGAACGATCTCCAGCAGCGTCAGTGTACCGAGCGCAAGCCAGGCGTTAGGATCGGTTATCCATGCAAATAACATCTAAAAAGCCCTGCCAAAAAAATGAAGCGGTAATTATATGCCCGGAAAGCGGCAGGTCAAAGCGATGGCTACTGGATCAGAAAATGACGGGCCAGTAGCGCACTGGTGAAATTCTTCTTCAAATAAAATCCGCGCGGCAGCGTCAGAATCCGTTCGCCCCGGGCACCAATAGCTTCGGTCAGCGCTTTCGCATTCGCTGCTTTCGGTCGTATCTGTAAATATTCCCCGTGACGAGCGGTGATCCGCTCAATCTGACCGAGAACAATCATATCCATTAATTCTTCCCAGTCTTCGCGTAACTGTCGGTCTTCCTCTTCATTCGGGCTCCACAGCAACGGTGATCCTACGCGACGCTTTGCCAGCGGGATGCTGCGCTCGCCTTCAACCGGTATCCACAGCACGCGTTTGAGCTTGTGGCGCACGTGGCTGGTTTCCCAGGTCACCCCGCTATTGCCCGTTAACGGGGCAACACAAACGAATGTTGTTTCCAGCGGACGACCAAGACTATCCACAGGGATAGTTTTAAGTTCCACGCCCAGAGCAGCAAAATCTTGCTCAGGTTTACTCCCTGCGCTGGCACCTAGCCAGATCTCCAGTAACACGCCAATCCAGCCCTTATCGCGTTTTAAATTCTCCGGCGTAACCAGCCCGGCAAGTGCCGCCAGTTCTCCCAATGTATAACCAGAAAGTTGTTGTGCTTGCGCTAACAATTGTTCTTCAGTTTCGGGAGGAGAGAGCAGTGGGCGAGGTTGGGACATGTCATGATACCTTGGTTAAAAAACAAACAGCAATTATGTGCTGAATATTCGCAGTGTAACTTTTTCCACATGCGTTGTTCAATTCTCTGATTTATATTGCTTTTTAGGTTGCCGGTAAACGAGTTGCGCAACACTGCAACGGGTTTTCCAAATCTGGTCACTGAAAATAAACAGGATCTTACACCATGTTATCCACAGAAAGCTGGGATAACTGTGAAAAACCTCCACTACTGTTTCCATTTACAGCCTTGACGTGCGACGAAACTCCAGTTTTTAGTGGTTCAGTGCTTAACTTAGTGGCACATTCTGTGGATAAATACGGCATTGGTTGATCTTTCGCCAACACGTAAATGAGAGGTGTGACCTGGGTCACGAATTACTCTTTTTTATTACTCAAATCACATGTAATGCATTGACTGATAATGAATATTTTAAAATCTCTGTATCTGTCTTATTCAGAATGCTCCGGGTTTTCCCGTAGTAATTCCGTAGTTCTTCACAACTCTATCCACAGAAAAGGTGAATAAAAACGGCTATCCACCCCTTCCTCTGTTTATAACTCTGCACATAACTGTGAGTTATTCAATTGTTATTAGTGTGTAATGCCCTGCAGAGAGTGGTTTACCGTCTTCCTGGAGTATGAAACAATCATTCGTATATAAAGCTTTATTTTGAGGTAGTCCGGTGATTGATGACGATGGCTACCGCCCAAACGTAGGTATCGTGATTTGTAATCGCCAGGGGCAGGTAATGTGGGCCCGGCGATTTGGTCAGCACTCCTGGCAATTTCCGCAAGGCGGAATCAACCCCGGAGAATCCGCAGAGCAGGCGATGTACCGTGAATTGTTTGAAGAAGTAGGATTAAGCCGCAAAGACGTTCGAATCCTTGCTTCAACGCGTAACTGGTTGCGCTACAAATTACCGAAACGTTTGGTGCGTTGGGACACGAAGCCGGTTTGTATCGGCCAAAAACAAAAATGGTTTCTCTTGCAGCTGGTGAGCGGCGATGCAGAAATCAATATGCAAACCAGCAGTACACCAGAGTTTGACGGCTGGCGATGGGTAAGTTACTGGTATCCAGTCAGACAGGTGGTGTCATTTAAACGTGATGTCTACCGTAGGGTAATGAAAGAGTTCGCGAGTGTGGTGATGTCACTGCAGGAAAATACGCCAAAACCACAAAACGCATCTGCTTATCGACGTAAAAGAGGTTAAGTCACGCCAATTATGCTCACTCGCCTGCGCGAAATAGTCGAAAAGGTAGCCAGCGCACCACGCCTGAATGAGGCGTTAAATATTCTGGTTACCGACATCTGTCTTGCGATGGATACCGAGGTCTGTTCGGTCTACCTGGCCGATCATGATCGACGTTGTTACTACCTGATGGCGACCCGGGGACTGAAAAAACCACGCGGTCGCACTGTAACGCTCGCGTTTGATGAAGGGATCGTCGGCCTGGTTGGCAGGCTGGCGGAACCGATAAACCTTGCAGATGCGCAAAAGCACCCCAGCTTCAAATACATCCCCTCCGTAAAAGAAGAACGTTTCCGCGCGTTTTTAGGCGTACCAATTATTCAACGTCGCCAGTTGCTTGGTGTACTGGTGGTACAGCAACGAGAGTTGCGCCAGTATGACGAAAGTGAAGAATCCTTCCTGGTGACGCTTGCCACCCAGATGGCAGCTATTCTTTCTCAGTCGCAGTTGACTGCCTTGTTTGGGCAATATCGCCAGACGCGAATCCGTGCATTACCGGCAGCACCTGGTGTGGCGATTGCCGAAGGCTGGCAGGATGCCACGTTACCTTTAATGGAACAGGTGTATCAGGCATCAACGCTGGATCCGGCTCTGGAACGCGAACGACTGACCGGGGCGTTGGAAGAGGCGGCTAACGAGTTTCGCCGCTATAGCAAACGCTTTGCTGCCGGTGCACAAAAAGAAACGGCGGCTATTTTCGATCTTTACTCACACCTGCTTTCGGATACCCGGCTGCGTCGCGAATTGTTTGCCGAGGTTGATAAAGGCTCGGTGGCAGAGTGGGCGGTAAAAACGGTCATTGAAAAATTTGCCGAACAGTTTGCCGCGCTAAGCGATAACTATCTCAAAGAGCGGGCTGGCGATTTACGTGCGCTGGGTCAGCGATTGCTGTTTCATCTTGATGACGCTAATCAAGGGCCGAACGCCTGGCCGGAACGTTTCATTCTGGTGGCAGATGAACTGTCAGCGACAACGCTTGCTGAGCTGCCCCAGGATCGCTTAGTCGGTGTTGTCGTGCGCGATGGCGCTGCCAACTCCCATGCTGCGATCATGGTACGTGCGCTGGGGATACCTACCGTGATGGGCGCGGATATTCAGCCTTCGGTACTGCATCGTCGGACGCTGATCGTCGATGGTTATCGCGGTGAATTGCTGGTCGATCCGGAACCGGTACTGCTGCAAGAATATCAGCGGCTAATTAGTGAAGAGATCGAGCTTAGCCGTCTGGCGGAAGATGACGTCAATTTACCCGCCCAGTTAAAAAGCGGCGAACGCATTAAAGTCATGCTCAATGCCGGTTTAAGCCCGGAACATGAAGAAAAACTGGGCAGCCGTATTGATGGCATAGGACTTTATCGCACTGAAATCCCATTCATGCTGCAAAGTGGTTTTCCGTCGGAAGAAGAACAGGTGGCGCAGTATCAGGGGATGCTGCAAATGTTTAATGATAAACCCGTCACCTTGCGTACGCTGGATGTCGGAGCAGATAAGCAGCTGCCTTACATGCCGATCAGCGAAGAGAATCCATGCCTGGGTTGGCGTGGGATTCGCATTACGCTCGATCAGCCGGAGATCTTCTTGATCCAGGTGCGGGCGATGCTGCGTGCTAATGCCGCTACGGGCAACCTGAATATTCTGTTGCCGATGGTCACAAGCCTCGATGAAGTTGACGAAGCACGCCGCCTGATTGAACGTGCCGGACGTGAAGTCGAGGAGATGATCGGTTACGAAATTCCCAAACCACGTATCGGCATCATGCTGGAAGTGCCGTCAATGGTATTTATGCTGCCGCATCTGGCAAAGCGGGTCGATTTCATCTCTGTTGGCACCAACGATCTGACTCAATACATCCTGGCCGTTGATCGCAACAATACCCGGGTGGCGAACATTTATGACAGTCTTCATCCTGCAATGTTACGAGCTCTGGCGATGATCGCCCGGGAAGCGGAAATACATGGAATCGATCTCCGTTTGTGCGGTGAAATGGCGGGCGATCCCATGTGCGTGGCAATCCTCATTGGGCTTGGGTATCGCCATCTGTCTATGAACGGACGTTCTGTAGCGCGCGTAAAATACCTGCTGCGGCGCATTGATTTTGCTGAAGCAGAAAATCTTGCGCAGCGTAGTCTGGAAGCGCAACTGGCGACCGAAGTTCGCCATCAGGTTGCTGCCTTTATGGAGCGTCGCGGCATGGGCGGGCTGATTCGCGGGGGGTTATAGCGCGGATCATATACATATCTTTTAACGGTATCCGGCAACCAGCCAGGTCCCCTTGTGCTATTATTCGCACCTTTGGAGCGCCTGAAACCTGCGGCGCGCATTTCAATCGCTGTTCTCTTTCAGCGAAATAACAAGAACTTGTGGTGACAGATGACCAGTAGCTATCTGCATTTTCCGGAGTTTGATCCGGTCATTTTCTCAATAGGACCCGTGGCGCTTCACTGGTACGGACTGATGTATCTGGTGGGTTTCATTTTTGCAATGTGGCTGGCAACACGACGGGCGAATCGTCCGGGCAGTGGCTGGACCAAAAATGAAGTTGAAAACTTACTCTATGCGGGCTTCCTCGGCGTCTTCCTCGGTGGACGTATTGGTTATGTTCTGTTCTACAATTTCCCGCAGTTTATGGCCGATCCGCTGTATCTTTTCCGTGTATGGGACGGCGGCATGTCCTTCCACGGCGGCCTGATTGGCGTTATCGTGGTGATGATTATCTTCGCCCGCCGTACTAAACGTTCCTTCTTCCAGGTCTCTGATTTTATTGCCCCACTCATTCCGTTTGGTCTTGGTGCCGGGCGTCTGGGCAACTTTATTAACGGTGAATTGTGGGGCCGCGTTGACCCGAACTTCCCGTTTGCCATGCTGTTCCCTGGCTCCCGTACAGAAGATATTTTGCTGCTGCAAACCAACCCGCAGTGGCAATCCATTTTCGACACTTACGGTGTGCTGCCGCGCCACCCATCACAGCTTTACGAGCTGCTGCTGGAAGGTGTGGTGCTGTTTATTATCCTCAACCTGTATATTCGTAAACCGCGCCCAATGGGAGCTGTCTCAGGCTTGTTCCTGATTGGTTACGGCGCGTTTCGCATCATTGTTGAGTTTTTCCGCCAGCCCGACGCGCAGTTTACTGGTGCCTGGGTGCAGTACATCAGCATGGGGCAAATTCTTTCCATCCCGATGATTGTCGCGGGTGTGATCATGATGGTCTGGGCATATCGTCGCAGCCCACAGCAACACGTTTCCTGAGGAACCATGAAACAGTATTTAGAACTGATGCAAAAAGTGCTCGACGAAGGCACACAGAAAAACGACCGTACCGGAACCGGAACGCTTTCCATTTTTGGTCATCAGATGCGTTTTAACCTGCAGGATGGATTCCCGCTGGTGACAACTAAACGTTGCCACCTGCGTTCCATCATCCACGAACTGCTGTGGTTCCTGCAGGGCGACACTAACATTGCTTATCTACACGAAAACAATGTCACCATCTGGGACGAATGGGCCGATGAAAACGGCGACCTCGGGCCAGTGTATGGTAAACAGTGGCGCGCCTGGCCAACGCCGGATGGTCGTCATATTGACCAGATCACTACGGTACTGAACCAGCTGAAAAACGACCCGGATTCCCGCCGCATTATTGTTTCAGCGTGGAACGTAGGCGAACTGGATAAAATGGCGCTGGCACCGTGCCATGCATTCTTCCAGTTCTATGTGGCAGACGGCAAACTCTCTTGCCAGCTTTATCAGCGCTCCTGTGACGTCTTCCTCGGCCTGCCGTTCAACATTGCCAGCTACGCGTTACTGGTGCATATGATGGCGCAGCAGTGCGATCTGGAAGTGGGTGATTTTGTCTGGACCGGTGGCGACACGCATCTCTACAGCAACCATATGGATCAAACTCATCTGCAATTAAGCCGCGAACCGCGTCCGCTGCCGAAGTTGATTATCAAACGTAAACCCGAATCCATCTTCGACTACCGTTTCGAAGACTTTGAGATTGAAGGATACGATCCACATCCGGGCATTAAAGCGCCGGTGGCTATCTAATTACGAAACATCCTGCCAGAGCCGACGCCAGTGTGCGTCGGTTTTTTTTGCCCTCCGTTAAATTCTTCGAGACACCTTCCCGAAATTTTGCAACGTCCTGCAACGGCGTAAATAGTCCGGAAGATGCGCCGAAGAAATAGAAACTGGCCCTCGTCTTTTTTTCTCCTCGCTCCATACTGCCGGCATGAAAACACAACGTGGTTATACGCTGATTGAAACGCTGGTCGCGATGCTTATTCTGGTCATGCTAAGCGCAAGTGGGCTCTATGGCTGGCAATACTGGCAGCAGTCGCAACGGCTTTGGCAAACCGCCAGCCAGGCGCGGGACTATTTGCTCTATTTACGTGAAGATGCCAACTGGCATAACCGCGACCACAGTATCAGTCTTATCAGGGAGGGGACGTTATGGTGCCTTGTGAGTTCCGTTGCTGGGGCGAATACCTGTCATGGCAGTTCACCATTGGTCTTTGTGCCGCGCTGGCCCGAAGTCGAAATGAGCGACCTGACACCTTCGCTTGCTTTCTTTGGCCTGCGCAATACCGCATGGGCTGGGCATATTCGCTTCAAAAACTCAACGGGCGAGTGGTGGCTAGTGGTTTCGCCGTGGGGAAGACTCCGGCTTTGTCAGCAAGGAGAAACAGAAGGATGCCTGTAAAAGAGCAAGGTTTTTCTCTGCTGGAAGTGTTGATTGCTATGGCGATCAGTAGCGTATTGTTGCTGGGGGCTGCACGCTTTCTGCCTGCGTTACAGCGTGAAAGTTTAACGAGCACCCGTAAACTGGCGCTGGAAGATGAAATCTGGCTGCGGGTATTTACCGTCGCGAAGCATCTCCAGAGGGCGGGTTATTGCCATGGCAGCTGTACGGGCGAAGGGCTGGAAATTGTCGGACAGGGTGACTGTGTCATTGTGCAGTGGGATGCGAACAGTAACGGTATCTGGGATCGCGAACCGGTAAAAGAGTCCGACCAGATTGGATTTCGTCTGAAGGAGCATGTGCTGGAAACGCTACGCGGTGCGACATCCTGTGAAGGTAAGGGCTGGGATAAAGTCACTAATCCGGATGCCATCATTATCGACACTTTTCAGGTCGTACGTCAGGATGTCAGCGGCTTCTCGCCGGTGTTGACGGTTAATATACACGCTGCCAGCAAGGCTGATCCGCAAACCGTGGTGGATGCCAGCTATAGCGTGACAGGAGCCAACCTGTGAACCGCGAAAAGGGAGTTTCGTCACTGGCTCTGGTCCTGATGCTGCTGATTTTGGGTAGCTTGCTATTGCAAGGAATGAGTCAGCAGGATCGCAGTTTTGCTTCTCGCGTGAGCATGGAAAGTCAGTCATTGCGCCGCCAGGCCATCGTTCAGTCGGCGCTGGAGTGGGGAAAAATGCACTCCTGGCAGACGCAGCCCGCAGTTCAGTGCTTACTGTATGCTGCCACCGGTGCCCGGGTTTGTCTGCGTTTACTGGCAGATAATGAAGCCTTATTGATTGCTGGTTATGAAGGCGTTTCGTTGTGGCGAACAGGCGAAGTCATCGATGGAAACATTGTTTTTTCGCCACGCGGCTGGAGCGATTTTTGTCCGCTGAAAGAGAGGGCGTTATGTCAGCTTCCCTGAGGAATCAACAAGGCTTTAGTCTGCCGGAGGTAATGTTGGCGATGGTGTTGATGGTGATGATTGTCACTGCGTTATCGGGTTTCCAGCGAACATTAATGAACAGTCTTGCCAGCAGAAACCAGTACCAACAGCTCTGGCGGCATGGCTGGCAGCAAACGCAACTGCGCGCGATTTCGCCACCTGCTAACTGGCAGGTCAACCGAATGCAGACATCGCAGGCGGGATGTGTCAGCATCAGCGTTACGCTAGTTTCACCCGGGGGCAGAGAAGGCGAGATGACCCGCCTGCATTGCCCGAATCGTCAGTAGTCAGGAGCCGCTATGTTAAGGGTCTACCATTCCAATCGTCTGGACGTGCTGGAAGCGTTGATGGAGTTTATTGTCGAACGCGAACGGCTGGACGATCCTTTCGAACCAGAGATGATTCTGGTGCAAAGTACCGGTATGGCACAGTGGCTGCAAATGACCCTGTCGCAAAAGTTTGGTATTGCGGCAAACATTGATTTTCCGCTGCCAGCGAGCTTTATCTGGGATATGTTCGTCCGGGTGTTACCGGAGATCCCCAAAGAGAGCGCCTTTAACAAACAGAGCATGAGCTGGAAACTGATGACTCTGCTGCCGCAACTGTTGGAGCGCGAAGACTTTACCCTGTTGCGGCATTATCTGACTGACGATAGTGACAAGCGAAAACTGTTCCAGCTTTCTTCAAAAGCGGCGGACCTGTTTGACCAGTATCTGGTCTATCGTCCGGACTGGCTGGCACAGTGGGAAACAGGACATCTGGTAGAAGGATTGGGAGAAGCACAGGCCTGGCAAGCGCCGTTGTGGAAGGCGTTGGTGGAATATACCGACGAACTTGGGCAACCGCGCTGGCACCGCGCCAATCTCTATCAGCGCTTTATCGAAACGCTGGAGTCCGCGACGACCTGCCCGCCGGGGTTACCTTCGCGCGTCTTTATATGCGGTATTTCCGCGTTACCGCCTGTTTATCTCCAGGCGCTACAGGCGCTGGGTAAACATATTGAAATCCATCTCCTGTTTACCAACCCCTGCCGTTATTACTGGGGCGATATTAAAGATCCTGCTTATCTGGCGAAATTACTGACCCGCCAGCGCCGACACAGTTTTGAAGATCGCGAATTACCGCTATTTCGCGACAGCGAAAATGCCGGGCAGCTCTTTAACAGCGATGGTGAACAGGATGTCGGCAACCCGCTGCTGGCTTCATGGGGCAAGCTTGGGCGCGACTACATTTATCTCCTATCTGACCTGGAGAGCAGCCAGGAGCTGGACGCTTTTGTCGATGTGACGCCAGATAACCTGCTGCATAATATTCAGTCTGACATTCTGGAACTGGAAAACCGCGCCGTTGCTGGTGTGAACATCGAAGAGTTTTCCCGTAGCGATAACAAACGCCCGCTTGATCCACTGGATAGCAGTATCACCTTCCACGTTTGCCATAGCCCGCAGCGTGAAGTTGAAGTTTTACACGATCGCCTGCTGGCGATGCTGGAGGAAGACCCGACACTTACTCCGCGCGACATCATCGTGATGGTGGCTGATATCGACAGCTACAGTCCGTTTATTCAGGCTGTGTTTGGTAGCGCACCTGCGGATCGTTACCTGCCTTACGCCATTTCCGACCGTCGGGCGCGGCAGTCGCATCCTGTACTTGAAGCGTTTATCAGCCTGTTATCGCTGCCAGACAGCCGCTTTGTGTCGGAAGACGTGCTGGCATTACTGGATGTGCCGGTGCTGGCAGCGCGGTTTGACATCACCGAAGAAGGGCTGCGTTATTTACGCCAGTGGGTCAACGAGTCCGGCATTCGTTGGGGGATAGATGACGACAACGTTCGAGAGCTGGAACTTCCCGCTACCGGTCAACACACCTGGCGGTTTGGCCTGACGCGCATGTTGCTGGGCTACGCGATGGAGAGCGCGCAGGGCGAGTGGCAATCGGTTCTACCTTATGATGAATCGAGCGGCTTAATTGCAGAACTGGTGGGGCATCTGGCTTCACTGCTAATGCAGCTAAACATCTGGCGTCGCGGGCTGGCGCAGGAGCGTCCTCTGGAAGAGTGGTTGCCGGTTTGTCGCGATATGCTCAACGCCTTCTTCCTGCCGGATGCGGAAACCGAAGCGGCGATGACGCTGATTGAACAACAATGGCAGGCGATTATCGCCGAAGGTTTAGGTGCGCAGTATGGCGACGCGGTGCCGCTGTCACTATTGCGTGATGAACTGGCACAGCGCCTGGATCAAGAACGTATCAGCCAACGTTTTCTCGCCGGACCGGTTAACATTTGTACTCTGATGCCAATGCGTTCAATTCCGTTCAAAGTGGTTTGCCTGCTGGGAATGAACGACGGCGTTTATCCACGTCAGCTTGCGCCATTGGGTTTTGATCTGATGAGCCAGAAACCGAAGCGTGGCGACCGTAGCCGTCGCGATGACGACCGCTATCTGTTCCTGGAAGCGTTAATTTCCGCGCAGCAAAAACTCTATATCAGCTATATCGGGCGTTCCATTCAGGATAACAGTGAACGTTTCCCGTCGGTACTGGTGCAGGAACTGATCGACTACATCGGGCAAAGCCATTATCTACCGGGCGATGAAGCGCTTAACTGTGATGAAAGCGAGGCAAGGGTAAAAGCGCATCTTACTTGCCACCATACCCGGATGCCGTTTGACCCGCAAAACTACCAGCCCGGTAACTTACAAAGCTATGCGCGCGAGTGGCTACCTGCGGCCAGCCAGGCTGGTAAAGCACATTCTGAATTTGTTCAGCCGCTGCCATTTACCTTACCGGAAACCGTGCCGCTGGAAACGCTACAACGATTCTGGGCACATCCGGTGCGGGCATTTTTCCAGATGCGTTTGCAGGTGAACTTCCGTACCGAAGACAGCGAAATCCCCGACACCGAGCCATTTATTCTTGAAGGGCTTAGTCGTTATCAAATCAACCAGCAGTTATTAAATGCACTGGTTGAGCAGGATGATGCCGAACGCTTGTTCCGCCGATTCCGGGCGGCAGGTGATTTGCCGTATGGTGCCTTTGGTGAAATTTTCTGGGAAACGCAGTGTCAGGAGATGCAGCAACTTGCCGACAGAGTCATTGCCTGTCGCCAGCCAGGGCAGAGCATGGAAATCGATCTCGCCTGCAACGGTGTGCAGATAACTGGCTGGTTGCCGCAGGTGCAGCCGGATGGCCTGTTGCGCTGGCGTCCCTCTTTATTAAGTGTGGCGCAGGGAATGCAACTTTGGCTGGAACACCTTGTCTACTGTGCCAGCGGTGGTAATGGTGAAAGTCGCCTTTTTCTACGCAAAGACGGCGAGTGGCGTTTTCCGCCGCTTGCAGCCGAACAGGCTTTACATTACCTCTCACAGCTGATTGAAGGGTATCGTGAAGGAATGTCCGTGCCATTGCTGGTGTTACCTGAAAGTGGCGGCGCGTGGCTAAAAACCTGTTATGACGCGCAAAACGATGCCATGCTGGATGACGATTCCACGTTGCAAAAAGCCCGTACGAAATTCCTTCAGGCTTACGAAGGCAACATGATGGTGCGTGGCGAAGGTGATGATATCTGGTATCAACGGCTCTGGCGGCAATTAACACCAGAGACAATGGAGGCTATCGTTGAACAGTCGCAACGTTTCCTGTTACCGCTGTTTCGCTTTAATCAGTCATGAGTATTGTATAAAAATTGCGCAATCTATCCGCTTACTTTATGATGCGCACCAGTCACGGACTGATGGTTATATAGACATAGGCTGACTCGTGCAGCACAAGATTAAATTCTGGCAGATGATTTGCGTTAACGTGTTGAATCTGGCCAGAAAATAAAGTTGATTATGAGGTCCGTGAATGCCCCGCAGCATCTGGTTCAAAGCATTATTGTTGTTTGTTGCCCTCTGGGCACCCTTAAGTCAGGCAGAAACGGGATGGCAGCCGATTCAGGAAACCATCCGTAAAAGTGATAAAGATAACCGCCAGTATCAGGCTATACGTCTGGATAACGGTATGGTGGTCTTACTGGTTTCTGATCCGCAGGCAGTTAAATCGCTCTCGGCGCTGGTGGTGCCCGTTGGGTCGCTGGAAGATCCTGAGGCGTACCAGGGGCTGGCACATTACCTTGAACATATGAGTCTGATGGGGTCGAAAAAGTATCCGCAGGCTGACAGTCTGGCCGAATATCTCAAAATGCACGGCGGCAGTCACAATGCCAGCACGGCACCGTATCGCACGGCTTTCTATCTGGAAGTTGAGAACGACGCCTTGCCCGGTGCGGTAGACCGCCTGGCGGACGCTATTGCAGAACCCTTGCTCGACAAGAAATACGCCGAACGTGAACGTAATGCAGTGAATGCCGAATTAACCATGGCGCGTACGCGTGACGGGATGCGCATGGCACAGGTCAGCGCAGAAACCATTAACCCGGCACACCCCGGTTCAAAGTTTTCTGGTGGTAACCTCGAAACTTTAAGCGACAAACCAGGCAATCCGGTACAGCAGGCGCTGAAAGATTTCCACGAGAAGTACTATTCCGCCAATCTGATGAAGGCGGTTATTTACAGCAATAAACCGTTGCCGGAGTTGGCGAAAATGGCGGCGGACACCTTTGGTCGCGTGCCGAACAAAGAGAGCAAAAAACCGGAAATCACCGTGCCGGTAGTCACCGACGCGCAAAAGGGCATTATCATTCATTACGTCCCGGCGTTGCCGCGTAAAGTTCTGCGCGTTGAGTTTCGCATCGATAACAATTCAGCGAAGTTCCGTAGTAAAACGGATGAATTGATTACCTATCTGATTGGTAATCGCAGCCCTGGTACACTTTCTGACTGGCTGCAAAAGCAGGGATTAGTTGAGGGCATTAGCGCCAATTCCGATCCTATCGTCAACGGCAACAGCGGCGTATTAGCGATCTCTGCGTCTTTAACCGATAAAGGTCTGGCGAATCGCGATCAGGTTGTGGCGGCCATTTTTAGCTACCTCAATCTGTTACGTGAAAAAGGGATCGATAAACAATACTTCGATGAACTGGCGAATGTGCTGGATATCGACTTCCGTTATCCGTCAATCACCCGTGATATGGATTACGTCGAATGGCTGGCTGATACCATGATTCGCGTTCCTGTTGAGCATACACTGGATGCAGTCAATATTGCCGATAGGTACGATGCTAAAGCAGTAAAAGAACGTCTGGCGATGATGACGCCGCAGAATGCGCGTATCTGGTATATCAGCCCGAAAGAGCCGCACAACAAAACGGCTTACTTTGTCGATGCGCCGTATCAGGTCGATAAAATTAGCGCACAAACTTTCGCGGACTGGCAGAAAAAAGCCGCCAATATTGCGCTCTCCTTACCGGAGCTTAACCCCTATATTCCTGACGATTTCTCGCTGATTAAGTCAGAGAAGAAATACGACCATCCAGAGTTGATTGTTGATGAGTCGAATCTGCGCGTGGTGTATGCGCCAAGCCGTTATTTTGCCAGTGAGCCCAAAGCTGATGTCAGCCTGATTTTGCGTAATCCGAAAGCCATGGACAGCGCCCGCAATCAGGTGATGTTTGCGCTCAATGATTATCTCGCAGGGCTGGCGCTTGATCAGTTAAGCAACCAGGCGTCGGTTGGTGGCATAAGTTTTTCCACCAATGCTAACAACGGCCTTATGGTTAATGCCAATGGTTACACTCAGCGCCTGCCGCAGCTGTTCCAGGCTCTGCTGGAGGGCTACTTTAGCTATACCGCTACGGAAGATCAGCTTGAGCAGGCGAAGTCCTGGTATAACCAGATGATGGATTCCGCAGAAAAGGGCAAAGCGTTTGAGCAGGCGATTATGCCCGCGCAGATGCTCTCGCAAGTGCCGTACTTCTCGCGAGATGAACGGCGCAAAATTTTGCCCTCCATTACGTTGAAAGAGGTGCTGGCCTATCGCGACGCCTTAAAATCAGGGGCTAGACCAGAGTTTATGGTTATCGGCAACATGACTGAAGCCCAGGCAACAACGCTGGCACGCCATGTGCAAAAACAGTTGGGCGCTGATGGTTCAGAGTGGTGTCGTAACAAAGATGTCGTGGTCGATAAAAAACAATCCGTCATCTTTGAAAAAGCTGGTAACAGCACCGACTCCGCACTGGCAGCGATATTTGTACCGACTGGCTACGATGAATACACCAGCTCAGCCTATAGCTCTCTGTTGGGGCAGATCGTACAGCCGTGGTTCTACAATCAGTTGCGTACCGAAGAACAGTTGGGCTATGCCGTGTTTGCGTTTCCAATGAGCGTGGGGCGTCAGTGGGGCATGGGCTTCCTTTTGCAAAGCAATGATAAACAGCCTTCATTCTTGTGGGAGCGTTACAAGGCGTTTTTCCCAACCGCAGAGGCAAAATTGCGGACGATGAAGCCAGAAGAGTTTGCGCAAATCCAGCAGGCGGTAATAACCCAGATGCTGCAGGCACCGCAAACGCTCGGCGAAGAAGCATCGAAGTTAAGTAAAGATTTCGATCGCGGCAATATGCGCTTCGATTCGCGTGATAAAATCGTGGCCCAGATAAAACTGCTGACGCCGCAAAAACTTGCTGATTTCTTCCATCAGGCGGTGGTCGAGCCGCAAGGTATGGCTATTCTGTCGCAGATTTCCGGCAGCCAGAACGGGAAAGCCGAATATGTGCATCCTGAAGGCTGGAAAGTGTGGGAGAACGTCAGCGCGTTGCAGCAAACAATGCCCCTGATGAGTGAAAAGAATGAGTGATGTCGCCGAGACACTAGATCCTTTGCGCTTGCCCTTACAGGGTGAGCGCCTGATTGAAGCCTCTGCCGGCACAGGCAAAACCTTTACGATTGCAGCGCTCTATTTGCGCCTGTTACTTGGGCTAGGCGGTTCCGCCGCCTTTCCCCGCCCGCTGACCGTTGAAGAACTGCTGGTGGTCACCTTTACCGAGGCTGCCACGGCAGAATTGCGCGGTCGTATCCGTAGCAATATTCACGAGTTGCGTATCGCCTGCCTGCGTGAAACCACTGACAATCCGCTGTATGCACGTCTGCTGGAAGAGATCGACGATAAAGCGCAAGCCGCGCAGTGGTTGTTGTTAGCCGAACGGCAGATGGATGAAGCGGCAGTCTTTACTATTCACGGTTTTTGCCAGCGCATGCTCAACCTGAATGCCTTTGAATCCGGCATGCTGTTTGAGCAGCAGCTGATTGAAGATGAGTCTCTGCTACGCTACCAGGCCTGCGCCGATTTCTGGCGTCGCCACTGCTACCCGCTGACGCGTGAAATTGCCCAGGTGGTCTTTGAAACCTGGAAAGGGCCGCAGGCGTTGCTGCGCGATATTAATCGTTATCTGCAAGGCGAAGCACCGGTTATCAAAGCACCGCCGCCCGATGATGAAACGCTGGCTTCCCGCCACGCGCAAATTGTGGCGCGTATTGATACGGTAAAACAGCAGTGGCGCGACGCAGTGGGTGAACTGGATGCGCTGATCGAATCTTCTGGTATTGATCGACGCAAGTTTAACCGTAGCAATCAGGCTAAATGGATCGACAAGATCAGCGCCTGGGCAGAAGAAGAGACCAACAGTTATCAGTTGCCAGAGTCGCTGGAAAAATTCTCTCAGCGTTTCTTAGAAGATCGCACGAAAGCCGGGGGGGAAACCCCGCGACATCCACTGTTTGAGGCGATCGATCAACTGCTTGCAGAACCATTGTCGATCCGCGATCTGGTGATCACTCGCGCATTGGCTGAGATCCGCGAAACAGTAGCGCGTGAAAAACGCCGCCGTGGCGAATTGGGTTTTGATGACATGTTAAGTCGGCTCGATTCCGCGCTGCGTAGCGAAAGCGGCGAGGTGTTGGCAGCGGCGATCCGTACGCGATTCCCGGTGGCAATGATCGATGAATTTCAGGATACCGACCCCCAGCAGTACCGAATTTTTCGCCGTATCTGGCACCATCAGCCGGAAACCGCATTGTTGCTGATTGGCGACCCGAAGCAGGCCATATATGCATTCCGGGGTGCGGATATCTTCACTTATATGAAGGCGCGTAGCGAAGTTCACGCCCACTACACTTTAGACACCAACTGGCGTTCCGCACCGGGAATGGTGAATAGTGTGAACAAGCTTTTCAGCCAGACTGATGACGCGTTCATGTTTCGCGAAATACCGTTTATTCCTGTGAAATCAGCCGGGAAAAATCAGGCGTTACGTTTTGTGTTTAAAGGTGAAACGCAGCCTGCGATGAAAATGTGGCTGATGGAAGGCGAAAGCTGCGGCGTTGGCGACTATCAAAGTACCATGGCGCAGGTATGTGCTGCGCAAATCCGCGACTGGTTACAGGCTGGGCAGCGCGGGGAAGCGTTGCTGATGAACGGCGATGATGCACGTCCGGTACGTGCTTCGGACATCAGTGTGCTGGTGCGCAGCCGCCAGGAGGCCGCCCAGGTGCGCGATGCCTTAACGTTGCTGGAAATCCCTTCCGTTTACCTTTCGAACCGCGACAGTGTTTTTGAAACTCTGGAAGCACAGGAGATGCTTTGGCTGTTGCAGGCGGTGATGACACCCGAACGTGAGAACACCCTGCGCAGTGCGCTGGCAACGTCAATGATGGGGCTGAATGCGCTGGATATTGAAACGCTGAATAATGACGAACATGCGTGGGATGCGGTAGTCGAAGAGTTCGATGGTTATCGGCAAATCTGGCGCAAACGTGGCGTTATGCCGATGCTGCGGGCGCTGATGTCGGCGCGTAACATTGCTGAAAACTTGCTGGCAACGGCAGGCGGTGAGCGGCGTCTTACCGATATCTTGCATATCAGCGAACTGCTACAAGAAGCCGGAACGCAGCTGGAAAGTGAACATGCGCTGGTACGCTGGTTATCGCAACATATCCTCGAGCCAGACAGTAATGCCTCCAGCCAACAAATGCGCCTCGAAAGTGATAAACATCTGGTGCAGATTGTCACGATCCACAAATCAAAAGGGCTGGAATATCCGCTGGTCTGGTTGCCATTTATTACCAATTTCCGCGTCCAGGATCAGGCGTTCTATCACGATCGCCACTCGTTTGAGGCCGTTCTGGATCTTAATGCTGCGCCAGAAAGCGTCGACCTCGCGGAGGCCGAACGTCTGGCGGAAGATCTGCGTTTACTTTACGTGGCGCTGACGCGTTCGGTTTGGCATTGCAGTCTCGGCGTTGCACCGCTGGTGCGCCGTCGTGGCGATAAAAAAAGTGACACCGACGTCCACCAAAGTGCGCTTGGGCGTTTGCTGCAAAAAGGGGAACCACAAGATGCGGCAGGGCTTCGCACCTGTATTGAAGCGTTATGCGATGATGATATTGCCTGGCAAACGGCACAAACTGGTGATAACCAGCCCTGGCAGGTTAATGATGTTTTAACTGCAGAACTGAATGCGAGGACGCTACAACGATTGCCCGGCGATAACTGGCGTGTCACCAGCTACTCCGGTTTGCAGCAGCGTGGTCACGGTATCGCTCAGGATCTGATGCCACGGCTGGATGTTGATGCCGCAGGCGTGGTCAGCGTCGTTGAAGAACCGACGTTAACACCGCATCAGTTCCCGCGCGGTGCGTCACCAGGGACATTCTTGCACAGTTTGTTTGAAGACCTCGATTTTACCCAGCCGGTTGACCCGAACTGGGTACAGGAAAAACTGGAACTCGGCGGCTTTGAATCGCAGTGGGAACCAGTGTTGACCGAGTGGATCACGGCTGTCCTCCAGGCACCTCTCAATGAAACGGGTGTTAGCCTGAATCAGCTTTCCGATCGCGATAAACAGGTGGAGATGGAGTTTTACCTGCCGATTAGTGAACCGCTTATCGCCAGCCAGCTTGATGCACTAATTCGCCAGTTTGACCCGCTATCCGCTGGCTGCCCGCCGCTGGAGTTCATGCAGGTACGCGGCATGTTAAAAGGCTTTATCGACCTGGTATTCCGCCACGAAGGGCGTTATTACCTGCTCGACTATAAATCCAACTGGCTGGGTGAAGACAGTTCGGCTTACACCCAACAGGCTATGGCAGCGGCAATGCAGGCGCACCGCTATGATCTGCAATATCAGCTTTATACCCTGGCGCTGCACCGTTATCTGCGCCATCGCATTGCTGATTACGACTATGAGCGCCACTTTGGCGGCGTTATTTATCTGTTCCTGCGTGGTGTTGATAAAGAACATCCGCAACAGGGGATTTACACAACCCGACCCAATGCCGGGTTGATTGCCCTGATGGATGAGATGTTTGCCGGTATGACCCTGGAGGAGGCGTAATGAAATTGCAAAAGCAATTACTGGAAGCTGTGGAGCACAAACAGCTACGCCCACTGGACGTGCAGTTTGCCCTGACCGTGGCGGGAGATGAACATCCTGCCGTCACCCTCGCGGCGGCACTATTAAGTCATGATGCCGGAGAGGGACACGTTTGTTTGCCGCTTTCACGACTGGAAAATAACGAGGCATCGCATCCGCTGTTGGCGACCTGTGTCAGTGAAATCGGTGAGCTACAAAATTGGGAAGAATGCTTGCTGGCTTCACAAGCGGTCAGCCGGGGAGATGAACCAACGCCGATGATCCTCTGTGGCGATCGTCTTTATTTGAATCGCATGTGGTGTAACGAGCGCACAGTGGCACGCTTTTTCAACGAAGTGAATCATGCCATTGAGGTTGATGAAGCTCTACTGGCGCAAACCCTGGACAAACTTTTTCCAGTAAGCGATGAAATTAACTGGCAAAAAGTTGCGGCGGCAGTGGCGCTGACGCGGCGGATCTCGGTGATTTCCGGCGGCCCTGGCACCGGTAAAACGACCACCGTAGCGAAGTTGCTGGCAGCGTTAATTCAAATGGCCGACGGCGAACGCTGCCGTATCCGTCTGGCTGCACCAACGGGTAAAGCTGCCGCGCGCTTAACCGAATCTCTCGGCAAGGCTTTGCGACAATTACCGCTGACCGATGAACAAAAGAAACGCATTCCGGAAGATGCCAGCACTTTGCACCGATTGCTGGGTGCGCAGCCGGGTAGCCAGCGTTTACGTCATCATGCCAGTAACCCGCTGCATCTTGATGTGCTGGTGGTAGATGAAGCGTCAATGATCGATCTTCCTATGATGTCGAGACTGATCGACGCCTTGCCCGATCATGCGCGAGTGATCTTTCTCGGCGATCGTGATCAACTGGCCTCGGTTGAGGCTGGGGCTGTGCTGGGCGATATCTGCGCTTATGCCAACGCGGGCTTTACCGCCGAGCGTGCCGGGCAGTTGAGCCGCCTGACGGGAAGCCACGTTCCAGCAGGAACTGGCACAGAAGCGGCATCTTTGCGCGACAGCCTCTGCCTGCTGCAAAAAAGCTATCGTTTCGGCAGCGATTCTGGCATTGGTCAGTTAGCTGCGGCGATTAACCGTGGTGATAAAACGGCAGTGAAAACCGTTTTTCAGCAGGATTTTACTGATATCGAAAAACGGCTTTTACAGAGTGGCGAAGATTATATTGCGATGCTTGAGGAAGCTCTTGCGGGTTACGGGCGTTATCTGGATCTGCTGCAAGCGCGTGCCGAGCCGGATTTAATCATTCAGGCGTTCAATGAGTACCAGCTTTTGTGCGCCCTGCGGGAAGGGCCGTTTGGCGTGGCTGGACTGAATGAGCGAATTGAGCAGTTTATGCAACAGAAGCGCAAAATTCATCGTCATCCGCACTCTCGTTGGTACGAAGGTCGACCGGTGATGATTGCCCGTAATGACAGCGCGCTTGGGTTGTTTAATGGCGATATCGGTATTGCGCTGGATCGCGGGCAGGGGACGCGCGTCTGGTTTGCGATGCCGGACGGCAATATTAAGTCTGTGCAACCGAGTCGCCTGCCAGAGCACGAAACGACGTGGGCGATGACGGTACATAAATCGCAGGGATCGGAGTTCGACCATGCGGCGTTGATTTTACCGAGTCAACGCACGCCGGTAGTAACGCGAGAGCTGGTTTACACCGCAGTGACCCGCGCGCGTCGCCGTCTGTCGCTGTATGCCGATGAGCGCATTTTAAGTGCGGCAATTGCCACGCGCACCGAGCGGCGCAGTGGTCTGGCGGCGTTGTTTAGTTCGCGGGAATAAACGTAATTGCCGGATGCGACGCACGAGTGTTACGCCTGCCGCATCCGGCGATTTTCATCGCTTAACCCAAATCCGCCATCAACACTTTGGATTTACGCTGGTAGTTGTACAACTGCTTTTTGCTCTCGGGCAGTAAATCAATATCCACTGGGGTAAATCCACGTTCCTGGAACCAGTGAATACTGCGCGTGGTCAGCACAAACAATTTGCTTAAGCCGCTCTGCTTCGCCTGAGCGGCAATGCGTTCCAGCAGAACCTCGCCCCGTGATGAACTGCGGTAATCCGGGTGAACTGCCACACAGGCCATTTCCCCAATCTTCTCTTCCGGGAACGGATAGAGCGCTGCGCAGGCAATAGTCGTATTATCGCGCTGAATAATGGTGAATTTGTCGATTTCCATCTCCAGCTGCTCGCGAGAACGGCGCACCAGAATACCTTGCTGCTCCAGCGGGCGAATCAACTCCAGAATACCGCCGATATCGTTGATTGTTGCGCGACGAATCTGCTCGGCGCTTTCCATCACAATCTGCGTACCGATACCGTCGCGTGAGAACAACTCTTGCAACAGCGCGCCATCTTCCTGATAACTGATTAAATGACAGCGACGCACGCCGCTGCGGCAGGCTTTCACTGCGCCACGCAAAAAGCGCACCGTACCGGAGTTGTAATCGCCTTTCTCTTCCTGGGCTTCTACCCGCGCTTGCGCTTCGTTAGGGAAAAGTTCGGAGACAATATCACCGTCGTCATTAGTGACGCCCTGGGAAGAGCAAAAACCAATCATTTTTTCAGCTTTCAGTTTGATGGCCAGTTGAGTGGCAATCTCTTCCGAGGTCAGATTAAAGCTCTCGCCAGTGACCGAAACAGCGACCGGCCCCATTAGCACTATTGCACCGCTGTCCAGTTGACGATGGATCGCGTCTTCATCAATCCGCCGGATACGCCCGCTATGACAGTAATCCACGCCGTCATCGACGCCCAGCGGCTGGGCAATAATAAAATTACCACTGACGACGTTGATATGCGCGCCCTGCAGCGGTGTGTTATTGAGACTCATCGACAGGCGAGCAGTAATATCCAGTTGCAATGTTCCCGCTGCCTGCTTCACCAGTTCCAGTGTTTTGGCGTCGGTCACACGTATATTCTTGTGATACAGCGGTTCGTGGTGATGTGCAGCCAGATTTGCGTCGATCTGCGGACGTGCGCCATAGACCACCACCAGACGGATGCCGAGGCTGTGCAACAACCCGATATCATTAACGATACTGGAGAAATTCTCATGCTCAATGGCTTCACCGCCGAGCATGATGACAAACGTTTTTCCCCGGTGGGTATTGATATAGGGAACCGAATGGCGGAATCCCTCGACCAGCTCGGTTTTACGTTCCTTTACCACGGTACACCTCTTTGCATGATTATTCGAAATTATTGTATTTTTATTCTGTTTTTTTGCAGGGTGCAAGTGTAAATTTTATGCGGGAGCGAGTTTTTTATCAGTAATACCGTGAATATAAAAAGAATGTTTACCGTTTTATAGATGACAGATTATGCGTCTTTCGCTAAAGTTTCCGGTCAAATTGGTCGTTTACTTGTTACACAGCTTAGATTTCTTTTGCTCGGGAGAGGCATGTCAGGATCCAACACTGCAATCAGCCGTCGTCGTTTACTGCAAGGCGCGGGTGCCATGTGGCTATTGAGCGTAAGTCAGGTCAGCCTGGCTGCGGTCAGCCAGGTCGTGGCGGTGCGCGTCTGGCCTGCGTCCAGCTACACCCGCGTGACGGTAGAATCAAATCGTCAGCTGAAATATAAGCAGTTCGCGTTGAGTAATCCTGAACGCGTGGTGGTGGATATCGAAGATGTAAACCTGAACTCGGTGCTCAAGGGGATGGCTGCGCAAATCCGCGCTGACGACCCGTTCATCAAGTCGGCGCGCGTCGGGCAATTTGACCCGCAAACCGTACGTATGGTTTTTGAATTAAAGCAAAACGTAAAACCGCAGCTGTTTGCCCTTGCGCCGGTCGCCGGGTTTAAAGAGCGTCTGGTGATGGACCTCTATCCGGCCAATGCACAGGATATGCAGGACCCGCTGCTGGCGCTGCTGGAGGATTACAACAAAGGCGACCTCGAAAAGCAGGTGCCGCCAGCACAAAGTGGTCCACAACCGGGTAAAGCTGGGCGGGATCGTCCGATTGTCATTATGCTTGACCCTGGCCACGGTGGCGAAGACTCCGGTGCGGTGGGGAAATACAAAACGCGCGAAAAAGACGTGGTATTGCAAATAGCTCGCCGTCTGCGCTCTCTGATCGAGAAAGAGGGCAATATGAAGGTGTACATGACGCGCAATGAAGACATCTTCATTCCGTTGCAAGTGCGCGTAGCAAAAGCCCAGAAACAGCGCGCTGACTTGTTTGTTTCTATCCATGCCGACGCCTTTACCAGTCGCCAGCCGAGCGGTTCCTCGGTGTTTGCGCTCTCAACCAAAGGCGCAACCAGTACTGCGGCAAAATATCTGGCACAAACCCAGAACGCCTCGGACTTGATTGGTGGCGTAAGCAAAAGCGGTGACCGCTATGTCGACCACACCATGTTCGATATGGTGCAGTCGCTGACCATTGCCGACAGCCTTAAGTTTGGTAAAGCGGTGCTGAATAAGCTCGGTAAAATCAACAAGCTGCATAAAAATCAAGTTGAACAGGCCGGGTTTGCCGTACTAAAGGCACCAGATATTCCCTCCATTCTGGTCGAAACGGCGTTTATCAGTAACGTTGAGGAAGAGCGAAAACTGAAAACGGCGACTTTCCAGCAGGAAGTTGCGGAGTCTATTCTTGCGGGAATTAAAGCGTATTTTGCCGATGGGGCGACGCTGGCGAGAAGGGGATAATGTTTTTATTTATTCAATGAATTTATATTTCGTTGAATAGATAACATTTACCTGAATATTAGACGCTGGTTTTGTGACTGATGTCGGATATTTGAATGTCGGCTTGAAAAATAAGCCGACCATCTCTTTAATTAAGCACAATTCCGTGTAATGTATACGCATTAGTTAATCATCTTGTAACTGTTAAATCAGGCAAGGCAATGTTTGAAGTAGTTATTACTTCTGACGTGCCTTGCCTTTTTTTTTGGAGCCATGGAATGATCATCGAAAAAGTCATGAACAATAATTGTGTACAGGCATCGATGAATGGACAGGAGGTTATCATTTCTGGGCCTGGTGTCGGTTACAACAAAAAATATGGAATGTCGGTCCCTGAGCATCCGGCTAACCGGATTTTTTATGTCAGAAATGAACAAAAAAACAAACTTTATAAATTGATTGAACATGTAGATATTGAGTATGTGTTTGTTGCCGAAAAAATAGTGCAATATGCGGAGAAAAATCTCGAAAAAAATCTCAATCCATCGCTACTATTGATTCTTGCGGATCACATTTCGAATGCAATATCCCGAGTCGTTTCAGGTATACAAATTAATAATGTTTTCCTTGATGAAATCAAAGCGTTGTACAAAGCAGAGTATGCGATAAGTCGCGATGCATTAACTATCATTAATGAGCAATTCAGCGTTCAACTTCCTGATGATGAGATTGGTTTTATAGCATTGCATATTTTAAATAATTATGAAAATTCAGTTGATTATGAATCAGTACGGATTATTGAGTTGTCGCAAATAATCACGGAGCTTATTGAAGTTGTTTATAACAGAAAGGTGGACAGAAGTTCATTTAACTATTCCAGATTTATGATGCACCTTAAATATTTTTCAAGTCGCGTGTTATGCAATGAAAAAATAAAACAGAAAGATATTGGTGATATCTATGAACAGTTTCTTGAAAAGGACATCCTGTTACAGCGCGCAATTCATGAAATTGAACGGTATCTGTATGCCACTTTTAAATATGAATTAATTTTAGAAGAAAAATTATATCTCTCTATTCGTACCAAAGTATTAATGGACTAATTATATATAACATTTATATGAGATAACCCACATGAAACAAAAGAAAGCCTGGAGTTTTTTTCAGAGCCTGGGGAAGGCATTTATGTATCCCATTGCTCTGCTAAGTGTATGTGGCATGATGCTAGGGCTGGGAAGTGGTTTAGCCAGTGATGATATGGCAAAGTTAATTCCATTTCTGGCTATTCCAATAATTAAAACCATACTTGATTTCATTGTTAGTCTTGGTTTGTTTGCCTTTGTTAATTTACCTGTATTGTTTGCGATAGCGATTCCCTTAGGATTATTAAAAGATAAAGAGGATAAAGCCTATGGTGCTTTTTCTGGCTTAATTGGTTTTATGGCGATGCATCTGGGAACGAACTTTTATCTTAAACAGCACGACTTATTGGTCGTTGCTGACCAAATGTCGACACATGGGCAAACCATCATTCTGGGGATCCAGTCCTACAATACCAGCGTGTTGGGGGGAATTGTTGCTGGGTTATTAGTCGCCAGCATGTATAAAAAGATCGTTAATTTACGCATTCCAGAATCATTAGGTTTTTATAGCGGCCCACGTCTGGTGCCTATCATTACACTGATTGTGATGAGTGGATTTGGTCTGATCATTCCTTTTATCTGGCCGCCGTTTTTCAATCTTTTCATGCTCATTGGACACTGGATTTCAACTTCCGGTCCTGTTGGTTATTTCTTCTATGCAGTTGCCGAACGTGTGACGATTCCTTTTGGCTTAAACCATCTGGTGACGTCAGTTTTCCGCTTTACGCCAATCGGCGGTTCGGCTGTGATTGGCGGCGAAGAATATTACGGCACCCTGAACATGTTTATGGCATACGTTAAAGAGAATGCGGTCATTCCGCTGGATTTGGCGGGGAAAATGGAGCAGGGCAAACTGATGATTCAGTATGGTCTGGCTGGTGCCGCGCTGGCGATGTATCGCACTGCTCATGCTCAAAACAGAAAGGCTATCAAAGCATTGCTTATTTCCGGGGTGCTTACGGTGATTATTGGCGGCGTCAGCGAACCGATTGAGTTTCTGTTCTTATTTGTCAGTCCACTGCTGTTTGTCTTCCATGCCTTTATGAATGGATTCGCTAACATGGTTCTGCCATATATGGGCGTGAAGATGGGATTTACTGGCGATCTGATTCAATTTATTAGCTTTGGCGTATTGCGTGGCACAAGAACAGGTTGGCCGATCGCGGTGTGTGTCGAAGTGGCCTATTTCTTCATTTATTACTTTGTGTTCCGTTGGACCATTCTTAAATTTAACCTGATGACCGTAGGCCGTGAAGAGTCCAATCCTGTCACGCTGAACGTTCACGAAGATACGGCTATAGCGGATATCCCAACTCCTGATAAATCAGAGCTGCAAGCGGCGGAGCAGATGGTTAAGGCACTTGGTGGTAAAGAGAATATTAAGTCACTGGATAATTGCGTAACTCGTTTACGTTTAACAATCGCAGATATGGGATTGATTGACGAAGTTGCAATAAAAAGAGCTGGCGGGATTGCGGTTGTTAAACTTGATCAAAATACCCTACAAGTCATTATCGGCACTAAAGTCATCGCCCTGCGTCGGGATATGGATAACTATATGGGGATATACTGATGGATGTTTTTAATACTCCTGTTTCCCGCAAAGGAACATATTGTACCCAATGGGACTTTTGCGAGGACAGATTTGGTGTAAAAGATGTACTACCATTCTCTATTTCAGATATGGATCTTCCGATACCAGACGCTATCACCAGAGCATTAAAAAAACGCCTGGAACACCCGATTTTAGGGTACAGTCGTTGGCAACATGGTGAATATCTGAATGCGATAGTAAACTGGTATTATCAACAATATCAAACAGATATTAAACCTGAATGGATAACCTATAGCCCCAGTGTGATGTACTCTATTGCAAAAGCAATAGAGTTATTGACATCGCATGGTGATAATATTCTCGTTTTTACACCTGTCTATAATGCATTTTTTGATGTAATTAAACATAGCGAGCGAAATATTCTGACAGCCTCTTTGATTATAAAAAATGAGGGGGGCTACGCTATCAACTGGCAAGATTTTGATCTTAAGATTAAAAGCGCAAAGATGGTGTTATTATGTAATCCTCATAACCCGACAGGAACAGTCTGGTCGGAAGAAGAACTGCATAAAATCGCTGCAAGCTGTACAAGGCATAATGTCTGGTTATGTTCAGATGAAATCCATAGTGATTTTGTTTTTAATCGTAGCTTTACATCCGCGCTTAAAATAAAAAAAGAAAAAGTAGTAGTATTTAACTCGATATCGAAAACATTTAATGTTCCTGCACTAACAGGATCGTATATGATTTCAACTGACGATAATTTTAATCATAAGTTCAGAACGATATCGAGGTATCGCGATTTTGTAAACTCCCCATCAGTACTGAATATAATTGCAACTATTATTGCCTATAACGAATGTGAGGGATGGTTAAAGTCATTAAAGGCACATATTGCCTCTAACATTCAATTCACCCAGCAGTATCTGAATGAAAATATTCCAGAATTGATCGTAAGGCCAGCTGATGGTTGCTATTTTTCCTGGATAGATTGTTCTGCTATTGGTTATCCTTTTGATGAATTCTACAGTCGATTAATTCATGAAGGCAAAGTGGGCATTATGGCGGGGCATGTCTATGGAACGGAGGGGGAGGGCTACCTTCGTCTGAACCTGGCCTGCGGTCGAGAAAAATTATATATGGGGCTTACGCGTCTTGTGAGTGTAATTAAAAATATTAATCAGGGAGAATAAAAATGAATAACACGGATCTTATCCATCTCATTAAACATTTTATGCGTAACGAACATAAAGCAGTTGAAGAAGTTATTGATTCCCCTCTTTCGGAGGTCGCTAATTTAATTAAAGTATTACAATCTTGTCAGGGAAAAGTTGTTTTTATTGGTGTTGGTAAGTCCGGTATTATTGCCAGAAAACTCGCAGCAACTTTTGCCAGTACCGGAACTCCCTCGTTTTTTGTTCACGGTACGGAAGCGGTACACGGCGACCTTGGAATGGTGGCGAAAGACGATGTTGTTATTCTTATTTCAAACAGTGGTGAGACGGCGGAAATCCTGGCGACACTGCCTAGTTTGAAAAAAATGGGTAATTATTTGATCTCTTTTACCCGCAGTCATCACTCATCGCTTGCGATAAGTTGTGATTTATCTGTTGAAATCCCCGTCAAAAGTGAGGCGGATAATTTAGGTTTAGCACCGTCATGCTCGTCGACTGTTGTTCTGGTTGTTGGTGATGCGGTGGCGCTTGCACTCTCTGAATTGAAAAAATTTACTCGTGCTGATTTCGGCTTATATCATCCAGGAGGTGCACTCGGCATTAAAGCAAATTCATAATTTCAAAATATAAATACAGTAACCGGTCACGCCATCTTTTGGGGTGGCGTTCTTTGAAGTGAGTGTCCGCTATGAAAAATGTTCTGGTCACCGTCCCCAGCTTTTCAGCACGCTGTGTTTCCGCCAGCAAGTTGCTAAGAGAGAATAATTTTAATCTTATTATTAAGAATAATGTGGAGCATCTGCTTAAATCAGAATCCACTGCATTACGAGAATCTATTTGCGCGGTCATCGCCGGAAAAGATGGTTATCAGGCGGACACGCTATCATTGCTGCCTGGTGTGAGAATAATATCGAGATTCGGGACGGGGATAGACAATATTGATCTTCGTGCGGCACAGCAATCCGGTATTGTTGTCAATAATGCGGTTGGGATTAATTCAAATGCGGTTGCGGAATTTATCATTGGACTTATCTTCGCGAGCATGAGAAATATCCCTGGCAGCTATCATGCGATGCAAAATGGCTACTGGGGTGAGTCGCATGGCTGTGAATTACAAGGGAAACGGATTGGCCTGGTTGGCTACGGTAATATAGGTAAAACTCTGGCGAAAAGGTTATCCGGTTTTGATGTTGAGCTTTTAGCTTTTGACAAACAACCCGACTATCAGGTTGCTGACAAAGCTGGAGTTCAGTTTGTATCAATTGAAGATATCTTTATGCAGTCGCATGTCATCATTGTTCTTTTGCCTTTTTCTTCTGAGCTGGAGAACTTCATTAGTCATAAATATTTGTCGATGATGCGCAATGGTGCTCTGATCATCAATGCCGCAAGGGGAAAGTTGCTGGATGAGGGCGCTTTACTTCAGGTGATTGAAGAACGAAATGTGTTTGCGGCGCTGGATGTGTTTAGCTCTGAACCGTTGGCGCAATTTAGCCCACTGCTACATGCCAAAAATATCATTACAACGCCGCATATCGCGGCCGCCACCGTTGAGTCATACCAGCAAACCGGGATACACGTTGCCCAGTCGATAATTGATTACTTCGCAGGAAGGGAGATAAAAAACGTGTTGTGAGTTCAGCGAACAAAGATTTTAAATACAAAAAAACCGCAATTTGTAGAACACATTGCGGTTTGTCAGCATTCTAATAAATTGGTTGCGGGGGCCACAGTCAAGAGGTTAATCCAATCTTTTGAAACTTAAGGTATTCACTGTTCCCGAACCCAAGCTATCTACCGAAATATACACTCATTATCTGATGTGAATCAACGAGTAGATCGAATGGCCTGTTCCTCTCTTTTTTTGTACACAGAGACTCCATTTTAAAAAATGGCAAGGTCACATATCCCTTATTGGTACATAAATCCCCCGATGTTTACTGACTTTGTTCCACCTTCGTATCCAGTAAAATGACATAGCGATTCAACAACTGATTTAACCGGGTATCAATTTGCGTCAACAGCGTTGGCGAAACCTCTCCGGTCTGTTTTTGCTCTTCCAGTTGCCGAAGCAGTTCTTCCAGCGGCGGCTCCTTTAACGACTGCCGGATGCCGTACACCGCCGTTTTTAGTTCCGAACCGGTCAGATATCTCCCCTTACGTTCATCCAGTGCATCCAGCTGCGCCGACAGGCGCTGTAGCTGGCTCTGCGCCTGAGCATAGCCATTCAGTGCCTCAGCAGACAGGGCGCTCAGCTCCCGCTGTTTGCGCCACTGCGCGTTCAGCGCCCTGACCTGAGGATTATCCGGCCACAGGGCATCAAGCTGGCGTAGCTGGCGATATCCTTGCTCCAGTGGCCAGCGGGCAGGCAATTTGTTTAACTGCTCCAGTTGCATCTGACTTGCCGCAATTGTTCTGTCCTGAGCCAGCAGCGCCTTATCCTTTACATCCAGCTTTGCCAGTTCGCCGCTCTCCAGCGACTGCGGCAACGGCATGACAGACAGTTGTATTCGCTGGATTAGCGCGTCCGGCTGATTAAGCTGCGACCAGCCCCATAATCCTGTTCCGCCGAGACCGGTCATCACAACCATTCCGGCCATAAATATCGGCCATGTCCGCTGCCGGGAGATTTCAGGGGATGGAACGGGTGGACTGGCATCCTTATCGTTTTGCTGAACGGATCTGGTTGCAAAAACCGGCTGTGGACTTTCCTCTGACTTTTTCGGTTGATTCATTTCCCGGCGGGGTAATTCAGGGGGAGTGATAGTGGTTTCCGCTCCCTGAGGCGCCAGCCGTTCCAGACGCAATGCGGTATTGCGAAACTGCCCGGACAATACGTCCAGCTTCGTCATATGCCACAGTTCACACTGTTGCAGCGTGGTTTCTATGGTAGAAAGATGCTGTACACAACGGTAGATCTGCGGCAGATCCTGATACTGAATATCCAGCGTTCTCAGTGCCTGCTGCATTTTTTCTGTGACCCAGCTGAGCAGTGATATTCTGGAATGTACCTGTACCGGCCAGAAGTCAGCCCAGCGCTGGAGCAGTATATCCAGTGAACCGAGTCCGTCTGCCATCCCTGCCAGCCCCTGCCGTCTGGTTATCGCCAGTACGTAACAGACCAGCGTCTGTAGTTCCACGCCATTTTGCCGGAACAGCGCGAGGCTGAGTTTTTCCACTTGGCGCCAGTCCACGTCTGGCCGGGCCGGGTGAGTCAGTTTACTCATTTCAGCCTGCAGTTCACCGGATTCCTTATACGTACAGGGATCGCCGCCCATGACGAACTGGCTGATAAAATTCGCGTTACTTGCCATCAGTACGCCCGCTCCTGCTGTTTGAGATGACGCAGAACAATTCGTCCTTCCGGAGAAAATACGCCATCAAAGCGTATCCAGCCGGTATCGGGAAGCTGCGCGTGGATCAGGTAATTAAGATGCCCCGGACGGGGCTGGGGGAGTAATTCCACCTGTATCTGACTCAGGCGTGGTTCATAACGCAGCAGTGTTTCTTCAATCTGACGCATCAGGCCATGAATACCCGCAGCCATCCCCTGATGGATCAGACTGAGATCCGGCAGACCGTAATCCGGCAAATGCGCCAGCGTGCCTGCCCGGCAGTTGATAATGCGTTGCATATTGTCCATCACGGAAAGGATAAGCTGATCCCGCTCGCTGATCTGTTCCAGCGGTAACTCGCCGCTGAAACTGAACGTCAGCATTTCATATAAGGAAGGTGTCGACATCGGTTATTTATCCTTGAGAGGCAGCAGTCGCAGGTCGCTTCTCATCAGTTCAATCGAGCGCGGCTTGTCGGCCTCCAGTTCGTCCCTTTTGATCACCAGACGCCAGCTGTCGCTTTTTTCATCAGGGTGATAAAACTGCCCAATAATGGCGACAAACTGCGTCTCTTTATCCAGCGGCACATTCAGGGATGCCGTGCCTTCCGGTTTTACCCAGACGGTGTGTTTTGCCAGTACGTCCTTCTCCAGCGTCTTCTCTTCCTGCATAAACAGGGTGTCGTAATCCGCCTTGTCAAAATCTTCGCGGGTTTTCAGTTGCCAGACATGCACCATCGTGGAAAGCGGCGTATCTTCCGCATCCGTATTCAGGGCGCTGCGGGAGAAGAAATCGAGATGCAGTATTTTGATTTGTTTGTAGAAAACGGCTGAGGCCACGCTTTTCGATTCATCCACCACTTTCTGAATCAGCCCGCAGCCACTCAGAACAACCGTCAGCATCGCCATACAGAGCAACGCCGGACGTTTAAAACGAATAGGAAACATGAGTCATACTCTCCCTGTTACGAATGGAAAAAGCGGGTATTAATCCCTGATAACGCCCCAGACTGACCGTCACTGTTCCGGTCGCGGGCGCGGCAAAGGAGGCGCGAAGGATGCCGGTACGGCTAATCTGTACACGCTGTTTTCCCAGCCGGGCAGCAGGCAACAGGCTGACGGGCAGCGTCAGTTGCAGACGGGCCTGACAGCGCCAGCCCAGATAAACGCGCAGCAGCACCAGCAAATCGCTGTGCAGTTGCCCGCCGGGCAGCCAGCCACGTGCTTCTGCGGCATCTTCGGTATACAGTTTCAGCAGCAACTGGCTGTTGACGTCGGTACCGGTACGCCCCAGCAGCGTTCGCGTTTTCAGGCTGATGCGTGAATTTTTTGACAGACCCGCAGGGGCCGGGAGAATTACAGGCTGCGGATCGTGAGGCACCACCGTGGCTTTCGTCAGCGGGGCAAGCAGCCCCACCAGTGCCGTGACGCCTTCAGCCGTGCGGGTGGGCAGGCGCATCACGCTGAGCAGGGCCAGAAAACGGGATACAGGCGTGGCGATATGGTTCTCGCTGCCGGGAATACCCAGCCCGATTAACCCCAGCAGACAACGGGAAATGTCATCCACGGCACCTGCTTCAAACGACGCCGGGTAGTTATATTTGCGCCAGATGCGGTAATACTGGGTGATAAAGCGATGGTTAAAAATATCGAGAAACGCCATCACTGCGTCATGTCCGTCATGACGCTGGGTAATGTAGTCCAGATAGGCGGTGGGCAGCGGTGAATCCACGCCGTACAGGCCGAGAAAGGTGGTGCGCACCGTGGGTGGCGCGTCGGGATTGTCCACGTCACGTTCAACGTTCTTTAACTCGCTGACCGGAAAGCCCATTCCGGGATGGGGGCGAAAACGCACCGCATCGGCGGCGGGGTTGTCGGTACTGCCCAGCGGCGCTTTCTGCTGGCTCTGTTCCAGCAACTGGCAAAAACGGTAAAAATTGATCCGCGCAATATCCGGGGCCAGCCGGTCGGTCAGCCCGGTACGCGCTGGCTGTGATGCTCTGTCCATTGCAGGCACTTTCCTGTGGGTTGCAGAATTAAGGTCAGTTGAGTGAATAAGTGGATATCGGCATACAGTGCGAAGAAGCGGTGCAGCAGTTCACCAAACAGCGTGATATCACCTTCTCCGGCAAAGCCGTTACTGTCCAGCGTCACCTGAATATCCACGCCACGCAGCAGAAAGCCTCTTTCAAAACGCTGTATCAGGCTGTGCTGAACGTCGACAATCGCCTCCAGACGACGGCGGTTCATCTCGCTTTCGGTCCAGTCGTACAGCGCCAGCGTGCCGCGCAGAATTTCGGCGTTATCCATCATCGATAAAAAGTTAGAACCGAGGTGGCTGAGCACCCGCCAGTGGAAGCGGTCACGCGCCGGGGGATAGCAGGGCTGCGTCGGGGCGCACAGGTTGCGCACCCGCAGGACGTTCTGTGAGGCATGAACTGGCGTATCGAGCAGGGTGCTCTGTAAGGCTTTACGGGGAAGCTGCCCGTTGGTGCCGGTCAGACTTAAGGACAGGGTTTCATCCTCCAGCATCCGGTCGGAATCAAACGCATCGCCGCCCAGAATCAGCCATGTGTCGTGCAAGCCGGAAGGGCCGCGCTTTACCCGCGTGTGGTAATAGCGTTCCGGCGCATCGTGGCGCAGCATCCCGCCCCGGTGACGAAAGCTGGAAAAGGGGACATATGCCTGACTGCCGGTATGGCGCGAAGAAATAATGTTGTCGACGGAATAAATCTCGGTATGCCCGTCCTGAATGCGCATCGGGCGCAGCAGAAATTCGTTTTCCAGTGGCGAAAGGTGTAACGGATCGGCTTCGAGCGGGAACAGGTTGATGACCGGCACGCAGTGCAGACGGATATTATCGCTGTCAAACGGCAGGTCGTGAGGCCAGTTCTCGTTCAGCACCACGTCAATCTCAAAGCCGGTTATCCCCTCCGGCCATGCAACCTGCTCCAGCCCGTTCAGCGCCACGAACATAAACTTCTCGCGGAAGGTGAAATACTCCAGCAGCAACTGGTAACCGCTGAAGGCTGACTCACCTTTTGGCCAGAGCCTGTCATCATCCTCAAAGCCCATCGGGGAAAAGTGTGCGCCAAGCATCCGGCGATCCTGCCCCGGCAGACGCAGCCAGAACTGCTGCGTGCCAAGCGTTAAAGCCCGGTGCAACGCACAGGCTACCGGGCTGTCGGCATTGAGATAGAGCGGCAGGCGGGATAAATCGATCTGCGACCAGTCGCCGACCAGCGGGCCGCATTCAAAGCGCAGACGGATAACCGAACGTCCGTCCGGTTCATATTGCAATGACACGTCCGGCAACGCCAGCGGATGCAGCGTGATATCCCGCGTGGCGCTGTAGAAACAGCGGGTTCTGCGCTCGCCAACAGGGCGCGACAATACCTGAAAATCGCTCAGCGTTTCGCTCTGCTTCATTTGCCGGTGATCTGTCGACAGTTCAACCACGGAAAGTGACGGGATGGTTCGCAGGTAGTGGGGCCACAGCAGGCTGACCAGCCCTTCAGTCAGTTCCGGCAGATCGTCGTCCAGCTTTTCGCGCAGGCGGCCCATTAAAAAGGCGAAGCCTTCGAACAGGCGCTCCACATAGGGATCGCGTGCGCCGGGTTTATCAAGATTAAGCATCGCAGCGCGGTCGGGGTAAGCCTGCGCAAATTCTTTACCCGCTTCACGCAGGTAGCGCATTTCGGCCTCAAAGTAGCGTTGGGTCAGGTCGTCCATCAAAGTCCTTTAATCTGAAATACAAATAAGAAATCAGTCCTTATGCTGCGTATCACACAGTACCGCTGTCCGCGCCGGATCGATTGCCACCAGCGAACCCAGCAGAGCGTCCATTTTCCGGGCAAGCGCCGCCTTGTCCGCGTGGCGATGTGCCCGCAGGCGCAGCAGTTTCAGTTGCCGGGCTTTTACTTCAAACAGCAGTTCTGGCTCCCACTGCGTCAGCGTTATTCCCTGTGCGGCGGTATCCAGTTCTTCCAGCAGCAGGAGCGCCATCTCGTTTTTACCGTACTGTTCCGCCACCCGTGCCATCAGCAGCCGCAATAACAGGCGCTGTCGTGCCGTGGTGATGCCCGGACGGGTCTGTATCCAGCCCAGCGCCGCTTCCACGCCCTGACTGTCTGCCATCGCCAGTGCTTCCGGCTCCAGCGCCAGTACGTCATTTGTGGCGTCGTCTGTCGGTACAGCGGCTTTCCCCGCAAGCCATGCGCCGTCTTCCCGCATCATGACCTGCTGCGCTATCCAGTTGCGCGTCACCTCGTCGGCGAACGGTGTGCCGTCGTTCCATGCCAGATTTTCCAGCCCTGGCAGGCGTTCCAGCAGTAACGCCAGGTCCTGACGGATAACGGCTGTCCACCTGTCCCACGGTACGCCCGCCTTAGTCAGTGCCTGATGCAGATACCACTGAATGTCCAGCCAGAAATGGCTGACGCCAGTGCTGAACATCAGGTCGGCCTGCTCCAGCAGTTCCGTCCAGTTCTGCTGGGCATACAGCCGCTTAAGCTGGTTGCGTGACTCGGTGCGCGGCGGGGCCAGCCGGGTTTTGCCGTCCACATCCGGCGGCAGTTCATGCACCGTGTCCCAGCGCAGGGTTTTCATCAGCCGGTGCGCCGAAAGCCAGCCCTGCGGCTGTTCGTTCAGATAACGGGCCAGCACTTTCGCCTGGTCGAGCAGGTCACGCCCGGAGGTGATGGTCTGTACCTGTGGCGCATCCACCGGGGATGACGGTGCAGTAACGCTGCTGCTGTTTTGCGGCACCACCGCGTTCATCCCGCCCGACTGCGCCAGACGTGATTCCAGCGCGTTAATCAGTGGCATCAGGGAGGGGGAATGCTGGTCTTCGGGCCATGCAGTGAAGGAAACCGTCAGTTGATTAAGAGCGGCAACAATGTTCGCAAAATCCTCTTTTGCCACTTCCGGGTAGCGGGCAAGGCTGTCGAGCATCTTTTCCCCTGCCAGCCACTCCAGCGCCATTTTCCGGCTGGCCGGACGCGAGGGCAGCAGTTGCGTACCGAAGCGTTCCACCAGTCCGGTCAGCAGCGCCAGTCCTTCCGCCAGTCCGCGCTCACCGTCGCGGTGCAGTCGCGCCCAGATGTAGTAAGTGGCGATGCGCACGTCTTTGGCCTGCGTCAGCAGCAGGGATTCGGCAAGCTGGCAGATAAGGCCGGTATCTGTGCCGGAAAGTTTGTTCATTTCGTCGCGTATACGCAGGAAATCGTCGTGGTAGCCGGGGTCTTCCCCGACCGGCGTGTCTGCCGTCACCGGCAGCAGCCATGTCTGCCACAGCGCCGCCTGTGTTCGCGCCACATCCAGTGCATCCCGGTCGGCAAAACAGCTACGGGTCAGCTTTTGCAACAGTTCACTCATCGGCGTCTTCCCCATACTCTTCCGCATCCTTCATACTCCTGCCGGTCAGAAATACCTGTCCCGGCAGGCGGAAGTTTTTCAGCTCCAGCAGCGCCAGCGGCCCTTTACCCTGTTCAACCCGCAGCAGGTAATTCAGCGGCAGGCCATCCTGCGCTTTCCACACCACCTTAAAGGTGCTGCTGTCCACCGGTGTCACCTGCGCCTGTTCCAGCAGGCGAATAAGGCTCCAGCTTCCCCGGTAATCCGCCAGAATGCGTTCCATCGCCTGCGTGCTGGTCCAGCTCAGCGATGCGCCGGGTTGCCACTGTTCATCCGGCCAGTTGAAACGCTGCCAGCGTTCCTTCTGGTTGAAATATTCCAGCTCCTGCCCGTCAATCACCAGATGCGTTTTCATCACGTCACGCGCCGGTTTTGCCCGCAGTTCGAAATGTATTCCCGCATCGCCGCTGGCAAAGGCGGTGTCGGCCACGTCACGCAGGCGGTTCAGGGCGCGGATAAAGTCCGGGTTAACCGTCAGCCCCTGCGTGTTCATGGCGTCAGCCACCCAGTAGCGGCCCTCTCGTTTCAGCACGCCGGAAAGGTTGGCTGCAATAAACAGGTTGATGCGCCCGTCATCGCGCAGGTACTGCGCCAGCAGGGGGAGGGAGGCATCGTTCTGTGAGGCTTTGAACGGATAGCGGCCAGCGAAGTCCTGATTCCAGTGGCTGACAATCGCCCGCTGCCACTGGCGGTTCAGGCTGTCCGCCGCAGGCGTCAGCACCTGCCGCCACGACTGCTCTACCGGGCGAACGAACAGCGCCTGACCGAAGCCACTCCATTCCTCGCCCAGACTGGCGGCGATTAACCGTCCGTAGTCGCGGGTGTCGGTGAGGTCAACGGTTTTATCCTGTAAGACCGTCTGCGCCAGTTGTTGGGTCATCTCCTGCGGGTCGGGGGCGTTGGTCACCTGTTGCAGTTTGAGGCGCACGCGGGTGACGCGGGTGAGGTAGGTCTGTAGACTCAGCTGGCTGTCGCCGCCTCCGGCCTTATCGCCCAGCAAACGCAGCAGCGGCGTGAAGGTTTTATCCAGCGGCCCGACAGGCACGTCGTCACCTTCACGGGATTGCTGCGGCGTTTTCTCCTTGCCGTTAAACAGTTCCTGTGCCGATTTCGCCAGCGAGTCTGACAGACCACGGTTTTCCCTGCCTGTCGCCGCCTGCCACGCGAGGGTGTCCGTCAGCGCAATCAGTGGCGACTGACGGGCATCGGCCATCAGTGTCAGCTGGTCGAGAATGCCGGAGAGCGAGTCTTCCTTTTTCCAGCGAATGCTGTTGAGAAACGCCAGCCAGCTTCCGGCAAAGTCGGTAAAGTAGCGTGAGGTGAGACGGTTACGCAGCGTATCCGGCGAGATATCCGCAGAGGTATCCTGCTGGCGGTCGCTGAGTACCCAGTCGATTTCCTCGCGCCGCGCCGTCACCACCTGCTCGATGGCTTCCCTGACCTGTCCTTCCCACGCCTGACGGGTGAACATCCCCGGCACCGTCTGTTCCGTACTGAAAAGAGATTCGGTGAGGGTATCCCCGGTCATATCCGCCAGCGTCATATCGGCGTAGTTGCGGGACACCTGTTGCAGCACGTTCTGGTAGAGGGTGTTTTCGGCATTACGCACACCAATCTGGCGCAGCAGGATTTTACGTACCGCGCCGGTCAGTTCCGGCGGCGGCGATGTTTTCCACTGCGGGTGTTCCGGCAGGTTCGCCATCCAGAAGGTCAGCAGTGACGGCAGCACGCCCTGCCGCACGCCTTCCGGTACACCTGCATAGCGCAGGTTATCTGTCATCAGCGTAGTGCTGAAAAAGGCGGCGTCGGCCTTTTCCGGGTGAGCGGTCATCAGCAATGCCTTAAGCTGCTTATAGCGTTGTTCGCCGGTGGCGGTACGCTGAGGACTGTTGGGCGGCAGGGCGACAAAGGCGCTCAGTTGCTGTTGCAGATGGTCAACGGCCACGTCGCGCACCAGCCGGTTTGCCGCCTGCGCATAGCCGGGAAAAGCGGCAGCGAGCAGTTGCTGGTTACGTTCAAGGCCAAAACGCTGATACCACGGCGCACCTTCGCGGATACGGTATTGCAGGCGTTCCAGTTCGCCCTGCAGGGTATGCAGCGCCACCAGTTGTTCTGCCAGCGGCAGGCGGGTATCGAGCGCACGCGCCGTCTGGATACCGGTTTCCTGAACAAGAGCGCGGTTGGCGAAGAACGAGGTCGTCATTCCGGCCCCCCATATCACCAGCACGCAGACAGCGGACATCAGTGCGGTACGCAGCCACGGAAAACCCACCGTGCGCCCGCGCGCGTTATCACCCGTCACGCCCGCCCAGACCGGTGACGGCAGCCACGCATGAGGTGCGGCCTCCGGCACGGCGGCAAGCGGCGGGCTGAACATCAGGCCACGCAGGCGCAGGGAAGAAAATGCGCCGCCTGCCAGCAGCGGTTTCAGAACGCTTTGCCAGTGAGCGATACCCCGCTCTGCAAGGGTATGGGCCAGACGCAGCAGGAAATCATGGCGGTTATCCGCCAGCAGTTGCGACATGCCCTGTTCCGTCAGCGGCAGGGTTTGTGCTTCCAGCATTACAGCCAGTTGTTCCGGGGTACAGCGTTCCGGCAGCAGGCAGCCGACGCTTTGCAGAGGGCGTCCGGTCTGATAATCACCGTTGTCACAGACCTGCCACAAATAGAGTGGAGCCTGAAAACCGAGTCGCTTACCGCCGTTTATCAGTTCGCGCCAGCCTTTGTCGAGTTGTGCGGTCTGGCGGCTTTGTTCTTCTGTCAGCGGCCAGATGATGCCGTCCAGCGGACGGCTGCGGCGCAGTTTTTTTAAGGCGGTCAGCAGTGTGACATCAGGCTCCGCTGTTGGCCTGCCGCCATATATCAGCACGGTGTGGTCGCCCTCCAGCCAGTGTTGCCCGGTCAGCCCCGGCGCGATGGCCTCTGCCTCTTCAGGCTCGCCGGTCACCAGCAGCAGGCGGACTTTACGCCGCCAGAACGGACCATAGCGTAACCGAATATTTGAGCTGAGATCGGTTAAAATATCCTCTGATGGAGAAGATACGGGTTGGTCGTTTTCTGCCGAATTTTTTGGTCTGTAAATAAATTGCGCTTTCTTTTGCTTCCGGAGCCACCAGAACGGCGAACACACAACCCCAAGTAACAAAAGCGAAAATAATCCCGCCCATATTCCCCATGTCAGACGAGCAGACACTCCGTTCTTTACCAGAACATCCTGATTAATAATAATTAACAGGGCGCAAATCCCTGCCAGACCAATAATCAGAATTAGATATCCCCAGAAACCGTAACGCTGAGTATGCATTATTTTTCCTCAAGTCCTTGAATAAAGCTTCCGGGTAATCAGGCAAAGGCTCTTTTTCTGAGCATGTTGTGCTGATTGATGAATAATTAACTGATTTTGTTCAGTTTCTTTGGCCGCCTCTGACAGCATTGCCAGAGAGACAGGAAAAATAAACTCTCCTGTAGGGCCAAAGGAATGATCAATCATGTGCAGGGGCCGTTTTTTAGGGAGCGACAGTTGATGTTGTTCAGCATACTGCATAAGGTTTTCTATCGTTCCCTCATCTAAACCAGAGACCCAGACATGCTGTAGTTGTTTGTTATCCAGTTGGTTATATTCAAATAATACATCTAGGTTATGCTCCAGTTCCTCTGGATCTAATGGCATTACACGCCCCAGACCAGCAATAACGGGTATCTGGTGCTGTAGTACAAATGACGACGAGGAGATAAGCTGCGCTGATACCAACTCACTCGTATTTTCAGGTTTATTCTCCGGCCAGTTTTGTAAACAAATAACCAGAATGAGACCATCAAAATCTTCATCATAAAGAGACTGAATTTGATCAAGAGTACTGATCCGTTCAGGAACTAAGTCCCATTGATGAAAAATAGCCAGTCTCACCGTTTCTCCACGCCATTTCTCAGTCTGTAATACGTAGATCGTATGTAGATAATGACGATAATCAGGAAATTGTTGTGTCAGTTGCTGGTGAATATCATTAAATATAGACGAAAGAGAATAACGGGATGCAGAGAATAGCGGTCGTGCCTTTTTAGGATATGCAGGGATCTCTTCCTGTGGCCCCAGTAAAACACTCATGCCTTTTTCTTCCGGTGTAAAAAGAACATTCCCTACTATTGCCAGTTGTTTTTGGCTCCAGTGCTGCCAGAGTTGTTTTATTTGTTGTTTTTCAGATTCCCAACTTATACAGGCGGCAACGGATTGTTCATATTTGTTTAGCGCAATACCAAATAAACATAGCCAAAGAAACAGCATTGGCAGAACGCCATAAATAAAAATATCCCAGTATGTCGCAGAATTCCAGACCGATAAAATAAACAGAGTACCAACTGTTAACATAGATATTAATAATATAATCCAGCGTCGATAAACAGGCTCAGGTAGCATTTTTCTTTCTGGAATATCGGGTACAGGCCATCCCATATTATGACTCGATACTATTTTCTGGTTGAGAACTGATAACCCTACAGCCACATGCACATTGGCAATGATTAACAACGACATTACGACCTTTTTCCGTCGCTGTCGGGTCACCTTCTTGTATGGGATTCACGCCGTGCTTTGGGCAGGAAACCAGATCACCTACGAGAGCTACCTGAATGCCATTGATAAAAAGCGTTGAAGTTGCGGTAATCACCTTACCACCATGAGTCGTGGCATCACCTAAACAAACGATCCCAGGCATAATTTTTACCTCTGATTTATTCACAACTGAAGCACACTTAAAAAAGTGAAAATATAGTTAAAAAGCAGAAAGTCCATTTTCAGCCACTGATATAAATGCGTTGCCGCTATCTTTATATTTTGCGGTGGATATTTCAATACACTTGATTATCTTCCTTACCATTGCGTTGGATGATATTTTATCGTCCCCGTGATATTTTCCCACAGCGCCACAAGCTCATGTTCGGTTAATGCGTTATCAGCGTGTAAGAGGTCAATACTGTAATTCATAACAAGTTTTAATAATTGTTTGTTGTTTTTCTTATCCTCATGGATTGCCAGACTGAATTCATAATCTCGTGATGGTTCTGAGCTCAACATTATTTGCTTACGAACCCACCACTCAGATATCTCCAGACCATTAATTTTCTTCTGACCTTTATACAGGGTTATACCATCCGCTGTTTCCATTACCTGGGCGTTTTCATCTAATAATGAGGTAATATAGCTGTCAGTATCCGTCTGTAAACTTATTTCAATATTGTTGCTGTTTTTATAGCTCACGGACACTTCATACTCTCCAAGCAGGGAAGCATCAACCTGTCCATACTGAATGGCTAGCTTGTTTCCTGACGGGCGCTGGTTGTCCCGGCGGGGCTGTAATCCTGACAGGATAGCCAGCAATTGTGCTTTTTTCTGCGGGACATCATATGAATAGATACCTGGCGATCCCTTTCGATCCACATCATAACGAGCAGGTCGCCTGTCTGTAACATTCATTTTAACTGAAAACGTGACACCCTCTGCCCATTTCCACGCGTCCAGTATTCTTGCAAAGTCCGGAGTATCTCCAGACTCCACCCGTTCAAAAATGAGTCCACTCATTGGCGAGGTCAGTGGATAAACCCCCTTCAGATAGGGGGCATCCTGCGGATCTGCTACAGGCTTATTTCTGAGTTCCTTCTCATACCTGAGCAGAAACTGCTGAAACGGAGGGTAATATTGCAGCTTTGTTTCCACCGGGGTCATCTCTGAACCCTGTATAAACATCACCATTCCCGTTGGCGTAAATTCAGCCGGAAGTGCCACGGAATAAAAGCCAAAATACCGCATTTCGGGGTGTTGCAATAATGAGGTAACCATCTCTTTCTCCCTGTCACTTAATGAATAATGATAGCTGCCGGGTTTGAGTACCAGCCATCCGGCTATTAATATCAACGTCGCCAGCAGTAACCCGTTTCTCAGGCGGTGCGGGTCATTAAGTAAAGGCCATTTTTTCATCTTTATTTACCTGCTGAGCGATCTTTATAATAGAGCGTAATGCCAAAGTTTGACGGAGGCGTTATCTTTAATCAGGCAATATCTAATTATCTTCCTTTACCATTGAGTAGGATGATATTTAATTGTCCCTGTTATACTTTCCCACAGTGCCACAAGCTCATGTTCGGTTAATGCGTTATCAGCGTGTAAGAGGTCAATACTGTAATCCATCGACAACTCAAGTAACTTATTTCCTCCTTTCTTATCTTCATGTATAACCAGTTCGAAATTATAGTTTATAGCGGGTTCTGAACTATAATTATCATGCTGTTTATTCCACCACTCTGAAATCTCAAGACCGTTGACCTTGCGTTTCCCTTTATATAACGTTTCACCACGCTCTGTTTCCATTACACGGGCATCTTTATCCAGTAACGGTGTACCAATATAACTGTGGTTATCCGTCTTTAATGTTATAGTGATTTCTTTGCTGTTTTGATAACTTACGGAGGCTTCATACTGCCCGAGCAGTGAAGCATCAACCTGTCCGTACTGAATGGCTAACTTATTTTCTGACGGGCGCTGGTTGTCTTTGCGGGGCTGTAATCCTGACAGGATAGCCAGTAATTGTGCTTTTTTCTGTGGGACATTATATCGAAAGGTATCAGAAACTTCTTTACTCTTACCTCGCCAGTAACCATCGTAGCGGGCTGCCCGTTCGTCTCGGGCTTTCATTTTAACTGAAAATGTGACCCCCTCAGCCCATTTCCACGCATCTAATACTCTTGCCATATCTGGAGTAAAAGACTCTTCATTACGTTCAAAAATAGCGCCTTTTAGTGGTGGCTCCTGTTGATAAACCTGCTTAAGATAAGGTGCATCCCGAGGATCTGTTACAGGCTTATTTCTGAGTTCTTCCTCATACCTGAGCAGAAACTGCTGAAACGGAGGGTAATATTGCAGCTTTGTTTCCACCGGGGTCATCTCTGAGCCCTGTATAAACATCACCATTCCCGTTGGCGTAAATTCAGCCGGAAGCGCCACGGAATAGAAGCCAAAATACCGCGTTTCGGGGTGTTGCAATAACGAGGTGACCATCTCTTTCTCCCTGTCACTTAATGAATAATGATATGTTCCGGGTTTGAGTGCCAGCCATCCGGCTATTAATATCAACGTCGCCAGCAGTAACCCGTTCATCAGGCGGTGCGGGCCATTAAATAAAGGCCATTTTTTCATCTTTATTTACCTGCTGAGCGATTTTTATAATAGAGCGTAAGGCAAAAGCCTGACTAACGTCATGACGGTAAGCCGCTTCGTGAAGAGCCGGTACTGCCAGACGCTCCTGAATATTCGCGTGAACGATTTGCCCGGCACGCAGAGGCACCGTACCGTCGCCATTTTCACAGGCATCCCGTAGTGTAAAACGCTGTCCTACCCAACCGTACATCACACCGTTATCGCCCTTTAATTTCCATGCCTGCTCTTCCGGCGAAAGCTCATCTTTCACCGTTCTATCGGCACTGATCTCACTTAAATAGAGGCGATCGTCATTCATTTTTGGCTCTGGCGGAGGCTCCCCCATTTCACTGCTTGCCAGAGCGCCGCTCCAAATCGCCGTTTCCTGAGTCCGATGCGCTTCTGGAATTTCCCCTTCTTGTGCTTTTCCATAAAATGAGTAGGTATTCGGATGATACTTATTAACCATCTGTTCGTGGAATGGTTTGACATTATCCTTAATCAGATTTTCATATATCTGCCAGTCACCGTCGATCTGTGTTTTACTCGGTGTGGTAATAAGAGGATTCAACAGATTCTCATCCATCAGTTTCCACCATTTATCCCTGTTCAGATAAAGTCCGCTATAAAGACAATCTTCGGAGTTGCCGCCCTCTTTGACCGGGAGATCTCTGGGGAGTGTTAATGTACTGCCGTCACGATCAACTATTTTAAGCCAGTCGTCACCATAATCATTGGCAGGGAGCAACTCCAGCGCGCCGGAAGACTGGGAGCCAATAGCCACCATTTCTGCTGCGTTGCGGCCAAGTACATGGCTGATGATATATCCTACAGCGCCAGCCGCACCCGATTCCGGATTTTCAGTACCACGCTTCATGCGGGTATAGGTTGCCGCCGCACCGATGGACGGCATTACACCGTGAACAATACCATAAATCTTATCCCGGCCCGGTCCAGGTTCGGTCAGACATTCTGAATAATACCGTGCCACCAGTCCTCCCATTGAATGGGTAACCAGAATAACCTTATGGCACTTCATTTTCTGCTCCTGATACCGCTTAATAATCTTATCGACTTCTTCACTTAGTCTTTTTGCTGAAAGCCTATTGGAACCCAGCCAGTTGTAGCCCACAACATGAACCGGAAACTGATACAGTTTCATGACTTCAAGACATTCTTCATCCAGTGAATCCGGGCCGTACTCCAGCCCCAGTGGTTCATCAATTAATTTCTGATAGGTCGCACTCAGGGTATTGTCTTTTTTCGTGGGCTTATCCCGGTACAGTGCTGTCTGTAGCACATCAAGAAAAGCGCCATAGCTTGCCGCAGCCACCTCACCCCAGCCGCGCCCCCTACGTGAGCCAAAGAGCTTTTTCTCCGGTTCGTTATTTTCCATTACCTTATCCAGTGCTTCAGCGTAACGTTTCTTTCCTTCCTCATCATAATTGGATGAGGGGTAGGGGCGGATAGCTGAGACCTGCTCCTGTATCCCTGATGACAGCGGAATACTTCCCCGGTTGTCTATATCCACCCGCTCAGGATGAAGCACCCTTTTTCTCTCTATTGGCCCTGATGAGGGAAGTGACCAGCCAAGCAAAGAGGTCTCACTATCATATCGCCAGACAGCTTTAGCATTCTTCTTGGAAGACTTTGCTTTCAGATTAGTTCCCATAATTCCGGGTAGAAAAATAACCGGAATGACCCGTAGATCCTCAATTTCAGCGGTGCTAACTTTATTCTTATCGGCCCTGTCCATATGCATCGTCGATGTCATAATTTTCCCCTGTATGCACTCAGTTTTCCTGACTATCCGGCAGATCAATTTTTATTGACTCAACGAAAAGCCCCGACTGTATGGGCAATCGCCCTTGTTCATCGGTGGTCATTTCCACCACTGAGCCATCACCCCGAGTGACCTGTACCTTTTGATTTTTTGCAGGTTTGCCAGTTTGTTGCCAGAGTATTTCTGGTGTGACAGCAAAATCAGCAGAATCCCACTGTTGCATCGCCTGACTGATGCTCTGGCCGCTGAACTTCTGCCATACGGCCCCACGCTCTATGATCTTGTCTGGGGCTGCGCATTCCACCGTACCATCACCAATACGAATATATCCGCCGCCGCTGGTCAGAATGATTTCGTTTTTTGCGCTAATAAGGATTCGCCCCTCACTGCTGCTGATGCGGATATCTTTCAGCGCATCCAGCAACATTTCATCTCCCTGCGCCTGAATCTCTACTTTTCCCTTACCGGCAAAAATTTTTATCCCCAGCTTTTGGGCAAACAGACTTACCGTTTCTCCAGCAGCAACGGTAAACTTCTTCAACACGCTGAAATCTGAATTCTTTCCACTGGTACTAATGATGTTTTCCCCGGCGGACAGTTGCAGGCTTTTTGGCGTAACCTGCGCTATTCCTTCCGGAGCCGAAAGTAGCATCGCTGATTTTTTGAGCTCCGCCAGAGTCTCTGACATCATTACTTTCTGAGTCTGCAAATCTGCAAGTTCAGCCTTTGCCACTTCAGTAGCACTACATAGTGCCTCTACCAAAGACTGTGCCTCGTGAAGTTGAGCCAGTGCATCAGTCATATCCAGAACCTGACCCTGCGCCTTATCCTGCGCATCGGCGCTGATAAAGATGCCTTTCTTCGCCCGCACCGCGCCCCACAGATCGGTACGCAGTTCAAACCCTTCCCCGCGCTGCTGTTTTCCGGCATCCACCAGATGACCCAGATTCAACTGGCTCTTGCCGCCATACTCGGTGCTGACCTTGATATGCTCCTTGCCGCGCTCGTCGTCGAGGCGGATTTTGTTGTTCGCCGGGGTTCTGAGGACGTTACGCTTGTAGTTCTGGATGGTCACATGGTCGGTGTGCGCCGAGTCGTGTTTTACCCCGGCGATATACGGCCTGTCCGGGTTGCCTTCCTCAAACGCGATGCTGACTTCCGTTCCCGCCAGCAGCGGCAGGTGCAGACCGTAGGTGTCTCCCGCATACGGGCGCGACTGGCGTACCCACAGGCTCTCATAGCCCGGTTTCCACGTGTCACGGTCAAAGTCGAGGTTGACCCGGTAGCGCCCGTCCTTGTCGATATGGGCATAAATATCGTTCTTCACCGTGCTGGTGACCCGCGCCGGGAGCGTGCCGGCCATTACGGGACGTGGGATAAGCGCCGGGCGGTAGCCGTAGCGCTCTGAGTACGGGATGGCGGTAAACGTCAGCTCATAGCTGCGGTCACGCGCCGCGCTGACCGTCACGCCGGTAATCAGTACGCCCTTGCGGAACACCGCTGGCGCGTCGTCGCCCTGAACCCTGATTTCCAGCCCCGGCATCAGCAGTGAACTGGTGCTCTGGCCTTTGAGAATGGCCTGTTCATTCAGGTAGCGTTCGTGGCGGATACGGGCATAAAACGCGCCGCTTTCCGCTGCCTCCTTGTCGCCCTTTTGCAGGAAGTTGTCGGCGTAGTGGTAGGCTTCGCCATAGGTGGTGTTATCGCCTCCGGTGGCGTCATGCTGCTCTGTCATCATCTCCGCCGTGGCGGTGCGGTAGTTGTAGTCCCGCGTGGAGACGCTTTTTTCCACCACGCTGTACGCGGTGTTCAGCCCCCATACGGCTTCCGTTTCACCATCAAACAGCCCTGAAGGATGGCGAAGCGGCAGCGTCAGCCCGCGCTCATAGCCGCTCTGGTCGTCGTAAAACTCGATAACCTCAATTTTCAGCCGGGCATCGGTGGCGAAGCGGAACCAGATACCCACCTCTGACAGCAGGCGTGAAACAAACGTCAGGTCGTCCTCGCCATACTGCATCACCTGTTCGCGGGACGGGTATTCGCTTTTGAGGTTAAACACGAAATCCTGACCGCGCATCTGGTGCCGCTCGCGCAGTATTTTTTCGACGATTTGCGGTACCGTCAGATTCTGGTAAATGGCGTTCTGACGGCTGCGGGCCAGCAGCGCCATACGGGGTTCAAGACGCACTTCGTAACGGGCTTCGTCGCGTGACGAGGAGAGAAGTTTAAAGCCGGTGATGACGCCGTGCAGGGTGCGCAGGGCAGTCTGTACCGGCATTCCCTGTACCGGCGGTGCCGTCAGGCTGAATGCGCCATCCTGCATCAGCACCGACTCCGGCGCGATGGCTTTATCGCTGCTGGTAAACTGAATGTCGTAGCGGAACGGGGTACTCAGTTGCTCGCGGCCTTCAAAGGTCAGCACATCCACCGGACTTTGCAGGCCGCGAATTTTGAGCTTGTGGTGTGCGTGGTCGAAGAACTGTACGTTCATAAGAGCCTCCATTATTTCTCATCAAATTCCAGCACAATCCCGTCTTCATCATCCCAGTCAAGCCGCAGTCGGGCAGGCTTATGATGCACGGCCTGCTGCGCCAGCAACTGCTGGCTTAAGACCGGCAGGATTTGCTGGTTCAGCAGGCTGTCGATATTACGCGCACCGGTGTCCGGCAGCAGGCAGGCGGCGGTCAGGGCGTCGTACAGGCTGTTACTGATTTCCGTTTCCAGCCCATAGTGCTGGTGAAGACGGCGGGCCACCTGCGCCAGTTTCATTTCCACAATGGCGCGCATCGCCTCCTGTCCCAGCGGGCGGTAAATCACCGTCTGAAAACGCGCCATCAGTGCAGGCTGAAAATGGTCTCGCAGAAGGGGATACAGCAGTTCATGCAGGTCTGCGTCCGTGGCGTCCGGTTTTTCCTCCAGCAGCTGCATGATGTGGTCGCTGCCCAGATTGGCGGTCATCAGAATGACGGTGTTGCGGAAGTCGATTTCCCGCCCTTCGCCGTCGCGCATAAAGCCCCGGTCGAACACCTGATAGAACAGGTTCATCACGTCGCGATGCGCCTTTTCCACTTCGTCGAGCAGCACCACGCTGTAAGGGCGTTTGCGAACGGCTTCGGTAAGTACGCCGCCCTGACCGTAGCCGACATAGCCCGGAGGCGAACCTTTCAACTGGGAAACGGTATGCGGTTCCTGGTATTCCGAAAGATTAATGGTGATAAGGGATTTTTCACCACCAAACAGGGTGTCGGCCAGTGTGAGCGCAGTTTCGGTTTTGCCGGTGCCGCTGGGGCCGGTCAGCAGGAATACCCCCTGTGGGCCGTTCTCCGGCGTGAGGCCGGTTTTAGCCGCCCGCAGCCGCTGTGCGATGGCGCAGAGCGCCGGGCGTTGCCCGACCACGCGGTTTTCAAGGCTCTGTTCCATACTGAGCAGATCGCTCTGCTCGTCCCTGAGCAGGGATGAGTGCGGGATGCCGGTCCAGTCCGCCACCACCGTAGCGACGGCGCGGGCGTCCACATCCAGCGCCAGCAGCGGTGCAAAGCCCTGATGCGTTCGCAGTTGCTGTTGCAGTTCAGTGCTGTCTGTTCCTTCCTGACGCAACGTCATAATCTGCTGCGCCAGTGCCTTTTCCTGCTGATACTGCGCTTCCAGATGCCCGGCTTCTGCCTGTAGCTCATCACGCAAATCGGTCAGTTCCGCCAGCCGCTCCGGGCTGGCTTCGGGATAAAATACGCTGTCCTGCTCAATCGCTTCCCGCTCAATATCCAGTGCCGCCAGTCGCGCATGAAGCTGCGTCAACGGTTCCGGCAGGGTGTCAAGGCTCATGCGGACTCTTGCCCCGGCGGTATCCAGCAAATCAACCGCCTTGTCCGGCAGCTGGCGTCCGGTCAGATAGCGGCGCGACAGGCGCACGGCGGTCTGAATGGCGCTGTCCAGCATATGCACGCCGTGGTGCTGTGCATAGCGAGCCTTCAGTCCCCGCAGCATCAGACAGGCGGTGTCATCATCCGGCTCGTCAACCTTAACCATCTGGAAGCGGCGCTCCAGCGCGGCGTCGCGCTCAAAATACTGTTTGTATTCGCTCCACGTGGTCGCCGCGATGGTGCGCAGTTCGCCCCTTGCCAGTGCCGGTTTCAGCAGGTTCGCCGCATCCGCGCCGCCTGCCTGATTACCCGCACCGATAATGGTATGGGCTTCATCAATAAACAGCAGTACCGGCTCCGGTGATTTCTGCACTGCATCGATGACATTTTTCAGCCGCTGTTCAAATTCACCTTTAACGCCCGCGCCAGCCTGTAACAGACCGAGGTCCAGTGTGCGGATATGCACCGTTTTCAGGCTGTCCGGCACGTTGCCTTCGGTGATACGCAGCGCCAGCCCTTCCACCAGCGCGGTTTTGCCCACCCCCGGTTCTCCCACCAGAATCGGGTTGTTTTTGCGGCGACGGGAGAGGATATCGACCATCTGGCGAATTTCCGTGTCGCGCCCGAATACCGGGTCGATTCGCCCGCTGCGGGCTTTTTCCGTCACGTCTTCGGTAAAGCGGTTAAGCACCGCCAGCAGGGCGTCATCCTGTTTCTCCGTCAGCGTTTTTGCCGGTGCGTCCGCCGTTGCCGTCTCCGGCAGTGCAGAGGTCAGCGGTTCGGTGACCTGTGGCTGACGTGCCGGACATTCATCCGACTGCGCATCCAGCAGGGGACGCAGCCGCTCAAGCTGCACGCGGCTCAGACTCAGCAATACCCACAGGTCATTACAGGCGGGCAGCATCGGTTTTTCTGTCAGCGCCATCAGCAGATGCTGGCTGCGGATTTGTGGATCGTCGCCTTCCAGTGACGCTATCAGCCACGCCTGTCGGATAAGCGCTGCCAGCGGTTCAGAAAGTTGAGGACGTTCGCGGACCGGGCGGGGTAAGGTGTCCAGATGCGCCAGCAGAGACTGCCAGAGCGTGTCGATATCCCATTCATAGCGACGGGCAATCACCGTGATATCGCCTTCTCCCTGCTCCAGCAGTTTCAGCAGCCAGTGTTCAATGGTTATCTCCGCATGGGCGCGGGTCTGACACAGTGAGGCGGCAGCGTCCAACGCCCGTGCACAGTATGGGTTAAGGCGACGCAGCAGCGCGGCGGGGTGATTTCCTGTCATAGAAGGGTTTCCTTATCGTGTTCTGTATTCCTGCGATCCGCGTTCAGGCACGCTACCGCCCATAGCCGTTACCTCACACAGGCCCATCAGGTTTCACCAGATTGTGGGTATGCTTTGCTCAGTACCGGTGCCTGCGGCACTGGACAAAGCACACAACAAAAAGGCAGACAGTTTCCTGTCTGCCGCAGTTATCAGGCGGAAGGACGCTCATTCCACGAGTCGGAATGAATGATGTTGCCGTCTTTGTAAGTCCAGGTGATTTTCTCGTAGCGGAACTCAATACGTTCCAGGTGGTTATGCTTCTCTCTGGAAGGATCCTTGATGTCGTGCATCAGCGGAGCGACTCTGACCAGCTTGACGTTATCCAGCGTGATGTTGAAGTACTCCACTTCCTGACCGGCATCGTTGATGCGGTAAAACTTAAATTCTGCCGTTTTCAGGGTCTGACCGGTGGTCACAGCTTTGTAGAGATACGGACTGGACGCATCGATTTCTTTGGTAAACGTAAAGGGCTTGTGAGTACGGGTACCGGTCAGTTTGCCGGTGTTGTTGTCGGTCGGGATGTACACATCGTGATCCAACGCCACCACTTCGATGCTGCCTTCGCGCCCCTGAACGTCCACGGAACCTTTGATATCTGCGCCGCCGTCATCTTTCAGCCAGAGATAAGCAGGAATAGCCATGAGAATTACTCTCCTTGTTAGTGTGATTGAAGCACCGCCTTCTTCCGGCGGTATGTTTTATTTCACGTCCTGACAGGCGTCAGAACGCGGAACAAGACTGATTTCGACGCGCCGGTTGACTGCCCTGCCCAGTGGCGTATCGTTGGTCGCCGCAGGCTGGCTCTCACCCAGTCCCTGTACGGCAAAACAGGTGGCCGGGATGTCGCTGGTCTGCAGCATCCAGTTACGCACCGCTTCGGCACGTCGCAGCGATAACTGCTGATTGCTTTTTTCGTCGCCGGTGGCGTCGGTATATCCGGCCACGAGGATCAGCCAGCCCGGTTTTGCCCGGATGTTCACCAGTGCGTCCACCAGCACTTTTGTCGAGCCGTCTTTCAGGCGGGCCTGTCCGACGTCAAACAGCGACATACTGTCAAGACGCACGGTCTGAACCTAAAGCGAAGCCGTCACCTCCATTTTTTGTTCAGGCGGACGCCAGTCGCGAATGGTGCGTAATACCGGCTGGCGGATGCGTTCGCCGGGGTATAACCCCAGACCGAGGCGCAGTGGTTCTCCTTCCCGGTAATACCCATCGAGCATGGTCGCATCGTCTTTCAGCACCGACAGGTGACGGGCTTTGGTGATAAATTCCTCCACCGGGACGGCATAAAACCGGTGCAGATCGTCACCGACCTGCCGTAATAACTGGCGATTTGCCGTGGCTGACAGGCACAGCGCGGCGATACCCGCCACGGTGGTGACGCCCAGCATGGTCACGCAGGCCCGTCGCAGCGGGGTAAAGCCCGACTGACGCGGCAACCGCCGTAACAGGGCATCCGGGAATGGCAGCGCATCGTCTGTGCCGGTGTCCGCGATATCCGGCGTCAGGCCGGTTCTGGCGGTGATCCACAACTGCCATAGGTTGTTATCCACCGCAGGCAACGAGGGGACCAGCCCCACGGCCATCGCCAGTGGTGGACATTTCGCCTCCGGGCCGTTCAGTTCCGCCAGCACATTCAGATCCAGCCATTGCATCAGGCTTTCGGCTTTCAGCAGATAAGAGAGTCGCTGACTGCGTTCCTGTACGCCGGATTGTGCAATCCACTGCGCGGGCATCGCGTTCTCTGTGGATGTTGCTACCTGAACTTCGCCGCCGGTACAGATAAACCACGGTGAACTCGCTCTTTCCGGCAACGGCGAGCCGGACAGCCCGCTCCAGAGAAGCCAGGGGACGTTTACGCCCGCCCGGCGACGCACCGTCGCCATACTGTGGGCAAACCGTCGCAGCCGTCCGGCCAGAACCGCCACATCCCGGTGTATGCCGGGCATGATGCTATACGCCACGGCAAGCTGCGATGCCCACGCCGGGCGAAGGGTCAGCAATCGCTCCACCTGCGCCACAAGCTGTTCTTCATCAGGAACATGCAGATACAGCCCTTCTGAAACCTGGCGGACCGGGCTGTCAGTGAACAGGTGCGCCGACATATCACCACAGACCAGCACTACCGGCTGTCGGTAGGTTTCCGGCGGCAGCGATGACAACCCGGCATCGCCGGTCATCTCCGTCCACGCCTGCCTGCGCCGGTAAATCAACAACGCAGCAACCGCCAGAACGATAGCCGCCGCACCGGCCCATCTCAGCACGCCAGACGGACTGATAAACACCGACCACAGCACCAGCAGTAACACCATTCCCCACAGCACGATGGCCTGTTTCAGCGTGTTCCTCACTCACGACTCCCTTTAACGCAGGCTTTGCGGCAGCAGTTCATCCACCAGTACATTCAGCCAGTGGTGTAGCCCCCACCAGACGCCCGCCAGTAGCAGCGCCAGTGTTACCAGCCAGAAAAACGGCGAATGCAGCAAAGGGTGCTGACGGGTGGATAACGGCACGTTCAGTACCGCCGTTTCCGGCAGCACACCAAATGGCGCGACCTGCCCGTTGAGCGTCGAAATAAGCTGGTCGCGCTCCGGGGCTGCCGGATCCTGATAACGCCCGCGAAATCCCAGCAGCAGAACGCGGTGAAAGCAGGTCAGCACGGCCTGCGCGGGGGCGGGCTCCTGTAGCACCTGCTTCATCCGCTCGTACAGCAGCTCACCGGCCTGCAGGGTGTTGAAGAAATGCGACTGGAGTGGGTTTTTCATCCAGATGGCCTGACCGTCGTCCATGCCACTACGGCTGAGTACCGTTTCGTCCAGCAGGGCGCACTGCGCGTAAGTTATGTGCTCCACGTTCTCCCGACTGAATCCGGCATCTTTCAGACGTTCGCGGACCAGTTCCACCTGCCGCTGACAGTGGCGATACAGCTCGATACCGTGACGCACGGTGGTTCCCTGACGCAGTTCCACCACCGTCAGAAACGTGTCGCGCAGCAGCGCGTCGATATTGATATCCGTCTCTTTTTTCATGTGCGCAGCACCGCAAACAGTTCAGGTTTCAGGTCGCCCATTGTTCCCGGCGCATAAATCATGCAGCACCCGGACTCCAGCATCGATTTAGCCGCGTCACTGTGCATATCCAGCGCAAAATACTGGTTCTCCAGCCGCAGCGGCAGCGCCGCCGGAACCGAGGTGAGTGGCACCAGTGGAACACCGTTCAGCGCCACGTTGATAAGCAGCGTGACGTCATCAGGCGCACCGATTTTGCAGACCAGCGGTAGCTGGTGCAGTACCTGATGCGCAGGCAGTGAGGAACGAACGGACAGATAAAAATCGGCCTCTTCCCGCAGGCGCGGATCGTGCAGATCTGCTTTCCAGCGGTTGCCCGGCAGGGACGCCAGATCCAGCGCGATCACCCGCGACGGCAGGCTGGCTTCCAGCAGCTCGCTGAGCAGGGAGAACAGTGGCGGAAAGACGGTGGACGGCGATTCGTGGACATAGGGCGGAACGGCGCTGACGTTATGCTCAAGGGAAAACGTCAGCAGCGCACCGGCAAGCCTCGCCAGCTCCCGCCAGACCAGTTCGGGGTGGACAGCCGGGTAGCGCAGGAAATCGCTCAGCACCGGCTCGGCGGAATTCAGCGCGTTAAGCAGCCAGAACAGGGAGACATCGGCGACGGCGAAGTCCGCCATACGCTGGTTGCTTTCCCGGCGCATCGCCATCAGACGCTGGCACTTCGCCCGTAGCTGCAACAGCAGTGTGTCCAGACGCTGTACCAGCCCGTCATGGGCGTTAAACGCCAGTAACGGCGGAATATAGCTCTCATCCTGTGTCCAGTTGCCCTGAACATCCCGCACCAGACGCGCCAGTGGGCAGGTGATGTAATCCTGATTGTTATCATGAGCAAAGCGCAGGGACAGCGCATGACGCTCAACGGCCATATCTTCACTGTCACTGCCGTAGATATCCTGCACCTTTTGCCATTCCTGACGATAGCGCAGCGGTCTTTCAGTCTGCTCACCCTGACCGAGATTACCGCCGTTACCATGCGCAAGCGGCAGCGCCAGCAGAACAATCGCGCTGTCGTTCGTCAGCGCGCGCAGATCGCAGGCGAGCGGCAGAACATCGCTCACGTCAGAATCGATCAGCGTGCCATCAGCAAAACGCAGGCGTACAGCTTGCGTTTTCAGCTTTCCGGACGTCAGGGCATCGCGGTCAAAGAGCACATTCGCGATCCCCCACGGATGACGAATACAAAGTTGCGCAATGCTGTCATTGCTGAACGCTTCCCAGCGGGCCTGCTGCTGAAACTGCTGAGAGGACAGGAATGTCCCCTCAGCCCACAGTGGTCGATGAATTTTCATATCACACCACTGCCCGATCAGGCTTTCGCTTTCGGCATCTGGGAAACCAGTGACAGGTTGACGTCCATCCCTTCGATCTGGAAATGCGGCACGGCAAAGAGTCTGACGCGGAAGAAGCCCGGATTGTCCTCAATATCTTCCACGATAACCTTGCCGTCGCGCAGCGGGTGAGACGCCTGCAGTTCATCACCCGGATCGGTCATTTCCGTCACCAGCGTGCGGATCCAGGTGTTAAGCTCCAGTTCCAGCACGCGGCGGTCTTTGGTGGAGCCGATATTCTCGCGCTGAATAATTTTCAGGTAATGCGCAATGCGGGACAGCAGGAAAATATAGGGCAAACGGGCGTTAATACGACTGTTGGCAGTGGCGTCAGCGGTATCATACAACGCCGGTTTCTGGGCGGAGTTTGCCGAGAAGAAGCAGGCGTAATCGCGATTCTTATAATAAGAGAGCGGAATAAAGCCAAGGTTGGCAAATTCAAATTCGCGGGTTTCCGGGATCATCACTTCGGACGGAATTTTGACCTGATTGCCGGTGCCGAGATCGTAAAGATGGATCGGCAGATCGGCCACTGCGCCACCTGCCTGTGGACCACGGATCTGCACACACCAGCCATTATTCACAAAGCTCTTCACCATATTGGCGGCAAAGGCGAACGAGGCGTTTGTCCACAGGTACTTTTCGTGATCCGGGCCTTTGACTTCTTCCACATAGTTAAAGCTGCGTACCGGCACTGTGTCCGGCCCATAGGGCAGACGACCCAGCACGCGCGGCATCACTAATCCCACGTAGCGGCTGTCATCGGTATCGCGGAACGACTTCCATTTAATATATTCGGCGCGGTCAAAGTAGTTGCCGATATCTTTAATCGCGGCGACTTCTTCCATCGAATTTTTAAGGAAGAATTTCGGCCCGACAGAACCGATAAAAGGCATATGGGAAGCGGCAGACACTCTGGAAATATTACGCAGCAGGGCAATATCCTGCGGGCTGTTATCAAATTCATAGCTGGATATTAATGAGGCTACAGGTTCGCCACCCGGCGTATCATATTCCTGAATGTATGTATGGCGATATAAACCACTCTGAATGATTTCCGGTGAATCATCAAAATCCTGACGCAGATGCTCTTTGCTGATATCCAGCAATTCAATTCTGACATTTTTGCGAAAATCAGTGCGCTGTACGACGAACCATGTACCACGCCACAGCGACTCGACTTTCTGGAATTCAGGGTGGTGCATGACCGCATCAAGCTGTTTACTGATTTTCTGATCCAGATCGTCGATATGAAAATCCAGCAGGCTCTTGTCGAGCTTGACCACGTCCTCGCCTGATTTCGCCAGACAGGAAAGCAGAACGTGAATCGCTGCTGTCACGCGCTCATCGGGTGAGGCATCAGCCAGCGTTTCGCTGTTTTGCCATAAATCTATTTCCTGAATGGAAGAGACCGGGGTTAAATTAATTTTATCGAACAGGGACTGATAAACGCCGCCGGACTCAGTGGTGGTGAGTGTTGCAGTTTCAGAGGTGGCATGTTCTTGTTGTACAGACATCAGCATTTCCTTTTCAGTGATCCTTTCTTCTCCGGTTTAACCTGAATACGCGTTCGGGTTAAACGTTCTCCTGCGGCGCAATTTTCGCCAGTTCATCACGCAGTTCTGAACTGAGCGTCGGGTCTTTCAGGATATTTTCCAGTTCACGGCGAAACGTTGCGTTATCCAGCAGATTGGATTTCAGGTCACGTAGTAAATTGCGCATAGCGAGTAATACACGAAGTTGCGGAATATTTTTTGCTACCTGTTCGGGTTCAAAATCCTTCAGGCTTTTAAATTCAAGCGCGAAATTTTGTTCATTACCGTTTCCGTTTAGCGTATCTTCTACTGTTAAATTAACCGCAGGCGAAAACTCAGCCATGACGCTGTTGAAGTTGTTTTTATTGATATCAACCTTGTCCCGTTCGGACAGCGGACGTTGCTCTTTTCCGTTACTGTAATCGCCTACGGCAAGAAGCTTGAGGGGGAGTTCAACTTTCTTTTTAGCATTGCCTGTATGCAGATCAAGCTTGATATTTACACGAGCGGCGGGAACTTCATTCTGGAAACTGTCGGCCATATCCTTTTCCTCATCATCCACTTTTTCTGATGGTTATTGACATAATTATATTCAGGGGATTATCGGATGATTTAAATAAAAAGCAATGATGAGGAAAATATACAAATGAATAATGTATTTTTCAGGGGAATAGATACAGTTGTATCATTTTAGATATTGTTTGGCTTCTTGATTATTTTTCGGAAGAGGGCGGCATTATCTGGTGAGAGAATTTGGCATGAAACTTAAAATAATAACAGGATAAGCTTCACAAATTTGCACTTTTAAGAAATTGGGTAGTATGAGAGTCTATTAAGATATTCATTAAACTTATTGTCCGGGCTTTCACAAAAAATTATTAATTTTTCTACTAATTAAAAAGTTGTGTGCTTTTTGTACAATGATTATATAAGCGTAGCGCCCTGTTGTGATATTGAAATGTTAACATAACCAAAATAAATTGATTTATAGAATATATAAATGAAATTCATTAATGGGGTATATGTTTAATATATAAATAAGATGGATGGCTTTGATGGAGGGATATTAACGGTTTACTCATTGTCTCAGGCTTCACTGAAACGGGTAAGGAAGCGTAAAAACGAAAAAACCGCAAGCCAATAGCAGCTTTGCGGTTTGTCAGCATTCTAATAAATTGGTTGCGGGGGCCGGATTTGAACCGACGACCTTCGGGTTATGAGCCCGACGAGCTACCAGGCTGCTCCACCCCGCGTCACCGTACAGCTTTATTTCATCAAATTTTGATTGGTTGCGGGGGCCGGATTTGAACCGACGACCTTCGGGTTATGAGCCCGACGAGCTACCAGGCTGCTCCACCCCGCGTCACCGTACTGCTTTACTTCATCAAATTTTAATTGGTTGCGGGGGCCGGATTTGAACCGACGACCTTCGGGTTATGAGCCCGACGAGCTACCAGGCTGCTCCACCCCGCGTCCGTGGATGCGCACTATACTCTGCTCGCGTTTTCATGCAACCTTTTTTTTACCCCGATCACGGATTTGGCATGATTTTGAACAAAAACAAATCACTAAAGCCTATTTTTTGTGCAAAATTTGCGTCAGGGAGAGGCTGCTCATTTCATTAAACGCGGTGGTTTGTTATCTTCGTTGCGCCTTATTTTTTAACCTGAAGAAGAGAACAATGAAAGGACGTTGGGTAAAGTACCTTCTTATGGGCACGGTTGTGGCAATGCTTGCCGCCTGCTCTTCCAAACCAACCGATCGCGGACAGCAATATAAAGACGGGAAATTTACCCAGCCTTTCTCTCTGGTGAACCAGCCAGATGCCGTTGGCGCGCCGATTAATGCCGGTGATTTTGCCGAGCAAATTAACCATATCCGTAATTCGTCACCGCGTCTGTATGGCAACCAGAGTAATGTTTATAACGCGGTGCAAGAGTGGCTGCGCGCAGGCGGTGATACCCGCAATATGCGCCAGTTCGGCATTGATGCCTGGCAGATGGAAGGTGTCGACAACTATGGTAACGTGCAGTTTACAGGCTATTACACGCCGGTAATTCAGGCGCGCCATACCCGTCAGGGCGAGTTCCAGTATCCGATTTACCGTATGCCGCCAAAACGTGGTCGTCTGCCGTCTCGTGCGGAGATCTACGCAGGAGCTCTGAGTGATAAATATATTCTCGCTTACAGTAACTCCCTGATGGATAACTTCATTATGGATGTGCAGGGTAGCGGGTATATCGACTTTGGTGATGGCAGTCCGCTTAACTTTTTCAGCTATGCAGGGAAAAACGGTCATGCCTATCGCAGCATTGGTAAGGTGTTGATCGACCGTGGCGAAGTGAAAAAAGAAGATATGTCGATGCAGGCGATTCGTCACTGGGGCGAAACACACAGTGAAGCTGAGGTTCGCGAGCTGCTGGAACAGAACCCGTCTTTCGTCTTCTTTAAACCGCAATCTTTTGCACCGGTGAAAGGGGCAAGTGCGGTGCCGCTGGTTGGCCGTGCTTCTGTTGCCTCCGATCGTTCAATTATTCCGCCAGGTACTACCTTGCTGGCAGAAGTGCCGCTGCTGGATAATAACGGCAAATTTAACGGTCAGTACGAATTGCGTCTGATGGTGGCGCTGGATGTCGGTGGCGCAATCAAAGGCCAACACTTCGATATCTATCAAGGGATCGGGCCGGAAGCCGGACACCGCGCAGGTTGGTACAACCACTATGGACGTGTCTGGGTGCTGAAAACCGCCCCGGGCGCAGGTAACGTCTTTAGCGGCTGATGTGATATTCTGTATGCCGTTTTTACGGATATGACAGGGTGAGGGGTAACCTCACCCTTTTTAATTCTGAGGTGCTATGTCTGTGGTAATTAGTGATGCATGGCGTCAGCGTTTTGGTGGCACAGCGCGTCTGTATGGTGAAAAAGCATTGCAACTGTTTGCTGACGCGCATATTTGTGTGGTTGGTATCGGTGGTGTCGGTTCCTGGGCGGCGGAAGCGCTAGCGCGCACGGGGATTGGCGCAATCACGCTTATCGATATGGATGATGTGTGCGTCACCAATACCAATCGGCAAATTCACGCTCTGCGCGATAACGTCGGGCTGGCAAAAGCGGAAGTAATGGCGGAGCGTATTCGCCAGATTAACCCGGAGTGCCGTGTAACGGTGGTGGATGACTTCGTGACGCCGGATAACGTAGCGCAATATATGAATGCCGGTTATTCGTACGTGATTGATGCTATTGATAGTGTACGGCCCAAAGCGGCGCTGATTGCTTATTGTCGGCGCAATAAAATCCCGCTGGTCACGACCGGTGGCGCTGGTGGGCAGATTGACCCGACGCAGATTCAGGTTACCGATCTGGCGAAAACGATTCAGGACCCGTTGGCGGCGAAGTTGCGCGAGCGCCTGAAAAGCGATTTTGGCGTAGTGAAAAACAGTAAAGGTAAGCTCGGCGTGGATTGCGTGTTCTCTACCGAAGCGCTGGTGTACCCGCAGTCAGACGGCACCGTCTGTGCGATGAAAGCCACGGCGGAAGGGCCAAAGCGGATGGATTGTGCCTCAGGATTTGGCGCGGCGACGATGGTGACCGCCACTTTTGGCTTTGTTGCGGTTTCTCATGCGCTGAAGAAGATGATGGCGAAAGCGGCGCGTCAGGGGTAAACAATCAGGTCGGATGCGACGCGAACGTCTTATCCGACCTGGTTCTGTGCTTAAACCTGCTTCGCCGCAGCGATAATCGCCTCGCTTAACGCATTCAACCCCTGACTGCGTGAGGCGCTAAGTTGCGCACGTAATCCCAGCTCATCAAACAATGCCAGCGGCGACTGTGCCTGCAATTCGGCGGCGGTTTTCCCCTCAACGGCAGTCAACAACACCGCCAACAGGCCGCGCACAATGCGCCCTTCGCTGTCGCCAAAGAAATGCATCTTGCCGTTTTCAGCCACGGTATATCCCAGCCAGACGCGGTTTTCGCATCCGGCAATCTCTTTAGCCTGCGCTTTTAACTCCTCTGGCAAAGCCGGAAGCTGTTTCCCCAGCATGATCAACTGGCGATATTTATCTTCCCATTGCGTCAACGGTGCGAAGGTATTGCGTAACGTTTCTGCGGTTACGGTTGTGCCGAACGGATGTCCGGCGAATTGCGGGTTTGTCATTAATCCACCAATAATTCCAGCGCGCGGTCAACGGCATTCACCAGCGCATCCACATCACTCTTTGTATTATATGGCGCAAATGAGGCGCGCAGTGTGCCGGTTACGCCTAATTCTGCCAGTAGCGGCTGAGCGCAATGCTGCCCGGCGCGCAGGGCAATACCGTACTCCGCCAGCAGTGTCACCATATCGCTGTGATGAACACCCGCAAAATCAAAGGCCAGCAGGCTGGAATCCTGGCAGCGGAATGAACGAAAGCCTTGACGTTTCGCCAGCGCTTCTTCTGCAAGCGTTGCTAAGCTACGGCTCCAGCTTTCGGCCTGGTTGATATCGTAATCTGTCAGCCATTCCAGCGCCGCGCTTAATCCTATGACGCCAGCGACATTTGGCGTTCCTGCTTCCAGTTTCCACGGCGCAGATTGAGTCGTGAAGCCTTCAAAACTCACTTCGTGAACCATTTTGCCGCCGCCCAGCCAGGGCGACATCGCTTCCAGCAGTTCTGGTTTGCCATACAGCACGCCGATGCCTGTCGGGCCATACAGTTTGTGACCTGAAAAAGCATAGAAATCAATATCCAGTTGCTGAACATCCGCGGGGAAATGCACCGCCCCCTGAGCACCATCAACCATCACCACTATCCCGGCTGAATGAGCAAAAGTAATCGCTCTCGCCAGATCCGGGCAACCGCCAGTGACGTTCGACATCTGGCCCAACGCCAGAATCCGACTACGGGGAGTAATCAGTTCTGGCAACAAATCGACATCCGGCAGTCGCTGCGCATTAAGCGGCAATTTCACCACTTTGGCCCCCGTTTGTTGGGCGACCATCAGCCAGGGGACGAGGTTGGCGTGGTGTTCTGCCACACTGACAATAATTTCATCGCCCGGTTGCAGACGCGGACGGGCATAGCATTGCGCCACCATGTTGATGGATTCAGTGGTGCCGCGCGTCCAGACGATATTTTTGTCATCCGATGCATTCAGTAATTGTGCCACTTTTTCCCGCGCAGCTTCGTAACGCGCGGTCAGGCGTTGGGCTTCGGCAAACTGGCTGCGATGGACGTTTCCGGCGCTCAGGCTATAAAACTGTCGGGTAGCTTCAACCACGGCTTCAGGTTTAAGCGCGGTCGCGGCGCTGTCGAGATAGACGCCCGCATCCTGTAGCGCGGGAAACTGGGCGCGAAACTGCGCGGGATTAAAAACGTTCATGGTACTCCTCGGCTTGATGCACCGATCGTGACGCAAAATTCACTTTGATACAAGGAGAGTGCTAACCATCAGAATTATCTGGATATCCTGGCGAAGCCGCGTCAGTAACATATGCTGAATAGTGTTAGGCGTTAATTTTAGCCTGTTAATCAATACTATTAAGATTTATTAATCGCTTTAAGGAGAAGATGATGAAAAAGACTGCCGCAATTATTTCTGCCTGTATGCTGACTTTTGCCCTGAGCGCCTGTTCCGGTTCGAACTATGTGATGCACACCAATGACGGACGTACCATCGTCTCTGACGGTAAACCACAGACTGATAACGATACCGGTATGATTTCGTATAAAGACGCTAATGGCAACAAACAGCAGATCAACCGTACTGACGTGAAAGAGATGGTCGAACTGGATCAGTAATTCGCGATCGCAAGGTAAAAAAAAGCACCGCAATTAGGCGGTGCTACATTAATCACTATGGACAGACAGGGTAAATGTACAGGAAGTGAAAAAAGGTAGCTTTGCTACCATGGTCTGAATCGCAGACCAATTGCAAACACAACAACACAACATCACAACCGTAAGCCAAAAGTTCACCAGAACACGCATTCCGATAAAACTTTTCGTTCCGGCTCAGGAAGTGCCGCCACTATAGGTATTTGCTGGTAGAAGCTCAACGGACAATTTATAATGGCTCAGATTAAAAAAACTAATAGGTTACACAGTGTAATCTAATTGTTAAATTCATTTAACATCAAAGTTTAAAAGCCATGTCTAAACGATTACCACCGCTAAATGCCTTACGAGTTTTTGATGCCGCAGCACGCCATTTAAGTTTCACTCGCGCAGCAGAAGAGCTTTTTGTGACCCAGGCCGCAGTAAGTCATCAAATCAAGTCTCTTGAGGATTTTCTGGGGCTAAAACTGTTCCGCCGCCGTAATCGTTCACTCCTGCTGACCGAGGAAGGGCAAAGCTATTTCCTCGATATCAAAGAGATATTTTCGCAATTAACCGAAGCGACGCGTAAACTCCAGGCCCGTAGCGCTAAGGGGGCGTTGACGGTCAGTTTACTCCCCAGTTTCGCGATTCATTGGTTGGTTCCGCGACTTTCCAGCTTTAATTCAGCTTATCCGGGAATTGACGTTCGAATCCAGGCGGTTGATCGTCAGGAAGATAAGCTGGCGGATGATGTTGATGTGGCGATATTTTATGGTCGGGGCAACTGGCCGGGGCTACGGGTGGAAAAACTGTACGCCGAATATTTATTGCCGGTGTGCTCGCCGCTACTGCTGACTGGCGAAAAACCCTTGAAGACCCCGGAAGATCTGGCTAAACATACGTTATTACATGATGCGTCACGCCGTGACTGGCAGACATATACCCGACAGTTGGGGTTAAATCATATCAACGTTCAGCAAGGGCCAATTTTTAGCCATAGCGCCATGGTGCTGCAAGCGGCTATCCACGGGCAGGGAGTGGCGCTGGCAAATAACGTGATGGCGCAATCTGAAATCGAGGCCGGACGTCTTGTTTGCCCGTTTAATGATGTTCTGGTCAGTAAAAACGCTTTTTATCTGGTTTGTCATGACAGCCAGGCAGAACTGGGTAAAATAGCCGCCTTTCGCCAATGGATCCTGGCGAAAGCCGCTGCTGAACAAGAAAAATTCCGCTTTCGTTATGAACAATAATTTACGTAGGGTACGACCATGACCAGCCGTTTTATGCTGATTTTCGCCGCCATTAGCGGCTTCATTTTTGTAGCTCTGGGCGCTTTTGGCGCGCATGTGTTAAGTAAAACCATGGGGGCCGTTGAGATGGGCTGGATCCAGACCGGCCTCGAATACCAGGCGTTTCATACGCTGGCGATCTTAGGTCTGGCGGTGGCAATGCAGCGTCGCATCAGTATCTGGTTTTACTGGAGTAGCGTTTTCCTCGCGTTAGGCACGGTGCTGTTCAGCGGCAGCCTTTATTGCCTGGCGCTGTCCCATCTGCGTTTGTGGGCGTTTGTCACACCGGTTGGCGGCGTGAGCTTCCTTGCGGGCTGGGCGTTAATGTTAGTTGGTGCTATCCGTTTAAAGCGCAAGGGCGTAAGTCATGAATAAGGTTATATTGCTGTGCCGTCCGGGCTTTGAAAAAGAGTGCGCCGCAGAAATTACCGATAAAGCCGGCCAGCGGGAAATTTTCGGTTTTGCCCGCGTGAAAGAGAATGCGGGTTATGTGATTTATGAATGTTATCAACCTGATGATGGCGATAAGTTAATCCGTGAGCTGCCGTTCAGTTCATTAATTTTTGCCCGCCAGTGGTTTGTAGTGGGGGAACTCCTGCAGCATTTGCCGCCAGAAGATCGTATTACCCCCATTGTTGGCATGTTACAGGGCGTAGTAGAGAAGGGCGGTGAACTGCGTGTTGAAGTTGCCGATACCAACGAAAGCAAAGAGTTGCTGAAATTCTGCCGTAAATTCACCGTGCCGCTACGCGCTGCCTTGCGTGATGCGGGGGTGCTGGCGAACTATGAAACGCCGAAGCGTCCGGTTGTGCATGTATTCTTTATTGCACCAGGCTGTTGCTATACTGGTTACTCATACAGCAGCAATAATTCGCCGTTCTATATGGGCATTCCGCGCCTGAAATTTCCGGCAGATGCGCCGAGTCGTTCCACGCTCAAACTGGAAGAGGCATTTCATGTGTTTATTCCCGCGGATGAGTGGGATGAACGCCTGGCGAACGGGATGTGGGCGGTGGATTTAGGTGCTTGCCCAGGCGGCTGGACCTACCAACTGGTGAAGCGCAACATGTGGGTTTATTCCGTCGACAACGGCCCGATGGCGCAAAGTCTGATGGATACCGGGCAGGTGACGTGGCTGCGGGAAGACGGTTTCAAATTCCGTCCGACACGCAGCAATATCTCCTGGATGGTATGCGATATGGTTGAAAAACCGGCGAAAGTTGCGGCATTAATGGCGCAGTGGCTGGTTAATGGCTGGTGCCGTGAAACTATCTTCAATCTCAAACTGCCGATGAAAAAACGCTACGAAGAAGTGTCACACAATCTGGCGTATATTCAGGCACAGCTTGATGAACATGGCATAAATGCTCAGATTCAGGCGCGGCAGTTGTATCACGATCGCGAAGAAGTGACGGTGCACGTCCGCCGTATCTGGGCTGCGGTGGGGGGGCGTCGCGACGAGCGATAACAGGCAAGGCCGGGGCGTCGTCTCCGGCCTGCTACCCTTTCCGTCAGGCTGTTACCAAAGAAGTTGTAACCTGGCGCTCATCAGAAATAATATGCGTTACCTCATCCAGATGCCCGATGCGGGCTTCCCCTGAACGATTAAATTTACTTTTATCAATCAATAACAACGATTGCGCGGCACGTTTTAATAACATTGATTTGTAATCAGCGTTGATGGCATTGGAGTCCCACAGTGCGCCGCTGCTATCGATCCCTTCACAAGAAAAAATAAACAGATCGATTTCCAGCGATTTAAGTTGGGAAATCAGCGAGGGATTGACGTAACAGCCATATTTGCGCTCAAGTGTGCCGCCGGAACTGATCAGTTGAATGCGTTCGCGTTTACCGAGTTCATGGCAAATCGGATGGCTATTGGTGAAGACCTGGATGTTGATGTCAGGCAACTGGCGTGCCAGATACCAGCAGGTTGAACTGGCGTCTAAGGCTATCACCATCCCTTCTTCAATCCACGCGAGCGCCTCGCGCGCGATATCTGCTTTATGCGCATAATGGCTTTTCAGCCGGATGTGAAAGGGATCGCCACTGTCTTGATTTTGACGGTGGATATATTTAGCGCGCCCATGATTGCGCAGAATTTTACCCTGCGTCTGTAATTCATTGAGATCGCGACGAATGGTTTCTTTACTGACCTTTAGCTGTTCAGAGAGAGCTTCCGTGGTCAGGCTGGTATGGTTCAGCAGCAGGTCGACTATCGCTTGCTGGCGTGCCGCTTTCATATTTTTCACCCCATCATTCGATAACCGCCCGCGTCATGCGGGCGTACCGGTATGAGATTACGGTGTTACCCCTTTTTTTAAAAGAATATTCCCGTACTTCGCTCGTTCGCCTGTGATAACGATCGCAAAGGCTTTTTGCGCCCGTTCATAAAACGCAAAACGATTGATGCGGATGATGTCAGGACAGGGGGCTTGTAGTGAAAGCGCATTACGATAACGTCGTTCTACTTCAGGATCGAGAGTGTCACCTTCTACCGCCGCCATCATCACCAGCGGTGGTGCATAACTGTCCAGCTCAAATAACGGGATAATCGCCTGGAGCAAGTCGCTCACCAACAGGCCATCAGCGCGGATCACCTGCGGTCCCATCGAATGGGCGGGAAAGTGAGCATCGGAAAAAATAATTTCATCTCCATGCCCCATCTCTGCCAGCACTTTCAATAGTTCGGGAGAAATTAACGGCGAAATTGTTTTCAGCATTTCACACCTCCTCTATAAATTCAGGTTCAGTTTGCGGGTAGAAATAACGGTACTGATAATGAATCTGTGCACGGGCTTCTTCCGGGCTGTTAAATTCCCCTACGCCATACCAACCAAACAGCGCAGCTCCTGCGACGGTCGTTTCGGCATCGTCGAGAACTTTTACCGGAATATCAAGCATATTGGCTTTAATCTGATTCCACAATGTGTTGCGACTTCCTCCGCCGACTAACAATAATTCAGAGGCTTTAAAGTGCCCGATTTTTTCCAGCATCTGTAGATTGCGCTGTAATTGCGTGGTTAACCCTTCCAGCGCCGCGCGATAGAAATGCCCCTGCGTGGTATTAAGCGTTACGCCTTGCCAGCCAGCGTTCTGGCACGACAATAAATCACACTGCATTTTCACTCCATCTGCGCCAGGCGCGATCAGGCGAGCTTCTTCAATCAATATTTGCCAGGGAGTTTCAGCCGTCCAGAACAGTTTTCTCACCCATTCCAGCACGCCGGATGCCAGCCATTGCATACCTGGGTTATACAACCCTGCCTGGCTATCCAGTTCGCAGGTAGAACCGGCGTACTGACTTAACAGCGAAGTATCAACCTGGGCGCTGCGGACCATTAAAATTTCCCATGTACCGGAAGAGAGCACGGGTTCATTTTGTTCGGCACCAGCGCCAAAAAGGGCGAACTGGGTATCGTGACCTGCGGAAATCACCGGTATGCCAACGGGTAAGCCGAGCATTGCTGCGGCGCTGTTCTGTAGCGTACCAATCTGTTCACCCGCTTCCACCAGACGAGGGAAGAGTCGGCGTGGAATACCGGTGGCTTGTAAAATTTGCGGACTGAAATCGCGTTGCTGGATATCCAGCATCTGGCTGGTTCCGGCCATCGTAATATCAGTAGTGAATTCGCCGGTTAAACGGTGGTTAATCAGCGACGAAATAAAGAGCCAGGCGTGCGCGCGTTCCAGCAGTTGTGGATGATTTTCTTTCAACCACACCAACTTATATAACGTATTGAAACTAAAGGCTCCGACTCCAGAAATAGCCTGCAACTGCTGTGCGGAGATCAACCGTTCAATATTGTCCATTACCGCGGCTGTTCGCGGACATTTCCAGCTAATGATCGGATAGAGCAGATTGCCTTGCTTATCTACCAGAGCGCCATCCACACCAAAGGTGGTGACGGCGATACCGCGGATGTGGCAATCAGTCAGTTCACTATTGATTTGCCGACAGCAATCAGCAAAGCGTTGCAAAATGGCGTCTAAAGACCACTGGTGCCAGGTGTTGTTTTCCATCGCGATATCGCTGGCATTAGGCGTTGAGGCGCGGGCAACAATTTTTCCCTGCCGATTAACCGCGATGGCCCTGACATTGGTCGCGCCACAGTCGAGTACCAGGATAACTTCTTGTTTCATAATCGCTCCTGCAATATAGCCGGATAACATTGCTTATCCGGCTAACCACTCTTGCTTGTTCAGGCCCGGTAGCCGGAGCGACCGGGCATCACATCAGGGAGTAATGTATTAACGCTTGTACAACGGGCCGTAGTTCTGGCAAGCGCGGTAATCCTGGCCTTCAATATCCATGCCGTGCGCGGCCCAGGCAGAAGGACGATACACTTTGGTCTCTTCAACGTTGTGCATACATACCGGGATACGCAGCATGGAGGCAAGAGTGATAAAGTCTGCGCCAACGTGGCCGATGGTCAGAACCCCGTGGTTAGCGCCCCAGTTCGCCATTACCGAGTACACATCCGTAAACGGCCCTTTACCGGTGAGGCGCGGTGCAAACCAGGTGGTTGGCCAGGTTGAGTTGGTGCGTTTGTTGAGGATGTCATGCACATCCTTCGGCAATTCCACGCTCCAGCCTTCCGCGATTTGCAGTACCGGTCCCAGGCCTTTGATGATGTTGACACGAGTCATGGTGAACGGGACGCCGCCTTCGGTAAGAAAGCGGGAAGAGTAACCGCCGCCACGGAAGTATTCGTGGATCGCCGGGCACCATTCGGTAGCGGCGAGGCAAGCGTCAGCCTCTTGCTGAGAGATTTCCCAGTGCGGCTTCATCGTCGGTTTACCTTCGCTGTCGCGTTGTTTACAGGAACCGTCCAGCGCAGCAGAACCGGAGTTGATCAAATGGATGATGCCGTGTTCTGCCAGCCCGTCCAGTTTATGCCCCGTTACACGCTCAATTGCTTCTGGTGACCAGTAGGTACGGACATCGGCAAATACCTGAGCGGTGCCGGTGAGCTGGTGGCCCATTAACATTGCCACGCCGTTAAGACTGTCGTTTTCGGTCGCCACGACAAACGGTTTGCGCACGCCATTCCAGTCAAATGAACTGTTGAGGATCGCTTCAGCGGTATCGCCATTGGGATATTGATCGGTCCAGTGACGTTGCCCCTGGAAGCCTGCAGCGATGGCGTTGTAGCCAAGTGATTCTTCCACGCGACCAATATCGGCCAGTTTGCTGTTGCCTTGCATCATGTCGCGGATACACATCGCCATCAGTAAACTTTCGCGCAGAACTGCGCGGCTTTGCTCGGCATTGCGTTGATACTGTTTGTTATTTTCATCTTCGCCATAGCGGAAGTTTTTATCAGCCCAGGCCAGCGCCATTTCCAGTTCGGCTTCGTCGTAAATCTTCTGATCGATACGGCGACGCAGTTCGGTCATATCCACCGCCTGGACTTTCATTCCCAGCCAGGATTCAAAGAAGTTGTGATCAACGATGGAACCGGCGATACCCATCGAAACGCCGCCCAGCGACAGATAGCTTTTACCTTTCATGCTGGCGACTGCTAAACCGGCGCGGGCAAAGCGCAGCAGTTTTTCTTCAACATCGGCAGGAATCGATGTGTCATCGGCATCCTGAACGTCATGACCGTAAATGGAGAATGCCGGGATGCCTTTCTGGCTGTGAGCTGCCAGAGCCGCTGCCAGGTAAACAGCGCCGGGACGTTCAGTGCCGTTAAAGCCCCAAATGGCTTTCGGGCGGGTTGGATCCATATCGATGGTTTCACTGCCATAGCACCAGCAAGGGGTTACCGTAATGGTGAGGCCTACATTCTGACTGCTGAATTTTTCTTCGCAAGCAGCGGCTTCAGCCATACCCGCGATACAGGTATCGGAAATGACACACTCGACGGCAGCTCCACAGGCATGGCGCAGTTTCTCGGTCAGCAGTGCAGCCGTGGCTTTCGCCATATTCATTGTTTGTTCTTCAAGCGACTCACGAACACCCATGCGACGACCGTCAATAACCGGGCGGATACCAATTTTCGGTAAGCTGATTTTTTTCATTACTGATTCCTCACTTTATTCGGAAAATATGTTCAGTTAGTTGCCGTTTGAGAACGGAAACGGGCAAAGATAAAGATGACTGCGAAGCAGAGTGCCGGGATCAGTTCGGCAGTGGGGATGTTGCCCGCTGCGTCACTGACAAACCCCATGACCGGAGTGACAATACCGCCGCCAATAATGGTCATAACGATGAAGGACGAACCGTATTTGGTGTCCTGGCCGAGATTCTTAATGCCCAGCGAGAAGATTGTTGGGTACTGAATCGACATAAAGGCACTGCATAAAGTCAGGGCTATTAAACCCACATGACCGCCAGCGAAGGCTGAGATCAGGCACAGTGCCATAGCGATTAATGCGTAGGCTGCCAGGACTTTGTGTGGTGCGAAGCGACTGATGAGCCAGGTACCGGTGAAACGACCAATAAAGAAGCACACCATGGTTCCGGTTAAATAGTTAGCGGCAAAGCCTGCTGTCATACCTGGAATTTCTTCTACAGCGTAGCGAATTAAATAGCTCCAGCAGGCCGTTTGTGCGCCAACGTAGCAGAATTGCGCTAATACTGCCCAGCGCCAGTGGCGAATACGCGCCAGGCGAGAAAGCGATGCGGAGAACGATCCTTGTTTGGCGTCACTGTGATTATCACTCTGCAATGCCGGGAATTTCGTCAGCATGATCAGCAGGGCGACCAGTAACACGATAGCCACGATGATCATATAAGGTGTCTGTACCGATAATACCAGGCTGTGTTTATACGCACTCAATTGCTCTGGAGACATTTTATCGAGAACGTCTTGCGATTGATGTGGCACGTTAGACAAAATAAGACTTTGCCCAAAGACAACCGCGATAATTGCGCCAAATGAGTTAAATGTTTGCGCAAGATTTAAGCGGAAGTGACCACTGCTTTCCGGCCCTAATACCGTAACAAAAGGGTTTGCGGCAGTTTCCAGACAACCTAATCCGGCTGCAATAATAAATAGGCCAACTAAAAACAAGGTGTAGTTCATTATTTCTGCGGCGGGCCAGAATAATGCAGCGCCGAAGGCATATAAAAACAATCCGGTAATAATCCCTGCTTTATAACTGAGTTTTTTCATCAATATCCCGGCAGGGATTGGGATAATGAAATAACCAAAGTAAAAGGCCGATTGGATCAGGCCAGCCTGGAAATTTGTCAGCGTAAAAGCCTGCTGGAATTGAGGCAATAAAATGTCGTTAAGGTTATTGGCTACCGCCCAAAGAAAAAACAGTGAGCACAGCAGTGCGAATGGAATAATGTAACTTCTGCTCTGCCCTGCATCTTTATCTACCGCACGGTAACTCTGCGTTTGTATTGATGTGTTTCCCATAGCATCCTCTTAGGTTCAGAAGCTTAAGCACGTAATCGGTTATGTTTTCAAAAGTGCAAAACCAGCGAGTTCGGGCTTCATATCAGTGAATATTTGCCTGTCTGAAATGAACTCATGGATTCATTTTCAAATAAAAAACGGTCTGTAATATGACGGCGGTCACACTTATTAGCTGGAAGGTGACTTTATGTGACTACCATCACTTTAATAATCGAAATTTCATGCCCGTTTCAGAAAATAAATCATAAAAAACACAAACCAGATGACCGTATTAATTGTTTGTGCCGAAAACGGGCATTCCTGGCTGGGAGGAGTAGAAAAATGACCGTTTTGATAAATATTTTTAAGAGCGGTCATTTTTAATGGAGTTATAAAAAGAGAACTTGCAGTTATTTACTGTGATTAGTTGAACCAGGTCACAAAATATAAGCTTGTGAATTTCTTTCTGGTTAATCAGGAAGAAGATGGTGGGTAATTAAACGGCTAATTCAATAGTGTGAAAGGAACAACATTATTGCCCTGTTTTGAATCAGAGAGAGGTAGCTAATGGAACGAAATAAACTTGCTCGTCAGATTATTGACACTTGCCTGGAAATGACTCGCCTGGGGCTGAACCAGGGGACAGCGGGTAACGTCAGTGTACGTTATCAGGATGGGATGCTGATTACGCCTACAGGTATTCCATATGAAAAACTGACGGAGTCGCATATTGTCTTTATTGATGGCAACGGCAAACATGAGGAAGGAAAGCTCCCCTCAAGCGAGTGGCGTTTCCATATGGCGGCCTATCAAAGCAGACCGGATGCCAACGCGGTTGTTCACAATCATGCCGTTCATTGTACGGCAGTTTCCATTCTTAACCGACCGATCCCCGCGATTCACTACATGATTGCGGCGGCTGGCGGTAATTCTATTCCTTGCGCGCCTTATGCGACCTTTGGAACACGCGAACTTTCTGAACATGTTGCGCTGGCTCTCAAAAATCGTAAGGCAACTTTGTTACAACATCATGGGCTTATCGCTTGTGAGGCGAATCTGGAGAAAGCGTTATGGCTGGCGCATGAAGTTGAAGTGCTGGCACAACTTTACCTGACGACCCTGGCGATTACGGACCCGGTGCCAGTGCTGAGCGATGAAGAGATTGCCGTAGTGCTGGAGAAATTCAAAACCTACGGGTTACGGATTGAAGAGTAATTTCGTAAAGCAACAAGGAGAAGGATGATGGCTAACAGAATGATTCTGAACGAAACGGCATGGTTTGGTCGGGGGGCTGTTGGGTCTTTAACCGATGAGGTGAAACGCCGTGGTTATCAGAAGGCGCTGATCGTCACCGATAAAACGCTGGTGCAATGCGGCGTGGTGGCGAAAGTGATCGATAAGATGGATGCGGCAGGACTGGCATGGGCGATTTACGACGGCGTAGTACCTAACCCAACAATTACTGTCGTCAAAGAAGGGCTCGATGTATTCCAGAATAGCGGCGCGGATTACCTGATCGCTATTGGTGGTGGTTCTCCACAGGATACGTGTAAAGCGATTGGCATTATCAGCAACAACCCGGAGTTTGCCGATGTGCGTAGCCTGGAAGGGCTTTCCCCGACCAATAAACCCAGTGTACCGATTCTGGCAATCCCCACCACAGCAGGCACTGCGGCAGAAGTGACCATTAACTACGTGATCACTGACGAAGAGAAACGGCGCAAGTTTGTTTGCGTTGATCCGCATGATATCCCGCAGGTGGCGTTTATTGACGCTGACATGATGGATGGTATGCCTCCAGCGCTGAAAGCCGCGACGGGTGTCGATGCGCTCACTCATGCTATTGAGGGGTATATTACCCGTGGCGCGTGGGCGCTAACCGATGCGCTGCACATTAAAGCGATTGAAATCATTGCTGGGGCGCTGCGAGGATCGGTTGCTGGTGATAAGGATGCCGGAGAAGAAATGGCGCTCGGGCAGTATGTTGCGGGTATGGGATTCTCGAATGTTGGGTTAGGGTTGGTGCATGGTATGGCGCATCCACTGGGCGCGTTTTACAACACGCCACACGGTGTTGCAAATGCCATCCTGTTACCGCATGTCATGCGCTATAACGCTGACTTTACCGGTGAGAAGTACCGCGATATCGCGCGCGTTATGGGCGTGAAAGTGGAAGGTATGAGCCTGGAAGAGGCGCGTAATGCCGCTGTTGAAGCGGTGTTTGCTCTCAACCGTGATGTCGGTATTCCGCCACATTTACGTGATGTTGGTGTACGCAAGGAAGACATTTCGGCACTGGCGCAGGCGGCACTGGATGATGTTTGTACCGGTGGCAACCCGCGTGAAGCAACGCTTGAGGATATTGTAGAGCTTTACCATACCGCCTGGTAAATACGCTGATGTGATAATGCCGGATGCGACGCTAGCCGCGTCTTATCCGGCATATAAGTGCATTAAATTCAATGTGTTGATAATCGTTTGCATCCGGCACGCCGTTACCTTACCAACCGCAATTGCTGTAAATTGCCGTCGATATGCATATCGGTTTGTAAGCGGGCAATATCGCGGCACAGAAACGCCATCTCTTTATGGGTTTCTAATTTTTTGCGCCACTTTTCGGCAACCGCATCCAGATTCTCATATATCCCTTCCAGACTCTGAAACTCGACCAGTAGCTGTGTGGCGCTTTTTGGTCCGATCCCCGCAACACCCGGTACCTTTGAACTGCTGATCCCCGCAAGCCCCCAGTAATCGGGCAACTGCTGCGGTTGAACGCCAAATTCTTTATCGATAAATGGCGCATCCAGCCAACGTTTCTGGAAGTAATCACGAATACGTAATGTCGGTGAAAGTAACTGACAGTAGCCTTTATCTGTCGAAACAATCGTTGCCTGATGCCCGGCCTGTGTCACTTTGACCGCCAGCGTGGCGGCTAAGTCATCGGCTTCGTTGCCGCTGGCGGACCAGCACGGGACGCCGCGTTGCTCAAAGGCGGCGCGTAATGCAGGCATCTCGTTGTGCAACTCTTCCGGCATTGGCGGTCGACCCGCTTTGTAATCTGGTAAACGCTGATGACGCCAGCCGCTACTGCGGTTTTCATCATCAAAAACGGCGACCGCGTGGGTTGGCTGGCTGTGCATAATGAGCTGATCGAGCGCGTGCTGGCAGGTTTCGACACAGGGCGAACCCTGAACGGCATGAATGCGACGAATAAGATTCAGTGCATCGACAATAAGCAAATGAACAGCCACGATAACCCCCTTAAAGATCAGGCGATAAGGGTAACATTCGATGCCAGAACAGGCTATGGCTGGATGAGAAATCGGGAAGAGGCCTCGCAAAAAGAGGCCTCTGGAGAGCGATTAATCGCAGGCAACGATCTTCATTGCCAGGCCGCCGCGAGAGGTTTCGCGGTACTTGGCGTTCATATCTTTACCTGTTTCGTACATAGTTTCGATAACTTTATCGAGGCAGACGCGTGGCTCGCTGGTACGGCGCAGCGCCATACGTGCAGCGTTTACTGCTTTCACTGCCGCAATGGCGTTACGCTCGATGCACGGCACCTGTACCTGCCCGGCGACCGGGTCACACGTCAGACCGAGGTTGTGCTCCATGGCGATTTCCGCCGCGATGCATACCTGCGCCGGGCTTGCGCCTAACAGTTCTGCCAGACCAGCTGCCGCCATTGAGCACGCCACGCCGACTTCACCCTGGCAGCCGACTTCGGCACCAGAAATCGAGGCGTTCATCTTATAAAGAGAACCAATGGCGCTGGCTACCAGCAGGTAACGAGCCAGTGAGTTAGCGTTCACTTCGCGGATAAACTTGTCGTAGTACGCCAGCACGGCCGGAATAATCCCGCACGCACCGTTAGTCGGCGCAGTCACCACGCGACCGCCAGCAGCATTCTCTTCGTTCACTGCCAGTGCAAACATGTTGATCCAGTCAACAACCGCCATCGGGTCAGTGGTGGTTTTATCCTGGCTGACCAGCATCCGGCGTAGTGCCGCAGCACGGCGTGGAACGCGCAGTTTGCCAGGTAACACGCCTTCGGTAGAAATACCGCGCTCAATACCGCCACGCATGACTTCCCAGACGTTAGCCAGGTGCTGTTCCAGCTCTTCTTTGCTGTGCAGCGCCAGCTCGTTTTTCATCATCAGGCCAGAGAGTGACAGCCCGGTTTCCTGACAATGTTTTTGCAGATCGGCTGCTGAACTGTACGGATAAGGAACTTCAACCGGTGCGCTATCCTGCTGACCAAAATGTTCTTCATCAACAATAAAGCCACCGCCGATAGAGTAATAAGTCTGGCTGTAAACGACTTTATCGCCCGCCAGCGCGGTAATGCGCATACCGTTTTCATGCAGAGAAAGGTTGTCGGCATGGAAGTTCATGCACTGATCAACCGGGAACTCCACTTCATGCTGACCGTTTGCCAGCATCAGGCGACCATGAGTATTCACATCCTGAATAAAACCAGGGATGGAATCGATATCCACGGTATCCGGCAGGTTACCCGCCAGACCCATAATTATGGCGATATCTGTGTGGTGGCCTTTACCGGTCAGAGAGAGCGAGCCGTACACGTCAACCACCACGCGGGTCACGTCTTTAAGCAGGTTACGGGCAATCAGATCGTCGGTAAATTGTTTACCCGCTTTCATTGGTCCAACGGTATGAGAACTGGAAGGGCCAATGCCGATTTTGAAAATATCGAATACGCTAATCATAGGAAATACATCGCGTTAAAACGGAGGAAGCGCCGCCCGAAAGCGGCGCGAAAGGACTTAGCTGAACAGAGAGTAGAAGATTGCGGAGATTGCAATCAGACCCATCACGACAACGAATACGTTGCTGATGTGACCGCTGTACTTACGCATTGCCGGTACTTTCTGGATTGCGTACATCGGCATCAGGAACAGGATCATCGCGATGATTGGGCCGCCCAGGGTTTCAATCATACCCAGGATGCTCGGGTTCAGGGTGGCAACAATCCAGGTCGTTACCAGCATGAACAGCGCAGTGATACGGTTCAGCTTGTTGATTTCGATAGACTTACCTTTACCACGCAGAGATTTAATCACCATACCGTTGAAGCCTTCACGTGCGCCCAGGTAGTGGCCGAGGAAGGATTTGGTGATAGCGATAATCGCGATAATCGGAGCCATCCACGCGATGATCGGCGCGTTAAAGTGGTTAGCCAGGTAAGACAGAATCGAGATGTTCTGCTCTTTAGCCGCAGCCAGGTCTGCCGGAGTCAGGCTCAGTACGCAGCTGAAGACGAAGAACATTACGGTCAGCACCATCATGATGTGTGCGAATGCCAGGATCTTCGAGCATTTCTGTTCTGCCATATCGCCGTACTCTTCACGCTTCGCAACGGCGAAAGAAGAGATGATCGGAGAGTGGTTGAACGAGAACACCATTACCGGAATTGCCAGCCACAGGGTCATCCACAGACCGTTTCCGGTTGCAGATGCAGTGTCCAGAGACAGCGTTTCCAGTGCTGCGCCGTTCCACTGCGGGATCAAGTACAGAGCCAGCAGCATCAGTACGCCAACAAACGGGAATACCAGAATACTCATCGCTTTAACGATCATCTGCTCACCGAAGCGAACGATGGTCATCATACCCACGATCAGGATCAGCGACAGAATCGCACGCGGCGGTGGCGTCATACCCAGCTGGTGAGACATGAAGCTTTCAACTGTATTGGTGATTGCCACGCTATAAACCAGCAGGATCGGGTAGATAGCGAAGAAGTAGAGCAGGGTAATCAGTTTACCTGCGCCAATACCAAAGTGTTCTTCTACAACCTCGGTGATGTCTTCGCCCGGGTTTTTACCAGACAGTACGAAGCGAGTCAGGCCGCGGTGAGCAAAAAACGTCATCGGGAACGCAAGGATAGCCATGATGATCAGCGGGATCATACCGCCAACACCAGCGTTGATTGGCAGGAACAGCACGCCCGCGCCGATTGCCGTGCCGTAAAGGCCCAGCATCCACATGGTGTCTGTCTTGCGCCAGGCACTACGAGAGTCTTTCGACGCAATCGTGCTGGTTTGAGTCGTTTCCATCTATTTCTCCTGGAGGAATGCAAATAATTCAGCTTTTAGCCAGTTCAGCCCGGGAAGGTGCCTGACCGTAAAAATGAAATCTGTCTATCGGCGATGGCTTAATCATTTTCCACCGTAATAATTTGAGGGCGGAAAGATACACACAAGTTATGTATCTATCAGTGATCTTGATCCCAAATACAATAATCTACTTGGAAGATAGATAATCCCAACGCTTTACTCTGTAAATCAAAAGTAAAAGAGAATTTAAGGGCAATATTTGCCCATTAAACGACATCTGACTTCTTACGGGGCGCGCAATATATGTAGGTTGAACTGAAAAAATCAATACTTTTAGTCAATCATGGCGATAATTTCTTTTTCATGGCAATAAAATATGGTTTATGAAAATAGGGAAACGTTTGCGTTTCAACATAAATTGTATGACATATTAACTGTGATGATATTTGTCGCGTGAGGGTGGCAATAAACATTCATATAACAAATGAAATGAGTTGATGAGTAAGTGACCAAAAACGAGAAAACCCGGCAACAAACGTCACTGGGGGAGGGGAGATTACGTGCAGATTTCGTAGCAAGGGATGTAGGCTGAGCCTGGCAACTTCATACGATGCTGGGCAACAAAACCCTGTAGCAGGTCGTCCATACGACGCATAATCTCTTTATCGCCGTTGATTTTGTAAGGACCAAACTCTTCAATGGCGCGAATACCGACTTCTTTTACATTACCCGCCACAATACCGGAGAACGCACGGCGCAGGTCGGCAGCCAGCACTTCAACGGGTTGATCCGGGTAAAGCTTCAGATTAGCCATATTCTCGTGAGACGGCTCAAACGGCATTTGCAAATCTGGCGCAATGCGCATTGACCAGTTAAAGCTGTAAGCGTCACCAGTGTCGCGGCGATTTTCTTTCACCAGCGGCATCGATTTTTTCATCTGACGAGCGACTTCAGCGGCGTCATCAATGATGACGCGGTAATGGCGGCGCGCGTTTTCACCCAGCGTATGCACGACAAACTCGTCCAGTACGCGGAAGTAGTCGGCGCTCTCTTTCGGGCCGGTGAGGATCAATGGTAAAACCTGATCTTTGTTGGCCGGGTTCATTAAAATTCCCAGCAAATACAGCAACTCTTCTGCTGTACCCACACCGCCAGGGAAGATAATGATACCGTGAGCGATACGGACAAACGCTTCCAGACGTTTTTCGATATCCGGCATGATGATCAATTCGTTGACCAGCGGGTTAGGCGGTTCAGCGGCGATAATCGACGGCTCTGTCATACCAATAAAGCGACTGTCTTTGTAACGCTGCTGCGCGTGTCCGACCGCAGCACCTTTCATCGGCGCTTCCATCGCTCCCGGACCACAGCCGGTGCAGATATTCAGCTCACGCAGGCCCAGCTGATTCCCGACGCGACGGGCATACAAATACTCGTTTTCGTTAATTGAGTGACCGCCCCAGCAGACCACCATATTTGGCGCTTCACCGACATGCAGCGCGCGAGCGTTACGCAAGATGGAAAAGACCAGGTTAGTGATGTGGACGGAGTTGTCGAGATTCAGGTTGGGAAAACGAACGGTGTTATGAATTTGCCCATAAACGAAGAGAATGTCACGCAGAACCGCGAACAAGTTGGCCTGCAAAGCGCGAATAATTCGCCCATCGACAAAAGCCTCTTCCGGGGGATTTATCAGTTCCAGCTTTACGCCGCGTTCACGGCGCAGGACGTTAATATCGAAATTTTCAAAACGAGACAGCAATTCTTTGCTGTTATCGGTCAAACTACCGGAGTTCAGTACGGCAAGTGAACAGTTGCGAAACAGTTGATAGAGGTCGCTGCTGGCGGTGCGTTTAAGCATATCCACTTCCAGCTGCGACAACATATCCATGGAGCCAAGCGGGCTAATATGTGTAATCAAGAAAAACTCCTTATGGGACGAATATCGTCATTCCCTTTGATTACAATAGCCCTGCCTGATGACCTTTCACAACCTTCTGCGTGAATCCAGCACGCAAAATTGAGAAAAAATTTATTGCCGAACCAGTCTTGTGGTCGATGGGACAAAATCGTTATTACTGCGCCACGGGTTAATGTCCAGACCGCCACGACGGGTATAACGTGCGTAAACGCTCAATTTTTCTGGCTGGCAGAAGCGTAACAGGTCATTAAAGATGCGTTCCACGCACTGTTCGTGGAACTCGTTGTGATGACGGAAAGAGACCAGGTAACGCAGCAGTTTTTCTCTGTCAATTTGGCGTCCACGATACTGAATTTGGATGGAACCCCAATCTGGTTGATGGGTGATCAGGCAGTTTGATTTCAGCAGGTGGCTGACAAGCGTCTCTTCCACTACTTTTTCACCGCTGGTGGCATTCTCCAGATAGTCAGTAGTGAATTCATAGTTATCGATAGTGATATCCTGGTCATCAATGCAGGTGCCATTGAAATGACCTATCGGCTGGCCTTCCAGTTCATCAAGACGATATAACGCCACGCTAACCTTACCCTGGGCGCAAGTGCTTAAGTCGCGCTCCAGCGTCTGGCGCACCTCATCCCAGTTATTAAAACGCGTCTGGTTAAAACTGTTGAGATAGAGCTTAAAACTCTTCGACTCAATCAGATTTACGCTGGTGTAATCAAGTTCAACATGACCGACAGCGACCTGCGGCAAACCTTTCGCATTCAGCCAGGAAAGTTCATACAGCGTCCAGATATCCGTACCGTGAAAAGGCAGGTTATCCGCTTTCAGACCCAGCGGGTCGCGATTCAGGCTGCGTGGAACGCCTTGCAGTAGGCTGGCGTCATAGGTATCCCGGTAATCGGTTGATTTTCCAAGTGTCAGGCCCGCAAGTGCCTGATGGTTTGCATAAGAAGACATGTTTCACCGTCATAAACCAGATAAACTAAACGACAAGTGTATCTGGTTTAAGTGAAGAGAGAAATTAGTGGACGATTTGACCGCACAAGCCCTGAAAGATTTTACTGCACGCTACTGCGATGCGTGGCATGAAGAGCATAAAAGCTGGCCGTTAAGTGAGGAACTGTACGGCGTTCCTTCACCGTGCATTATTTCAACTACCGAAGATGCCGTATACTGGCAACCCCAGCCGTTTACCGGGGAACAAAATGTAAACGCGGTTGAACGCGCTTTTGATATTGTGATACAACCCACGATTCATACCTTTTATACGACTCAGTTTGCCGGGGATATGCACGCGCAGTTTGGCGATATCAAACTGACATTGCTGCAAACCTGGAGTGAAGACGACTTCCGTCGGGTGCAGGAAAATCTGATTGGTCATCTGGTGACTCAGAAAAGGCTAAAACTGCCGCCCACGCTATTTATCGCGACGCTGGAAGAAGAGTTAGAGGTCATCTCGGTGTGTAATCTCTCCGGTGAAGTGTGCAAAGAGACGCTGGGAACACGTAAACGGACGCATTTAGCCTCAAATCTTGCGGAATTCCTTAATCAACTTAAGCCTCTTCTGTAATCCAAATACCCCATCTGGTTGTGAGAGATCTCTTACAGACTCTGTAGGAGATCGCCAGGAAATAAGCGAATACTTAAAAAGATAAGAATCGTTATTCTCATTTAAAAACAACATGTTGCTTGTTAATTCTTAACTTTCATATGAAATTTTCCTTAAGGCATTGTCTGTAAGCGCCTTGTAAGACTTCGAGAAAAAGACGATTCTATCTTCGTCGACAGGGAGTCAGACAACGAAGTGAACATCAGGATGATGACACTTCTGAAGGACACACCAGGATGGTGTTTCAGGGAAAGGCTTCTGGATGAAGCGAAGAGGATGACGCAGGACGCGTTAAAGGACACCTCCAGGATGGAGAATGAGAACCGGTCAGGATGATTCGGTGGGTCAGGAAGGCCAGGAACACTTCAGGATGAAGTATCACATCGGGGTGGTGTGAGCAGGAAGCAATAGTTCAGGATGAACGATTGGCCGCAAGGCCAGAGGAAAAGTTGTCAAGGATGAGCAGGGAGCAACAAAAGTAGCCGGAATGCTGCGAAACGAACCGGGAGCACTGTGAATACAGTGCTCCCTTTTTTTATTCCTGCTATTCTTCGCGGCAGTTTTTCTTATTGAGGTTGCTTTATGACCACTCATGACCGCGTTCGTCTCCAGTTGCAGGCGCTTGAAGCGTTACTGCGTGAACATCAGCACTGGCGAAACGATGAACCCCTGCCGCATCAATTTAACAGTACTCAACCGTTCTTTATGGACACCATGGAACCACTGGAGTGGTTGCAGTGGGTGCTGATCCCGCGAATGCACGATTTGTTAGATAACAACCAGCCGTTACCGGGCGCTTTTGCTGTTGCGCCCTATTATGAAATGGCGCTGGCGACTGATCATCCGCAACGCGCGCTTATTTTGGCTGAGCTGGAGAAACTGGATGCTCTTTTTGCGGATGATGCGAGCTAATGCTGGAAATACTCTATCAGGATGAATGGCTGGTTGCGGTAAATAAACCCTCCGGCTGGCTGGTTCACCGCAGCTGGCTGGATCGCGACGAGAAAGTAGTGGTCATGCAAACCGTGCGTGACCAGATAGGCCAGCATGTTTTTACTGCTCATCGTCTGGACCGACCAACTTCTGGTGTGTTGTTGATGGGATTATCCAGCGAAGCCGGACGGCTGCTGGCACAACAGTTTGAACAGCACCAAATCCAGAAACGTTACCATGCGATTGTGCGTGGCTGGTTGATGGAAGAAGCGGTGCTGGATTATCCACTGGTGGAAGAACTGGACAAAATCGCTGATAAATTTGCCCGCGAAGATAAAGGCCCGCAGCCAGCAGTGACGCATTATCGCGGTCTGGCGACCGTAGAAATGCCGGTAGCGACCGGACGTTACCCGACCACGCGCTACGGCCTGGTGGAACTGGAGCCGAAAACTGGACGCAAGCACCAGCTTCGTCGCCATCTTGCCCATTTGCGGCACCCGATTATTGGCGACAGCAAACATGGTGATTTACGCCAGAATCGCAGCGGCGCTGAGCATTTTGGCCTTCAGCGGTTAATGCTGCATGCCAGTCAGTTGTCATTGACGCATCCTTTTACTGGCGAGCCGCTGGCTATTCACGCGGGCCTGGACGACACCTGGATGCAGGCATTATCACAATTTGGCTGGCGCGGTCTGCTTCCTGAAAATGAAAGGGTTGAGTTCAGTGCGCCATCGGGTCAGGATGGAGAGATAAGTTCCTAATCCAGGGAGAAAACGGTATGGCGGAAATTGGTATTTTTGTCGGCACCATGTACGGGAATTCACTGTTAGTGGCCGAAGAAGCGGAAGCGATTCTGACCGCGCAGGGCCACAAAGCAACGGTATTTGAAGATCCTGAATTAAGCGACTGGCTGCCCTATCAGGATAAGTATGTTCTGGTGGTTACGTCCACGACCGGGCAGGGCGACCTTCCTGATAGCATTGTGCCACTCTTTCAGGGAATCAAAGATAGTCTGGGCTTCCAGCCGAATCTGCGTTATGGCGTGATTGCGCTCGGCGACAGTAGTTATGTGAATTTCTGCAATGGCGGCAAACAGTTCGATGCCTTGTTGCAGGAACAGAGCGCTCAGCGGGTTGGCGAAATGCTGTTGATTGACGCCAGTGAGAACCCGGAACCGGAAACGGAATCAAATCCGTGGGTCGAACATTGGGGCACGATGTTGTCCTGATATGTTCAGCGAGCGGTAAATGCCGTTTTAGCGGTGCTGAATCGAATCTTTTCAGGCAAATGCCAGTAAAAACTGCTTCATAGCGCGGATTTTTACTGGCGTTTGCCTGGAGTCAAGCGATCCATTTCATACTCTTCTTTATTTCTTCGTTTTAACCCTTCCTTTCTTGTTCTTGTTTTCATTTCCGTGAAGTGGATTCCACCGTCCAGGGCTAATGCCAAAATCGGGCCTCATTGAACGCATTAATGTTGTGTTGTTGCACGGTGAGCCGCTATGGCGCGCTTTTTATACTGCTATTGCCAGATATAAACACGCGCCGTATTCGGCGAACGACCTATAAAAACGGCAAAAAACACCCTACGTCACCTCTGATTTCCTGGCGATGTCGCAGTCCAGAGTGAGCGTGGCTAACGCGAATTTTCAGGAGTGCAACAATGAGTTCTTTAAGTCAGGCTGCGAGCAGTGTGGAAAAACGCACGAATGCTCGTTACTGGATAGTGGTGATGTTGTTTATCGTCACATCCTTCAACTACGGCGACCGCGCTACGCTTTCTATTGCCGGTTCGGAAATGGCCAAAGATATCGGCCTTGATCCCGTGGGAATGGGCTATGTGTTCTCTGCCTTCTCATGGGCGTATGTTATCGGGCAGATCCCTGGTGGCTGGTTGCTGGATCGTTTTGGTTCAAAACGCGTCTACTTCTGGTCGATCTTTATCTGGTCGATGTTTACCTTGCTGCAAGGCTTCGTCGATATCTTTAGTGGATTCGGCATTATCGTTGCCCTGTTTACACTGCGCTTCCTGGTCGGGCTTGCTGAAGCGCCATCTTTCCCTGGCAACAGCCGCATTGTTGCGGCCTGGTTTCCGGCGCAGGAAAGGGGAACGGCGGTGTCGATTTTTAACTCCGCCCAATACTTCGCAACGGTTATCTTCGCGCCGATTATGGGCTGGCTAACTCATGAAGTGGGCTGGTCACACGTCTTCTTCTTTATGGGCGGTCTGGGCATTGTCATCAGCTTTATCTGGTTGAAAGTCATCCACGAGCCAAATCAACATCCGGGCGTAAATCAGAAAGAGCTGGAGTACATCGCCGCGGGTGGCGCGCTGATCAATATGGATCAGCAAAACACCAAAGTTAAAGTGCCGTTCAGCGTGAAGTGGGGGCAGATCAAACAGCTGCTCGGGTCACGGATGATGATCGGCGTTTATATCGGTCAGTACTGTATCAACGCCCTGACTTACTTTTTCATTACCTGGTTCCCGGTTTATCTGGTGCAGGCGCGCGGGATGTCGATTCTGAAAGCGGGCTTTGTGGCTTCCGTTCCGGCGGTTTGCGGTTTTATCGGCGGTGTGCTGGGTGGGATTATTTCCGACTGGCTGATGCGTCGCACGGGTTCACTGAACATTGCGCGTAAAACACCGATCGTGATGGGCATGTTGTTGTCGATGGTGATGGTGTTCTGCAACTACGTCAACGTTGAGTGGATGATCATCGGCTTTATGGCGCTGGCCTTCTTCGGTAAGGGGATCGGGGCGCTGGGTTGGGCTGTAATGGCTGATACTGCGCCAAAAGAGATCAGCGGTCTTTCCGGTGGCCTGTTCAACATGTTTGGTAACATTTCTGGCATCGTCACGCCAATCGCAATTGGTTATATCGTTGGCACGACTGGCTCCTTTAATGGGGCGCTGATTTATGTTGGTGTTCATGCCTTAATCGCGGTACTCAGCTACCTGGTGCTGGTGGGCGATATCAAGCGTATTGAGCTGAAACCTGTCGCGGGGCAATAAGATGACGACACAATCCAGTCCTGTTATTACTGATATGAAAGTCATTCCGGTCGCCGGACATGACAGCATGTTGCTTAATATTGGTGGTGCACATAACGCATATTTCACCCGCAATATTGTGGTACTCACCGATAACGCCGGGCATACCGGCATTGGTGAAGCGCCGGGCGGAGAGGTGATTTATCAAACACTGGTCGAGGCTATTCCGATGGTGCTGGGCCAGGAAGTTGCGCGCCTGAATAAAGTGGTTCAGCAGGTGCATAAAGGTAATCAGGCAGCCGATTTTGATACCTTCGGCAAAGGTGCCTGGACTTTTGAATTGCGCGTTAATGCCGTGGCGGCGCTGGAAGCCGCTTTGCTTGACCTGTTAGGTCAGGCGCTGAATGTTCCGGTCTGCGAACTGTTAGGGCCAGGCAAGCAACGTGATGCTATTACCGTTCTCGGTTATCTGTTTTATATCGGTGATCGGACCAAAACCGATCTTCCTTATCTGGAAAATACGCCGGGCAACCATGAGTGGTATCAGTTGCGGCATCAGAAAGCGATGAACAGCGAAGCCGTTGTGCGTCTGGCGGAAGCCTCACAGGATCGCTATGGCTTTAAAGATTTCAAACTTAAGGGTGGCGTGTTACCTGGCGAGCAAGAAATCGACACTGTTCGTGCATTGAAGAAACGCTTCCCTGATGCGCGGATTACCGTTGATCCCAATGGTGCCTGGCTGCTTGATGAAGCCATTTCTCTGTGCAAAGGGCTGAATGATGTTCTTACCTATGCGGAAGACCCGTGCGGCGCTGAGCAGGGTTTCTCCGGTCGTGAAGTGATGGCGGAGTTTCGACGGGCGACCGGCTTGCCCGTCGCGACCAACATGATCGCCACCAACTGGCGCGAAATGGGTCATGCGGTGATGCTCAATGCGGTAGATATTCCACTTGCCGATCCGCACTTCTGGACGCTTTCCGGTGCAGTCCGCGTGGCACAACTTTGCGACGACTGGGGGCTGACCTGGGGCTGCCATTCTAATAACCACTTTGATATCTCTCTGGCGATGTTTACCCATGTGGGCGCGGCGGCACCGGGTAATCCTACCGCTATCGATACCCACTGGATTTGGCAGGAGGGCGATTGTCGTCTGACCAAAAATCCGCTGGAGATTAAAAACGGAAAAATTGCCGTTCCTGATGCGCCCGGTCTGGGCGTGGAACTGGACTGGGAACAGGTACAAAAGGCACATGAGGCCTATAAACGTCTGCCTGGCGGTGCGCGTAACGACGCAGGCCCGATGCAGTACCTGATCCCCGGCTGGACCTTTGACCGTAAACGTCCCGTTTTCGGCCGTCATTGATTCTGAAAAAGGACATAAATATGAGTTCTCAATTTACGACGCCTGTTGTTACTGAAATGCAGGTCATCCCGGTGGCGGGTCATGACAGTATGCTGATGAATCTGAGTGGTGCACATGCACCGTTCTTCACGCGTAATATTGTGATTATCAAAGATAATTCCGGTCACACTGGCGTAGGGGAAATTCCCGGCGGCGAGAAAATCCGTAAAACGCTGGAAGATGCGATTCCGCTGGTGGTGGGTAAAACGCTGGGTGAATACAAAAACGTTCTGACGCTGGTGCGTAATACTTTTGCCGATCGTGATGCCGGTGGGCGCGGTTTGCAGACATTTGATTTGCGTACCACTATTCATGTAGTTACCGGGATAGAAGCGGCAATGCTGGATCTGCTGGGGCAGCATCTGGGGGTAAACGTGGCATCGCTGCTGGGCGATGGTCAACAGCGTAGCGAAGTCGAAATGCTCGGTTATCTGTTCTTCGTCGGCAATCGCAAAGCTACACCGCTGCCGTATCAAAGCCAGCCGGATGACTCATGCGACTGGTATCGCCTGCGTCATGAAGAAGCGATGACGCCGGATGCGGTGGTGCGCCTGGCGGAAGCGGCGTATGAAAAATATGGCTTCAACGATTTCAAACTGAAAGGCGGTGTACTGGCCGGGGAAGAAGAAGCCGAATCTATTGTGGCACTGGCGCAACGTTTCCCGCAGGCGCGTATTACGCTCGATCCTAACGGTGCCTGGTCGCTGAACGAAGCGATTAAAATCGGTACATACCTGAAAGGTTCGCTGGCTTATGCAGAAGATCCGTGTGGTGCGGAGCAAGGTTTCTCCGGGCGTGAAGTGATGGCAGAGTTCCGTCGCGCAACTGGCCTGCCGACCGCAACCAATATGATCGCCACCGACTGGCGGCAGATGGGCCATACGCTCTCGTTGCAATCCGTTGATATCCCGCTTGCGGATCCGCATTTCTGGACGATGCAAGGTTCGGTACGTGTGGCGCAAATGTGTCATGAATTTGGCCTGACCTGGGGTTCACACTCCAACAACCACTTCGATATTTCCCTGGCGATGTTTACCCATGTTGCCGCTGCCGCACCGGGTAAAATCACCGCGATTGATACGCACTGGATCTGGCAGGAAGGTAATCAGCGCCTGACCAAAGAACCGTTAGAGATCAAAGGCGGTCTGGTTCAGGTGCCAGAAAAACCGGGGCTGGGTGTAGAAATCGATATGGATCAAGTGATGAAAGCGCACGAGCTGTATCAGAAACACGGGCTTGGCGCGCGTGACGATGCGATGGGAATGCAGTACCTGATCCCCGGCTGGACGTTCGATAACAAGCGTCCGTGCATGGTGCGTTAAGACAGAAAACCAAAACCGGCTCTATCTGGAGCCGGTTTGAGACTGATGCCAAACGCAAAATTGCCTGTTGCGCTACGTATCAGGGCTACATCATTTTTTAATTCATTGAATTTAATTGGTTTTGCAGGCCGGATAAGGCGTTAACGCCGCATCCGGCATAAACACAGGCACTTGTCACCAATCTGAAACCAGCGTCATAAAAATCCGGTTGCTACTCGACAAGACGTCCATTACCCGAGAATTTTGCTGGCTTCGCGCGCTACATTATCCATCTCGTCCAACAGTTCCAGCAGCTCCGGCTCTAAATCTTCTTCTTTAGTACCGCTACGTAGCTGTTGTTCGATCAGTTGGCAGAGATTCTTCATACGCGGTACACCGCTATAGCCGCAACTGCCATGCAGTTTATGAATCAAATCAACCAGGCCTTCCGGGTTTTCTCCAACCAGCTGTTCCTCAACTTTGTTGCGAACTTCAGGCAGGAAATCGAGTAACATTTGCAGCATATCGCGCGCTAAATCGGTTTTTCCTGCTGCCTGGCGTAGTGCCAGTTGCCAGTCGAGGGTCGCATTCGGGTTGACCACAATTTCGTTGACTTCGGGCGTCACGACGCGAGAGGAAATACCGCTGCCAGGCTTGTAGCGCAACAGCAAATTATGCAATCGCTCTTCTTCGATCGGTTTGGCCAGATAATCACTCATCCCCGCGCCAAGCAGTTTCTCTTTTTGCCCGGCCATCGCATGCGCCGTTACCGCGATAACCGGCGTTTGCTGCTGATGCGGGAGCTGGTGGATGAGCTCACATGCCCGAATGCCGTCCATGTCCGGCATTTGAATATCCATTAAGATTAAATCGAACGGCATCTGTTTCGCCCGTTCAACCGCCTGATGCCCGCTATCGCAAAGTTCCACATGTTGCACCATATCTTCCAGCAATGCGCCGATAAGTTTCAGGTTAGCGGGGTTGTCATCAACCGCCATGACTGTCATTGCCAGCTTACTTTCATCGGTTACAGGCAAAAGCGTGTTTTGTTTGTGATGACAAAATTCCGTCAGGGCAGGCAACAGGCGCGTAGGTGTTAATGGTTTCAGCAGACACGCGCCGATACCATCTTGCTTAAGTTTTTCAGCATTGACTTGTGCATGGCAAGGAAGTGCCAGCATCAGGAAATCGGTCATCGATACTGCTTTCGCTAATCGCTCATGTTGCATTGTTAGCGGCTCGCGGAAGGTCACCGCTATGCCTAATAACATCATGTCGTAATGCGCGGGAGGCAGCGCGGAGAACGTTGGGCTATAAACCACTTCCAGCGGCGTTTCACTTAAAATATCCAGCGTGCATTGTGCTGCTGCGGAGTTTGGTTCGACATAGGCCAGGCGCTTACCAGCGAGGCACTGGGTGGATGGCCCTTCGATAATAATGTTCGGGTTCAGATCGAGATTAATGTGGAACCAGAAAGTTGAACCACGATTCGGCAGGCTATGGAACGAAATATCGCCGCCCATTTCATTAACCAGTTTTTGTGTAATCACCAGCCCCAGCCCGGTGCCACCATGACGGCGGGAAATACTGGCATCAGCCTGTCTGAAGGCCTGGAATAAGCGCGATTGATCGCGTTCAGGAATACCAATGCCGGTATCCCGAATCTGCACTTCAATCTGCACTTTGGTATTACTCAGCGCACGTTTTTCTACCAGAATATCGATGTTGCCATTCTCGGTGAATTTAATTGCATTCCCTACCAGGTTAGTGATGATTTGCTGTAATCGTAGTGGGTCGCCGATCACGTTATCAGGCACGTCGCTTTTAATATTGAGCGTCAGTTCCAGCCCTTTATCGTGAGAAGAATGTGCCAGCAGGGTAACGACTTCATCCAGCGTGCTGCGTAGTGGGAATGGAATACTTTCCAGAATCAGCTTACCGGCTTCCAGTTTCGAGAAGTCGAGAACATCATTAATAATTGCCAGCAAATTATTTGCCGAACGTTCAATCGTATTCAGGTGATCGCGCTGCGTTGGTGTTAATTCTGTTTTCAGCGTCAGGCGGGTAAAGCCAATAACACCATTCAGTGGTGTACGCAGCTCGTGTGACATATTTGCCAGAAACTCGGATTTAATACGCGCCGCTTCCTGGGCGCGCTTTTTCGCCAGATCCAACTCAACGTTCTGAATCTCCATTTGCTCCAGCGTCTCACGCAGATCGGACGTCGCCTGGTCGATATTGTGTTGCATCTCTTCGTGATAAGCCGCCAGCGACATTGCCATCGAGTTGATACCGTTTTTCAGCATATCCAGCTCGCCGAGCATAAATCCTTCCACCCGGCTGTCGAGTTGCCCGCGACGGATGCGGTCGACGGTATTCACCATGTTGCGAATCGGACCGGTTACATCGCGCATTAAGCGCCAGCCAAAAATAAGCGCAATACCGATACAAAACAGCATCATCACGCTGGAAATAAAGATCTCTTTATATTGCTGCAAGCGAACCGATTTAAGATCCAGCTCCAGCGCAATATATCCCAGCATATTTTGACTATTTTTGGCATCGCTACTGGGCGATTCGTCGGGGGAGTAACTTTCAGAAATAATCGGCGTGCGGAGGATCATAATATCGCCGTCACGAGTGACAGTGAGCTGGCGAGGAAACGGCACGTTGCTGCCGAGCTGCATTGATGAGGGATCAAGATGAAAATTGGAGGTGACAAAGAGTCGGTTATTTTCATCATAAACCGAAATCGCGCGAACAATATCGGAATGGCGACGATGCAGTACGCTTATTAACTGACCGATAGATTCGCGATTTTGCAGGCTCATGCCATATTCAGTAGAAACTGCAAGCGGCTCAATAATACTGGCACCGGCATCTTCCAGTTGACGCTGCAAGTCGTTATAGCGATGCACGACGAAAAAGATACTCAGCAATAAACCAATAAGGACGGTCGGTGCCAGGATCAGAATCATCATGCGTGCGCGCAGGCTGTAGTTGGTCATGGAGTTCCGTTATGGGACAATTAAGGTCACACTGTTAAATTGAGAAAGTCTCGCCAATGGCGCAATTCTACTCTGCAAAACGACGCACGACGACGCGTCAGATCATAACCGTTTCAGTCAACGACCTCGACTCTTTTGGTCAGGGTGTGGCGCGACATAACGGCAAAACATTATTTATCCCCGGATTATTGCCGCAGGAAAACGCGGAAGTTACTGTTACTGAAGATAAAAAACAGTATGCCCGCGCTAAAGTCGTACGCCGATTAAGCGATAGCCCGGAACGCGAAACGCCACGCTGTCCTCATTTTGGCGTATGCGGCGGCTGTCAGCAACAACACGCCAGTGTGGATTTACAGCAGCGAAGCAAAAGTGCGGCACTCGCCCGATTAATGAAACACGAAGTCTCTGAAGTGATCGCCGATGTTCCCTGGGGCTATCGCCGTCGCGCGCGTTTAAGTCTGAACTACTTACCGAAAACACAGCAACTTCAGATGGGGTTTCGCAAAGCGGGCTCCAGTGACATTGTCGACGTGAAACAATGCCCCATTTTAGTGCCCCAACTTGAAGCATTGCTGCCCAAAGTCAGGGCATGCCTGGGCAGCTTACAAGCTATGCGCCATCTTGGTCATGTTGAACTGGTACAGGCAACCAGCGGCACGCTAATGATTTTGCGCCATACCGCACCGCTAAGTTCGGCAGATCGCGAAAAACTGGAATGCTTTTCGCATTCTGAAGGCCTGGATCTGTATCTCGCCCCCGATAGTGAGATACTCGAAACCGTCTCTGGTGAGATGCCCTGGTATGACTCAAATGGGTTGCGCTTAACTTTTAGCCCGCGCGATTTTATTCAGGTCAATGCGGGTGTGAACCAGAAAATGGTAGCGCGTGCGTTGGAATGGCTGGATGTGGAACCTGAAGATCGCGTACTGGATCTGTTCTGCGGTATGGGCAACTTTACACTGCCATTGGCGACACAAGCTGCCAGTGTGGTGGGTGTAGAAGGTGTTCCGGCGCTGGTGGAAAAAGGCCAGCAGAATGCGCGTCTTAATGGCTTACAGAATGTGACGTTTTATCACGAAAATCTTGAAGAAGATGTCACAAAGCAGCCGTGGGCGAAAAACGGCTTCGATAAAGTGTTGTTGGACCCGGCGCGAGCAGGTGCCGCAGGTGTTATGCAGCAAATTATAAAACTGGAACCTATTCGTATAGTTTATGTATCCTGTAACCCTGCAACGCTGGCTCGGGATAGCGAAGCGTTATTAAAAGCAGGATATACCATTGCGCGACTGGCGATGCTGGATATGTTCCCACACACGGGACATCTGGAATCGATGGTACTTTTCTCGCGCGTTAAATAGTTACGATTTGCCGATTTCGGCAGGTCTGGTCCCTAAAGGAGAGGACGATGGTTGCGGTAAGAAGTGCACATATCAATAAGGCTGGTGAATTTGATCCGGAAAAATGGATCGCAAGTCTGGGTATTACCAGCCAGAAGTCGTGTGAGTGCTTAGCCGAAACCTGGGCGTATTGTCTGCAACAGACGCAGGGGCATCCGGATGCCAGTCTGTTATTGTGGCGTGGTGTTGAGATGGTGGAGATCCTCTCGACATTAAGTATGGACATTGACACGCTGCGGGCGGCGCTGCTGTTCCCTCTGGCTGATGCCAACGTAGTCAGCGAAGATGTGCTGCGTGAGAGCGTCGGTAAGTCGGTCGTTAACCTTATTCACGGCGTGCGTGATATGGCGGCGATCCGCCAGCTGAAAGCGACGCACACTGATTCTGTTTCCTCCGAACAGGTCGATAACGTTCGCCGGATGTTATTGGCGATGGTCGATGATTTTCGCTGCGTGGTCATCAAACTGGCGGAGCGTATTGCTCACCTGCGCGAAGTAAAAGATGCGCCGGAAGATGAACGCGTACTGGCGGCAAAAGAGTGCACCAATATCTACGCGCCGTTGGCGAACCGTCTTGGGATTGGGCAACTGAAATGGGAGCTGGAAGATTACTGCTTCCGTTATCTCCACCCGACCGAATACAAACGCATCGCAAAACTGCTGCATGAACGCCGTCTCGACCGCGAACACTATATCGAAGAGTTTGTCGGCCATCTGCGCGCTGAGATGAAAGCTGAAGGCGTTAAAGCTGAAGTGTATGGCCGTCCGAAACACATCTACAGTATCTGGCGCAAAATGCAGAAAAAGAACCTCGCCTTCGATGAGCTGTTTGATGTGCGTGCGGTACGTATTGTCGCCGAGCGTTTACAGGATTGTTATGCCGCACTGGGGATAGTGCACACTCACTATCGCCACCTGCCGGATGAGTTTGACGATTACGTCGCTAACCCGAAACCAAACGGTTATCAGTCCATTCATACCGTGGTTCTGGGGCCGGGTGGCAAAACCGTTGAGATCCAAATCCGCACCAAACAGATGCATGAAGATGCAGAGTTGGGTGTTGCTGCGCACTGGAAATATAAAGAGGGCGCGGCTGCTGGCGGCGCACGTTCGGGACATGAAGACCGGATTGCCTGGCTGCGTAAACTGATTGCGTGGCAGGAAGAGATGGCTGATTCCGGCGAAATGCTCGACGAAGTACGTAGTCAGGTCTTTGACGACCGAGTGTACGTCTTTACGCCGAAAGGTGATGTCGTTGATTTGCCTGCGGGATCAACGCCGCTGGACTTCGCTTACCACATCCACAGTGATGTCGGACACCGCTGCATCGGGGCAAAAATTGGCGGGCGCATTGTGCCGTTCACCTACCAGCTGCAGATGGGCGACCAGATTGAAATTATCACCCAGAAACAGCCGAACCCCAGCCGTGACTGGTTAAACCCAAACCTCGGTTACGTCACAACCAGCCGTGGGCGTTCGAAAATTCACGCCTGGTTCCGTAAACAGGACCGTGACAAAAACATTCTGGCTGGGCGGCAAATTCTTGACGACGAGCTGGAACATCTGGGGATCAGCCTGAAAGAAGCAGAAAAACATCTGCTGCCGCGTTACAACTTCAATGATGTCGACGAGTTGCTGGCGGCGATTGGTGGCGGGGATATCCGTCTCAATCAGATGGTGAACTTCCTGCAATCGCAATTTAATAAGCCGAGTGCCGAAGAGCAGGACGCCGCCGCGCTGAAACAGCTTCAGCAAAAAAGCTACACGCCGCAAAACCGCAGTAAAGATAACGGTCGTGTGGTGGTAGAAGGGGTCGGTAACCTGATGCACCACATCGCGCGCTGCTGCCAGCCGATTCCTGGAGATGAGATTGTCGGCTTCATTACCCAGGGGCGCGGTATTTCAGTACACCGCGCCGATTGCGAACAATTGGCGGAACTGCGCTCCCATGCGCCAGAACGCATTGTTGACGCGGTATGGGGCGAGAGCTACTCCGCCGGATATTCGCTGGTGGTCCGCGTGGTGGCTAATGATCGTAGTGGGTTGTTACGTGATATCACGACCATTCTCGCCAACGAGAAGGTGAACGTACTTGGCGTTGCCAGCCGTAGCGACACCAAACAGCAACTGGCGACCATCGACATGACCATTGAGATTTACAACCTGCAAGTGCTGGGGCGCGTGCTGGGTAAACTCAACCAGGTACCGGATGTTATCGACGCGCGTCGGTTGCACGGGAGTTAGGCCGAAACTTGCTCGTATCTACAATGTAGATTGATATATACTGTATCTACATATGATCGCGGTTTGAGGAAAGGGTTATGATCCACAGTAGCGTAAAGCGTTGGGGAAATTCACCGGCGGTGCGGATCCCGGCTACGTTAATGCAGGCGCTCAATCTGAATATTGATGATGAAGTGAAGATTGACCTGGTGGATGGCAAATTAATTATTGAGCCAGTGCGTAAAGAGCCCGTATTTACGCTTGCTGAACTGGTCAACGACATCACGCCGGAAAACCTCCACGAGAATATCGACTGGGGGGAGCCGAAAGATAAGGAAGTCTGGTAATGGTAAGCCGATACGTACCCGATACGGGCGATCTGATTTGGGTTGATTTTGACCCGACAAAAGGTAGCGAGCAAGCCGGACATCGTCCGGCTGTTGTCCTGAGTCCGTTCATGTACAACAACAAAACAGGTATGTGTCTGTGTGTTCCTTGTACAACGCAATCAAAAGGATATCCGTTCGAAGTTGTTCTATCCGGTCAGGAACGTGATGGCGTAGCGTTAGCTGATCAGGTAAAAAGTATCGCCTGGCGGGCAAGAGGAGCAACGAAGAAAGGAACAGTTGCCCCAGAGGAATTACAACTCATTAAAGCCAAAATTAACGTGCTGATTGGGTAGGTGTTACTAACTCACTTCTATTCTGGTCACAGGTTTACACCTGACGGACCCGCAATTTTCAGGACAATTCAATGAATCAAATCGACCGTTTGCTCACCATCATGCAGCGCCTGCGCGACCCGGAAAACGGCTGCCCGTGGGATAAAGAGCAGACATTTGCCACCATTGCGCCTTACACCCTTGAAGAAACCTACGAGGTGCTGGACGCCATCGCCCGTGAAGATTTTGACGATCTGCGCGGTGAACTGGGCGATCTGCTGTTCCAGGTGGTGTTTTACGCACAAATGGCTCAGGAAGAAGGGCGCTTTGACTTTAATGATATTTGCGCTGCTATTAGCGATAAATTAGAGCGTCGCCATCCGCATGTTTTTGCTGACAGTTCTGCCGAAAATAGTAGTGAAGTGCTTGCCCGTTGGGAGCAAATCAAAACCGAAGAGCGCGCGCAGAAAGCGCAGCATTCGGCGCTGGACGATATTCCTCGTAGTTTACCGGCTTTAATGCGTGCGCAAAAAATCCAGAAACGTTGCGCCAACGTTGGTTTCGACTGGACGACGCTTGGTCCGGTAGTAGATAAAGTCTACGAAGAGATCGACGAGGTGATGTACGAGGCGCGGCAGGCTGTTGTCGACCAGGCTAAACTGGAGGAGGAAATGGGTGACCTGCTGTTTGCCACGGTCAATCTGGCTCGTCATTTAGGGACAAAAGCGGAAATCGCATTGCAAAAAGCGAACGAAAAATTCGAGCGTCGTTTTCGCGAAGTGGAGCGTATTGTTGCCGCGCGTGGACTGGAAATGACAGGTGTTGACCTCGAAACAATGGAAGAAGTCTGGCAACAGGTAAAACGGCAGGAAATTGATCTCTAAGGGAATTACGCGGTCAAGCGCGATTTGTGTCATTTTTTAAATGACAAGCGCTTGATTTGCGTCAAAAACATTTACCCCAAAGGGGCTATTTTCTCACTCCTGATTTCAATAGTGCGCTGGCGAAGAGGAGGGATAATGAAAGTTTGTGGCACAGGTCATGTTCGGGTATACTGCTTTCCCGTCCTGGTTATTCCATCGTCTTTTCAACCTAACTTCTCAGGTTCAGCATGACAACGAACTATATTTTTGTGACCGGCGGGGTCGTATCCTCTCTGGGTAAAGGCATTGCCGCAGCCTCCCTCGCAGCCATTCTTGAAGCCCGTGGCCTCAATGTGACCATCATGAAACTGGATCCGTACATCAACGTCGATCCAGGTACTATGAGCCCAATCCAACACGGGGAAGTGTTCGTTACTGAAGACGGCGCTGAAACCGACCTGGACCTGGGGCACTACGAGCGTTTCATTCGTACCAAAATGAGCCGCCGCAACAACTTCACCACGGGTCGTATCTACTCTGACGTTCTGCGTAAAGAACGCCGCGGTGACTATCTCGGCGCAACCGTACAGGTTATTCCGCACATCACTAACGCTATCAAAGAGCGCGTGCTGGAAGGCGGCGAAGGTCATGACGTAGTACTGGTCGAAATCGGCGGTACTGTAGGTGATATCGAATCCCTGCCGTTCCTCGAAGCGATTCGCCAGATGGCTGTTGAAATTGGCCGTGAGCACACCCTGTTTATGCACCTGACGCTGGTGCCGTACATGGCAGCGTCTGGTGAAGTCAAAACCAAACCGACTCAGCACTCTGTAAAAGAGCTGCTTTCAATCGGTATCCAGCCTGATATCCTGATTTGTCGTTCAGATCGCGCCGTTCCGGCGAACGAACGTGCGAAGATTGCATTGTTCTGTAATGTTCCGGAAAAAGCGGTTATTTCTCTGAAAGACGTCGATTCCATCTATAAAATTCCGGGCCTGTTGAAATCTCAGGGGCTGGACGATTATATTTGTAAACGATTCAGCTTAAACTGCCCGGAAGCGAATCTGTCCGAATGGGAACAGGTTATCTTCGAAGAAGCGAATCCGGTAAGTGAAGTCACCATTGGTATGGTCGGCAAATACATTGAGCTGCCGGATGCATACAAATCCGTGATCGAAGCACTGAAACACGGTGGGCTGAAGAATCGTGTCAGCGTCAACATCAAACTGATCGATTCACAAGATGTTGAAACGCGCGGCGTTGAAATCCTTAAAGGTCTGGACGCAATCCTCGTACCTGGCGGTTTCGGCTATCGTGGCGTAGAAGGCATGATTACGACCGCGCGTTTTGCGCGTGAGAACAATATTCCTTATCTGGGCATTTGCCTGGGTATGCAGGTGGCGTTAATTGATTACGCTCGCCATGTTGCCAACATGGAGAACGCCAACTCTACGGAATTTGTGCCAGACTGTAAGTACCCGGTTGTGGCGCTGATTACCGAGTGGCGCGATGAAAACGGCAACGTTGAAGTTCGTAGCGAGAAGAGCGATCTCGGCGGTACCATGCGTCTCGGCGCACAGCAGTGCCAGTTGGTTGACGATAGCCTGGTTCGCCAGCTGTACAATGCGCCGACAATTGTTGAGCGTCATCGTCACCGTTACGAAGTCAACAACATGCTGTTGAAACAGATTGAAGATGCAGGTCTGCGCGTTGCGGGCCGTTCCGGGGATGATCAGTTGGTCGAGATCATCGAAGTTCCGAATCATCCGTGGTTCGTGGCTTGCCAGTTCCATCCGGAGTTTACTTCTACTCCACGTGATGGTCACCCGCTGTTTGCAGGCTTTGTGAAAGCCGCCAGCGAGTTCCAGAAACGTCAGGCGAAGTAAGTAAAAAAGTTAGAACGGCAACGCGTACCCTGGGTACGCGTTGTTTGTCTGGAGTTTCAGTTTAACTAGTGACTTGAGGAAAACCTAATGTCCAAAATCGTAAAAATCATCGGTCGTGAAATCATCGACTCCCGTGGTAACCCGACTGTTGAAGCCGAAGTACATCTGGAGGGTGGTTTCGTCGGTATGGCAGCTGCTCCGTCAGGTGCTTCTACTGGTTCCCGTGAAGCTCTGGAACTGCGCGATGGCGACAAATCCCGTTTCCTGGGTAAAGGCGTAACCAAAGCTGTTGCTGCGGTAAACGGCCCGATCGCTCAGGCGCTGATTGGCAAAGATGCTAAAGATCAGGCTGGCATTGACAAGATCATGATCGACCTGGACGGCACCGAAAACAAATCCAAATTCGGCGCGAATGCAATCCTGGCTGTATCTCTGGCTAACGCCAAAGCTGCTGCAGCTGCTAAAGGTATGCCGCTGTACGAGCACATCGCTGAACTGAACGGCACTCCGGGCAAATACTCTATGCCGGTTCCGATGATGAACATCATCAACGGTGGTGAGCACGCTGACAACAACGTTGATATCCAGGAATTCATGATTCAGCCGGTTGGCGCGAAAACTGTGAAAGAAGCCATCCGCATGGGTTCTGAAGTTTTCCATCACCTGGCAAAAGTTCTGAAAGCGAAAGGCATGAACACTGCTGTTGGTGACGAAGGTGGCTATGCGCCGAACCTGGGTTCCAACGCTGAAGCTCTGGCTGTTATCGCTGAAGCTGTTAAAGCTGCTGGCTATGAACTGGGCAAAGACATCACTCTGGCGATGGACTGCGCAGCTTCTGAATTCTACAAAGACGGTAAATACGTTCTGGCTGGCGAAGGCAACAAAGCATTCACCTCTGAAGAATTCACTCACTTCCTGGAAGAACTGACCAAACAGTACCCGATCGTTTCCATCGAAGACGGTCTGGACGAATCTGACTGGGACGGTTTCGCATACCAGACCAAAGTTCTGGGCGACAAAATCCAGCTGGTTGGTGACGACCTGTTCGTAACCAACACCAAGATCCTGAAAGAAGGTATCGAAAAAGGCATCGCTAACTCCATCCTGATCAAATTCAACCAGATCGGTTCTCTGACCGAAACCCTGGCTGCTATTAAGATGGCGAAAGACGCTGGCTACACTGCAGTTATCTCTCACCGTTCTGGTGAAACTGAAGATGCTACCATCGCTGACCTGGCTGTTGGTACTGCTGCAGGCCAGATCAAAACGGGTTCCATGAGCCGTTCTGACCGTGTTGCTAAATACAACCAGCTGATTCGTATCGAAGAAGCTCTGGGCGAAAAAGCACCGTACAACGGTCGTAAAGAGATCAAAGGCCAGGCATAAGTCTGACTTTATCTGATTTAAAAATGCCAGCCTTCGGGCTGGCATTTTTTATGGCTGAGTTACCAGCGGCCAGACGCGCCGCCACCGCCAGAAGAACCGCCACCTCCGCTAAATCCGCCGCCACTTGAGCCGCCACCAGAACCGCCGCTGTCTGAATGATAACTTCTACCTGATGCTTTTTTCTGTGGGACACATAACCAGGTAAAGACCATAATGATGGTGAAAGCAAAAAAGAAGGAAAATACAGCAATGGAAAAAGTTTGATCGGAGAACAGGAATAAATCTATAAGATAGACTGTTGAAATACAAACACTGCTTTTAAATGCCCGACAAAAATTATTGCCTTGATGAAAAAACCAGAAAGGGAAGAACATCACTGCAAATACCCAAAAAATAGCAAAGTAGTAATGATCACTGGAAGACGCTGATTCACTTTCTGAAGGATTAGACGAATATTGGTGTTGTGAAGTGAGTTGGTTATTCAAAGCGATTATAGCTAACTCTAATCCCTTAGCTAATTTTTGTTTTTTAAAGGCGGGTATCATGATGCTACGGATGATATTGCCAGCCAGAGCATCGGTTACCTTTTCTTCCAGCCCATAACCTACCTGGATGCGGACAGTACGATCCGACCAGGCAACAATGATCAGTATCCCATCATTACGTTTGGCATCTCCTAAACGCCAATTGTCAAAAACCCTTGTAGCATATTGTTCAATGGAATCGTCTCCGGTGGACGGCACTACTAATACAGCGACCTGCGCCCGTGTTTTATGTGTAATATCCTGCAGTTGCTGTGTCAGTGATTGTTGTTCAGAAGTGCTTAACGTACCAGTAATATCGGTCACCTGTTGGCGCAGTTCCGGCACAGCAATTTGCTGGGCAAGCCCAGGAAGGCACCACAAAGTGAATAGAATAAAGATTAAGCGCATTACGATCACCAACGGTCGGATGAACCGCCGCCTCCTGAAGAACCGCCACCACCGCGGAAAGAATTTCTCGACGAAGAGCGAGAATGAGCATGAGCATTACGATTCCCCGTTTTCCTGTTGCTTTTTTCTCCTGACCCCAGCTTAAGATTGCCAGTAAATTTGGCCACAATGATCAGCAGAACGATGCCAGCAATGGTTATTGGGCCGATAAAATGATCAATTAACCCAATAATTGTTGAGATGAATGCAATATCTTTATTACTGGCGAACACCAGGCACCATCCCACAATAATTATCAGCATCACGACAAACAATGAATTTCGTCCTGATTCACGAAATTGCGGAGTCTTCTTTTGTTTTTTCACTTTAGCGTTTTTATTTTTTGGGGCCAGCATCATAGGAAATACGCGGCACATATTAAAAACTACTGCGAGACGCTGCCAGCAGATTGCTGCGAAAAATAAACTAAAACAAACGACCGACACCCGCCGAATGATGACATCGTCCTGAAAGCAGAAAAACCAGACCGTAGGTGTAATCATTGATATCATCCATATGCCAGGTCCTGGACGGCTGGTAAATCGCCAGAGGACAATGATGGCAACGATCATCAGCACTGTCCAGGCAAGGCATGGCAGCGAAAGTTGCGGATTAGCAAACAGATGATTGGCTAAAGCATCCAAAGGGCTAAGGTTCGCTTTGATATGGGTAAACTGTGCGATGCTTTCAATTCCGCCCGTTAATCCAGCAAAGAGATTGTTTTTTTCGAATTCTGGCTGCATATGGTAACGAACAATTTGCGCAGCTTGTTCCGGCGGCAACATCTGTTCCAGTCCATGTCCAATCTTCATTGACGCCAGCCCTTCCGGCCAAACGACGAGAATTAAGATACCTTCGCCATATCGCTTCTCTCCAACGGGTTTCCAGTGATATACCCCGTATCTCTGCGAGGCTGCAAGTTTAATGTTTTTGCCCCCTGTTGTCGGCGTAACCAACACGGCCACCTGGAAGTGGTTTTGCTGCTCGAGAGTCTGTAATTGTTGATTTAAAGCACTTTGTTCTTCTGTCGTTAATGTCCCGGTTAAGTCAGTCACTGAAGGCAATCGTTCAGCGAATACCTGAAAACCGCATAGCATCAGAAGTAAGAGAAAAATACGCATATCAATTCCTTTTGTTACCAGCGCCCGGAAGCGCCACCGCCACCAGATGAACCGCCACCACCGCTAAAATTGTCATTGTCGAATGAAGAGGATGACGATGATGAATAGTGGGAGGAAGAATTGCTTCTTGTATGGCGTGATGGCTGGTTGGCATCACGCATCGAATCCCGAACCTTTTTGCCGAAGGGGGTAAAAGCGATGGCAACTGCCAGAAACGGTGTGGCGAAGCAGAGTAATGTTGTGAGTACTCCCCAGCTTCCGCTGAAACCTGCTATAGGTAAAACAAAGGCCAGTACAATGGCTGCGAAGCAAATTACTCCCAACGTTTTGATATATCCTCTGGCAGAAATAAACGTCAGTATTATCGCCCAGACTAATAAAGCCCACCAACCGCTAAAGGGCAAAGGGTGATCGGTCGGTGTTATCGTTGCTGAATTATTCCCCGTCAGGCGACTTTCAATATCGTTGATCCCCTTTTGTAAACCACCAGCCAGGTCGCCTTTTTTAAATGCCGGAATAATACTGTTGCGAATAATTTTCCCGGACTGTGCATCCGTAATAATACCTTCCAGCCCGTAACCGATTTCAATACGCACGGTATGATCCTGCCAGGCGACTAACAGTAGAACGCCATCATCACGGTCTTTATCACCCGGTTTCCAGCTATCGAATACCCGCGTTGCGTACTGCTCAATGGTTTCATCGCCTGTTGTATCAACCACTAACACGACCAACTGTGCGTGGTTTTTTTGCGTCAGGGCTTTAATCTGGTTGGTCAGGGTGTTTACTTCGCTGTTTGTTAATGTGCCGGTTAAGTCATTCACATACCTGGGTGATTCAGGTACTGGAATTTGTGTAGCAAACACAGATGAACAGAAGAAAGCCATAAGGAAGATAAAATTTCGCATAGAACGTCCCCGCTTAATGAGCATTAGCATTCTGGCTAAAATCTATTGTTGGGGCTTTACTTACTGCGGTGACATCATCCGGCAAATAATTTTTCTTTGGTGTGTAATCCATGACCTGTGCGGTTAATACAGCGGGGAATTTGCGGATAGTGACATTATATTGTTCAATGGCTTTAATATATCTTCCTCGCGCAACGGCAATTCTATTTTCACTTCCTTCGAGCTGTACCATTAAGTTTTGATAGAGCTCTTGAGCCTTTAACTGAGGGTAACGCTCACTAATAATCGTTAACTGCCCGAGAGTGCGAGTCACCTGCGCCTGCGCCTGTTGCCAGGCTTGTAATTTTTGTTCATCTCCCGGAGTTTTCTGAAGATCGCTACTGGCGCGATTAGCCTGACTACGTGCCAATGTTACGGCTTCTAGTACCTCTTGTTCATGGCTGGAGTAACCTTTAATACTAGCGACAAGATTAGGAATAAGATCGGTGCGACGTTGATATTGATTTAATACTTCTGACCAGGAGGCATTAACCTGTTCATCATAGGTTTGAATATCGTTATAACCGCAACCTGATAAATTGAAAATAAATATAAACGCGATGAATATTCTAAACATGTTTAAATCCCTTTCATTTAATCCTTGAAAACATAATACGCCGCTTCATTTTATTCTTAATGATCTGAGCCAATTTTTGCATCAAACCTGCCTGTAACAGAATGTTAATAAGACATGATTGTTGTGGCAGGATCTGCAATAATTAACAATTATCCACTTCACAGAGAATGCTATGCAGTACCCGATTAACGAGATGTTCCAGACCCTGCAAGGTGAGGGTTACTTTACCGGCGTCCCCGCCATTTTTATTCGTTTACAGGGATGTCCGGTTGGCTGTGCCTGGTGCGACACCAAACACACCTGGGAAAAGCTTGAGGATCGGGAAGTCTCCCTTTTCAGCATTCTGGCGAAGACCAAAGAGAGTGATAAGTGGGGGGCGGCGAGCAGTGAAGATTTGCTGGCTGTCATTGGCCGTCAGGGATACACCGCGCGTCATGTGGTGATTACGGGTGGTGAGCCTTGCATTCATGATTTGCTGCCACTGACTGACCTGCTCGAAAAGAACGGTTTTAGCTGCCAGATCGAAACCAGTGGTACTCATGAAGTACGCTGCACACCGAATACCTGGGTTACCGTATCACCAAAGCTAAATATGCGCGGTGGCTATGAAGTGTTGTCACAAGCCCTGGAGCGAGCCAACGAAATCAAACACCCAGTAGGACGCGTACGTGATATTGAAGCACTGGATGAATTGCTGGCGACGCTGACCGATGATAAACCGCGAGTCATTGCACTTCAGCCAATTAGCCAGAAGGAAGATGCTACGCGTTTATGTATCGATACCTGCATTGCGCGCAACTGGCGTTTGTCGATGCAGACACATAAATATTTGAATATTGCCTGATTAAACATTTATAAGCGTTATAAATGGGTGGAATCTGTAAAGACTTCTACTCATTTATATTCTTTGTCGTCTCTGAAAAACCTCCATTTTGCCCATTCTGGACTAATCATTATCATTCTCTACAAATTCTGTGGCGTTAATTTTTCGCTGGAGTGAAAATTATTGCGGTAAAGTTTGGTAGATTTTAGTTTGAATAGAGTCATTGTAAATATTTATCTTTTTAATCAATGGATTAAGTGCTCTTTAACATAATGGATGTGTTGTTTGTGTGATACTGTAAAGTTGGTAGATTGTGACTGTCTTAAAAAATAATTAATTAATAATAGGTTATGTTTAGAGAGTTCCCCGCACCAGCGGGGATAACCATTCAGGTATGTTCAGGCCGGACAGTTTCCCGCCCGGCCTTCCTCACTTACGCATTCGACCAGCTCTGGATCGAATCCGCATTCCCCAATTCCCCATGCATCACTTCATACGATTTTTTCAGGATCACATCAGTATGTTTGGTTAGGTCTTTGAAAATGCCTTTATTCATCGCGTCGTAGCGTTTGGCATTGCTCTCAATCGGTATGAAGATATCTTTCACGCGAACCATTTTATCGACAGCCGTTGTGTAATCCGGGTATAGCCCCAGACCTACCGCCGTATTGATCGCAGCCCCCAGACTTGCACAACCGTTAATGGCGTTTCGGCGTGCCGGAAGGTTGAACACGTCGGCAAAAATCTGCATAAACAGATCGCTGTTCGAACCGCCGCCAGTAATGATCACATGCTTTGCAAAGTGATTCATTTCATGACACATATTGTCGTAATTATTCTTCAGCGTCAGCGCCACGCTTTCCAGTATCGAACGATATATCCATGCGTAATCCATGCTGGAATCAAAACCGATCATAATCCCGCGTTTGTACGGTTCCCACGGATTGGTCAGCCAGTCCAGTACCGTCATCAGCCCATTACAACCAGGTGGCACGCAAGACGCTTTTTTGTTGAGCAAATCTTCCGGTGAAAGATCCTGTGCTTTGGCATCCTGAATTAACGACTCGCCTAACATGTCGCGCAGCCAGCTCACTGTCCACATGCCTTTGCGGATACCGTAACCTTCATACAGCAATGTTTGCGGAATAGAAGACATAATCGGCCAGTACGCGACCGGATCTTTCGGTAGTGCTTTGCCGTTCATCATCAGCGCGATATAGGTGCCAAGAGAAATTACCGCCGTTTCATCATCCAGTAACCCGGCTCCCAGAGCTTCTACCGGTTTATCACTGGTGGTACAAACAACCGGCAGCCCAGCCGGGAAATGTGTCGCCAGCGCAGCTTGTGGTGTGATATGCCCAAGAACAGTGCCCGGCATTTGCACGTCAAAAAGCATCTGGCGGGGGATATTAAACTTTTCCATTACCGCGGCATTTTCACTCCATGCCCAGCTCTTATAATCCACCGGCCACTGACCAAAATAGTTGGCGATATTGTCTTTAAACTCGCCGGTTAAGCGATGTGTCAGATAACCCGAAAAAGAGGTGACATAGGCCACGTCAGGATTAGTGTGTTCGTAAGGGCGTGTAACGCGTGCATCCTGCCAGCTAATCAACGGCGCGGCTGGCGTACCATCGGCTTTCAATAACGCACGGCAGCAACGGATTGAGCCCAGGCCAATGCCGACAATATCTTCTTTATTTCCGGCAAACTGGCTCATCAAATCGTGACTGGCAAAACATAGTGATGCCCATAAATCGTCGTCAGGATGTTCTGCGGTATCGGCATCTGGCGTGTGCATCGGCTGCAATAAGCCTTTGCCTTCGCAAACCACATTACCTTCCAGATCGTACATCACCACTTTTGTGCTCTGACTTCCGCCATCAATCCCTATGATGTATTTTTTCGACATGATTTTTCTCCTGTAATTTTCCTGGCTTACTTGCTGCTAGCCATTGCGGGGGCGCTATCAGCAGTACGAATTTTTTGGAACAGCAAAAAGGTAAAGATGATCACCATGCCAAGCGCCGCCATGCCCATTAGCCACATGTTGCGGTAGGCTTCTGCAGCGGGCAGGGTGTCTTGCCAGTAGCCGATAATCGGGTAAACGAAGACATCCGGCAGAAATCCAATCACCGAACAAATACCTACCGTGGTGCCCATAATGTAAGACGGTGTTCTCGCTTCGCCAGGGCAGGCCCAATACAGCCCGCGTGAGGCGTAACAGGTGAATCCCAGTAATAAAATCAAGCCAATCCCCATAGCGACCGATTGCGGGTTAGAGTTCGTGACGAGCAGGGCTGTCAATGCCAGCAAACCGATGATGGAAAGGATTTGGACCACGCGGGTAGGGGATTTCACTTTGCTGTAGGTGGTGATAATGCCGCCAAGTGGGCCGCATAACGCGCGGAAGATTTTGTTGATCACAATCCCCATGTAGCTCGCCGCCACCAGTGACATGCCGTACATTTCGGTCAGATAGTTGGTGGAGTAACTCAGAATGGCGTAGATGGTGAAGACACCAAAAATCACCATGCTGCAATACCAGGTGGTGCTGATGCGCAAAACGGCCAGGATGTCGCTAAGCTGGAATGACTGTTTTTCTTCGTTATTGGCACTGCGCAGATTGTTGTTATCGCTAACAAAAAACCAACACAAAATGCCCAGCAGAATGTAAACCACACTATAGATAATAATGACCGTTTTCAGGCTGGCGCTGTCATCCGGTGCAAAGCGAGAAAAGACCCACATGGTAAACACCGCCAGCGACATTACACCGACGCCGCGCAGCCCTTCCATCCAGCCCATAATTTTCCCTTGCTCGCTATGATCGCCCAGCAACGATGCGGCTTTAATCGACACCGACCACAGCATTAAAATCGTCGTTATCGCAAAGGCGACCTGAATACAGAGCATTACCCACAGTGGTGGATATGTTGCCATTAACAGACCCAGTAATCCGGTAATGATCATCGCGGAAGTAATCATTTTGCGGTGTGAAAATTTATCGGCAATAACGCCGCTGGGGGCATAAAGAATAATAGCCGCAATACCAAAGGTACTCATTATTAAACCTATCTCGGTATTGCTGAATCCCATAAATTTTGCCATGGGAATTTGATAAATATAACGTAAATAAGCCAGGTCGAAACTAACGCCGCCGCTAAAACTAATTATCGCGAGGGTTATCCAACGGCGATATGAGTTGTGTTGCATATCGTATTCCCATTTGTAATAGACAAAAAAAAGAGAAAAGTAAGCCGCCCTTTCAGGTGGATTACTTTTCTCAGGTCTCTAGTAATTGCAATAAGAAATAACATGGAAAGCAGAGGTGTTGTGTGAGAGTAATCACGCTTCTGCTTTTTTAAATTATTTGACAATACGAACATCACACTGTGATTACGATCACATTAGCAGTTATGTCCTTATGCTAAAAATTATCTCCAGTTACCAGAGATAATGAGAAAGGTAACTTCCCTCTCGCGGGGGAAGTTACCTTTCTTTTTTTTTGCCTTACGGAAATTGGAGCTAACTATGTCAATCGAATCTCTCAATGCGTTCTCAATGGATTTTTTCTCCCTGAAAGGTAAAACAGCAATTGTTACCGGCGGGAATAGCGGTTTAGGCCAGGCATTTGCCATGGCGTTGGCCAAAGCTGGCGCAAATGTCTTTATTCCTAGTTTCGTCAAAGATAACGGCGAAACTAAGGAAATGATTGAAAAACAGGGTGTCGAAGTTGATTTTATGCAGGTGGATATCACCGCAGAAGGCGCGCCGCAGAAGATTATCGCTGCCTGCTGTGAGCGCTTCGGTACCGTAGATATTCTGGTTAACAATGCCGGTATTTGTAAGCTGAATAAGGTGCTGGACTTTGGTCGTGCCGACTGGGACCCGATGATTGACGTGAACCTGACCGCCGCATTCGAGTTAAGCTACGAAGCGGCAAAAATTATGATCCCGCAGAAAAGCGGTAAAATCATTAATATCTGTTCATTGTTCTCTTACTTAGGTGGTCAATGGTCACCTGCTTATTCTGCCACTAAACATGCTCTTGCCGGATTCACCAAAGCCTATTGCGATGAATTAGGCCAATATAATATTCAGGTGAATGGTATTGCTCCTGGTTATTATGCAACCGATATTACGCTGGCGACCCGTAGTAATCCAGAAACTAACCAGCGTGTTCTTGATCATATTCCGGCAAACCGTTGGGGTGATACTCAGGATTTAATGGGTGCAGCCGTATTCCTCGCAAGTCCGGCATCGAATTATGTCAACGGACATTTATTAGTGGTTGATGGCGGTTATTTAGTGCGCTAATTCATAACGGTGGTTTCTGTTTTCTCTTATTAATGAATATTCCATTTTTATTATCAGGAAGGAATTACTATGTCTTTATCTCGCGTAGCGATTGTCGACCAGCTAAAGGAAATTGTTGGTGCAGATCGCGTAATTACCGATGAAACAGTATTAAAGAAGAACAGTATTGACCGTTTTCGTAAATTTCCGGATATTCATGGCATTTATACTTTGCCAATTCCGGCAGCGGTCGTAAAACTCGGTTCTACAGAACAAGTATCCCGTGTGCTGAATTTTATGAATGCGCACAAAATTAACGGTGTGCCACGTACCGGTGCTTCCGCCACCGAAGGTGGGCTGGAAACCGTTGTGGAAAACTCGGTGGTGCTCGACGGCTCCGCCATGAATCAAATCATTAATATTGATATTGAGAATATGCAGGCCACGGCGCAATGTGGCGTTCCGCTGGAGGTGCTGGAAAACGCGTTGCGTGAAAAAGGTTACACCACGGGGCATTCTCCGCAGTCAAAGCCGCTGGCGCAGATGGGCGGCCTGGTGGCGACCCGCAGTATCGGGCAGTTTTCCACACTCTACGGCGCAATCGAGGATATGGTCGTTGGTCTGGAAGCGGTGCTGGCAGATGGCACCGTCACACGCATTAAAAACGTGCCACGTCGCGCGGCTGGCCCGGACATTCGTCATATCATCATCGGCAACGAAGGTGCACTATGCTATATCACTGAAGTCACAGTGAAAATCTTCAAATTTACGCCGGAAAACAATCTCTTCTATGGCTATGTGCTGGAAGACATGAAAACCGGCTTCAACATCCTGCGTGAAATCATGGTGGAAGGGTATCGTCCGTCGATCGCTCGCCTGTATGACGCTGAAGATGGTACGCAGCACTTCACCCATTTTGCCGACGGAAAATGTGTGCTGATCTTTATGGCTGAAGGCAATCCGCGCATCGCACAGGCTACGGGCGAAGGGATTGCGGAAATCGTTGCCCGCTACCCGCAATGCCAGCGCGTGGACAGCAAGCTGATCGAAACCTGGTTTAACAACCTGAACTGGGGACCGGATAAAGTAGCTGCCGAACGTGTGCAGATCCTCAAAACCGGCAACATGGGCTTTACCACTGAAGTGTCCGGCTGCTGGAGCTGCATTCACGAAATCTACGAAAGCGTTATTAACCGTATTCGTACCGAGTTCCCGCACGCCGACGACATCACCATGCTGGGCGGTCACTCCTCTCATAGCTATCAGAACGGCACCAACATGTACTTCGTCTACGACTACAACGTCGTTGACTGTAAGCCGGAAGAGGAAATCGACAAATACCACAATCCGCTCAACAAAATCATCTGCGAAGAAACCATTCGTCTCGGCGGTTCGATGGTGCACCACCACGGTATCGGTAAACATCGCGTTCACTGGAGCAAACTGGAACACGGCAGCGCGTGGGCGTTGCTGGAAGGGCTGAAAAAGCAGTTCGATCCTAATGGCATTATGAACACGGGTACTATCTATCCGATTGAAAAATAATGTGTCAGGCAGCGTTCCGCGATGACGGGGCGTTGCCTTTTCGGCTTCTCAGGCGAGAAGCCGTTCTTATTACCGGACAATGAAGGGGTAAAGATGAACACTTCACCGGTGCGAATGGATGATTTACCGCTTAACCGTTTTCACTGTCGAATTGCTGCGCTCACTTTCGGCGCACACCTGACCGACGGTTATGTCCTCGGCGTTATTGGTTACGCCATTATTCAGCTTACGCCCGCCATGCAACTGACGCCGTTTATGGCGGGAATGATCGGCGGCTCGGCGTTACTTGGTTTGTTTCTTGGCAGCCTGGTTTTGGGGTGGATCTCCGACCATATCGGGCGGCAAAAAATCTTCACCTTCAGTTTTATGCTGATTACGCTTGCTTCGTTTTTACAGTTTTTTGCCACCACGCCAGAGCATCTTATTGGATTGCGCATTTTGATCGGCATTGGGCTGGGAGGCGATTACTCAGTCGGTCACACCTTGCTGGCTGAATTTTCCCCGCGCCGCCATCGCGGTATTTTGCTGGGCGCATTCAGTGTGGTGTGGACCGTAGGCTATGTGCTGGCAAGTATTGCCGGACATCACTTTATTTCCGAAAGCCCGGAGGCCTGGCGCTGGCTGTTGGCATCAGCGGCGTTACCAGCCTTGCTGATTACGCTGCTACGTTGGGGCACGCCGGAATCGCCACGCTGGCTACTGCGCCAGGGGCGTTTTGCAGAAGCTCACGCTATCGTTCATCGCTATTTTGGCCCGCATGTTTTACTGGGCGATGAAGTGGCAACGGCGACCCATAAACACATCAAAACCTTGTTCTCTTCGCGCTACTGGCGGCGCACGGCGTTTAACAGCGTCTTCTTTGTCTGCCTCGTAATCCCATGGTTTGTGATTTATACCTGGCTGCCGACCATCGCCCAAACTATTGGTCTGGAAGATGCGCTGACTGCCAGCCTGATGCTTAATGCGTTGTTAATTGTTGGCGCGTTATTAGGGTTAGTGTTGACCCACTTGTTAGCGCATCGCAGATTTTTACTGGGAAGTTTTTTGCTGCTGGCGGCAACGCTGGTAGTGATGGCCTGTTTGCCTTCCGGCAGTTCATTAACGCTGCTGCTTTTTGTTCTCTTCAGCACCACCATTTCGGCAGTCAGTAATCTGGTGGGCATTTTGCCTGCGGAAAGTTTTCCTACTGACATTCGCTCGCTGGGCGTCGGTTTTGCCACCGCCATGAGTCGGTTGGGGGCGGCGGTAAGTACTGGCCTGCTGCCGTGGGTGCTGGCACAGTGGGGAATGCAAGCCACCTTATTGCTCCTGGCGGCAGTGTTGTTGGTTGGTTTTGTTGTGACCTGGCTATGGGCACCAGAAACCAAAGCACTCCCGCTGGTGGCGGCGGGAAATGTAGGAGGTGCGAATGAACATACTGTTAGCGTTTAAAGCCGAACCGGATGCCGGGATGCTGGCGGAAAAAGAGTGGCTGGCGGCGGCTCAGGGTAATAGCGGACCGGATGTTTCGCTACTGCGAAGTTTACTCGGTGCTGATGAACAGGCCGCTGCCGCGCTGCTGTTGGCGCAGAGAAAAAACGGTACGCCGATGTCTTTAACCGCGTTGAGCATGGGGGATGAACGGGCGTTGCACTGGCTGCGCTATCTCATGGCACTTGGGTTTGAGGAAGCTGTATTGCTGGAGACGGCGGCAGATCTGCGCTTTGCGCCGGAATTTGTCGCTCGCCATATTGCCGAATGGCAGTACCAGAATCCGCTGGATCTGATAATTACTGGCTGCCAAAGCAGCGAAGGGCAGAATGGGCAAACGCCATTTTTGCTGGCGGAAATGCTGGTCTGGCCCTGCTTCACCCAGGTGGAGCGCTTTACTCTCGACGCACCGTTTATCACCCTCGAACAGCGTACTGAACATGGGGTGCGCTGTTGCCGGGTTCGCTTGCCTGCGGTGATTGCCGTGCGTCAGTGTGGTGAAGTGGCCTTGCCAGTACCGGGAATGCGCCAGCGAATGGCGGCGGGGAAAGCGGAGATTACCCGCGAAACTGTTGCCGCGGAAGCGCCAGCGATACAGTGCCTGCAACTGGCAAGGCCAGAGCAACGACGCAGAGCGGCGCTGATTGATGGGCAAACGGTTGCAGAAAAAGCGCAAAAGCTATGGCAGGACTATTTACGCCAAAGGATGCAGCCATGAATATCGCAATTGTGACAATAAATCAGGAACATGCCGCAATGGCGGGCTGGCTGGCGGCGCAGGATTTCAGCGGCAGCACACTAACGCATTGGCAAATAGAACCACAGCCGATGGTTGCGGAACAGGTGCTGGATGCGCTGGTGGAACAGTGGCAACGAACGCCTGCGGAGGTTGTCCTTTTTCCTCCGGGCGCGTTTGGCGATGAACTGTCGACCCGGCTGGCCTGGCGTTTACATGGTGCAAGCATCTGCCAGGTGACTTCGTTAGATATTCCAACCGTAAGCGTGCGCAAATCCCACTGGGGAAATGCGTTGACGGCGACGCTGCAAACAGAAAAACGCCCGCTATGCCTTTCGCTGGCACGTCAGGCGGGAGCAGATAAAAACGCCACGTTGCCCTCTGGGATGCAGCAACTGAACATTGTTCCCGGCGCGCTTCCAGACTGGCTTATCAGCGTCGAAAACCTGAAAAATGTTACCCGTGACCCATTAGCTGAGGCCAGACGGGTGCTGGTGGTGGGGCAGGGCGGAGAGGCAGATAACCAGGAAATCGCTATGCTGGCAGAAAAGATGGGAGCCGAAGTGGGCTACAGTCGGGCACGAGTGATGAACGGTGGCGTTGATGCCGAAAAAGTGATTGGTATTTCCGGACATCTGCTGGCACCTGAGGTGTGTATTGTTGTTGGCGCTTCCGGCGCAGCAGCGTTAATGGCGGGCGTACGCAATAGCAAGTTTGTGGTGGCGATTAATCATGACGCCAGTGCAGCGGTATTTTCACAGGCAGATGTTGGCGTGGTTGATGACTGGAAAGTGGTGCTGGAGGCACTGGTGACAAACATTCACGCAGATTGCCAATAACGTGCTGCCGGATGATCCTGCCGATGGTTCTGGGCTGGGGACTTGTAGGCCTGATAAGACGCGTCAAGCGTCGCATCAGGCGCTGAATGTCGGATGTGGCGTGCAGCCTACAAATCACACCAAATTCAACTTGTTACGATTATCCCGTCAAAGCAATTTTTTCGCTAACGTCCAGACCCCAGTATTCGTGGTGGAAAGCGCCACAACACCCGCGTTAATCGCATTACGCGCATCTTCTTCATCGCACACCAGCCCGCCAGCAATCAGCGGTTGGCGGATTTTCTCCGTCACCCAGCCCAGCACTTTAGGCATGCAGCCTGGCAGGATCTCAATACAATCCGGATTCGATTGCGCAACTTGCTTATCAATGTTGTGAAACGAAATCGAATCAACAATAAACAGTCGATGAATACAGAAAAAACCTTCCGCTCTTGCTGCTTTCAGCATTGAGGCTTTGGTACTGATAATTCCGTCCGCCTCGGTTACCAGTTTCAAAAACTGAATCACCACTTCTTTATTTGACGCGCCTTCCAGCAAATCAACATGAATAAAAGCATATTTCCCGGCGTTCTTAATCTTTTTAACGATATTACTAATGGTGCAGATATTGCCGTACAACACGGAAATAAACTGGCATTCAGAGTCGATTGCCAGTTGCAGGCTGGCATTATCTTTAACGGCAGCAATCACCGGATTCTGGCGGAGCAGGTGTAAGAGGGGCATAAATTATCCTTATTATTTATCCAAAGCGGTAGGTGATGCCGAATCCGGAAGGCGGATAGCGCCACTGTTGTAGTGTTGATTCGTCGCACAGCAAACGGCAGGTGCCACACTCCAGGCAGCCGTGATAATCAACACGTAAGCCACCTTCAGGTGTGAGCGAAAAAAGACCTGCTGGACAGGCGTTAATCAACCGTTGTGCCGTCTGGCGCTCAACGGAGTCAGCTGGAACAATGTGCGGCGCATCGGCAGCGCGCCAGAGATTACGGGCTACAGACATCGCAGACTCCTGATAACATCGCCCGTCAGATGCCACAAGCCGTGACGACGTAAATGACGCCAGAGCAACTGGCGCAGCGGTGGAACAGGTGTATTCCCCTGATCCCATAAATCACGGGAAATATCCTGCATTAACCCAGACCACACCCGATACCAGCCAGGGCGTTGCAAAAGCGCCGGAACATGCTGATAACGCTGTAGAACATCCCACAGCAGGCTGCGCTCTACGTTGTGATGATAAAGCGGAAACAGATTTTGCGGCTCGCGGTGCTGGCAGGCGCTTATCAGCGTTTGTGCCGCCGCCTGCGCGCCAGTTAGCGCCATATCCATACCGCGCACGGAAATTCCGGTATTGACGCAACTGCGCAACGCATCGCCCACCAGCAGCCAGCCGTTACCGGCGTATTGCACCGGCATACTGCGCAGGCCACCTTCTGGCACCAGATGCGCACCATACTCCAGTGATTCCGTGTTTTTGATAAGCGGGCGCACTGCCGGATGCGTTTTAAAGCGAGCCAGCAGCTCGCTTGCCGGAACACGACTTTGCGTAAGGGAGGAGAGCGGGCAAACAATCCCTAACGAGAGCGTTTGTTGATTAGTATAAAGAAATGCGCCGCCGGGTAAGTCATCACAGATCCCGCCGCTGAACAACAACGCTGCGCCTTCGTTATTCTCCAGATGAAAACGTTCTTCAATAGCGGATGGTTCCAGCGTCAGCACTTCTTTGATCCCCAATGCCATCGCTTCGCCAGCAGGACGAGTCACTAACCCGTGGCGTTCCGCCAGGACGCTGTTGGCACCTTCTGCCAGCACCACATAACGGGCGCGAAGAATATCGTCACCACAAATGACACCACACACCCTGCCGTTTTCTTCATACAGTGCATCTACCGTCGCACCGGGGATGCATTCGACACCTTCTTTTTCGGCTTCGGCAACCAGCCACGGATCGAATCGTGCACGTAATACACTCCAGGATTCACCGCCGGGCTGTAAGCTGGAAAACGTCGTTGCGCCATCTGGCGTTAACAGAGAAAGACTTTCGTGAGTGATGCGTCGTTCAAGGGGCGCGGTCAGGTGAAATTGCGGGAGGAGTTCCGCGAGCGCATGGGTGTATAGCCGCCCGCCGGAAAGATTTTTGCTGCCGGGAATCTCCGCTCGTTCCAGTAACAAAACGGATAAACCCGCTCGCGCGCAGCGTAACGCGCAAGCGGTGCCAGCAATTCCGGCACCGATAATAATAATGTCGCAGTCGTCTTCCATGTCATGCCCCAGATATCCAGAACACAACACCCTAACATAGCGTTACTTAAGGGAAATTGACCGCCGACACACTCTTATCATTCGCCGCGATAGATACAACCTGCGGTGCAGGTTTCTTTTACCATCACCGCACTTAACAGCGGCACAACGGGTTTAACCTGATCCCAAATCCATTTTGCTAAAACTTCGCTGGTTGGGTTTTCCAGACCTGGAATATCATTGAGATAATGGTGATCGAGGCGCTCATAAGTTGGTTTAAACGCCGCTTTCAGTTCAGCGAAATCGATAATCCAGCCCGTATGCGGATCGACTTCCCCGGTAATTTCCAGTCGCACCATAAAGGAATGCCCGTGCAGGCGACCACATTTATGCCCTTGTGGGACGTGCGGCAAGCGGTGAGCGGCTTCGAAGGTGAAATCTTTAAATAACGTGGTGGACATCATAATTTCTCTACATGACGATAAAACCGCCGTAGAGTACCGGAAAGGCTGTTTTTTCGCATTATCTAAAACGACTTTGTTGCGCAAAATCGCTGATTTATCTTATTGATGGGCAATATTCATTTGTTTTTCATTGGGTTGGTTAATCTATTTTGTTGTTAAAGACTATTGCTAAAACAGGTTAGTCGATTTGGTTATTAGTTATCGCTATCCCGTCTTTAATCCACACCGTTCACCCCGTTAACCTTACCTTCTCTTCTGTTTTATGGGCGCTGACAGGGCGCAGAAACAGCTTTGCTTACTGGAACATAACGACGCATGACGACACAGGTCCCACCTTCCGCGTTGCTTCCGTTGAACCCGGAGCAACTGGCACGCCTTCAGGCGGCCACGACCGATTTAACTCCTACCCAGCTTGCCTGGGTTTCTGGCTATTTCTGGGGCGTGCTCAACCAGCAGCCTGCTGCGCTTGCAGCGACGCCAGCGCCCGCCGCAGAAATGCCGGGTATAACTATTATCTCCGCCTCGCAAACCGGCAATGCGCGCCGGGTTGCTGAAGCATTACGCGATGATTTATTAGCGGCAAAACTGAACGTTAAGCTGGTGAACGCGGGTGACTATAAATTCAAACAAATCGCCAGCGAAAAACTGCTTATCGTGGTGACGTCAACGCAAGGGGAAGGGGAACCGCCGGAAGAAGCCGTCGCGCTGCATAAGTTCCTGTTCTCCAAAAAAGCGCCAAAGCTGGAAAACACCGCGTTTGCCGTGTTTAGCCTCGGCGATAGCTCTTATGAATTTTTCTGCCAGTCCGGGAAAGATTTTGACAGTAAGCTGGCGGAACTGGGCGGTGAACGCCTGCTCGACCGTGTCGATGCCGACGTTGAATACCAGGCTGCTGCCAGCGAGTGGCGCGCCCGCGTGGTTGATGCGCTTAAATCGCGTGCGCCTGTCGCGGCACCTTCGCAATCCGTCGCTACTGGCACGGTAAATGAAATCCACACCAGCCCGTATAGCAAAGACGCGCCGCTGGTGGCGAGCCTCTCTGTTAACCAGAAAATTACCGGGCGTAACTCTGAAAAAGACGTTCGTCACATTGAAATTGACTTAGGTGACTCTGGCCTGCGTTACCAGCCGGGTGACGCGCTGGGCGTCTGGTATCAGAACGATCCGGCACTGGTGAAAGAACTTGTCGAACTGCTGTGGCTGAAAGGCGATGAACCTGTCACCGTCGAGGGCAAAACGTTGCCTCTGAACGAAGCGCTACAGTGGCACTTCGAACTGACCGTCAACACCGCCAACATTGTTGAGAACTATGCCACGCTTACCCGCAGCGAAACGCTGCTGCCGCTGGTGGGCGATAAAGCGAAATTACAGCATTACGCCGCGACGACGCCGATTGTCGACATGGTGCGTTTCTCTCCGGCGCAACTGGATGCCGAAGCGCTGATTAATCTGCTGCGCCCGCTGACCCCGCGCCTGTATTCCATCGCCTCCTCGCAGGCGGAAGTCGAGAACGAAGTGCACGTTACCGTTGGTGTGGTGCGTTACGACGTGGAAGGCCGTGCCCGTGCCGGTGGTGCCTCCAGCTTCCTCGCGGATCGTGTGGAAGAAGAGGGTGAAGTCCGCGTCTTTATCGAACATAACGACAACTTCCGCCTGCCAACCAATCCGGAAACCCCGGTGATCATGATTGGCCCTGGCACCGGCATCGCGCCGTTCCGTGCCTTTATGCAGCAGCGTGCTGCCGACGAAGTGCCGGGTAATAACTGGCTATTCTTTGGCAACCCACACTTTACGGAAGATTTCCTCTACCAGGTGGAATGGCAGCGTTACGTCAAAGAAGGCGTGCTGACGCGCATCGATCTCGCCTGGTCGCGCGATCAAAAAGAAAAAATTTACGTACAAGACAAACTGCGCGAACAGGGCGCAGAGCTGTGGCGCTGGATCAATGACGGTGCCCACATTTATGTCTGCGGCGACGCTAATCGCATGGCGAAAGACGTTGAGCAGGCACTTCTGGAAGTGATTGCCGAATTTGGTGGCATGGACACCGAAGCGGCGGATGAATTTTTAAGTGAGCTGCGCGTAGAGCGCCGTTATCAGCGAGATGTCTACTAATGAGCGAAAAACATCCAGGGCCTTTAGTGGTCGAAGGAAAACTGACAGACGCCGAGCGCATGAAGCTTGAAAGCAACTACCTGCGCGGCACCATTGCGGAAGATTTAAACGACGGTCTGACCGGCGGTTTTAAGGGCGATAACTTCCTGCTGATCCGCTTCCACGGCATGTATCAGCAGGATGACCGCGACATTCGCGCCGAACGTGCTGAACAGAAGCTGGAGCCGCGCCACGCGATGCTGCTTCGCTGTCGTCTGCCGGGTGGGGTGATTACCACTAAACAGTGGCAGGCGATCGACAAATTTGCCGGTGAAAACACCATCTATGGCAGCATTCGCCTGACCAACCGCCAGACATTCCAGTTCCACGGCATTCTGAAAAAGAACGTCAAACCGGTGCATCAGATGCTGCACTCAGTCGGTCTTGATGCGCTGGCGACCGCCAACGACATGAACCGTAACGTACTCTGCACCTCGAACCCTTACGAGTCGCAGCTGCATGCGGAAGCATATGAATGGGCGAAGAAAATTTCTGAACATCTGCTGCCTCGTACCCGCGCGTATGCGGAGATCTGGCTCGATCAGGAAAAAGTCGCCACTACTGATGAAGAGCCGATCCTTGGTCAGACCTACCTGCCGCGTAAGTTCAAAACCACGGTAGTGATCCCGCCGCAGAACGATATCGATCTGCACGCCAACGACATGAACTTCGTGGCGATCGCCGAAAACGGCAAGCTGGTGGGCTTTAACCTGCTGGTGGGCGGTGGGCTTTCCATTGAACACGGCAACAAGAAAACCTACGCCCGCACGGCGAGTGAGTTTGGCTATCTGCCGCTGGAGCATACGCTGGCGGTGGCGGAAGCCGTCGTGACAACTCAGCGTGACTGGGGTAACCGAACCGATCGTAAAAATGCCAAAACCAAATACACGCTGGAGCGGGTGGGGGTTGAGACATTTAAAGCGGAAGTTGAACGTCGCGCGGGGATCAAATTCGAGCCGATTCGCCCGTATGAGTTTACCGGACGCGGCGATCGTATTGGCTGGGTTAAGGGCATTGATGATAACTGGCACCTGACGCTGTTTATCGAAAATGGTCGAATTCTTGATTATCCGGGGCGGCCGCTGAAAACCGGCTTGCTGGAGATCGCAAAGATCCACAAAGGTGATTTCCGCATTACGGCGAACCAGAATCTGATCATCGCCGGCGTGCCGGAAAGCGAGAAAGCGAAGATCGAGAAGATCGCCAAAGAAAGCGGGTTAATGAATGCCGTCACGCCGCAGCGTGAAAACTCAATGGCCTGCGTGTCATTCCCGACTTGCCCGCTGGCGATGGCGGAAGCGGAGCGTTTCCTGCCGTCTTTTATCGACAACATCGATAATTTAATGGCGAAACATGGTGTCAGCGATGAGCATATCGTGATGCGTGTAACAGGCTGCCCGAACGGTTGTGGTCGCGCGATGCTGGCGGAAGTGGGCCTGGTGGGTAAAGCGCCGGGGCGCTACAACCTGCATCTTGGCGGCAACCGCATTGGGACACGTATCCCACGGATGTATAAAGAAAACATCACCGAGCCGGAAATCCTGGCGTCGCTTGATGAACTGATAGGGCGCTGGGCGAAAGAGCGCGAAGCGGGTGAAGGCTTCGGCGACTTTACGGTGCGTGCGGGCATCATTCGCCCGGTGCTCGATCCGGCGCGCGATTTGTGGGATTAACCATTAGCCCGGTCTTGTAGGCCTGATAAGATGTGTAAGCGTTGCATCAGGCAAGGCAAACAGTGAGGAACTTATGTCCAAACTCGATCTAAACGCCCTGAACGAACTGCCAAAGGTAGACCGGATTCTGGCGCTGGCGGAAACTAACGCCCAACTGGAAAAACTGGACGCTGAAGGCCGCGTAGCCTGGGCGCTGGATAATCTGCCCGGTGAATATGTACTTTCTTCCAGCTTTGGCATTCAGGCGGCGGTGAGTCTGCATCTGGTGAATCAGATTCGCCCGGATATTCCAGTGATCCTCACCGATACTGGCTATCTGTTCCCGGAAACCTACCGCTTTATTGACGAGTTAACGGACAAACTCAAGCTCAACCTGAAAGTGTACCGTGCTACCGAAAGCGCCGCCTGGCAGGAAGCACGCTACGGCAAACTGTGGGAGCAGGGCGTTGAAGGCATTGAAAAGTACAATGACATCAACAAAGTCGAACCGATGAACCGGGCGCTGAAAGAACTGAATGCGCAAACCTGGTTTGCTGGCCTGCGCCGTGAACAATCCGGCAGCCGCGCCAATTTACCGGTGCTGGCAATTCAGCGTGGCGTATTTAAAGTGCTGCCGATTATCGACTGGGATAACCGAACTATTTATCAGTACCTGCAAAAACATGGCCTGAAATATCACCCATTATGGGATGAAGGATATTTATCGGTGGGCGATACCCATACAACCCGTAAATGGGAACCCGGCATGGCGGAAGAAGAAACGCGTTTCTTTGGCTTAAAAAGGGAATGTGGATTACACGAAGGGTAAATATTGCCGGATAAATTAAACGCCTCTGTCAGAAATGATGGGGGCGTTTTTATTTTGCGAGCAGCATTCCGGCATTAAAACGAGAACGTCGCAGGGAGAATTAACAGGTATAGAATGGCATTGGGTGCTTGAGGCTGTCTGGCGTTAAGCATTCGCGAGGTTCCAGATGGGCAAAAGCCCCAGGCGATATTTCTATCAACCTGAGGCTCGCGTTCGAACGTAGCAATTCGGATGTTAGTCTCTTCTTTGCAGGGAGGCAAGACATGCTGACAAAATATGCCCTTGTGGCAATCATCGTACTGTGTTGTACAGTACTGGGATTCACGTTGATGGTAGGTGACTCGTTGTGTGAGTTGAGTATCAGAGAACGTGGTATGGAGTTTAAGGCAGTTCTCGCTTACGAATCGAAGAAGTAGCCACCACGCGGGGTAAAACCCCGCGTACTGAATTGTGATTGTTTGGTCTCCTGCACCCTTTTTTATACTCTGTTTCTGGTGGCATTGATTTCCTGCAGGCAAGGGAGTAATCATTTCAAACCCATTAAGATGCCTTCGCCAGCTCCTTCACCAACGGTAGCATTATCCGCATAACATCACGGCAGCGGCGTTCTATTCTTCCAGGAAGTGCCTTATCAATATGCTGTTGATTATCCAGTCTTACGTCATGCCAGCTATTTCCTGCAGGGAATGCGGCTGTTTTTGCGCGTTGCTGATAACCATCCTTATTGCCAAGATTCCAGTTAGTCGCTTCCACCGAAAGTACAGCAATACCGGCTTTGTCGAATATTTCTGCGTCATTACAACACCCGGTGCCTTTCGGATAGTTTTTATTCAAACCTGGATTTGTGGTGGCGGCAATTCCATGGCTGCGGGCAATTGCCAGCGCCCGGTCGCGCGTTAATTTCCTTACTGCTTCAGGTGTTTTTACGCCACTGTTGAAATACAGCTTATCGCCAACAATTAAGTTATCGAGATTAATCACCAGCAGCGTATTTTTCTTTTCGGTGTCACTCATCCGCTTGAGTAAATTCTCAGCGCCTAATTTTCCTTCCTCTTCGCCGCTGGTCGCCACAAATCGAATACCATACTCGGTAGGCGTATTTTTCAGGCGTTCAGCCAGTTCCAGCATGACACCTAAACCTGCGGCGTTATCATCCATTCCTTGTAACGTTAGCCCGCCGAGATTGGCATCGGCGTCAGCATCGCTCAGCGGGGCGTAAGTATCCAGATGCGCCATAATGATGATCTGCTGCGGCGCTTTGCCTTCATGAGCGGCAATCACCGTACTTCCCGTCACGTTATGCCAGCTCTTGCGATTATCGCGGGCGGTATAAATATACCGACTATTAAATGTCCGAATATCACTGCGATAACCCATTTGCTGAAACTGTTGGCGAATATAATCGGCAGATAACATTTCTGCAGGAGTTCCGGTCATGCGTCCCGGAAAGAAAGTAGCAATATGTCGTGCCTGGGTATTAGCAAAATCGCCAGGTTTAGGTGACGAGGCGTGTACGGGGAGAATAAAGCATACGCCGAGCGCCAGGGCAGCGGTACGGTGGCGCAATGCGGAAAACATAGTGAGTCCTTAAATACCATGCAAATTTTTTTACCGCCATAGTATGAAACTGCTGCTGCGCTAAAACAATTTCAAATCTTCCTAAACGCCCGAAATCCGGTGCCTTAAGCACTTTTTGATATTAGCTTTGCCAAATCGTTATTCCGTTAAGGAACTACTCATTCTAATTGGTAATTTCATTCGTTCTCTTACGCTCCCTATAGTCGAAACATCTGATGGCAAGAAAATAGCGGTATTGCAAAGGAACGGTTATGGATCAAAAACGACTTACCCACCTGCGGCAACTGGAGGCGGAAAGCATCCACATTATTCGCGAGGTGGCTGCAGAATTCTCAAATCCGGTGATGCTCTACTCTATCGGTAAAGATTCCAGCGTCATGCTGCATCTGGCGCGCAAGGCGTTTTATCCAGGTACGCTGCCTTTCCCGTTGCTGCATGTCGATACCGGCTGGAAATTCCGCGAGATGTATGAGTTCCGCGATCGTACGGCGAAAGCCTACGGCTGCGAGCTGCTGGTGCATAAAAACCCGGAAGGCGTGGCGATGGGGATTAATCCATTCGTACACGGCAGCGCGAAACATACCGATATTATGAAAACTGAAGGCCTGAAACAGGCGCTGAACAAATACGGTTTTGATGCCGCCTTCGGTGGTGCGCGCCGTGACGAAGAGAAATCCCGCGCTAAAGAGCGAATCTACTCTTTCCGTGACCGCTTCCATCGCTGGGATCCGAAAAATCAGCGCCCGGAGCTGTGGCACAACTACAACGGGCAAATTAACAAAGGCGAAAGCATCCGCGTCTTCCCGCTCTCTAACTGGACCGAGCAGGATATCTGGCAATACATCTGGCTGGAAAATATCGACATTGTTCCGCTGTATCTTGCTGCGGAACGTCCGGTTCTGGAACGCGACGGTATGTTGATGATGATTGATGACAACCGTATCGACCTGCAACCGGGCGAAGTGATTAAAAAACGGATGGTGCGTTTCCGCACACTGGGCTGTTGGCCGCTGACCGGCGCGGTGGAATCAAATGCGCAAACACTGCCGGAGATCATCGAAGAGATGCTGGTTTCCACCACCAGTGAACGTCAGGGCCGCGTGATTGACCGCGACCAGGCGGGGTCTATGGAGCTGAAAAAACGTCAGGGGTATTTTTAAGATGAACACCGCACTTGCACAACAAATCGCCAATGAAGGCGGCGTCGAAGCCTGGATGATTGCGCAACAACATAAAAGCCTGCTGCGTTTTCTGACCTGTGGTAGCGTCGATGACGGCAAAAGTACCCTGATTGGTCGCCTGCTACACGATACCCGCCAAATCTACGAAGATCAGCTCTCATCGCTGCATAACGACAGTAAGCGTCACGGCACCCAGGGCGAAAAGCTGGATCTGGCACTGCTGGTGGACGGCCTGCAAGCTGAGCGCGAACAGGGCATCACTATTGATGTGGCCTACCGCTATTTCTCTACCGAGAAGCGTAAATTTATTATCGCCGACACCCCAGGGCACGAGCAGTACACCCGCAATATGGCGACTGGCGCATCGACATGTGAACTGGCGATCTTACTGATCGATGCCCGTAAAGGCGTGCTCGATCAAACCCGTCGTCATAGTTTTATCTCCACACTGTTGGGGATCAAACATCTGGTCGTGGCGATCAACAAAATGGATCTGGTGGATTACAGTGAAGAGACGTTCACCCGTATTCGTGAAGATTATCTGACTTTTGCCGGGCAGCTGCCGGGTAATCTGGATATCCGCTTTGTGCCGCTCTCCGCACTGGAAGGCGACAACGTGGCTTCGCAAAGTGAAAGTATGTCGTGGTACAGCGGTCCGACACTGCTGGAAGTGCTGGAAACCGTGGAGATCCAGCGAGTGGTGGATGCTCAGCCAATGCGCTTCCCGGTGCAGTACGTTAACCGTCCGAATCTCGATTTTCGTGGCTACGCCGGAACGCTGGCATCCGGTCGCGTGGAAGTCGGGCAACGTGTCAAAGTGCTGCCCTCTGGTGTGGAATCAAACGTCGCGCGGATCGTGACTTTTGATGGCGATCGCGAAGAAGCCTTTGCCGGAGAAGCGATCACCCTGGTGCTGACGGATGAGATCGACATCAGCCGTGGCGATCTGCTGCTGGCGGCAGACGAAGCGTTACCGGCTGTGCAGAGCGCGTCGGTGGATGTGGTATGGATGGCGGAACAGCCGCTTTCCCCGGGCCAGAGTTATGACATCAAAATTGCCGGTAAGAAGACGCGTGCTCGTGTTGATGGCATTCGTTATCAGGTTGATATCAATAACCTTACCCAACGCGAAGTTGAAAACCTGCCGCTGAACGGCATCGGCCTGGTAGATCTCACCTTTGACGAGCCACTGGTGTTAGATCGTTATCAGCAAAACCCGGTTACCGGTGGGCTGATTTTTATCGATCGCCTGAGTAATGTGACCGTAGGTGCCGGTATGGTGCACGAACCAGTTAGCCAGGCAACTGCTGCGCCATCTGAATTCAGTGCATTCGAACTGGAATTGAATGCCCTGGTTCGCCGCCATTTCCCGCATTGGGGTGCGCGCGATTTACTGGGAGATAAATAATGGCTCTGCATGACGAAAACGTCGTCTGGCATAGCCACCCAGTAACTCCGCAACAACGCGAACAGCACCACGGTCATCGTGGTGTTGTGCTGTGGTTTACCGGCCTCTCTGGTTCCGGTAAATCAACCGTCGCGGGGGCGCTGGAGGAGGCGTTACATAAACTTGGCGTCAGTACGTATCTGCTGGATGGCGACAACGTTCGCCACGGATTATGCAGCGATCTCGGTTTTAGCGATGCCGACCGTAAAGAGAATATCCGTCGCGTCGGTGAAGTGGCGAATTTGATGGTTGAAGCCGGACTGGTGGTGCTGACCGCATTTATCTCGCCACACCGCGCCGAACGCCAGATGGTTCGCGAACGCGTAGGAGAAGGGCGCTTTATCGAAGTGTTTGTCGATACGCCGCTGGCGATTTGCGAAGCCCGCGATCCAAAAGGTTTATATAAGAAAGCGCGTGCCGGTGAACTGCGCAACTTTACGGGAATAGATTCCGTTTACGAAGCGCCTGAATCGGCAGAAATTCATCTCAATGGTGAACAATTAGTAACAAATTTGGTACAGCAATTATTAGATCTGTTGAGACAGAACGATATTATCAGATCCTGAGACACCACCGGGTTTTCATGCCCGGTTCGTCAAAGTAACAGGATCAGATATGCGTAACAGCCACAACATTACATTAACAAATAACGACGGCCTTACTGAGGTTGAAGACACCACATGGTCGCTGCCAGGCGCTGTGGTTGGTTTTTTATCGTGGCTGTGCGCGTTGGCAATTCCGATGTTGATTTATGGCTCTAACACGCTGCTCTTTTTTATCTACACCTGGCCTTTCTTTCTGGCGCTGATGCCCGTCGCAGTGGTGGTGGGGATTGCACTGCATTCATTGATGGACGGAAAGCTACGCTACAGTATTGTTTTCACTCTGGCGACGGTTGGCATTATGTTTGGTGCGCTGTTTATGTGGCTACTGGGTTAATTGTTCTTTCCTCTCTATTCTGTTCATAATTCAATCCGTAACTAATAATGAGATTATGTTCTGCACGCCCTGGGTATACGTAACAATGGACAAATGTGGTACATTTGCCCGCGTTGTCGCGGTATCCCCAACAGAGGATGTAGAGTCGTCTTCGGATGCATGGGATGAAGATGCCGTTTTTCAGGGGGCAGGATGGGTAAACTAACGCTGCTGTTGCTGGCTATTCTGGTCTGGCTACAGTATTCGCTGTGGTTCGGTAAGAACGGTATACATGACTATACTCGCGTCAATAATGATGTGGCGGCACAGCAAGCTACAAACGCGAAACTTAAAGCGCGAAACGATCAGCTTTTTGCCGAAATTGACGATCTCAATGGCGGCCAGGAGGCGCTCGAAGAGCGTGCGCGTAATGAACTCAGCATGACCAGGCCGGGCGAAACGTTTTATCGTCTGGTGCCTGACGCGTCAAAGCGCGCACAGTCTGCGGGGCAAAACAATCGATAAATCAGCCCGGGAATTAACATGGCAACCACTCATTTGGATGTTTGCGCCGTGGTTCCGGCGGCCGGATTTGGCCGCCGAATGCAAACGGAATGTCCTAAGCAATATCTCTCAATCGGTAATCAAACCATTCTTGAACACTCGGTGCATGCGCTGCTGGCGCATCCCAGGGTGAAACGTGTCGTCATTGCCATAAGTCCTGGCGATAGCCGCTTTGCACAACTTCCTCTGGCGAATCATCCACGAATCACGGTTGTTGATGGTGGTGAAGAGCGTGCCGATTCCGTGCTGGCAGGTCTGAAAGCCGCTGGCGACGCGCAGTGGGTATTGGTGCATGACGCCGCTCGTCCTTGTCTGCATCAGGATGACCTCGCGCGATTGTTGGCGTTGAGCGAAACCAGCCGCACGGGAGGGATCCTCGCTGCGACGGTGCGCGATACGATGAAACGTGCCGAACCGGGCAAAAATGCCATTGCTCATACCGTTGATCGCAACGGCTTATGGCACGCGCTGACGCCGCAATTTTTCCCTCGTGAGCTGTTACATGACTGCCTGACGCGCGCTCTAAATGAAGGCGCTACCATTACCGATGAGGCCTCGGCGCTGGAATATTGCGGTTTTCATCCGCAACTTGTTGAAGGCCGCGCGGATAACATCAAGGTAACGCGCCCGGAGGATTTGGCGCTGGCCGAATTTTACCTCACCCGAACCATCCATCAGGAGAATACATAATGCGAATTGGACACGGTTTTGACGTACACGCCTTTGGCGGTGAAGGCCCAATTATCATTGGTGGCGTACGCATTCCTTACGAAAAAGGGCTGCTGGCGCATTCTGATGGCGACGTGGCGCTCCATGCGTTGACCGATGCATTGCTTGGCGCGGCGGCGCTGGGAGATATAGGCAAGCTGTTCCCGGATACCGATCCGGCATTTAAAGGTGCCGACAGCCGCGAGCTGTTGCGCGAAGCCTGGCGTCGTATTCAGGCGAAAGGTTATGCCCTCGGCAACGTCGATGTCACTATCATCGCTCAGGCACCGAGGATGTTGCCGCACATTCCACAAATGCGCGTGTTTATTGCCGAAGATCTCGGCTGCCATATGGATGATGTTAACGTGAAAGCCACTACTACGGAAAAACTGGGATTTACCGGACGTGGGGAAGGGATTGCCTGTGAAGCGGTGGCGCTACTCATTAAGGCAACAAAATGATTGAGTTTGATAATCTCACTTACCTCCACGGTAAACCGCAAGGCACCGGGCTGCTGAAAGCCAATCCGGAAGACTTTGTGGTGGTGGAAGATTTGGGCTTTGAGCCTGATGGTGAAGGTGAGCATATTCTGGTTAGAATCCTCAAAAACGGCTGCAATACCCGTTTTGTGGCGGATGCACTGGCGAAATTCCTGAAAATTCATGCCCGTGAAGTCAGCTTCGCTGGGCAAAAAGATAAACATGCTGTTACGGAACAGTGGTTATGCGCTCGCGTGCCGGGCAAAGAGATGCCCGATCTGAGCGCCTTTCAACTGGAAGGCTGCCAGGTGCTGGAGTATGCGCGGCACAAGCGCAAGCTGCGTTTAGGGGCGCTGAAAGGTAACGCCTTTACCCTGGTACTACGCGAAGTGAGCAATCGCGATGACGTTGAACAACGTCTGATCGATATTTGCGTAAAAGGTGTACCGAACTACTTCGGTGCCCAACGTTTTGGGATTGGCGGTAGCAACTTGCAGGGTGCGCTGCGCTGGGCGCAAACCAATACTCCGGTGCGCGATCGCAATAAACGTAGTTTTTGGTTGTCGGCAGCCCGCAGTGCGTTGTTTAATCAGATTGTTGCTGAGCGCCTCAAAAAAGCAGACGTTAATCAAGTTGTTGACGGCGATGCGCTACAATTAGCCGGACGTGGTAGCTGGTTTGTCGCAACCACCGAAGAACTGGCGGAATTACAGCGTCGCGTCAACGATAAAGTGCTGATGATAACCGCCGCATTGCCGGGCAGTGGCGAGTGGGGAACTCAGCGTGAAGCGCTGGCATTCGAACAAGCAGCTGTCGCCGAAGAAACTGAATTACAAACCTTACTGGTGCGCGAAAAAGTTGAAGCCGCGCGCAGAGCGATGCTGCTGTATCCGCAACAATTAAGCTGGAACTGGTGGGATGACGTCACCGTAGAAATCCGTTTCTGGCTTCCGGCGGGAAGTTTTGCAACCAGCGTTGTCAGGGAACTTATCAACACAACAGGTGATTATGCGCATATTGCTGAGTAATGATGACGGGGTACATGCACCCGGTATACAAACGCTGGCGAAAGCCTTGCGTGAGTTTGCTGACGTTCAGGTGGTCGCCCCCGATCGTAACCGCAGCGGCGCTTCTAATTCTCTGACACTGGAATCCTCCCTGCGCACGTTTACCTTTGAAAATGGTGATATTGCTGTGCAAATGGGAACCCCGACCGATTGCGTCTATCTTGGCGTAAATGCTCTGATGCGCCCGCGCCCGGACATTGTTGTGTCCGGAATTAACGCCGGGCCGAATCTGGGGGATGATGTTATTTATTCCGGTACGGTAGCGGCCGCGATGGAAGGCCGTCATTTAGGTTTTCCGGCGCTTGCCGTCTCGCTTGACGGGCATAAACATTACGACACTGCCGCGGCGGTAACCTGCTCAATTTTGCGCGCACTGTGTAAAGAGCCGCTGCGCACCGGGCGTATTCTTAATATTAACGTTCCGGATTTACCATTGGATCAAATCAAAGGTATTCGCGTGACGCGCTGCGGTACACGACATCCGGCAGATCAGGTGATCCCGCAGCAAGATCCGCGCGGCAATACGCTGTACTGGATTGGCCCGCCGGGCGGTAAATGTGATGCCGGTCCGGGGACCGATTTTGCTGCGGTAGATGAGGGCTATGTTTCCATCACGCCGCTGCATGTGGATTTAACTGCGCATAGCGCGCAAGATGTGGTTTCAGACTGGTTAAACAGCGTGGGAGTTGGCACGCAATGGTAAGCAGACGCGTACAAGCACTTCTGGATCAATTACGTGCGCAAGGTATTCAGGATGAGCTGGTGCTGAATGCACTTGCCGCCGTGCCGCGTGAAAAATTCGTTGATGAAGCGTTTGAACAAAAAGCCTGGGACAATATCGCCTTGCCGATAGGTCAGGGGCAGACAATTTCGCAGCCGTATATGGTGGCGCGAATGACCGAATTACTCGAGCTGACGCCGCAGTCGCGGGTGCTGGAAATTGGCACTGGTTCGGGATATCAAACTGCAATCCTGGCGCATCTTGTCCAACATGTTTGCTCGGTTGAACGGATTAAAGGCTTGCAGTGGCAGGCGCGTCGCCGCCTGAAAAATCTTGATTTACATAATGTTTCAACCCGTCATGGCGATGGATGGCAAGGTTGGCAGGCACGCGCGCCGTTTGACGCTATCATTGTTACGGCGGCGCCGCCTGAAATTCCAACTGCGCTAATGACGCAGCTGGACGAAGGCGGGATTCTCGTCTTACCCGTAGGGGAGGAGCACCAGTATTTGAAACGGGTGCGTCGTCGGGGAGGCGAATTTATTATCGATACCGTGGAGGCCGTGCGCTTTGTCCCTTTAGTGAAGGGTGAGCTGGCTTAAAACGTGAGGAAATACCTGGATTTTTCCTGGTTATTTTGCCGCAAGTCAGCGTATCGTGAACATCTTTTCCAGTGTTCAGTATGGTGCCTTGCACGGTAATTATGTCACTGGTTATTAACCAATTTTTCCTGGGGGATAAATGAGCGCGGGAAGCCCAAAATTCACCGTTCGCCGCATTGCGGCATTGTCACTGGTTTCGCTATGGCTGGCAGGCTGTTCTGACACTTCAAATCCACCGGCACCGGTCAGCTCCGTTAATGGCAATGCGCCCGCAAATACCAATTCTGGTATGTTGATTACGCCGCCGCCGAAAATGGGGACGACGTCTACAGCGCAGCAACCGCAAATTCAGCCGGTACAGCAGCCACAAATTCAGGCTACTCAACAACCGCAAATCCAGCCTGTGCAGCCAGTAGCTCAGCAGCCGGTACAGATGGAAAACGGACGAATCGTCTACAACCGTCAGTATGGGAACATTCCGAAAGGCAGTTATAGCGGCAGTACATACACCGTGAAAAAAGGCGACACGCTTTTCTATATCGCCTGGATTACTGGCAACGATTTCCGTGACCTTGCTCAGCGCAACAATATTCAGGCACCATACGCGCTGAACGTCGGTCAGACCTTACAGGTGGGTAATGCTTCCGGTACGCCAATCACAGGCGGAAATGCCATTACCCAGGCCGACGCAGCAGAGCAAGGAGTTGTGATCAAGCCTGCACAAAATTCCACCGTTGCTGTTGCGTCGCAACCGACAATTACGTATTCTGAGTCTTCGGGTGAACAGAGTGCTAACAAAATGTTGCCGAACAACAAGCCAACTGCGACCACGGTCACAGCGCCTGTAACGGTACCAACAGCAAGCACAACCGAGCCGACTGTCAGCAGTACATCAACCAGTACGCCTATCTCCACCTGGCGCTGGCCGACTGAGGGCAAAGTGATCGAAACCTTTGGCGCTTCTGAGGGGGGCAACAAGGGGATTGATATCGCAGGCAGCAAAGGACAGGCAATTATCGCGACCGCAGATGGCCGCGTTGTTTATGCCGGTAACGCGCTGCGCGGCTACGGTAATCTGATTATCATCAAACATAATGATGATTACCTGAGTGCCTACGCCCATAACGACACAATGCTGGTCCGGGAACAACAAGAAGTGAAGGCGGGGCAAAAAATAGCAACCATGGGTAGCACCGGAACCAGTTCAACACGCTTGCATTTTGAAATTCGTTACAAGGGGAAATCCGTAAACCCGCTGCGTTATTTGCCGCAGCGATAAATCGGCGGAACCAGGCTTTTGCTTGAATGTTCCGTCAAGGGATCACGGGTAGGAGCCACCTTATGAGTCAGAATACGCTGAAAGTTCATGATTTAAATGAAGATGCGGAATTTGATGAGAACGGAGTTGAGGTTTTTGACGAAAAGGCCTTAGTAGAAGAGGAACCCAGTGATAACGATTTGGCCGAAGAGGAACTGTTATCGCAGGGAGCCACACAGCGTGTGTTGGACGCGACTCAGCTTTACCTTGGTGAGATTGGTTATTCACCACTGTTAACGGCCGAAGAAGAAGTTTATTTTGCGCGTCGCGCACTGCGTGGAGATGTCGCCTCTCGCCGCCGGATGATCGAGAGTAACTTGCGTCTGGTGGTAAAAATTGCCCGCCGTTATGGCAATCGTGGTCTGGCGTTGCTGGACCTGATCGAAGAGGGCAACCTGGGGCTGATCCGCGCGGTAGAGAAGTTTGACCCGGAACGTGGTTTCCGCTTCTCAACATACGCAACCTGGTGGATTCGCCAGACGATCGAACGGGCGATTATGAACCAAACCCGTACTATTCGTTTGCCGATTCACATCGTAAAGGAGCTGAACGTTTACCTGCGAACCGCACGTGAGTTGTCCCATAAGCTGGACCACGAACCAAGTGCGGAAGAGATCGCAGAGCAACTGGATAAGCCAGTTGATGACGTCAGCCGTATGCTTCGTCTTAACGAGCGCATTACCTCGGTAGACACCCCGCTGGGTGGTGATTCCGAAAAAGCGTTGCTGGACATCCTGGCCGATGAAAAAGAGAATGGTCCGGAAGATACCACGCAAGATGACGATATGAAGCAGAGCATCGTCAAATGGCTGTTCGAGCTGAACGCCAAACAGCGTGAAGTACTGGCACGTCGATTCGGTTTGCTGGGGTACGAAGCGGCAACACTGGAAGATGTAGGTCGTGAAATTGGCCTCACCCGTGAACGTGTTCGCCAGATTCAGGTTGAAGGCCTGCGCCGTTTGCGCGAAATCCTGCAAACGCAGGGGCTGAATATCGAAGCGCTGTTCCGCGAGTAAGTAAGCATCTGTCAGAAAGGCCAGTCTCAAGCGAGGCTGGCTTTTTTTCTTTTGGTACATGTTGAACTGTTATCGGATACAGCGTTAAAACTTTATCTGACTGACCAGGGGACGGCACTTTTTAGATGTAGAAGACCGGATAGACGCGTCAGCGTCACATTCGGCAATCATCATTTTAAGCGCGCAGTAATTGTCGCCACGCGTTCACCATATTTCACGGCTGTATCCAGATCGCCCGTAGGGATTTGGTCTGCACCCGCATCGGCTGGAGATTGCACCAGCAAACCGACTGAACCGCCCAGATTGTTTACATCTTCCCTGGTTGACGCAAGCACATTGGCAGGAGCCTGACCTAAACTCACCCACAGACCGCCATGCTGTGAAGCCAGCGTTTGCAGATAGATCAGCGTAACTTGTTTATCGCCATTCAGGCTGGCGCTGTTGGTGAAACCCCCGAAGACTTTATCCTGCCATTTACGTGTAAACCACGCTTTGGAACTGGCATCAGCAAATTTCTTGAATTGCCATGGCGCACCGCCCATATAGGTGGGAGCACCGAAGATAATGGCATCGGCTGCGTCCAGTTTTTCCCACTCCTGCTCAGTGATATTTCCTTCGTTATCAATCGAAATTAAATCTGCATGGGCGCCTTGTGCCACTTTTTCAGCAACCAGTTTAGTGTGACCATATCCTGAATAATAAACCACAGCTATGTTTTGCATATAAATATCCTTTTTACTAATGAATGATTTTTTGAGGCAGGTTTTAAAGATGTGGAGTATTATGCCTTGCAGATATTATTTAAACCATCAAATGATGAACATATTTTTTGAATGAGACAAACATAATATTCGAAGAAAAATGAATCTCGTAACGTAGTAATATCTAAAATAACAGTCTGTTCAGAGATGCTATAAATCAACAACACATTAATAAAGGACTACGTATGCAAGGCATTAAAAAATATACAATTCTAGCCTCTTCTCTTATATCTGGTAGTGTTTTTGCTCAAACGGAAATTTCGACTGCAAATTCGTCTACAGTTAATGCAAGTTATGTTGAACCTTCAGCGGAAAAAATAATATCGCCAAGCGATAAACTCAATAACCTTTTTGAAAGAAATATGTCTCAGCCTTATATTTTACAAAAAATTGGCGAGAGAACTTATTATGTTCAACGCTATTTTTATTCCACTACGTTTTATGTCGGAGACAAAGGGGTTTTGCTGTTTGATGCTCCGGAGGGTCGCGGTAAATATTTATTACAGGCAATTCGTGATGTGACTCCATTACCCGTAACAGCGCTGGTTTATTCTCATTACCATGTGGATCACATTGGCGATAGTCCATTTTGGAACGATGAGGCGAAGAAAGAAGGCGTGAATCTGCGTATTATTGCCAGTAAAGCCACTGCTGAAAAAATGCAATTTATGAACAGTCGCTTACCCGTCGCCACTCAGGTTTTAAGTAAAAAAGATGACCAGTTTAAATTTGAAAAGCAGACCATTGAATTACACCGATTTGTTAAAGCAGGACATACCGACGACCATTCTGTATGGTTGCTAAAACAGGAAAAAGTAGCTCACAGCCCGGATCTCCTGAATCCTGACCAACTGCCGATGATGGGCTTCGCCGTATCGGATACGTTGGTTTACCATGACAGTAATTTGCGTCAGGTTGAAATGCTTGACTGGAAATATTTTATTGGCGGGCATGGTAATATTGGTTCACACGATGATTTTAAATTTCAACGCCAGTTTCTTAATGATCTTCGGGATACGACAATTAAAGTCAGAAAAGAAGAAAGTTTTGGTAAATTTATGAATAAAACGGCAAATAATCATGCTGATTTTGCGCGAGCCCAGCGCGAAGCAATTATTAAGAAAGTAACTGAAGTATTACGTCCGAAATATGGCCATATGTATGGCTACGACGCATCTATGCCTGCTAATATCGAAATGGCAATAAGATTGGTCGGTTCTTATTACTAAGATAAAATCAACTTGCAAGAGACTGTAATTATATTGCAAAGTGAAAATTAACCTCGGTAGCGAGATATTACCGAGGTTAATATTGGCATACATTACACCCTTATCAGGCACTTAAACGATACATCATATCTTATCTGGATTATTAGATGACGAGCCATACGCACCAGGTAATTAAGAATCCGGTAAAACCGAGAATGGTCGTTAACACTGTCCAGGTTTTCAGACCGTCTGCTACCGACAACCCCAGATATTTGGTCACAATCCAGAACCCTGAGTCATTAATATGTGACGCGCCAAGCCCACCAAAGCAGGCTGCCAGCGTCACCAATACGCACTGAATCGGATTTAATCCCATCACCGCTTCTGAGAGTAACCCGCCGGTTGTCAGGATTGCTACGGTTGCTGACCCCTGCGATGCACGCAGCGCCAGTGAAATAATAAATGCGGCTGGTAACAGAGGCAGGTCAATCATTTGTAACATGTTGGCAAGGGCTTTACCGACGCCCGATTCCACCAGCACTTTGCCAAATACCCCTCCAGCACCAGTAACCAAAATCACTACCGCCGCAGTGGGAAGGGCAGAGCCCATAATGTCGCTGGTGTGTTGTAAGCTCCAGCCGCGACGTAAAGCCAATAACCAGAATGCCAGCACCAGCGCAATCATTAGAGCTACCATTGGGGAGCCGATCAACTGTAGCGTACCAAGCAGGGGATGCGAAGGCGGCATCAGTGTTGCAGAAACCGTACCCGCCATGATAATCGCGATAGGAATAACAATTAGCGAGGTGACCAGCGCGACGCCCGGTGGATTTATTTTATCGCTTAATTTTGTCGCGCCTTCCTCACTGGCCGGAGCCAGTTGCATCTGTTCCAGTACCTCGACCGACATCGCATATTGGCGCTTATTGATTATTTTCGCTGCAAAGTAGCCAACAATCCCTACGGGAATAGAAATCGCAATACCGATGATGGTTAGCCAGCCGATGTCTGCGTGGAGTAACCCCGCTGCGGCGACAGGGCCTGGATGCGGCGGTACCGCCACGTGAACAGTGAGCATGATCCCAGCGACAGGCAGGCCAAATTTGAGTGGTGATATTTTGGCAACCTTGGCAAAACCGTAAATGATTGGCGCAAGAATAATAAAGCCGACATCAAAGAAGACGGGAATACCGAGGAAGAACGCTGCCAGAGTCAGCGCAGCGATAGTTCGTTTGTCACCTAGCTTGCGACTGAAATAATTAGCCAGTGACTCTGCACCACCAGAGTGTTCGATCATACGCCCCAGCATAGCGCCCAGACCAATAATAATAGTGACGGAACCAAGCACACCGCCCATCCCGGCGATCATCACTTTACCCACTTCGCCCGCCGGTATACCCGCCGCAAGTGCGACTAACAGGCTGACGAGGAGCAGAGCAACGAATGGTTGTACCTTTGCCTTGATGACCAGTAGCAACAGCATGATTACGCCAGCTAACGCAATGCATAACAATGTAATTGTGGACATGGGAAACCCTGTCTGAAAGTTATAGTTAACCTACCCCATCCGTAGATGGGGGGATGTATGGGTACGTTGTAATTAGGGATTGAGCGAATTAGCGCCAGGCGTCAAACCAGCCAAGCCCTTTTTCGGTGAGGCCACGAGGTTTGTATTCACAACCGATCCAGCCCTGATATCCCACTTCATCGAACAGGCGGAACAGCCACGGATAGTTGATTTCTCCATCGTCCGGTTCATGTCGATCAGGTAGTCCGGCAATTTGTACGTGCGCATATTTCCCGGCGTAGTCGCGGATTAAATGTGTCAGGTTGCCATCTACTTTTTGCGCATGGAAAGTATCCAGTTGAATAAATACGTTATCTCGCGCAACCTCTTCAACAATAGCCAGTGCCTGATACTGGCTGGAGAAGAGATAATGAGGCTTAACGCCGGGGCTGAGTGCTTCAACCAATATTCGCTTGCCGTGTGGCGCAAAGCGGTCGGCAGCGTAGCGGAGATTATCAATAAATACTGCCCGGTACCGTTCAGCATCTTCGCCAGCGGGCACGACGCCTGCCATCACATGGACTTGTTCACAATTGAGCGCCAATGCATATTCCAGTGCCAGGTCGATGTCTGCGCGTGCTTCGTGCTCACGTCCGGGAAGGGCGGATAATCCCCATTCTCCCGCATTAATATCTCCGGGAGCGGTATTGAACAGCGCCAGTGTCAGATGGTTTTGCACCAGTTGCTGCTGGATTTGCTGGGGGGAGTAGTCATAGGGAAACAGAAACTCCACAGCATCGAACCCGGCTTTTCGCGCTGCGGCGAAGCGTTCAATAAAAGGCACTTCGGTGAACATCATGGATAAATTAGCTGCAAAACGAGGCATTGCATTAACTCCTTAATTCCGCAATTTCACCTGCGGTCAGATAACGGATCGGGCGGTCACCGAGAATAAAAATCAGCTTTGCCGTTTCCTCCAGCTCTTCCATATTGTTGGCGGCTTCTTGCAGGCTTTCACCGCAAACCACTGGGCCATGATTTGCCAGTAAAAAAGCCTGATTGTCTGCTGCCAGTTCCGCCAGATCCTGTGCGATGCGTTTATCGCCCGGTCGGTAATAAGGCACCAGCGGGATATTTCCCATCCGCATCACCACGTATGGTGTGAACGGACGAATAACGTTGCTGCTGTCCAGCCCTTGCAGGCAGGAAAGCGCCGTCGACCATGTGCTGTGCAAATGCACCACCGCTTTACAGCGCGGATTGTTGCGATACAGCGCCAGATGAAAGAGCACCTCTTTCGAGGGTTTGTCACCACTTAACCATTCGCCATCCGCGGCGACTTTGGAAAGCCGCTGCGGATCGAGATTGCCCAGGCATGAACCTGTCGGTGTCGCCAGTAAATTCCCGTCAGGTAAAAGCAGCGACAGATTGCCAGCCGAACCGGTTGCATAGCCGCGCTGAAAGAATGAACTGGCAATCCGCGTCATCTCCTCTCGCAAAGACTGCTCTACTTTTGCGAAATCGCTCATGATAAAAACTCTCTTTGGGCTCGTGAAAAAAAGGCTTCATCACCGAAGTTGCCAGATTTAAGGGCGAGTGAGACAGGCTTATCCAGTGCGTTTACCCACGGCACGCCAGGGGAAATGGTTGGGCCAATATGAAACCCTTTTATTCCCAGGCTCTGTGTGACTACGCCGGAGGTCTCACCGCCTGCGACAATAAAGCGTGTCACGCCTTCCGCTGCTAACCGCGCCGCTAGTTGAGAAAACAGTGTTTCTACTGCCTGACTGGCTTTTTGTGCACCGTATTGCTGTTGAATTGCTGCCAATGCGTCAGTGCTTGCGGTGGCAAAAACCAGTGGAGCAAGTACACTTTCCTGGCCCAGAACCCACTCTGCCAGTTCGTGTGCATAAGCGGCCAGAGTTTCAATTGAGAGGCAGCGTGCCACATCAACTTCACGGGCTGGTGCAATTTGACGGTAATGTGCTACCTGGCGGTTGGTCATTTGAGAGCATGAACCGGAGAGCACTACGCCGCGCCCAGCGAGCGGATGCCCTGCTTTGCGAGCCTGGTTACCGTTTTCTTGCGCCCACTGCCGGGCAAGGCCAATCGCCAGACCAGAACCGCCCGTTACCAGTGGGGCATCGCGCAAGGCTTCCCCCTGAATTTCCAGATGGTGTTCGGTCAGCGCATCAAGCACCGCGTAGCGATAGCCCTCTTGCTGTAAGCGAGCCAGCTCCTGACGAACGGCTTTCACACCTTGTTCGAAAACATGTGCTGAAACGACGCCGCAGCGCCCTGTGGATTGCGATTCAACCAGACGGGGAAGATAGCTGTCGGTCATGGGATTTACCGGGTGATGGCGCATCCCGGATTCGGCCAGCAGTTGATTCATTACGAACAAATACCCCTGATAAACCGTACGTCCGTTGACCGGCAGGGCCGGAGAGAAGACCGTAAACGGCGTGTCGAGAGCATCCATTAATGCATCGGTAACCGGGCCGATATTCCCTTTCGCCGTACTGTCGAAAGTAGAGCAGTATTTGAAATAGATCTGTTTGCAACCTTGCTGTTGCAACCAGCTCAGAGCCGCCAGCGATTGCTGTGTGGCTTCAACCACCGGACAGGAGCGCGTTTTCAGGCTGATCACCAGTGCGTCGATTGCTTCCGGCATTTTACCTGTTGGAACACCGTTAATTTGTACCGTTGGTAGACCGTTTTCCACCAGAAAACTGGCGATATCCGTCGCGCCGGTAAAATCATCGGCGATAACGCCAATCTTGATCATGATTTCGCTCCCGGTAGAGTGATGCCAGAGAAAATCTTGATAACTGCGCTATCGTCTTCTTTCCCGTAACCCGCGTTACTGGCGCTGGTGAACATATTCAATGCTGTTGAGGCCAATGGCAGCGGGAAGTGCAGGGCTTTGGCGGTATCGGCAACCAGACCAAGATCCTTAACAAAAATATCGACGGCTGAATGCGGGGTGTAATCGCCATCCACCACATGACGCATCCGGTTTTCGAACATCCATGAATTTCCGGCGGCATTGGTCACGACGTCATACATCACATCCAGCGGGATCCCCGCACGGGCTGCAAGCGCCATCGCTTCGGCGCCGGCAGCAATATGTACGCCCGCTAACAACTGGTGGATAATTTTTACGGTCGAACCCAGTCCCGGTTCTGAACCGATGCGATAAACTTTTCCGGCAACGGCTTCCAGCACGGGTGCCAGTCGTTCAAAGGCAATATCGCTACCGGAGGCCATGACAGTCATTTCACCGTTAGCGGCTTTTACCGCACCACCAGAAACCGGCGCATCCAGCATTTCCAGACCGAATCCAGCCAGAGCGGTAGCAATTTCTTGCGCATCAGCACTGGCGATAGTGGAAGAAACCATTACTGCCGTACCGGGTTTCAGATGTTGTGCAACGCCTTTTTCACCAAACAGCACCTGTTTAACCTGGGTCGCATTGACCACCAGCACCAGCAGAGCGTCCAGTTTTTCGGCAAACGTCGCGGCGTTATCAGAAACCCCGCAAGCACCAGCCTCTTTCAACGTAGCGCAGGCATTGCTGTTCAGGTCTGCGCCCCAGGTAGAAAGACCTGCGCGGACACATGACAGTGCTGCTCCCATTCCCATTGACCCTAAGCCAACGATACCGACATGAAACTCCGATCCCGTTTTCATCTGCTCTCCTTGTTAATTTAAGTGATATTTTGTTTGATGTTGTGAATATAAGCGCGGAAAGATAACGATATGGTGAGCTGATTCACAAAAATTAACATTGTGTGTTATTTTATGTGAACTAAGCGTTAGTTGCGCCGCACACGTTTCGCAGGCAAATAGCGTAGAATGTCAGCAGGACAAAGGAAGGAGCAAAAGTTGATACCCGTAGAGCGTCGCCAAATCATCCTTGAGATGGTAGCTGAAAAAGGCATTGTTAGTATTGCTGAACTAACGGACAGAATGAATGTGTCACATATGACCATTCGTCGGGATTTACAAAAACTGGAGCAGCAGGGAGCCGTTGTGCTGGTGTCCGGGGGCGTCCAGTCTCCGGGACGGGTGGCGCATGAACCTTCTCATCAGGTAAAAACTGCGCTGGCAATGACGCAAAAAGCGGCTATTGGCAAGCTGGCGGCAAGTCTTGTTCAGCCGGGACGTTGTATCTATCTGGATGCGGGAACGACCACGTTAGCGATTGCACAGCATCTGATTCACATGGAGCCACTCACAGTGGTTACTAACGACTTCGTTATTGCGGACTACTTGCTCGACAACAGTAATTGCACAATTATTCACACTGGCGGCGCAGTGTGTCGGGAAAACCGTTCCTGTGTTGGGGAAGCCGCTGCGACCATGCTGCGTAGCCTGATGATTGATCAGGCTTTTATTTCTGCATCGTCATGGAGTGTGCGGGGGATCTCTACGCCAGCAGAAGATAAAGTCACGGTGAAACGGGCGATTGCCAGTGCCAGCCGCCAGCGAGTTTTGGTCTGTGATGCGACGAAATATGGACAGGTGGCGACATGGCTGGCGTTACCATTAAGCGAGTTTGATCAGATCATTACTGACGATGGTCTGCCGGAGAGTGCCAGCCGCGCGCTGGCGAAGCTGGATCTCTCTTTGCTGGTAGCGAAAAATGAATAATGACCTGCAATAACGCCGGGTTACTCATGCTTCACAGAAGAAGCATGAGACTACTTTATTTTATAAAATGACAGCCGCCCGCTTTTCGGCGATCCGGTATCTATATAAATCTGGTTAGCGAACGTCTGAATGTTATCAAACATCATATGACCAAATATAAAGAAGTCGGCACCGTTTATTTTTTGTAATTCGCTATTAAGTGATTTCTGCACACGATCAACAGGCCAGAGTAATTCGCTCTCCGCTATTTCTTTGCCAAACTGATACTCCTTCCCCGGATAATCTGCATGTGCGATGACATATTTTATGGTGTCGTTAGTGATTTCAATAATATGTGGAAGGTGATGGAATTTCAGCAACAGATCTATTGCCTCTTGTTGCTCTGAATCATTTAAATCGAAAAACCAGTCACCACCGCTGGCAAGCCACATATTTCCATCGCCAGTTTCGAATGCATCAAGCGCCATCGCTTCGTGGTTGCCTTTGACGGAGATAAACCAGGGCTGGTTTAACAGGCGCAGCACGTTAAGACTCTCGGGCCCACGATCGATGTTATCGCCTACCGAAATAAGTAAGTCGGTTTCAGGGCAAAAAGAGAGTTGATGTAAGCGGGATTGTAATAATTGATAGTCACCATGAATATCACCAACGGTCCATATATGGCGATAGTGATGGGCGTTGATTTTTTGGTAGCGTGTAGATGGCATGGTTTTACCCTGTAAAATAAGCTTTCCTATTATACAGGGTATTTTTATTTGATTCGTCAGTTGTTGTTAATATTCCCGATAGCAAAAGACTATCGGGAATTATTATTACACCAGACTCTTCAAGCGATAAATCCATTCCAGCGCCTGACGCGGAGTCAGTGAATCCGGGTCGAGGTTTTCCAGTGCCTCGACCGCAGGCGAAGTTTCTTCCGGTACGGACAGCAAAGACATTTGTGTACCATCCACTTGCGTAGCAGCGGCGTTCGGCGAAATGCTTTCCAGCTCACGCAGTTTTTGCCGTGCGCGCTTAATAACCTCTTTTGGCACACCCGCCAGAGCTGCAACCGCCAGGCCGTAGCTTTTGCTCGCTGCGCCATCCTGCACGCTATGCATAAAGGCAATGGTGTCGCCGTGCTCCAGTGCATCGAGATGCACGTTGGCGACGCCTTCCATTTTCTCCGGTAACTGGGTCAGCTCGAAATAGTGGGTAGCAAACAGCGTCAACGCTTTGATCTTATTTGCCAGATTTTCCGCACACGCCCATGCCAGCGACAGGCCATCGTAAGTGGACGTTCCGCGCCCAATCTCGTCCATCAACACCAGACTGTATTCGGTGGCGTTATGCAGAATATTAGCGGTTTCGGTCATCTCCACCATAAAGGTTGAACGTCCGGAAGCCAGATCATCCGCGGCACCTACGCGGGTAAAGATGCGATCGATCGGCCCAATCTCGACCTTTTGCGCCGGGACGTAACTGCCGATATACGCCATCAGCGCAATCAACGCGGTCTGGCGCATATAGGTACTTTTACCCCCCATGTTCGGACCGGTGATGATCAACATGCGGCGCTGTGGCGACAGGTTTAGCGGGTTAGCGATAAACGGTTCGTTCAGTACCTGTTCAACCACTGGATGGCGACCTTCGGTAATACGAATGCCAGGTTTATCAATAAAGGTCGGGCAGGTGTAGTTCAGGGTATAGGCCCGCTCCGCCAGGTTAACCAGCACATCAAGTTCTGCCAGCGCGCTCGCGCTCTGTTGCAACGCTTCCAGATGCGGCAGCAACAGGTCGAACAGCTCTTCATAAAGCTGTTTTTCCAGTGCCAGCGCTTTGCCTTTTGAGGTGAGAACTTTATCTTCGTACTCTTTTAGCTCTGGAATGATGTAGCGCTCGGCGTTTTTCAGCGTCTGGCGACGCATGTAGTTGATTGGTGCCAGATGGCTTTGCCCACGGCTGATTTGAATGTAGTAGCCGTGCACCGCATTAAAGCCAACTTTCAGCGTGTCCAGGCCGGTACGTTCACGCTCGCGGACTTCCAGACGCTCCAGATAATCGGTCGCGCCGTCAGCCAGCGCGCGCCATTCATCCAGTTCTTCGTTATAACCAGTCGCAATAACACCACCGTCGCGTACCAGCACCGGTGGTGTGTCGATGATTGCTCGCTCCAGCAGATCGCGCAGCTCGGCAAACTCGCCCATCTTCTCACGCAGCGCTTGTACCGGTGCACTATCGACATTTTCTAACTGCGCACGCAACTCTGGCAGTTGCTGGAAAGCGTGACGCATACGGGCCAGATCGCGTGGGCGAGCGGTACGCAACGCCAGACGCGCCAGAATACGTTCCAGGTCGCCGACCTGACGCAGTACCGGCTGTAGCTCAGCGGTGAAATCCTGCAATGCGCCAATAGTTTGCTGGCGCTCAAGCAACACGCGGGTATCGCGCACTGGCATATGCAGCCAGCGTTTCAGCATACGGCTGCCCATCGGCGTTACAGTGCAGTCGAGCACTGAAGCCAGCGTATTTTCCGCACCGCCGGCCAGGTTCTGAGTAATTTCCAGGTTACGACGCGTCGCGGCATCCATAATGATGCTGTCCTGCTGACGTTCCATAGTGATAGAACGAATATGCGGCAGGGTCGTGCGTTGGGTATCTTTCGCATACTGCAACAGACAACCGGCAGCACAAAGTCCGCGTGGTGCGTTCTCCACACCAAAACCGACCAGATCTCGGGTGCCAAATTGCAGGTTCAATTGCTGGCGAGCGGTGTCGATTTCAAACTCCCACAGCGGGCGACGACGCAGGCCGCGGCGACCTTCAATCAGCGACATCTCGGCGAAATCTTCCGCATACAGTAATTCCGCTGGATTCGTACGTTGCAGTTCTGCCGCCATCGTTTCGCGGTCTGCCGGTTCGCTCAGGCGAAAACGACCGGAACTGATATCCAGCGTTGCGTAGCCGAAACCTTTACTGTCCTGCCAGATAGCCGCCAGCAGGTTGTCCTGACGTTCCTGCAACAGCGCTTCATCGCTGATGGTGCCCGGCGTAACGATACGGACAACTTTGCGCTCAACCGGCCCTTTGCTGGTCGCCGGATCGCCAATCTGTTCACAAATAGCGACGGATTCGCCCTGATTCACCAGTTTGGCGAGGTAGTTTTCCACCGCATGGTAGGGAATCCCCGCCATCGGGATTGGCTCTCCCGCTGAAGCACCGCGTTTGGTCAGTGAAATATCCAGCAGTTGCGATGCCCGTTTTGCGTCGTCATAAAACAGTTCATAAAAGTCGCCCATCCGGTAAAACAGCAGGATCTCGGGATGCTGGGCTTTCAGCTTGAGATACTGCTGCATCATGGGCGTATGGGCGTCGAAATTTTCTATTGTACTCATGGGGTTAAGTCCGGCTCCCTGATGTTAAATGTAGTGTGATGGTTTTTATTTTCGTTGTAATCACATAAGGCGCACATGATACCGGAGTTAATCATTTCAGGGGAAGACGCGAAAGGTGAGTTCTTGATGTCGGTTCCGCGAAAAATGCTGCTTTGCAGCTTTTGCGTGATGACGATGAAACAAGATCGCCAAATTCGTCGGTTGAAGAAACCTCCTCCTTCAGAGACATAGTCCCCTTTAAAATTAAGTTGTAATATAAATGCACCTTAAGAGTATGGAGGCAGCATGTCCGGCAAGCGTATCTCTCGTGAAAAACTGACGATTAAAAAAATGATCGATCTTTATCAAGCGAAATGCCCGCAGGCGTCAGCAGAGCCGGAGCATTACGAGGCGTTGTTTGCTTACGCGCAAAAGCGGCTGGATAAATGTGTGTTCGGCGAAGAGAAACCAGCCTGTAAGCAGTGTCCGGTGCACTGTTACCAGCCTGCAAAGCGTGAAGAGATGAAACAGATTATGCGTTGGGTTGGGCCGAGAATGCTGTGGCGTCATCCGATCTTAACCGTGCGTCATCTCATCGATGACAAGCGTCCGGTGCCGGAGTTGCCAGAAAAATATCGTCCAAAGAAATAAATCTGCCGGAGAGCCATACTCTCCGGCAAATACGGCGCTTACGCTTTGGTGGCAATCAGGATGGCTGATGCTTTGATCAATGCAATAACGCGCGAGCCAGTGGTGAGTTTCATTTCATCCTGACTTTCATTTGTTACCACTGCCACAATTTCAAAACCCGCATCCGTTTTGATATGGACAGTGGCGTTCACTGCGCCTTCGGTGATTGTCGACACGCTGCCAGCAAACTGGTTGCGAGCAGAGAATTTCAGTCCACAGTCTTCCGTTGCCAGCGTGACCCACGGGGCTTTAATCAGGGCAATCGCTTCTTTCCCTTTCGCCAGACCCAGCGCTTGCTGGCTGCTGTGAGTCACAATTGCCACCAGCTTTGCACCACCTGCCAGCGTCAGTTCTACTTCATCATTCACCGCGCCCATTGCTACTGCGCTAACTGTTCCGGTTAATTGATTTCTTGCTGAAACTGCCATACTGCCTCCTTTCATTGAATGTTGATCGAGTATAACCACATCTGTTAAATCAATGCCGATTTATCAATTCCCAGTCGCTTCATCCGTGACAGCAGAGTCGTGCGTTTCAGCCCCAGACGTTGCGCAGCGCCTTTAGGCCCGGCAACCACGCCGTTTGTTTCTTTCAGCACGCGAACAATCAACTGATATTCATCTTCGCCCTCCTGGGCGACAACCGTTGCGGCAGGCGGCGTTTCAGGTTCTGGTAAAGCAATATCTGGCAATGACAGCTGCAGCACGTTGCCGCGTGTTAGCAATACCGCGCGCTCGATGACGTTTTCCAGCTCACGCACGTTGCCCGGCCATTCCATGTTGCTCAGGATGCGCAGCGTCTCGGCAGGAATGCTGTCGATATTGCGCCCCAGACGACGGGCAATTTTGAAGGTAAAGGCTTTCGCCAGCAGCGGAATATCTTCCGGACGCTCGCGTAGTGGCGGCAGGTGGATCGGGAATACGTTCAGGCGGTAATAGAGATCGCTACGGAACTCTCGGTCGGCGACCATTTTTTTCAGATCGCGGTTAGTCGCGGCAATTAAACGTACGTCCGTCTGAATGATTTTGTTGCTGCCGAGACGTTCAAACTCCTGTTCCTGTAATACACGCAGCAACTTCGGCTGTAACTCCAGCGGCATATCGCCCACTTCATCGAGGAATAGTGAGCTTTTATCCGCCAGTTCAAAACGACCAATGCGCTGAGCGCTGGCACCGGTAAAAGCCCCACGCTCATGACCAAATAGATCGCTTTCCAGCAATCCGGCAGGCATCGCCGCGCAGTTCATTTTGACCATGCGGCGATTATTACGCCCACTGAGATTATGGATCGCGCGGGCAATCAGCTCTTTACCTGTACCAGTTTCACCGAGGATCAGAACGGTACTGTCACTTTGCGCCACCATTTCCACTTGTTTAAGTACGCTGTACATGGCTTCGCTGCGGCCAATAATCTCGCCAAATTCACTATCAACATTGTTGAGCTGCTCGGTCAGGGCGAGGTTTTCATCAACCAGCCGTTCTTTCAGACGATGAATTTCCTGATAGGCGAGGGCGTTATCGACAGCGATTGCCACACGTTCGGCAATCTGGCGCAGTAAATTCAGATTGGTAGTGGTAAAGACTTTCTCTTCGCATTGCGCCAGTTTCAGCACGCCCAGCATAGTGTCGCCAGACATCAGCGGTAACAGGCACAAGGTTTGAATCTGGTTGCCCCAGGTGTTGAACAACATGCGTTCATAGGGGGCTAAATCGTCCCGCTCGTGGAGATTAATCAACAGCATCTCTTTACTTTTGAAGACGCGTTCGGTGAGGGTTCCGGCTTCATCGACTTCGCTCTGTTCGTGAGCGGGATGCTGTTTATCAAGATAGTGAGTGGAGTAGATGTTGAGTTTGTTTTTACGGTGGCTGCGTAAGACGATGCTGATATCGTCAATGTCGAAATAGTAATGGATTTCTTTGGCGACTTCGCTGACCAGTTCGTCCATATCCAGGCGGGAAAGCACCGCGTTAGTGATGGCGACCAGGATGCGGAAGTTATCGCGTTCCCGGCATAACAACTCATAGTCGACATTGTTAACGACGCGGCTCTGGATTTGTTCGGTGACGACAGAAACGATCTGCGTAAATGTTTGCAGACGATTGAACTCTTTTTCGCTCCAGGGGCGATCGTCATAACGAATAAATTCACAGCCACCAAAAATATGCCCTTCCGCCGCCAGTGGCATCAGGCAATAGTGACCAAATTTGGGGTATAGCCCACCTGTGGCCAGCTGCGGCCAGGTTTCACAAAATTCTTCGTAACTGCAATGCAGCGTATCAGGGCGCGACAAAATGCTGCGTACCGGACCGTGTGCCAGAACAGTTTCGTCTTCATATTTAATGGGGGTGTCTTTTTCACGCGATGCGTAATAAGACGCACGTTGAGTCTGCGCTTGCCACAACACAATCGCCGCGTTGTCGGCGAGCGCAGAACGCTTTACCAGTTGCGAAAGAGCCTCACACAGCGAGGCCAGATCGGGCTGCTGCAATAGTGTCCGAGTGATGTCGAACAACCCTTGCTGTCCGAGATCACTCATCGGTGTATATGACATTTTGTTCTTCCAGGAAAGCACCGCAAAGCGGTGCAAAAGGTCATTGACTAACTATAGGAGATTTAGAATTTTATTAGCATATACGCGGAAGCGGTTCGGCGTGCGGTAGATCGAGGGTTCGTTTCACGCCATACAGACCGGCAAGACGAACACCTTTACGTTCTACTACTTCGCCAATCAGCGCCGCATCTTTTCCCAATGGATGGGAATGTAACGCCGCCAGCACTTGCTCTGCTGCGTTGCGTTCAACGGCGATCACCAGTTTGCCTTCGTTGGCAAAGTTAAGGGCGTCCAGTCCCAGCAGTTCGCAAACGCCGCGCACAGCAGGTTTAACCGGCAGTGCCGCTTCTGAAAGTTCAATACCACAACCGCAGGCTGCCGCGAACTCATGAACCACCGCGTTTACACCACCACGGGTGGCATCACGCAGCGCTTTCACGCCGGGAATGTCACGCAGCGTCTGAATAAGCGGCGTCAGCACCGCGCAGTCGCTGACCAGTTCTCCATCCAGCCCTAGTTGCTCACGCAGGTTAAGGATAGTCGCCCCATGGTCGCCGAGTGTACCGCTAACCAGCAATACATCGCCTGCGGTTAGCGTCTGTGCGCCCCAGTGAATATTCGCCGGAATTGCGCCCATGCCAGCGGTGTTGATAAACAGTTTATCTGCCGCGCCGCGCTGTACCACTTTGGTATCGCCAGTAACGATGGCAATGCCTGCCGCGCGGGCGGTTTCTGCCATGCTGGTCACTACGGCTTTCAGTGTCTCCATCGGCAATCCTTCTTCGAGGATAAAGCCACAGGAGAGATAGCGCGGAATTGCGCCACTGACCGCAACGTCATTGGCGGTGCCGCAAATCGCCAGCTTGCCGATATTACCGCCAGGAAAGAACAGCGGGTCAATGACGTAACTGTCGGTTGAGAACGCCAGACGGTCGCCTTCCGCTACCAGCTGTGCCAAATCAAGACGGGCCTGATCTTCCTGCTCTGCCAGCCACGGGTTGGCAAAGGCTTCCATAAACAGGCTGTTGATTAATTGCTGCATCGCCTGGCCGCCGCTACCGTGGGCGAGTTGGATATTATTCACGCTTCACTCTCCTGCTGACGATACTGATACCACGCGGCGCACGCTCCTTCGGAGGAAACCATCAGCGCACCAAACGCGGTTTGAGGATTACAGGTGTTACCAAACAGCGGGCATTGATGCGGCTTACATTTGCCCGTCAAGACTTCGCCACAACGCGCACGCGGGTCATCGCAGACCTGCTGCGGTGCCGGGCGGAAATGTGCTTCGGCATCGAATCGTTGATAATCCGGCGTCAGGTGCACGCCAGAAGATTCAATCACGCCTAAGCCGCGCCATTCACTGTCGCCGTTGACACAGAACACATCAGCAATTGCCCGTTGCGCCAGCAGGTTACCGGCATCCGGTACCACCCGACGATACTGATTCTCTACCTTGCTGTGGGCCGCTATTTTCTGCTCCACCAGCATCACCACGCCTTGAAGTAGATCAAGGGGTTCGAAACCAGCGACCACCAGCGGACGATGAAAATCGCTGGCGATAAAATTATAGGCATCAGTGCCGATAACCATACTGACGTGGCCCGGCGCGAGGAACGCGTCGATACCGTTATCTGGCTGTTCCAGCAAACTGCGCAGCGTCGGGATAAGCGTAATGTGCTGGCAGAAGAAGTAAAAATTCTGCACATCGCGGGCTTTCGCCTGTTGCAGAGTGATGGCGGTGGTCGGCATGGTGGTTTCAAAACCTAAGCCGAAGAATACCACTTTACGGGTTGGATTCTCCTGCGCCAGTTTCAACGCATCCATTGGCGAGTAAACGATGCGCACATCGGCACCGCGTGCTTTTGCCTGCAACAGCGACCCCTGTTTCCCTGGTACGCGCATGGCATCGCCAAAGGTACAGAAGATGACTTCCGGATGGCTGGCAATCTCCACGCAGGTGTCGATTCTACCCATTGGCAGTACGCACACAGGGCAACCCGGACCGTGGATAAACTCAACGTTTTCCGGTAGCAACTGGTCGAGGCCGAATTTAAAAATGGCGTGGGTATGACCGCCACACACTTCCATAATCCGCAGAGGGCGTTCGGCGGTGTAAGAGAGATGTGAAGCACGTTCGCGCAGATGCTCAATTAACTGCATCACCTGTTCCGGCGCGCGATATTCATCAACAAAACGCATTATTTTTCCTCGCCATACAACAGCGCGCCGACATCTGGCTCAACGTCAAACATGTTTTGTAAGGCGTCGAGAGTGTCGCGTGCTTCGGCTTCATTAATTACGCTCATGGCAAAGCCAACGTGAACCAGTACCCACTGGCCCACGCGTGGCTGACCGTTTTCATCGCAGCTGCCGACTAACGTTAAATCGACATCGCGCTGAATGCCGCAGACGTCGACTTTCGCCTGGTTGCCGTCAATGGTGCGTATCTGGCCGGGAACGCCTATGCACATCGCTGTGTCTCCAGCCAGTTCAGCCACTGGTCCATCCCTTCGCCGCTGGTGGCGGAAATAAGGATGATTTCAATTTCTGGATTGACTTCACGGGCGCAGGCGATGCACTTCTCAACGTCAAAGTTGAGATACGGCAGCAGGTCAACTTTGTTGAGCAGCATCAGCGAGGCGGCGGCAAACATATGCGGATATTTCAGCGGTTTGTCTTCACCTTCGGTAACGGAAAGCACCGCCACTTTGTGTTTTTCACCGAGATCGAAGCTGGCCGGGCACACGAGGTTGCCGACGTTTTCGATAAACAGAATACCGTTATCGTCCAGTGGCAGGCGCGGCGCGGCGTCGGCAATCATCTGTGCGTCAAGATGGCAGCCTTTACCGGTGTTCACCTGAATCGCTGGCGTGCCGGTAGCACGAATGCGCGCGGCATCGTTCACGGTTTGCTGGTCGCCTTCAATAACTGCGCACGGAACGCTGTCTTTCAGGCGCATTAAGGTTTCCGTCAGCAGGGTGGTTTTACCGGAACCAGGGCTGGAAACCAGGTTGAGCACCAGTTGCTTGCGGGCAGCAAAGTGCGCGCGGTTGCGTTCAGCCAGACGGTTATTTTTGTCCAGCACGTCAATTTCGACTTCCAGCATCCGACGCTGGCTCATGCCCGGCGCGTGAGTGCCCGCTTCGCCATGACCGTAATGCAGGTCGCCTTCTTCAGTCTGGCTGGGGGTAAATTCAGGCGCTTTAATGCCGGTGATTTTCATCTTCGGGCGTGCCGCCGGGGCAAATGGCGCGCTACGAAACGCGGAATGAGGGTTATGTTCATCACCCTCAATATAGAGGTTGCCTTCACCGCAACCGCATGTTGTACACATCGCTCACTCCTGGTCTATTTCTATCCGCCGAATCTGTAAACCGTCGTCTGCCACAATCTGTAGCATGTCACCATGACACAGTGGACAGCGGCGGACGCGCTGGGTCAGTAGCGTCACATACTGTTGGCATGTTTCACACCAGCATTCGGCCTCTTGTTCTTCGAGGTGCAGTTTACAACCTTCCGCCACGCTGCCGCGGCAAACCAGATCAAAACAAAAGGCAAGAGAGCTGGTTTCGACACAAGAAAATGCGCCAATTTTGAGCCAGACCCCAGTTACGCGTTTTGCGCCGTGTTTTGCGGCCTGCTGTTCGATCAATTCCAGTGCCCGTTGGCAGAGGGTTATTTCGTGCATATCGCCTCCCATTAACTATTGCCAGCTACAAGCAATAATTGTGCCAGTGTTGATTATCCCTGCGGTGAATAATGTCGATGATGTCGAAATGACACGTCGACACGGCGACGAAATTCATCTTTAGCTTGGAAATCGCTTTAATAACAATGAATTAAAAGTTGGCACAGAAAATGCTTAAAGCTGGCATCTCTGTTAAACGGGTAACCTGACAATGACTATTTGGGAAATAAGCGAGAAAGCCGATTACATCGCACAGCGGCATCGTCGCCTACAGGACCAGTGGCACATCTACTGCAATTCGCTGGTTCAGGGGATCACGTTATCGAAAGCGCGCCTGCATCACGCCATGAGCTGCGCGCCGGACAAAGAACTCTGTTTCGTCCTTTTTGAACATTTTCGCATTTACGTCACCCTGGCGGATGGCTTTAACAGCCACACCATCGAGTATTACGTCGAAACAAAAGATGGCGAAGACAAACAGCGGATTGCGCAGGCGCAGTTGAGCATTGACGGCATGATTGATGGCAAGGTCAACATCCGCGATCGCGAACAAGTTCTGGAACACTATCTCGAAAAAATCGCTGGCGTTTACGACAGCTTATATACCGCCATTGAAAACAATGTGCCGGTGAATTTAAGCCAACTGGTAAAGGGACAAAGCCCGGTAGCATGAGCTGAGGCTTTGCCCGTTTTGCAGGCGTTACGCCTGTTTGGGGATGGGCGTGTCGATGAGTGTCGAAAATGACATTTCATCGGCATGTTTTCGTCAAAAATGACAATCACCTGAGGAATGCCTGGTGAATCGTTTTGTAATTGCTGACTCCACGCTCTGTATCGGCTGCCACACTTGTGAGGCTGCCTGTTCAGAGACGCATCGCCAGCACGGCCTGCAATCAATGCCGCGCCTGCGAGTGATGCTAAATGAAAAAGAATCTGCGCCGCAGCTCTGTCATCACTGTGAAGATGCACCCTGCGCGGTGGTCTGCCCGGTTAACGCCATCACTCGTGTTGATGGTGCTGTGCAGTTGAATGAAAGTCTGTGCGTAAGCTGCAAACTGTGTGGTATCGCCTGCCCGTTTGGCGCAATTGAATTTTCCGGCAGCCGTCCGCTGGATATTCCGGCAAACGCCAATACCCCGAAAGCGCCACCGGCACCGCCTGCTCCGGCGCGTGTCAGCACATTGCTTGACTGGGTGCCAGGTATTCGCGCGATCGCCGTCAAATGTGACCTTTGTAGCTTTGATGAACAAGGTCCGGCCTGCGTGCGGATGTGCCCGACTAAAGCCCTGCATCTGGTGGATAACACCGATATCGCCCGCGTCAGCAAACGTAAGCGTGAGCTGACTTTTAACACGGACTTTGGCGATCTCACCTTGTTTCAGCAGGCTCAAAGTGGAGAGGCTAAATGAACGCAATTTCCCTGATCAATAGCGGCGTGGCGTGGTTTGTCGCCGCCGCTGTTCTGGCATTTCTCTTTTCTTTTCAAAAAGCGCTAAGTGGCTGGATAGCCGGAATTGGCGGCGCGGTGGGTAGCCTGTATACGGCAGCCGCGGGCTTCACTGTGCTGACTGGCGCGGTTGGCGTGAGCGGTGCGCTGTCGCTGGTAAGCTACGATGTGCAAATCTCTCCGCTTAACGCGATTTGGCTGATTACGCTCGGTCTGTGCGGTCTGTTTGTCAGCCTCTACAACATTGACTGGCATCGCCACGCGCAGGTGAAATGCAACGGCTTGCAGATCAATATGTTGATGGCTGCCGCCGTCTGTGCCGTCATCGCCAGCAACCTCGGCATGTTCGTGGTAATGGCTGAAATTATGGCCCTGTGTGCGGTGTTCCTCACCAGCAACAGCAAAGAGGGCAAACTGTGGTTTGCGCTGGGGCGTCTTGGCACTCTGCTGCTGGCGATTGCCTGCTGGCTGCTGTGGCAGCGTTACGGCACGCTGGATCTGCGCCTGCTGGATATGCGTATGCAACAGCTGCCGCTCGGTTCCGATATCTGGCTGCTCGGTGTGATTGGCTTTGGCCTGCTGGCCGGGATTATTCCGCTGCACGGCTGGGTGCCACAGGCACATGCCAACGCCTCTGCGCCAGCTGCCGCGCTGTTTTCCACGGTAGTCATGAAAATTGGCCTGCTGGGCATTTTAACTCTGTCACTACTGGGCGGTAATGCACCGCTGTGGTGGGGGATCGCGCTGCTGGTGCTCGGTATGATCACCGCATTCGTCGGCGGTCTGTATGCGTTGATGGAACATAATATCCAACGTCTGCTGGCTTACCACACCCTGGAAAATATCGGCATCATCCTGCTGGGGCTGGGCGCTGGCGTAACGGGTATCGCGCTCGAACAACCGGCGCTGATTGCCCTTGGTCTGGTTGGTGGTCTGTACCATCTGCTTAACCATAGCCTGTTCAAGAGCGTACTGTTCCTTGGTGCGGGGAGCGTCTGGTTCCGTACCGGTCATCGCGATATCGAAAAACTCGGTGGTATTGGCAAGAAAATGCCGGTTATCTCCATCGCCATGTTAGTCGGGCTGATGGCAATGGCTGCGCTGCCGCCGCTGAACGGTTTTGCCGGGGAATGGGTTATCTATCAATCCTTCTTCAAACTGAGCAATAGTGGCGCGTTTGTTGCCCGTCTGTTCGGGCCGCTGCTCGCCGTGGGGCTGGCAATTACCGGTGCGCTGGCGGTGATGTGTATGGCGAAAGTTTATGGCGTTACTTTCCTCGGCGCGCCGCGTACCAAAGAAGCCGAAAACGCCACCTGTGCGCCGCTCCTGATGAGCGTAAGCGTAGTGGCACTGGCGATTTGCTGTGTAATTGGCGGTGTTGCTGCGCCGTGGCTGCTGCCGATGCTCTCTGCTGCTGTACCTCTGCCGCTGGAGCCTGCTAACACCACCGTTTCTCAACCAATGATCACGTTGCTGCTGATTGCCTGCCCGCTGCTGCCATTCATCATTATGGCGATTTGCAAAGGCGATCGTTTGCCGTCGCGTTCCCGCGGCGCGGCCTGGGTGTGCGGCTACGATCACGAAAAATCAATGGTGATTACCGCTCACGGTTTTGCCATGCCGGTGAAACAGGCGTTTGCGCCGGTGCTGAAACTACGCAAATGGCTGAATCCGGTGTCGCTGGTGCCGGGCTGGCAGTGCGAGGGGAGTGCGTTGCTGTTCCGCCGGATGGCGCTGGTTGAACTGGCGGTACTGGTGGTGATTATTGTTTCACGAGGAGCCTGAGAATGAGTGTTTTATATCCGTTAATTCAGGCGCTGGTGTTATTTGCCGTTGCGCCGCTGCTCTCCGGTATAACCCGCGTGGCGCGCGCCCGCTTGCATAACCGTCGCGGGCCGGGCGTGTTGCAGGAGTATCGCGACATTATCAAACTGCTGGGCCGCCAGAGCGTTGGCCCGGATGCCTCCGGCTGGGTGTTCCGCCTGACGCCGTATGTGATGGTGGGCGTCATGCTGACTATCGCTACTGCGCTGCCGGTGGTGACCGTCGGTTCTCCGCTGCCGCAACTGGGTGATTTGATCACCTTACTGTATCTCTTTGCCATCGCGCGTTTCTTCTTTGCCATTTCTGGTCTGGATACCGGTAGCCCGTTTACCGCTATCGGCGCGAGTCGTGAAGCGATGCTTGGCGTGCTGGTCGAACCGATGCTGCTGCTTGGTCTGTGGGTTGCCGCACAGGTTGCCGGTTCCACCAACATCAGCAACATCACCGACACCGTTTATCACTGGCCGCTGAGCCAGAGCATCCCGCTGGTGCTGGCGCTTTGTGCCTGTGCGTTCGCCACCTTTATCGAAATGGGCAAACTGCCGTTCGACCTGGCGGAAGCCGAGCAGGAGTTGCAGGAAGGTCCGCTCTCTGAGTACAGCGGCAGCGGTTTTGGCGTCATGAAATGGGGCATCAGTCTGAAACAGCTGGTGGTGTTGCAGATGTTCGTCGGGGTGTTTATTCCGTGGGGACAAATGGAAACCTTCACCGTCGGTGGGCTGCTGCTGGCGCTGGTGATTGCCATCGTCAAACTGGTGGTCGGCGTCCTGGTTATCGCGCTGTTCGAAAACAGCATGGCCCGTCTGCGTCTTGATATTACTCCGCGCATTACCTGGGCTGGGTTTGGCTTTGCATTTTTAGCGTTCGTCTCCTTGCTGGCGGCGTGATTAAAGAGAGTTTGAGCATGTCTGAAGAAAAATTAGGTCAACATTATCTCGCCGCGCTGAATGAGGCATTTCCGGGCGTCGTGCTGGACCACGCCTGGCAGACCAAAGATCAGCTGACCGTGACCGTAAAGGTGAACTATCTGCCGGAAGTAGTGGAGTTTCTCTACTACAAGCAGGGTGGCTGGCTGTCGGTGCTGTTTGGTAACGACGAACGCAAACTGAATGGTCATTACGCCGTTTATTACGTGCTGTCGATGGAGAAGGGCACCAAATGCTGGATAACCGTGCGCGTTGAAGTTGACGCCAACAAACCGGAATATCCGTCCGTAACGCCGCGCGTTCCGGCGGCAGTATGGGGCGAGCGTGAAGTGCGCGATATGTACGGTTTGATTCCGGTTGGTCTGCCGGATGAACGCCGTCTGGTGCTGCCGGATGACTGGCCGGATGAACTTTATCCTCTGCGTAAAGACAGCATGGATTATCGTCAGCGTCCGGCACCGACCACCGATGCTGAAACCTACGAGTTCATCAACGAACTGGGTGATAAGAAAAATAACGTCGTGCCGATTGGTCCGCTGCACGTCACTTCTGACGAACCGGGTCACTTCCGTCTGTTCGTCGATGGCGAAAACATTATCGACGCCGACTACCGCCTGTTCTATGTCCATCGCGGCATGGAAAAACTGGCGGAAACCCGCATGGGTTATAACGAAGTGACCTTCCTCTCTGACCGTGTTTGCGGGATCTGCGGCTTCGCCCACAGCACCGCTTACACCACGTCGGTGGAAAACGCGATGGGTATTCAGGTGCCAGAACGCGCGCAGATGATCCGCGCCATTCTGCTGGAGGTAGAACGCCTGCACTCGCATCTGCTCAACCTCGGCCTGGCCTGTCACTTTACCGGCTTCGACTCCGGCTTTATGCAGTTCTTCCGCGTGCGTGAAACCTCCATGAAAATGGCAGAAATCCTTACCGGTGCGCGTAAAACCTACGGCCTGAACCTGATCGGCGGGATTCGTCGCGATCTGCTGAAAGACGACATGATCCAGACCCGCCAGCTGGCACAACAGATGCGTCGTGAAGTGCAGGAGCTGGTGGATGTGCTGCTGAGCACACCGAACATGGAACAGCGCACCGTCGGCATTGGTCGTCTGGACCCGGAAATTGCCCGCGACTTCAGTAACGTTGGCCCGATGGTCCGCGCCAGCGGTCACGCCCGCGATACCCGTGCCGATCACCCGTTTGTTGGTTACGGCCTGCTGCCAATGGAAGTCCACAGCGAGCAGGGCTGCGACGTGATTTCCCGTCTGAAAGTGCGTATCAACGAAGTCTATACCGCGCTGAACATGATCGACTACGGTCTGGATAACCTGCCGGGTGGCCCGCTGATGGTGGAAGGCTTTACCTACATTCCGCACCGTTTCGCGCTGGGCTTTGCCGAAGCGCCGCGCGGCGATGATATCCACTGGAGCATGACCGGCGACAACCAGAAGCTGTACCGCTGGCGCTGCCGTGCCGCGACCTACGCGAACTGGCCGACCCTGCGTTATATGCTGCGCGGCAACACCGTTTCCGATGCGCCGCTGATTATCGGTAGCCTGGACCCTTGCTACTCCTGTACCGACCGCATGACCGTGGTCGATGTACGTAAGAAGAAGAGCAAAGTGGTGCCGTACAAAGAACTCGAGCGCTACAGCATTGAGCGTAAAAACTCGCCGCTGAAATAAGGAGTCGCCATGTTTACCTTTATCAAAAAAGTTATCAAAACCGGCACGGCGACCTCGGCTTATCCGCTGGAGCCTATTGCGGTTGATAAAAACTTCCGTGGTAAGCCAGAGCAGAACCCGCAGCAGTGCATAGGCTGTGCGGCCTGCGTCAATGCCTGCCCGTCAAACGCCTTAACGGTTGAAACTGACCTCGCCACAGGAGAGCTGGCGTGGGAGTTCAATCTCGGGCGCTGCATCTTCTGTGGACGCTGCGAAGAAGTTTGCCCGACGGCGGCGATCAAACTGTCGCAAGAGTACGAACTGGCGGTGTGGAAGAAAGAAGACTTCCTGCAACAGTCCCGCTTCGCGCTGTGCAACTGCCGCGTCTGCAATCGTCCTTTCGCCGTCCAGAAAGAGATCGACTACGCCATTGCGCTGCTTAAGCACAATGGCGACAGCCGCGCGGAAAACCACCGCGAAAGCTTTGAGACTTGCCCGGAATGTAAGCGCCAGAAATGCCTGGTGCCGTCCGACCGTATTGAACTGACTCGCCATATGAAAGAGGCCATCTGATGAGCAATTTATTAGGCCCCCGTGACGCCAACGGCATTCCGGTCCCGATGACGGTGGATGAATCCATCGCCAGTATGAAGGCGTCGTTACTGAAAAAAATCAAACGTTCTGCCTACGTTTACCGCGTGGACTGCGGCGGCTGCAACGGCTGCGAAATCGAAATTTTCGCCACTTTGTCGCCGCTGTTCGATGCAGAACGCTTCGGCATTAAAGTCGTTCCTTCACCGCGTCATGCGGATATTTTACTGTTTACCGGCGCGGTCACCCGTGCAATGCGATCCCCTGCGCTGCGTGCGTGGCAGTCCGCGCCGGACCCGAAAATCTGTATCTCCTACGGTGCCTGCGGTAACAGCGGCGGGATCTTCCACGATCTCTACTGCGTGTGGGGCGGTACGGATAAAATCGTCCCAGTGGATGTTTATATCCCTGGCTGCCCGCCAACGCCTGCCGCCACGCTATACGGCTTTGCAATGGCGCTCGGCCTGCTGGAGCAGAAAATTCACGCCCGTGGGCCGGGTGAGCAGGATGAACAACCGGCAGAAATTCTGCATGGCGATATGGTGCAGCCGCTGCGCGTGAAAGTGGATCGCGAAGCACGCCGCCTGGCGGGTTATCGTTACGGTCGTCAGATTGCCGATGACTTCCTGACACAGTTAGGGCAGGGCGAAGAGCAGGTTGCACGCTGGCTGGAAGCGGAAAACGATCCGCGTCTGAACGAGATTGTCAGCCATCTGAATCATGTTGTTGAAGAGGCGCGTATCCGATGAGTGAAAAGGTGGTGTTCAGTCAACTGAGCCGTAAATTTATTGATGAGAACGATGCCACGCCCGCCGAGGCGCAGCAGGTGGTCTATTACAGCCTGGCGATTGGTCACCACCTTGGGGTTATCGATTGCCTGGAAGCGGCGCTCACCTGTCCGTGGGATGAATATCTGGCATGGATTGCCACTCTGGAGGCGGGTAGCGAAGCCCGCCGCAAAATGGAAGGCGTGCCGAAATATGGTGAGATCGTCATCGACATTAACCATGTGCCGATGCTGGCCAACGCATTCGATAAAGCCCGGGCAGCGCAAACTTCGCAGCAGAAGGAATGGAGTACAATGCTGTTAAGTATGCTGCATGATATTCATCAGGAAAACGCCATCTATTTGATGGTGAGGAGATTGCGTGACTGACGTTTTACTCTGTGTTGGCAATAGCATGATGGGCGATGATGGCGCAGGTCCGCTGCTGGCGGAAAAGTGCGCCGCCGCGCCGAAAGGTAACTGGGTGGTGATTGACGGCGGTAGCGCACCGGAAAACGACATCGTCGCTATCCGTGAACTGCGCCCGACACGACTGCTGATTGTCGACGCCACGGATATGGGGCTAAACCCTGGCGAGATCCGCATCATCGACCCGGCTGACATCGCCGAGATGTTTATGATGACTACCCATAACATGCCGCTGAACTATCTTATCGACCAGTTGAAAGAAGATATTGGCGAAGTGATTTTTCTCGGCATCCAGCCGGATATCGTCGGCTTTTACTACCCGATGACTCAGCAGATTAAAGATGCGGTGGAAACGGTGTATCAGCGGCTGGAAGGCTGGGAAGGAAATGGCGGCTTCGCGCAGTTAGCGGCGGAAGAAGAGTAGTTTTTCAGTAAGGAATTCAGGGAATTGAACATCAGGACAGGGATGTGCGCTTTTTTATTGAGCTTAGTGCTGCCTGCGCAGGCTACCAGCTTTACCGAATATCTACCGATGAGTGACAGCGAATACGCGCAAAAGCGGGCGCTGAAACCTCTCTTAACCCTGCCTTATGATGCCGAGCAAACCTGGCATTTTAGAAAAGTGGGCATTGCAGGCGTAACGCTTGAGAAGATGCCAAATGAAGAGGATTACTGGCGATTAACCGCTAAGGACCGTGCCGGTAAATCCTGGTTTGTGCCTGTGGGTGTGCTGCAAAATATGGCGGGTAATGCGCAATTTTACCGTGCTGACCTCGATCGTAATGGCATTCAGGATTTGGTTATCTGGCGAGGTGTTTCGGGAAACGGGCTGGCGCCTTCCTCGTTTTTGATCCTGATGACCTTTAATCAGCAAGGTCGCCCGTGTGTTTTCCAGGTCGATGGTTTTTACACCGCAAACGAAACTGGCGTTGATGATTTGCTTGATTTACAAGGCAATGGTCACACGCAATTGCTGGATATGCAGTTTGATTCCGGTTACTGGATAACCAGTTTGTATCAGGTAAAAGAGGCCAAATGGCAGCGCGTTCACGGCTGGTTTGGCAAGTTAAGCTACCCCGCACTCACGCGTTTTACCTATACCTCCAACCGTAAACTCGTCATTAAACCTGTCGCCGGACGTAACCCGCAAACGAAAGATCTGGCGCTGACACAGCGTTGTTTAATAAAGGGTGATGTGCTTGATGGGGTGAATCAGAACTGACTTTTTGCAGAGTGGCTATGAGGATTTTTGTAGTAATTATATCGTGCGCAAGTGTTTACATATTGTGAACTTGGATTTGATAAGCTATAGTGTTCCGAACATATAAGGATAGAACTCGCAGATGTGGCTGTTTACTTACTATAAGGAAGTTAAAACTTAAAAATGCACATCATTTCTAAAGCGCCATTTGAAGAGTGTGCGCGCAAATATCCTAACGACGCTCTGGCTCTACACTCATTGTATCGGGTTATTAAGGAAACGGATTTTTCTACGCCAGAAGAAATGCGAACGGCTTTTCCCAACCTCGACAATTTTAAATATCGCAACAAATGGTACGTTCTGGATGTCGGCGGGAACAATCTTAGGGTTATTGCCTACATAAACTTTGTTAATAAGCGGTTCTTTGTGAAGCACATCACGAATCACGCAGAGTATGACAAACTGACACGTTACTACAGAGAGAACAAAGAATGACTGCTAATGCTGCACGCGCTGTTAAAGCAACAAGAGAACTGGTCAATGCAGTCCCCTTTCTGGGAGGCAGTGACTCAGAAGATGATTATCGTGAAGCACTGGAACTGGTCGAATATTTGATTGAAGAAGATGACACCAATCCACTTATCGACTTTCTGGCGAGCCGCATTGCAGAATATGAAAACAACAACGAAAAGTTTGCAGAGTTCGACAAAGCCGTTGCGGCAATGCCTGTTGGTGTGGCGTTACTTCGCACGCTGATTGATCAACATAATCTGACCTATGCAGATTTGAAGAACGAAATCGGCTCTAAATCCCTGGTCAGCCAGATCTTGTCTGGACAACGATCCTTGACGATACCCCACATTAAGGCACTTTCAGCCCGATTTGGCGTTAAGCCGGAATGGTTTCTTTGACTGATGGCAGACGCTAAATCGCCTGATGCGCTACGCCTGTCGGGCTTTGAAAGGGCGCAGATTCTTAATTTTGCGCGCCCTTGTTTGTCATTCAGGCTGTTGTCTTTACTACTCTTAATTTATCAGTAATCTCAATCAGATATGCTTTTGCCTTTTCGCGTGCTCGCCCCTCAAAAAGCATTATCCACTCATGTGTGTCGTCGATTGTTTGTAAACGGCCCTGGAGTTTTTTGCTGAAAATCGACGTGAGCCGATAACTGTCGAGTTGATCAATTTGTTTACTCGATGTGATTTTTTCCCCGGCTGCTTTTTGAATGATAAGTTCGACGAGACCGATAACATTATTATCGTAGAGAAATTCTTCATCTCCCTGAAATCCGAACAAATCTTCATGCTGGCTTAAGCGTTGAACAATTGACTCGGCATCAAAGGTCGAATCATCTTGCAGTTGTTCCTCTACCCAATTAATCAAATCCAGCCCTTCGTCGCTTTCGAGAGCCTCCATTCCCCATGAACCCATTTTGTATCCTTACCTGTTATTTCAGTCGGAATTGTATTATTTAATAAAGGTTCATCGCTAATCTGCGATGAACCTCAAAATACAATCATATGGATAGCTGACAAAGTGGTCATTGTTCACGCCGTATCCGGCACGGTTGCTTCCCTTAAATCCTCCCCGTTACTGGCAATTACTTTTTTATACCACCAGAACGACTTGTCGGAAAAAAGTACCCAGATGTGGACTGGCAACGATAAATACTGTCATCACATGTCATCGTCACTAGTGTCGATGACATCGTTTTTCCTGTAGTACAGAATTTAATTTCCTTAAATAACAGTAAATTAAAAACTGGCATGATTTGTGAATGTATCGGCGCATTAACTGTCATTGCTGGAGAATTTGATGAACCGTTTCATCATTGCTGACGCGAGTAAATGTATTGGTTGCCGTACCTGTGAAGTAGCGTGCGTGGTTTCTCATCAGGAAAATCAGGACTGTGCATCGCTGACCCCGGAAACATTTTTACCGCGTATCCATGTCATTAAAGGTGTGAACATTTCCACGGCGACAGTTTGCCGTCAGTGTGAAGATGCACCGTGCGCTAACGTCTGCCCGAATGGTGCTATCAGCCGTGATAAAGGGTTTGTTCATGTCATGCAGGAACGTTGTATTGGTTGCAAAACCTGCGTTGTGGCTTGCCCGTATGGTGCGATGGAAGTGGTGGTGCGTCCGGTGATTCGCAACAGCGGCGCAGGGCTGAATGTACGGGCTGACAAAGCCGAAGCCAATAAATGCGACCTGTGCAACCATCGTGAAGACGGCCCGGCGTGTATGGCGGCTTGCCCGACCCATGCGCTGATTTGTGTCGATCGTAATAAACTTGAACAACTGAGCGCAGAAAAACGCCGCCGCACGGCGCTGATGTTCTAAAAATCTTACAGAACTGTTCTGGTATCAAAGGAATTCCCGGAAATATTCGTAGAATACGAAGCGGGCGGTATCGCCGACCTGTGACTGCCGGATGCGACGCTGTCGTGTCCGGCAGGGCGGGTTACGCAATTCATGATGGCGGGAATAACTCAATGGCAAAAAACACATCTTGCGGTGTCCAACTGCGTATTCGTGGCAAAGTGCAGGGCGTCGGTTTTCGTCCGTTTGTCTGGCAACTGGCACAGCAATTAAATCTTCACGGCGATGTCTGTAATGACGGCGATGGCGTAGAAGTCCGGCTGCTGGAAGATCCGGAAACGTTTCTTGTTCAATTGCATCAGCACTGCCCGCCACTGGCGCGTATTGATAGCGTCGAGCGTGAGCCGTTTATCTGGTCACAACTGCCCACTGAGTTCACCATCCGCCAGAGCGCGGGTGGCGTCATGAATACGCAAATTGTTCCCGATGCCGCCACTTGCCCTGCTTGCCTTGCCGAAATGAATACCCCAGGCGAACGACGCTGGCGTTATCCGTTTATCAACTGTACCCACTGTGGCCCGCGTTTCACCATTATTCGCGCCATGCCTTACGACCGCCCGTTTACCGTGATGGCGGCGTTTCCGCTGTGTCCGGCTTGTGACAAAGAGTACTGTGACCCGCTCGATCGTCGCTTCCACGCCCAGCCGGTGGCCTGCCCGGAGTGTGGCCCCCATCTTGAATGGGTAAGTCATGGTGAACATGCAGAACAAGAGGCGGCATTACAGGCAGCTATCGCACAGTTAAAAATGGGCAACATTGTCGCCATCAAAGGAATTGGCGGATTTCATCTTGCCTGCGATGCACGTAACAGTAACGCGGTGGCGATACTTCGGGCGCGCAAACATCGCCCGGCGAAACCGCTGGCGGTCATGTTGCCAGTGGCTGACGGTTTACCAGACGCTGCGCGCCAGTTGCTTACCACGCCCGCCGCGCCGATTGTGCTGGTGGATAAAAAATATGTACCTGAGCTTTGTGATGATATCGCCCCTGGCCTTAACGAAGTCGGGGTAATGTTGCCTGCGAACCCGCTCCAGCATTTGCTGTTACAGGAACTGCAATGCCCGCTGGTGATGACCTCCGGCAACCTGAGCGGTAAACCACCGGCTATCAGCAACGAACAGGCGCTGGCGGATTTGCAGGGCATTGCCGACGGATTCTTGATACATAACCGCGACATCGTGCAGCGGATGGATGATTCGGTGGTGCGCGAAAGCGGCGAAATGCTGCGCCGTTCGCGGGGGTATGTGCCGGATGCGCTGGCTTTGCCTCCGGGCTTTAAAAATGTTCCGCCTGTGCTGTGTCTCGGTGCGGATCTGAAAAACACCTTCAGCCTGGTGCGCGGCGAACAAGCGGTGTTGAGTCAGCATCTGGGCGATTTAAGTGACGATGGCATCCAGATGCAGTGGCGCGAAGCGTTACGCCTGATGCAAAACATCTACGATTTCACTCCGCAATACGTTGTGCATGACGCGCATCCGGGCTATGTCTCCAGCCAGTGGGCGCGCGAAATGAATCTGCCGACGCAAACGGTACTGCATCATCATGCCCACGCAGCGGCGTGTCTGGCAGAACACCTCTGGCCTCTGGATGGCGGAGATGTCATTGCGTTGACGCTCGACGGTATTGGTATGGGGGAGAACGGCGCTTTATGGGGGGGCGAGTGCCTGCGGGTGAACTATCGTGAATGCCAGCACCTGGGCGGCTTGCCCGCGGTGGCGCTTCCGGGGGGCGATTTGGCTGCGAAGCAGCCGTGGCGAAACCTGCTGGCGCAGTGCCTGCGCTTTGTGCCGGAGTGGCAGAATTACTCTGAAACGGCAAGTGTGCAACAGCAAAACTGGAGCGTGCTGGCGCGGGCTATTGAGCGTGGAATTAACGCGCCGCTGGCATCGTCGTGTGGACGTTTGTTCGATGCCGTAGCGGCGGCGCTGGGCTGTGCGCCAGCCACGTTAAGTTATGAAGGTGAAGCGGCTTGTGCTCTGGAGGCACTCGCAGCTCCGTGCCACAGAGTGACGCATCCGGTGACGATGCCGCTGGTGGACAATCAACTGGATCTCGCCACTTTCTGGCAGCAGTGGCTGAGCTGGCAGGCTCCGGTTAATCAACGCGCGTGGGCGTTTCATGATGCGCTGGCGCAGGGTTTTGCCGCGTTGATGCGTGAGCAGGCCACGATGCGGGGTATCACTACGCTGGTATTTAGCGGCGGAGTTATTCATAACCGTTTGCTGCGTGCACGTCTGGCGCATTATCTCGCTGATTTCACATTGCTCTTTCCACAGAGTTTACCTGCGGGCGATGGCGGGTTGTCTCTGGGGCAGGGGGTTATTGTTGCGGCGCGTTGGTTGGCAGGGGAAGTCCAGAACGGATAAAACGTGCTGCATTTGGACACCATTGCCGGATGCGGCGTAAACGCCTTATCCGGCCTACATATTCATCCCCGCAGGTCGGATAAGACGCGCCAGCGTCGCATCCGACATTTTGGGACAGTGCAGGATGCGACATAAACGTATTATGTGATCAACACATGTGTTCCCTGTAGGTCGGATAAGACGCGTCAGCGCCGCATCCGACATTTGGGGCACTGTAGCTCGCCTACATCGACAACGTTTTCAACAATCCAAATGCCTCTTTCATCCGATCCTCACTGACCACAAAGGCGCGAAGCTGGTCAGCATCGTCAACGCCGCGTGCCACCATTCCCTGGCGTTCGGTATTAATTTGCCAGCGTAAATCCTGACGCTGGGTTTCGCCTGCCAGATGCAGCGGTAATTCCGGCGTTTTGATTTTCACCAGCATCGCCGGGAGTTTCAGCGGCGTGTTATTGCCGAGAAGATTTTTTGCCAGCACCATCGCGCTAAGTTGAATCGGCTGGAGGAACGGCAATACCTGACCGTTAATTTCCGCGCAATCGCCCAGCGCATAAATATCGGCATTACTGGTTTGCAGATAACTATCGACGCAAACGCCGCGATTAATCGTCAGCCCGGCGCGTCGTGCCAGGGCGGTTTCCGGGCGCAGTCCGGTGGCGGCAATTACCGCATCCACTTCGATGCAGCGCTGGCGGTCCAGCGTTGCCAGAATGCCAGAATCTGTTTTTTCTAGTCCCTGCAACTGAGATTTCAACAGCAGATGAACGCCCATCTCCGTCAACCGATGCTGCAAGCGGCTGCTGACTTCCGTTGGCATTAACGACGCCAGAATACTGGCAGCGTTGTCGATTAGCGTGACCGCTTTGCCTGCCCGACAAAAATCCATCGCCAGTTCACTACCAATCAAACCACCGCCGACAATCAACACGCGTCGGGCATCCCGCAGTTGCGTTTCACAGGCGCGATACTCTTGCTGACTATTTAACGTCAGCATTAACTCACGCCCGGGCACTGGCGGGACAAAGGCGCTGGCACCGGTTGCCAGCACTAACTTGTCGTATTGCCACTGATTATTCTGACTTTTCACCACATGGGCTTCGGCATCGATATCCGTTACCCAGGTGTGCGGAAACAGGCGCAGATTAAACTGCTCGGCAAATTCACCTGCCGTCTGGCGGGTAAGGTCGTCGGCACGTTGCCCCTGACTGATAACATGGCTGAGGTCAGGTTTGTTGTACTCATCCATGCTGTCGGCGGCAATCAGGGTTAATGGAATACTGGCGTCCTGTTTGCGAATATTTTTCACCAGTTGGCGGGCGGCGAAGCCCGAACCAATGATCACAATGCCGTTGCTCATTTTGCCTCCGATGCCAGTTCGTCAAAGACGTCTTTGCCGAGAGAGCATTCCGGGCACAGGAAGTTATCCGGGACTTCACTCCACGGCGTTCCTGGCGCAACGTCCTGCATTGGCTCGCCTTTTGCCGGATCGTAAATCCACTGGCAGACGCTGCATTGCATCCGTGGGCCGAGGTCAGCCGTCGTGGCGGCAGAGGTTTCTTCTTTAACCACCGTATTCACCGTGCTCTGCGGCAGCGGCGCGAGCGCCCACTGACGGGCGATTTCGCGACCGTGTTCACGACATAACTCCAGAGCGTCCTGGTCTGGTCGCCATTTGGCTTTCAGGCTAAGCGACATTTCGAAACCCGCATCCTGCAGGCGCGTGGAAAGACGATCCACCGCACCGCCGCTCCAGCCGTGAGAGCCGAAAGCGCTGGCGCGTTTGTTACGGAAGCGTAATCCGGTCATCTCCTCCACCAGCCCGGCGATTTTCGGCATCATCACATTATTCATCGTAGAAGTGCCGACCAGTACGCCTTTTGAGCGGAAGACATTGGTCAGGATTTCGTTTTTATCGCTTCGGGCGACGTTGAAAATTTTCACCGCCACGCGTGGGTCGGTTTCCGCAATCCCTTGGGCGATAGCGTCAGCCATCATGCGGGTGTTATTCGACATGGTGTCGTAGAAAATGGTGATTCTGTCTTCCTGATAATCCGCCGCCCATTTCAGGTACAGCTCGACAATTTGCGTCGGGTTATCGCGCCATACCACGCCGTGAGAGGTCGCTATCATATCGACTGGCAAGTTAAAGCCCAGGATCTCGGTAATTTTCGGCGTTACCAGGCGGCTGAACGGCGTCAGGATATTGGCGTAGTAACGCTGGCACTGCTCGAAAAGCTCAGTCTGATCCACTTCATCGTTGAACAGATGCTCGTCGCAGTAGTGCTGACCGAAAGCATCGTTACTGAACAGCACCGCGTCGCCTGTCAGGTAAGTCATCATGCTGTCCGGCCAGTGCAGCATTGGCGTTTCGACAAAAATGAGCTGTTTGCCGTTGCCGATATCCAGCGTGTCGCCAGTTTTCACCACATTAAAATTCCACTCCGGATGATGGTGATGACCATTTATCGAGTCGATAGCGTTGGCTGTACAGTAGATCGGCGTATCGGGAATTTGCGCCATCAGTTCGGTCAGCGCCCCGGCGTGGTCCTCTTCAGCATGGTTAATTACGATGTAATCGATATCTGCCAGATCGATTTCATTACGCAGGTTCTGCACAAATTCGCGGCTGAATTTATGGTCGACGGTGTCGATCAGCACGTTTTTTTCTTCGCGGATGAGGTAGCTGTTGTAGCTGCTGCCGCGCAGCGTTTTATATTCTGTACCGTGAAAATCACGCACTTCCCAGTCACGTTGACCAACCCAATGAATGTTATTTTTCACCACAATAGACATAGCAACCTCAATTTATTCAGCGTGTTCTAAAAAGATGTCTTGCTGATTGCAGATTGCGTGCCAGTTTTTTATCTAATTGTTTTTACTCTATAAATAAAATTATGCTCATTAATGAGTAGTCAAAATGACTATCAATCAAATGGTCGATATGACAATATCTATAGTCAAATTGACAGTGAGGCAAAGATGAGTTTTTCCGTTGATGTGCTGGCGAATATCGCCATCGAATTGCAGCGTGGGATTGGTCATCAGGATCGTTTTCAACGCCTGATCACCACGCTGCGTCAGGTGCTGGAGTGCGATGCGTCTGCGTTGCTACGTTACGACTCGCGGCAGTTTATTCCGCTTGCCATCGACGGGCTGGCGAAGGATGTACTCGGTAGACGCTTTGCGCTGGAAGGGCATCCACGGCTGGAAGCGATTGCCCGCGCGGGTGATGTGGTGCGCTTTCCCGCAGACAGCGAATTGCCCGATCCTTATGACGGTTTGATTCCAGGGCAGGAGAGTCTGAAGGTTCACGCCTGCGTTGGTTTGCCGTTGTTTGCCGGGCAAAACCTGATCGGTGCCTTGACGCTCGACGGGATGCAGCCCGATCAGTTCGATGTTTTCAGCGACGAAGAGTTACGCCTGATTGCTGCGCTGGCGGCGGGAGCGTTAAGCAATGCGTTACTGATTGAACAACTGGAAAGCCAGAATATGCTGCCAGGCGAAGCCGCGCCGTTTGAAGCGGTGAAACAGACGCAGATGATCGGTCTGTCGCCAGGCATGACGCAATTGAAAAAAGAGATTGAGATTGTGGCGGCATCCGATCTCAACGTTTTAATTAGCGGTGAGACGGGAACCGGTAAGGAGCTGGTGGCGAAAGCGATTCATGAAGCCTCGCCACGGGCGGTGAATCCGCTGGTCTATCTCAACTGTGCCGCACTGCCGGAAAGTGTGGCGGAAAGTGAGTTGTTCGGGCATGTGAAAGGGGCGTTTACTGGTGCTATCAGTAACCGCAGCGGGAAGTTTGAAATGGCGGATAACGGCACGCTGTTTCTCGATGAGATCGGCGAGTTGTCGTTGGCATTGCAGGCCAAGCTGCTGAGGGTGTTGCAGTATGGCGATATTCAACGCGTTGGCGATGACCGCAGTTTGCGGGTCGATGTGCGCGTGCTGGCGGCGACTAACCGTGACTTACGCGAAGAGGTACTGGCAGGGCGATTTCGCGCTGACTTGTTCCACCGCCTGAGCGTGTTTCCACTTTCAGTGCCGCCGCTGCGTGAGCGGGGCGATGATGTCATTCTGCTGGCGGGGTATTTCTGCGAGCAGTGTCGTTTGCGGCTGGGGCTCTCCCGAGTGGTATTAAGTGCCGGAGCGCGAAATTTACTGCAACACTACAATTTTCCGGGGAACGTTCGTGAACTGGAACATGCTATTCATCGGGCGGTAGTGCTGGCGAGAGCAACCCGCAGCGGCGATGAAGTGATTCTTGAGGCGCAACATTTTGCTTTTCCTGAGGTGACGTTGCCGCCGCCAGAAGTGGCGGCGGTGCCCGTTGTTAAGCAAAACCTGCGTGAAGCGACAGAAGCGTTCCAGCGTGAAACCATTCGTCAGGCACTGGCGCAAAATCATCACAACTGGGCCGCCTGTGCGCGGATGCTGGAAACCGACGTCGCCAACCTGCATAGGCTGGCGAAACGTCTGGGGCTGAAGGATTAAATAATCCCGGCCTGATAGAAATCCTGCAGGTTAATTGCGCCGGTGAGTTTGCCGTTTTCATCCACTACCGGTGCGGCGGTGATTTTGCGTTTCATCAGGATTTCTTTGGCGTCGATGGCACGGCTTTGCGATTGCAACGTGGTGCCGCCGACCGTCATCGCTTCATTGACTGGCGTGGTGAGTGCGCCGCCGCCAACCAGCCAGCGACGTAAATCACCGTCGGTAAAGACGCCTTTCACCAGTCGTTGATCATCGCACACTGCCACCAGACCTAAACCGGTGCGGCTAAGTTCCAGCATCGCGTCCATCACGCTGGCGGTTAACGCCACCTGCGGGATGGCATCGTCACGACGCATAAGATGATGCACTTTGTTCAGCAAGCGAGCGCCCAGTGCCCCGGCTGGGTGGGAGCGGGCAAAATCTTCTTCATTAAATCCGCGCGCCTGCATGACCGCCATCGCCAGCGCGTCGCCCATCATCAGGGTATTCACGGTGCTGGAGGTCGGCGCAAGGTGCATCGGGCAGGCTTCGCGCTCTACGGAGATATCCAGCACCGCTTTCGCCGCCAGGCCCAGCGGTGACGTCGGTTTTCCGGTCATTGCCAGCAGCGCGATAGATTTGTCTTCCAGACGCGGAATAATGAGATCCAGTTCCTTCGCGCCACCGGAATAAGAGATAAACAGCATCACATCGCGGCTTTCAATCATCCCCAGATCGCCGTGCAGTGCTTCTGCCGGATGGACAAAAAAAGCCGGTGTGCCGGTGCTGGCAAGCGTTGCGGCGATTTTCTTACCAATGTGGCCCGATTTGCCAATTCCCGAAACCACCACTTTGCCTTCGCAGTGCAGGATGATATTGGCGGCGCGAACGAAATCATCGCCCAGACGTTCCGGTAAATGGCTTGCTTCCTGCAACTCCAGCATTAACGTCTGACGTCCCGCGTTCAGTAGTGCTTCACTCATTGCTCTCTCCGGTTATGATCACGTCGATCCCTTTTTCTTCCAGCGCCTGACGAAACGCTGGATCGATACCTGCGTCGGTAATCAGCTTATCGACGCTTTCAAGACTACAAACCACGTTGGGGCTTTTACGACCAAACTTCGATGAGTCAGCCATCAAAATCACTTCGCGCGCGGCATTACACATCGCCTTACTGACGGTATAGACCTCGTTAAAGGTGGTTACGCCCGCATTGAGATCGATGCCGTCGGTGCCCATAAACAATTTATCGAAGGTGAAATGCTCGAAGGCATTCTCTGCCAGTTGCCCGTGAAATGAGGCCGATTTTTTGCGAAATGTTCCGCCTGGCATCAGGATAGTTTGTTCGTTATCCAGTTCGGATAGCGCATTGACGATGTGCAGGCTGTTGGTCATCACCGTGATGTTATTAAAGCGCGATAGCAGAGGCACCATCTGCAACACGGTACTGCCAGCATCAAGAATTATTGAGTCGCCATCATGAATAAAACCAACGGCAGCTTCTGCAATCAGCTCTTTTTTGTGGGTGTTGATAAGCGTTTTATGATCGATAGGCGGATCGGATTCCTCTTTGTTCAACACCACGCCGCCATAAGTACGAATGACGGTTCCGGCATGTTCCAGAATGACCAGATCTTTGCGAATGGTTGTGCCTGTGGTGTCAAAGTATTGCGCCAATTCTTCAACCGAGCATTTACCCTGCTTTTGTAGATACTCCAGAATGGCGGCCTGACGCTGACGAGGTTTCATGGGCGTGATTACCTGATTTAGGTTTCAAAATGATAACTTCGCAAGCAAGTAACATTCACAACGAAATTATCCACGTTTCAGTTTAAGCGCCAATGATAGAGCATTCTGTGATAGTGGATCATGGGGAAAGATCACATCAGGCTGTAAATCACCCACATGCATGCCGGTAATTGCGGGAATTTTTTGCGGTCGGGCGAAGACGGTCAGTCCTTTCATAAACAAGGTGTCGACGATGCGCTGCTGATCGTCCAGCGCAATAGCGACCACGACCCGCGGTTTAAAGCGCCCGCTGGAACGGCCCACGCCAACCCTCCCTTGCTGGCATAGCGTGTCGAAGGCACGGTTAAAACGAGAAATTTGCCAACCGCCTAAGGCCAGTTGCGCACACCAGGCGATAACGGCGACGGTGATGAGTGCGGATACCATAACTTCTCCGTAATGTAGTGGCGGAAGTCCTGTAGGCCTGATAAGCGTAGCGCATCAGGCATTCTATTAGTCGCGCGGAGATCCTTAAAAGATCTCCGCTGTTGATCAGAACATCACCTGACCGCCGGTGACATTGATCGACTGACCAGTGCAGTACGACGCCTTAGGACTGGCGTAGAACAGCAGCATATTCAGCACATCCTGATAATCGCAGCCGCGTTTGAGCGGTACTTTATCGATGTAATACTGCTCGACTTGCTCCGGTTTGATACCCAGCTTGGTCGCGTATTGTGGCAATAGCGACTGGAACATAGGCGATTTCAGCAGGTTACCGAGCATCAGCGAATGCACCGTAATGCCGTACTCCGCCAGATCCAGCGCCAGTGATTGAGTCAGCCCGACGCCACCAAATTTCGCGGCGCTGTAGCCAGAGTTGTGTTTGCTGCCCACTTTGCCGGATTTCGAGTTGATCTGAATAATGCGACCCTGAATCCCGTCGCGGATCATCAAACGCGAAAATTCACGGGCACACAGGAAATAACCCACCAGATTCACCTGTAGCGAACGGTCAAAATCGCCGAGCTGGAAGTCGCTGATAAAGGCTGCTTTTGCTATTCCGGCGCTGTAGACCAGCAAATCCACGCGACCAAAGATTTCATCTACCCCACGAGAAAGCGCCAGAACGCTTTGCTCGCTGGTGGCGTCAGCACCAAAACCGTACGCTGTTCCTTCACCATATTCGGCGTTAATTTCTTGTGCCACATTTGCGGCTTTGTCGCTCTGAATATCGACAACCGCCACGCGATACCCCTCGGCAGCCAGACCGTGGCACAGGAACGCGCCTAAGGTTTGCCCACCACCGATGACAACGGCAACCTGATTCATTTTTTACTCCTTAACAGATTCAAACTTCAAAACCGATCCCGGCGCGATATCGTCGGGTACAGGGCCTGCCACATGGACAGTGCCCGGAAATTCCGCTTCGCTTAAACCATCGAAGCGCAGGGTGACATGACCCAGTTCGCGAAGGTTGTCTTCCGCCACGCTGCCAACGGCGGTCACCGGATAGCGATGCCGCCCGAGAGAAAATTGCAAACCGGGATGGAGTGCACCTTTCAACTCGCCGTGGCAATGAATGAAGCAATACTCTTCGAGATCCGCAGGCGCGCCTTCACGAAAGGTGATGAGCATCTGGTCGCTGAGGGCGTCAGTGGCACTCGCGCCAATACGGGTGATGGTGGTCTGATAAATAACGGTCATGTTTCAGCCTCTATTGATAGATAAAACCGGAGACAAACCAGGCGATCAGTACAGTTGGCGCGCCGGTTAAAAAGCGGCTCACCAGAACAGAAGGGACACCGACGCGAACCGTGTCCTGACGAGCTTCCGCCAGCGACAAACCGACCGGGATGAAGTCGCAGGCCGCCTGCGCGTTGATGGCAAACAGTGCAGGTAAAGCCAGATGCGGCGGAATATTGCCGAGACCAATCTGCACGCCAATCAATACGCCGATAACCTGTGCGATAACTGCGCCTGGGCCGAGGAAAGGTGAAAGCAGCGGGAAGGAGCAGATGAGCGCCAGCATGACCAGACCCAGTGGATGGCTCGCCAGCGGAGCAAGACCGTGGGCAATCCAGTCACCAAGGCCAGAAGCCATAATGATTCCGATAAGCGCCGAGACGAACGCCATAAACGGCAGAATGGTTTTTAATACAGTGTCGATGGTGTCACGACCAGATTGAAACAACACGGCAACGGCGGAACCCATACCCATTCCCACCTTCGCCAGTAAACCATCGCTTTGTTCGGTGATTTTCTTGCTGGTGTCATAGTCACGGCCCACGGAAGAGGGTTGTGGTGTCGCCTCACTCACTACAGTGATGTTTTCTTCTTTTACGCCAGAGACATAAATATCTTCCACAATGTACTGCGCCAGCGGGCCGGACTTGCCCGTCGAGTGGATATTAATGGTGGGAATACGCCGTTTCGGATAGATGCCGCAGCGTAATGTGCCGCCACAGTCGATTACCGCGACACCAATTTCCGCCTCCGCGGGTTCACCTTCTTTAAATCCGTCGATAGCTTGCCAGCCAGTAAGCTGTGCCAGTTTGTCAACAATCGCAGGCCGGGTACCGGCGGTGATATAGACGATTTTTTTGCCCGGCGTGGCTTCCAGCTCAAGCGGGCCGCCCCAGCCACCCGTTCCTTTTTCGATCCGAATGCGTGTCATGATGTTGCTCCTGCCAGACGAACTTTTTGTTCAAGTTGAATGCCCATCTTTTTCTCGAAAATGGCGGTGGTCAGATCGGTTACCCAGCCGCGGAAGAAGTTGGTGACCAGACCAACCAGCAGATAGCTCACCGCCAGTGGGCCAAGTGGCAGATTCAGTGTTGTCAGACCGCTGGCAATGCCGAGATAAACAAACAGTTCGCCAGGGTTGATATGGGGGAAGAGGCCATTCATTGAGTGGCAGCTATAAGAGGCCGCCGCGTAATAGCTGGGTTTGTACTTTTCCGGCATAAAGCGACCAAGACTTAAGGTCATCGGGTTACAAAAGACAAACGTACCAATGCACGGTAGCAGCAGATAACGGGAAACAGGGTTACCGGCGCAACGTTGAGCAAATCGTTCAATACGATGCTGACCGATAAAATTAATCAATGCGTTCATGATAACCAGCAGGCTAATTAACAGCGGAAGAATGCCGGTTACCATCCCGGTAAACACTTCTCCGCCTTTCTGGAACAGCCCGATGAACCACTCTGCGCCATGAGTAATGGTTTCTATCATTGTTCTCTCCTTCAGGATTTATTGTTTTATTACCAAACGGCAATCTAATCTAATCAGATTGAAAGATTTAAAAGTGTTATTTTGATCGCAAAATGAAAGATAAATATTTTATTTTGAAAGTTTATATAAAGAGGGTAGTGAGGAGAATGAGTTGAGTTATGTAAAGTCCGTATCGGGCAGTGACTACCGCTTCCTTGTGCGGGGCGGGATGCTTTACCATACTTGCCCCTGGTTGAATCTGTTAAATGGACCCCTCATGTTCAAGCGTCGTTATGTAACATTGCTTCCCCTTTTTATGTTGCTTGCCGCCTGTAGCAGCAAGCCAAAACCTACTGAGACTGAAACGACCACCGGAACGCCGTCTGGCGGCTTCCTGCTTGAGCCGCAGCACAATGTGATGCAGATGGGCGGTGACTTCGCCAATAACCCGAATGCCCAGCAGTTCATCGACAAAATGGTGAACAAACACGGTTTCGATCGTCAGCAGTTGCAGGAAATTCTCTCCCAGGCGAAACGTCTGGATTCGGTACTGCGGCTGATGGATAACCAGGCACCAACCACATCGGTGAAACCGCCATCAGGTCCGAACGGCGCATGGCTGCGTTATCGCAAAAAATTTATTACGCCGGACAACGTGCAGAACGGTGTGGTTTTCTGGAATCAGTATGAAGATGCGTTGAATCGCGCGTGGCAGGTGTATGGTGTACCGCCGGAAATTATCGTCGGGATTATCGGCGTTGAAACCCGCTGGGGGCGCGTGATGGGGAAAACTCGCATCCTCGATGCGCTGGCAACGCTGTCATTTAACTACCCACGCCGCGCGGAGTATTTTTCTGGCGAGCTGGAAACCTTCCTGCTGATGGCGCGCGACGAGCAGGACGATCCGCTCAATCTGAAAGGTTCCTTTGCCGGGGCGATGGGCTACGGTCAGTTTATGCCGTCGTCTTACAAACAATATGCGGTAGATTTCAGCGGCGACGGGCATATCAACCTGTGGGATCCGGTTGATGCGATCGGTAGCGTGGCGAATTATTTCAAAGCGCACGGCTGGGTGAAAGGCGATCAGGTCGCGGTAATGGCAAACGGTCAGGCGCCAGGCTTGCCAAATGGCTTCAAAACCAGGTACAGCATTTCGCAGCTTGCCGCGGCAGGTTTAACGCCACAGCAGCCGCTGGGCAACCATCAACAAGCCAGCCTGCTGCGTCTGGATGTTGGCACCGGCTACCAGTACTGGTACGGTCTGCCGAACTTCTACACCATTACCCGTTATAACCACAGCACCCATTACGCAATGGCGGTCTGGCAGTTAGGACAAGCCGTGGCGCTGGCGCGCGTGCAGTAACTATTTGCAAGAGGGGGGCGTGAGCTTCCCTCTGGCTAATCAGCTTTTTTCTGAATCCTCCTCGTAAAATTGCAACGCCAACACCATCTTCCTGACGAAAGTGTTATCTTGTCCGGCATAAATTTTTGACTGACAGAGGTTGTGATGACTGACAGTGAACTGATGCAGTTAAGCGAACAGGTTGGGCAGGCGCTGAAAGCCCGTGGCGCAACCGTAACAACTGCTGAGTCTTGTACCGGCGGTTGGGTAGCGAAAGTGATTACCGATATTGCCGGCAGTTCCGCCTGGTTTGAACGCGGATTTGTCACCTACAGTAACGAAGCAAAAGCGCAAATGATCGGTGTACGCGAAGAGACGCTGGCGCAGCATGGCGCGGTGAGCGAACCTGTCGTGGTGGAAATGGCGATAGGCGCACTGAAAGCGGCTCGTGCTGATTACGCCGTGTCTATTAGTGGTATCGCCGGGCCGGATGGCGGCAGTGAAGAGAAGCCTGTCGGCACCGTCTGGTTTGCTTTTGCCACTGCCCGTGGTGAAGGCATTACCCGGCGGGAATGCTTCAGCGGTGACCGTGATGCGGTGCGTCGTCAGGCTACTGCGTATGCATTGCAGACCTTGTGGCAACAATTTCTACAAAACACTTGATACTGTATGAGCATACAGTATAATTGCTTCAACAGAACATATTGACTATCCGGTATTACCCGGCATGACAGGAGTAAAAATGGCTATCGACGAAAACAAACAGAAAGCGTTGGCGGCAGCACTGGGCCAGATTGAGAAACAATTTGGTAAAGGCTCCATCATGCGCCTGGGTGAAGACCGTTCCATGGATGTGGAAACCATCTCTACCGGTTCGCTTTCACTGGATATCGCGCTTGGGGCAGGTGGTCTGCCGATGGGCCGTATCGTCGAAATCTACGGACCAGAATCTTCCGGTAAAACCACGCTGACGTTGCAGGTGATCGCCGCAGCGCAGCGCGAAGGTAAAACCTGTGCGTTTATCGATGCTGAACACGCGCTGGACCCAATCTACGCACGTAAACTGGGCGTCGATATTGACAACCTGCTGTGCTCCCAGCCGGATACCGGCGAGCAGGCACTGGAAATCTGTGATGCCCTGGCACGTTCTGGCGCAGTAGACGTTATCGTCGTTGACTCCGTGGCGGCACTGACGCCGAAAGCGGAAATCGAAGGCGAAATCGGCGACTCTCACATGGGCCTTGCGGCACGTATGATGAGCCAGGCGATGCGTAAGCTGGCGGGTAACCTGAAGCAGTCCAACACGCTGCTGATCTTCATCAACCAGATCCGTATGAAAATTGGTGTGATGTTCGGTAACCCGGAAACCACTACCGGTGGTAACGCGCTGAAATTCTACGCCTCTGTTCGTCTCGACATCCGTCGTATCGGCGCGGTGAAAGAGGGCGAAAACGTGGTGGGTAGCGAAACCCGCGTGAAAGTGGTGAAGAACAAAATCGCTGCGCCGTTTAAACAGGCTGAATTCCAGATCCTCTACGGCGAAGGTATCAACTTCTACGGCGAGCTGGTTGACCTAGGCGTGAAAGAGAAGCTTATCGAGAAAGCAGGCGCGTGGTACAGCTACAAAGGTGAGAAGATCGGTCAGGGTAAAGCGAATGCGACTGCCTGGCTGAAAGATAACCCGGAAACCGCGAAAGAGATCGAGAAGAAAGTACGTGAGTTGCTGCTGAGCAACCCGAACTCAACGCCGGATTTCTCTGTAGATGACAGCGAAGGCGTAGCAGAAACTAACGAAGATTTTTAATCGTCTTGTTTGATACACAAGGGTCGCATCTGCGGCCCTTTTGCTTTTTTAAGTTGTAAGGATATGCCATGACAGAATCAACATCCCGTCGCCCGGCATATGCTCGCCTGTTGGATCGTGCGGTACGCATTCTGGCGGTGCGCGATCACAGTGAGCAAGAACTGCGACGTAAACTCGCGGCACCGATTATGGGCAAAAATGGCCCGGAAGAGATTGATGCCACGGCAGAAGATTACGAGCGCGTTATTGCCTGGTGCCATGAACATGGCTATCTTGATGACAGCCGATTTGTTGCGCGCTTTATCGCCAGCCGTAGCCGCAAAGGTTATGGACCTGCGCGTATTCGTCAGGAACTGAATCAGAAAGGTATTTCCCGCGAAGCGACAGAAAAAGCGATGCGTGAATGTGACATCGACTGGTGCGCACTGGCGCGCGATCAGGCGACGCGAAAATATGGCGAACCTTTGCCAACTGTCTTTTCAGAAAAAGTTAAGATCCAGCGTTTTCTGCTCTATCGTGGCTATCTGATGGAAGATATCCAGGATATTTGGCGAAATTTTGCCGACTGAACGCATACGGGATTTTACTTCCCAGTCAAGAAAACTTATCTTATTCCCACTTTTCAGTTACCAGCCGGGCGGTTAACGACACGCAACGGCTGGTAGCGATATTTCGTTAGCTTGATTTCAGGATAATTATGAGCAAGAGCACCGCTGAGATCCGTCAGGCGTTTCTCGACTTTTTCCATAGTAAGGGACATCAGGTAGTTGCCAGCAGCTCCCTGGTACCCCATAACGACCCAACTTTGTTGTTTACCAACGCCGGGATGAACCAGTTCAAGGATGTGTTCCTTGGGCTCGACAAGCGTAATTATTCCCGCGCTACCACTTCCCAACGCTGCGTGCGTGCGGGTGGTAAACACAACGACCTGGAAAACGTCGGTTACACCGCGCGTCATCATACCTTCTTCGAAATGCTGGGCAACTTCAGCTTCGGCGACTATTTCAAACACGATGCCATTCAGTTTGCATGGGAACTGCTGACCAGCGAAAAATGGTTTGCCCTGCCGAAAGAGCGTCTGTGGGTTACCGTCTATGAAAGCGACGACGAAGCCTACGAAATCTGGGAAAAAGAAGTAGGGATCCCGCGCGAACGTATTATTCGCATCGGCGATAACAAAGGTGCGCCATACGCATCTGACAACTTCTGGCAGATGGGTGACACTGGTCCGTGCGGCCCGTGCACCGAAATCTTCTACGATCACGGCGACCACATTTGGGGCGGCCCTCCGGGAAGTCCGGAAGAAGACGGCGACCGCTACATTGAGATCTGGAACATCGTCTTCATGCAGTTCAACCGCCAGGCCGATGGCACGATGGAACCGCTGCCGAAACCGTCTGTAGATACTGGTATGGGTCTGGAGCGTATTGCTGCGGTGCTGCAACACGTTAACTCTAACTATGACATCGACCTGTTCCGCACGCTGATCCAGGCGGTAGCGAAAGTCACTGGCGCAACCGATCTGAGCAATAAATCGCTGCGCGTAATCGCTGACCACATTCGTTCTTGTGCGTTCCTGATCGCGGATGGCGTAATGCCGTCCAACGAAAACCGTGGTTATGTACTGCGTCGTATCATTCGTCGCGCAGTGCGTCACGGCAATATGCTCGGCGCGAAAGAAACCTTCTTCTACAAACTGGTTGGTCCGCTGATCGACGTTATGGGCTCTGCGGGTGAAGACCTGAAACGCCAGCAGGCGCAGGTTGAGCAGGTGCTGAAGACTGAAGAAGAGCAGTTTGCCCGTACTCTGGAGCGCGGTCTGGCGCTGCTGGATGAAGAGCTGGCAAAACTTTCTGGTGATACGCTGGATGGTGAAACTGCTTTCCGCCTGTACGACACCTACGGCTTCCCGGTTGACCTGACGGCTGATGTTTGTCGTGAGCGCAACATCAAAGTTGACGAAGCTGGTTTTGAAGCAGCAATGGAAGAGCAGCGTCGTCGTGCGCGCGAAGCCAGCGGCTTTGGTGCCGATTACAACGCAATGATCCGTGTTGACAGTGCATCTGAATTTAAAGGCTATGACCATCTGGAACTGAACGGCAAAGTGACCGCGCTGTTTGTTGATGGTAAAGCGGTTGATGCCATCAATGCAGGCCAGGAAGCTGTGGTCGTGCTGGATCAAACGCCATTCTATGCGGAATCCGGCGGTCAGGTTGGTGATAAAGGCGAACTGAAAGGCGCTAACTTCTCCTTCGCGGTGGAAGATACGCAGAAATACGGCCAGGCGATTGGCCACATCGGTAAACTTGCTGCGGGTTCTCTGAAAGTGGGCGACGCTGTGCAGGCTGATGTTGATGAGGCTCGTCGCGCCCGTATTCGTCTGAATCACTCCGCAACGCACCTGATGCACGCTGCGCTGCGCCAGGTTCTGGGTACTCATGTATCGCAGAAAGGTTCACTGGTTAACGACAAAGTGCTGCGCTTCGACTTCTCACACAACGAAGCGATGAAACCAGAAGAGATTCGTGCGGTCGAAGACCTGGTGAACGCACAGATTCGCCGTAACTTGCCGATCGAAACCAACATCATGGATCTCGAAGCGGCGAAAGCGAAAGGTGCGATGGCGCTGTTTGGCGAGAAGTATGATGAGCGCGTACGCGTGCTGAGCATGGGCGATTTCTCCACCGAGCTGTGTGGCGGTACTCACGCCAGCCGCACTGGTGATATTGGTCTGTTCCGCATCATCTCTGAATCGGGTACTGCTGCAGGCGTTCGTCGTATCGAAGCGGTAACCGGAGAAGGCGCTATCGCCACCGTTCATGCAGACAGTGATCGCTTAAGCGAAGTCGCGCATCTGCTGAAAGGCGATAGCAATAATCTGGCTGATAAAGTGCGTTCAGTACTGGAACGTACGCGTCAGCTGGAAAAAGAGTTACAACAGCTTAAAGAACAAGCTGCCGCACAGGAGAGCGCAAATCTTTCCAGTAAGGCAATTGATGTTAATGGTGTTAAGCTGTTGGTTAGCGAGCTTAGCGGTGTTGAGCCGAAAATGTTGCGTACCATGGTTGACGATTTAAAAAATCAGCTGGGGTCGACAATTATCGTGCTGGCAACGGTAGCCGAAGGTAAGGTTTCTCTGATTGCAGGCGTATCTAAGGACGTCACAGATCGTGTGAAAGCAGGGGAACTGATTGGTATGGTCGCTCAGCAGGTGGGCGGCAAGGGTGGTGGACGTCCTGACATGGCGCAAGCCGGTGGTACGGATGCTGCGGCCTTACCTGCAGCGTTAGCCAGTGTGAAAGGCTGGGTCAGCGCGAAATTGCAATAATATAAGCGTCAGGCAATGCCGTGGACTCGCTTCACGGCATTCGCATTAACGCTATCGACAACGATAAAGTCAGGTTGAAGTTGTGTATATCGGCTAAACTTAGGTTTAACAGAATGTAATGCCATGACTGCTTAGATGTAATGTGTTTGTCATTGCTTACTTTTTGGCGTTATATGATGGATAATGCCGGGATACAGAGAGACCCGACTCTTTTAATCTTTCAAGGAGCAAAGAATGCTGATTCTGACTCGTCGAGTTGGTGAGACCCTCATGATTGGGGATGAGGTCACCGTGACAGTTTTAGGGGTAAAGGGCAACCAGGTACGTATTGGCGTAAATGCCCCGAAGGAAGTTTCTGTTCACCGTGAAGAGATCTACCAGCGTATCCAGGCTGAAAAATCCCAGCAGTCCAGTTACTAATCTTTCCGCGTCTCATCTTTATCGGTGAGACGCACCCTCAAAATTTCTCTTTCACTCCATTGTCTTTTCGCTTTATTCCCGTTCATTCAACTTAAGTCTCCATTTTTTTGCATTACTGCTATCTGTCAGACCTCCGTTTTTCTGTTGATAAAACACTCTTTTTGACGTTTTTACAGACTAATTGAGCGTGAAGTGTGCAAACGATAAAAGTGTGGGAAAAATTGTTTGACTTATAAGTCTCAGAAAGTAATATGTGCGCCACGCAGCGACGATGAGCGATAAACAAGTTCTTCGAAGCACTCGTAAGAGGCGTGTGGTGAGGTGGCCGAGAGGCTGAAGGCGCTCCCCTGCTAAGGGAGTATGCGGTCAAAAGCTGCATCCGGGGTTCGAATCCCCGCCTCACCGCCATTTGCATCCGTAGCTCAGCTGGATAGAGTACTCGGCTACGAACCGAGCGGTCGGAGGTTCGAATCCTCCCGGATGCACCATCTCTTACTTGATACGGCTTTAGTGGCGGTATCAAAAAATCTGCAGTAAAGTAAGTTTCCCGATGCATCCGTAGCTCAGCTGGATAGAGTACTCGGCTACGAACCGAGCGGTCGGAGGTTCGAATCCTCCCGGATGCACCATCTCTTACTTGATATGGCTTTAGTGGCGGTATCAATATCAGCAGTAAAATAAATTTCCCGATGCATCCGTAGCTCAGCTGGATAGAGTACTCGGCTACGAACCGAGCGGTCGGAGGTTCGAATCCTCCCGGATGCACCATCTCTTACTTGATATGGCTTTAGTAGCGATATCAATATCAGCAGTAAAATAAATTTTCCCGATGCATCCGTAGCTCAGCTGGATAGAGTACTCGGCTACGAACCGAGCGGTCGGAGGTTCGAATCCTCCCGGATGCACCATATTCTCCGTAACCTTCAGCAATGAAGGTATCGAAGAGGTAGCGGTATTAACCGCAGGCACCAGGGAGGATAACGTTGCGCCAGCAGCGGCCCGAAGGGCGAACGCCAGTGAGTCATCCTCCCGGATGCACCATATTCTCCAAAAAATTTCCTTCAAAAATATCTCATTTCTAAATAACTACTTTATCCATTTCCTGAATTTTCTTCTCCTTCTCCATCAGCGACAAAATCAAGCAATTACGCTAAAGTAGCGTCATATTTTTCTACTTGCGAGAAGACCATGTACGAGCGTTATGCAGGTTTAATTTTTGATATGGATGGCACCATCCTGGATACCGAGCCTACGCACCGTAAAGCGTGGCGCGAAGTATTAGGGCACTACGGTCTTCAGTACGATGTTCAGGCGATGATTGCGCTTAATGGCTCGCCCACCTGGCGTATTGCTCAGGCGATTATTGAGCTGAATCAGGCCGATCTCGACCCGCATGCGTTAGCGCGTGAAAAAACAGAAGCAGTAAGAAGTATGCTGCTGGATAGTGTCGAGCCGCTTCCTCTTGTTGAAGTGGTGAAAAGCTGGCATGGTCGTCGCCCAATGGCTGTAGGAACGGGGAGTGAAAGCGCCATCGCTGAGGCATTGCTGGCACACATGGGATTACGCCGTTATTTTGACGCCGTCGTCGCTGCCGATCACGTCAAACACCATAAACCCGCGCCAGACACATTTTTGTTGTGCGCGCAGCGTATGGGCGTGCAACCGACGCAGTGTGTGGTCTTTGAAGATGCCGATTTCGGTATTCAGGCGGCCCGTGCAGCAGGCATGGACGCCGTGGATGTTCGCTTGCTGTGAGTGAAGTGTTATCGCTTTTCTCGTTGTTTGCCAGTAGTTTTCTCAGCGCTACACTATTACCCGGCAACTCCGAAGTCGTGCTGGTGGCAATGTTGCTTTCCGGAGTGAGTCATCCCTGGGTTTTAGTTTTAACAGCAACAATGGGTAATAGCCTTGGAGGGTTAACTAACGTTATCCTTGGGCGTTTCTTTCCATTGCGTAAAACATCGCGCTGGCAAGAGAAAGCTACCGGCTGGCTGAAACGCTATGGTGCAGTCACGCTATTATTAAGCTGGATGCCCGTGGTTGGCGATTTACTGTGTCTGTTAGCGGGATGGATGCGCATCTCGTGGGGACCGGTAATCTTTTTTTTGTGCCTTGGTAAAGCGTTACGCTATGTTGCAGTTGCAGCAGCTACCGTTCAGGGCATGATGTGGTGGCACTAATTGTAGGCCTGCACATATGGTCACCATTACAGTTATGCTAATTAAAACGATTTTGACAGGCGGGAGGTCAATTTGATCCCGGACGTATCACAGGCGCTGGCCTGGCTGGAAAAACATCCTCAGGCGTTAAAGGGGATACAGCGTGGGCTGGAGCGCGAAACTTTGCGTGTTAATGCTGATGGCACACTGGCAACAACAGGTCATCCTGAAGCATTAGGTTCTGCACTGACCCATAAATGGATTACTACCGATTTTGCGGAAGCATTGCTGGAATTTATTACACCAGTGGATGGTGATATTGAACATATGCTGACCTTTATGCGCGATCTGCATCGCTATACGGCGCGCATTATGGGCGATGAGAGGATGTGGCCGTTAAGTATGCCATGCTACATCGCAGAAGGTCAGGACATCGAACTGGCACAGTACGGCACTTCTAACACCGGTCGCTTTAAAACGCTGTACCGTGAAGGGCTGAAAAATCGCTACGGCGCGCTGATGCAAACCATTTCCGGCGTGCACTATAATTTCTCTTTGCCAATGGCATTCTGGCAAGCGAAGTGCGGTGATATCTCGGGCGCTGATGCCAAAGAGAAAATTTCTGCGGGCTATTTCCGCGTTATCCGCAATTACTATCGTTTCGGTTGGGTCATTCCTTATCTGTTTGGTGCGTCTCCAGCGATTTGTTCTTCTTTCTTGCAAGGAAAACCAACGTCGCTGCCGTTTGAGAAAACCGAGTGCGGTATGTATTACCTGCCGTATGCGACCTCTCTTCGTTTGAGCGATCTTGGCTATACCAATAAATCGCAAAGCAATCTTGGTATCACCTTCAATGATCTCTACGAGTACGTGGCGGGCCTTAAACAGGCAATCAAAACGCCATCGGAAGAGTACGCGAAGATTGGTATTGAGAAAGACGGTAAGCGGCTGCAAATCAACAGCAACGTGCTGCAGATTGAAAACGAACTGTACGCGCCGATTCGTCCAAAACGCGTTACCCGCAGCGGCGAGTCGCCTTCTGATGCGCTGTTACGTGGCGGCATTGAATATATTGAAGTCCGCTCGCTGGACATCAACCCGTTCTCGCCGATTGGTGTAGATGAACAACAGGTGCGATTCCTCGACCTGTTTATGGTCTGGTGTGCGCTGGCTGATGCACCGGAAATGAGCAGTAGCGAACTTGCCTGTACACGCGTTAACTGGAACCGGGTGATCCTCGAAGGTCGCAAACCGGGCCTGACGCTGGGTATCGGCTGCGAAACTGCGCAGTTCCCGTTACCGCAGGTGGGTAAAGATCTGTTCCGCGATCTGAAACGCGTCGCGCAAACGCTGGATAGCATTAACGGCGGCGAAGCGTATCAGAAAGTGTGTGATGAACTGGTCGCCTGCTTCGATAATCCTGATCTGACTTTCTCTGCCCGTATCTTAAGGTCTATGATTGATACTGGTATTGGCGGAACAGGCAAAGCGTTTGCTGAAGCGTACCGTAATCTGCTGCGTGAAGAGCCGCTGGAAATTCTGCGCGAAGAGGATTTTGTCGCCGAGCGCGAGGCGTCTGAACGCCGTCAGCAGGAAATGGAAGCCGCTGATACCGAACCGTTTGCGGTGTGGCTGGAAAAGCACGCCTGACAGAAAAGAAAAAGGCCACTCGTGAGTGGCCAAAATTTCATCTCTGAATTCAGGGATGATGATAACAAATGCGCGTCTTTCATATACTCAGACTCGCCTGGGAACAAAGAGTTCAGAAAATTTTTAAAAAAATTACCGGAGGTGGCTAAATGCCGTTGTTAGATAGCTTCACAGTCGATCATACCCGGATGGAAGCGCCTGCAGTTCGGGTGGCAAAAACAATGAACACCCCGCATGGCGACGCAATCACCGTGTTCGATCTGCGCTTCTGCGTGCCGAACAAAGAAGTGATGCCAGAAAGAGGGATCCATACCCTGGAGCACCTGTTTGCTGGTTTTATGCGTAACCATCTTAACGGTAATGGCGTAGAGATTATCGATATCTCGCCAATGGGCTGCCGCACCGGTTTTTATATGAGTCTGATTGGTACGCCAGATGAGCAGCGTGTCGCTGATGCCTGGAAAGCGGCAATGGAAGACGTGCTGAAAGTGCAGGATCAGAATCAGATCCCGGAACTGAACGTCTACCAGTGTGGCACTTACCAGATGCACTCGTTGCAGGAAGCGCAGGATATTGCGCGTAACATTCTGGAACGTGACGTGCGCATCAACAGCAACGAAGAACTGGCGCTGCCGAAAGAGAAGTTGCAGGAACTGCACATTTAGTCAGTGGAACAAAAGAAGCCGGGCAGGTGACACCACCGCCCGGTTTTTTTACCTTTCAATCACCCGATACTCCACGCTATGTGCTTCATCAAGTTGAGGAACTTCCAGCCTTGAGGCCATCCGCATCATGACCGCTTCAGGAACTGCATACTCGCGTCTGGCATTTTGCTGCTTCCATTGCGCCCATGGCACTTCCAGATAAACGATTTTTACTCGTGCGCCGTAAGCCGTAAACAGACTGATGAGCTGGCTGCGTAGCTGGCGGGTAATGTTCGTTGCATTCCAGATGAACGGCTTTTTCTGGCGTAAAAAAACGCGCGCCTCTTCTTTTGCCTGTTGCACAATACGCCCGGTGGCGGTTTTGTCGTCCGGACTGGCATTGATTCGCCGCCGCATATCATCAAGGCTGATAACGTCCATTCCCTGGCACTGTTCATTGATATAGCGATCTTTGCCCATACCCGGTAAGCCACACAGCAAAATGACCTCAAAAGGTTCAGCCTCCCAGGGAACAAAATCAGGAGAACTTTGCTCATGGGTCAGGTAATGCCAGCGTGCGGAATCAGAAACGAACGGGCGCATTTTTCCCCAGCATTGTTGCTCATGGCAAAACAGCTCGAACAGATCGATGCGTTCCAGCATTGATTGCTGATCCGGGCTTTGGCGACCAAGCAGATCGGCACGAGCAAGCAAAGCGAGCAGACGCGTGTCGATGCGCATTGCAGCCGTGAGCAACAAACGCTCCGGTTCCGGGCGTTCCAGTAACCATAGCGGTAACCCATGCAGACGCACCAGTGCAACAATTTGCTCGCGCAGCACGAACGGCGTTGGGATATCGCGCCATAAAATTTGTCGGGCCGTCAGTTCGCCCCGACGAGCATGACCAGGAGACTGAATACGTCCGTTTTCCTGCACGGTAGTGCTGCGCTTTTCAACATCATGCAATAACGCCGCCGCCCATAAAACTTCCTGCTGTTGAGCGGGGAGTTGCTGGAATTCTGGCAGAGTAATAAGGGCGTTAAGCACCATTTCGGTATGTACGCCGACGTCGCCTTCACCATGATGCTCAGGGTCTTGTGGCGTGTGATGCATCTCCTCAACCCAGCTAAAACGCTGACGTAGCGCCGACCAGCGTTTATCGTCGGTAAGTTGCCAAATCATGACTGTTCTCCATAAACGAACTCATGGGCCATCCGCGCCCGTTGCCAGTGGCGTTTCCAGTGCACAGTGGTTTCGACATGATTTTTGCGCACATACTTGAAGACGTTATGCGAAAAGTCAGCGACAGAAAACGCATCATGATTTCGGCTGACAATGCCTTCCAGCGTACAGGGTTGACAGGTTTGCGTATCCCAGGGATCGAATGTGCCGCGCGCATTGGTCAGCGCCAGAAAATCACGTTGCCAGCTTTTTTCATCATTCCCCGACTGCGGGCCGGAGATTTCGGGAACGCAGGGGAAATCAAACAGAGCGGCGTAAAACTGCACCTCTTCCCAGCTCAGCCACATATCCTGGCAGCGAACGGCAAACAGGTAAAAGTCCTGTTCCAGCGCGCGGTATTCAATGGAATGAACGGCGTAGAGATTTTCACCAAACAACTCCAGGTCGCCGAGATCGTTTTTCAGCAGTTGCCAGCGTTGGCGAATTTTATAGGTCCATGCCGACTGCGTAGGCGTGGCATGGGAGCGGGCAAACACGCCGTAGCGGTTAAGGCAGTTATTTTCGCCATCGAGTTTTTCTGTGTGCACCAATTGCGTGATGGTCTGTAAATCCTGCCAGTAATCGGTGTTAATGCGGTCATCGCTGGTGGTGCCTGGAGAGAAGGGGTAATGCCAGGTTCTCCCGTATTTACGTTGGGTATTCATAATAATCCATTATTTTGTGTGTAATAAATGTACGCCCGCGAGGGTGCGAGTTTTGGGGTTAAAAGAAAAATGTGAGTATCACCCGCGAAAGCGAGGGCGAAGGAAAAAGAGAATTAACAACCTGAGCGAATGCTCAGAACCGGCTAATGGTGAATGGAAGAGTTTGGGGCGGCGAAAAGATACACCGAATGAGTGTATAAAACAACCGTTTGCAGAATGAGCAAATAAAAAGGGAGCCGCAGCTCCCTTTGGCAACCTTAGTGCGCACCACCTCCGCCGCCACCTGCGCCAAATGGCGGTTTAGCAAACCACACCAGCCCCAGCAGGACGAGGAATATCCCGGCTGACATCCAGAAGATCTCATTGGCAGAAATAATCAGCCCCTGATTGGTTATCTGCTGGGCAATCCAGCCTGATGCCTGCTGTTGCGTCATACCAAGCCCTTCCAGTTGACTGTACATCGCCTGAGCATTCGGGTTGAACGGGTTTACCGACTCAGTCAACTGTGCATGGTGCAGCGACTCGCGGTTGGTCCACATGGTCGTGGTTATCGACGTGCCGATAGACCCCGCCAGCGTTCGCGTAAAGTTGGAGAGGCTCGATGCCGCCGCCAGTCGTTCCGGTGGCAAACCGGACAGCGTAATGGTGGTCAGCGGCATAAAGAAGCAGGCCACCGCAAAACCCTGGATAAACTGTGGCCAGGCCGACGCGCCAAAATCCATACCCGGTTCAAAGGTATAGGCACGCCAGTAGAAGCAGACGGCATACATAATAAAGCTGAAGGTTACCAGTCGGCGCATATCCAGTTTATGCGCAAAGCGGCCGATAATCGGCGACAGGATCACCGGAATAATCCCTACCGGCGCAGAGGCCAGCCCTGCCCACGTCGCCGTGTAACCGTAGACCTCCTGCAACAACTGCGGCAGCAGAACAATCGCGCCGAAGTAGAGCATATACGCGAGGCTGATACACAAGCAGCCGATGGTGAAGTTGCGCGACTTAAACAACGACAGATCGACTATCGGGTTATCGTCGGTCAGCTCCCAGACAATCAGGAAGCAGATAGCCACCACCGCCACCACGGTGAGGATGATAATTTCCTGTGATGAGAACCAGTCCAGCTCTTTACCGCGGTCGAGCATAATCTGCAGGCTGCCGATACCAATAACCAGCAGTGCCAGCCCCACGGCATCAATCCGCCGCCGTTCGGTGCGGGTTTCACGTCCGCGCAGAGTTTGCAGTGTCATCAACACCACCGCCACGCCAATCGGCACGTTGATGAAGAATATCCAGCCCCAGTGGTAATTATCACTGATATAACCGCCGAGGATCGGGCCGCAAATTGGCGCAACAATCACCGTCATCGACCACAACGCCAGCGCGATCGAGCGTTTGGCTGGCGGGTAGTTATTCAGCAATAGACTTTGCGAAAGCGGGATCAGCGGCCCGGCGACAATCCCCTGAATCACGCGGAAGAAGATCAGCATATTCAGGCTGCTGGAGACACCACACGCCCACGACGCAATAGCAAAGGCGATGGTTGACCAGAGGAACAATTTCACTTCCCCGACGCGCTTTGCCAGCCAGCCGGTAAGCGGGATCGAGATGGCATTCGCCACCCCGAAAGAAGTGATCACCCACGTTCCCTGACTGAGTGATGAGCCCAGATTCCCGGCGATAGTGGGGATCGCCACGTTAGCAATGGTGGAGTCCAGCACCTGCATGAATGTCGCCAGTGACAGCGCAATCGTCATAATGACCAGTTGTGCGCCTTCCAGCGGTTTTTGCTGTTGCATCACACGCACCTCTGGATTAGCCAGCGTTAGCTTTTACGATATCGTCGATCAGTTTATTGACAGGTGCCAGGCTGATTTCACGCGCGGTGCTTACCGCGACCGGTGTGGAACGTACTTTATTTGCCAGTACCTGACCGTCACGGTTAGTGGTATTGACACTCACCAGCGTGGATAAACCGATACGCAGCGGGTATTGCTCCAGCTGTTTCTGGTCCAGTTCAATACGCACAGGCAGACGCTGAACGACTTTGATCCAGTTACCGGTGGCGTTTTGCGCCGGAAGCAGTGAGAACGCGCTACCTGTGCCCATATCCAGACCAACCACTTTACCGGTGTATTTCACATCATCGCCGTAAATATCGGTGGTGATGGTGACCGGCTGACCGATACGCATATTGGCAATCTGCGTCTCTTTAAAGTTGGCATCCACCCACATATTGGTGGCTGGAACGACCGCCATCAGCGGCGTCGTTGGGCTAATTTGCGCCCCAGGCTGTACCGCGCGGCGGGAGACATAACCGGTCATCGGACTGACAATACGGGTACGCTCCAGCGCCAGCCAGGCGTTACGTACTTCGGTGGCAGCCTGTTGTACGGCAGGCTGATCTTCCAGTTTCGTCCCCAGAATCATCGCCTGATTGGCATTGTATTGTTGAATAGCGACGTCCAGTTGCGCCTGGGCACTGGTGACGGCGTCGCGGGCGTGTTGCAGCTCTTCGCGACCAATCAGGTTGGCATTGCCCAGCGGCACACGGCGGTTGTAGTCGCTTTGTGCTTTCGCGAGGGCGATTTTTTGCACCTCAATATTCGCCTGCAACTGTTTGCTGTTAATCATCAGCTGGTGGGTTTGGCGAACGCTGGAAGCCAGTGCAGTTTTGGCTTTTTCAAATGCCTGGCGAGCATCTGTCGGGTCGAGAGTGACCAGCACGTCGCCTTCTTTTACAAAATCGGTGTTATCGGCCCAGACTTTCGTCACGCTGCCAGACACCTGAGACATAATTTGAATCTGATTCCCTGCCACGTATGCGTCATCGGTTTCTTCGAAATGACGCAGTACCAAAAACCAATAAATCCCTATCGCTACGGCAATAATTATAAAGAGCAAGGTGAGAAGGAGGAGCAGACGCTTACGTTTGCCGCTCTTCTTTACCGGTTGCTGCGGGGTTTGAGTCTCCGCATTTGCGCTCATATTGTTCTCCACGATCTTCTTAACTCATCGGCTGAGCCGACCTGCTTGCCAAAAAGGCCAGCATGTTGCGATGCTGGCCGGTTATTTTTTCTTTTATAAATCTGGATTTTTGAGCGAGATGACGCGTTAGCTCATCGCTTCGAGAACCACACCGTCCTGTTCCATCTGGTCGAGACGGGAGAGCAATTTGCGGGTGATTTGCTCGAGCTGGTCTTTTTCTGTTGTGCTGAGCGCGGACCAGAGTTGATGCAGGCAGTTATGCTGCGGCGGTAGAACCTCGTGCAAAAACTCGTGACCTTTTTCCGTTAATTGCAGATGCAGGCAGCGGCGATCGTTATCGCTTTCACGACGTTCGATCCAACCGCGTTTTTCCAGTTCATCGGCAATACGCGTCGCGTTGGTACGGGATGATCCAAGAGCACAACTCAATTCAGAAGGCTGAATACTGTGGTTTTCCTGAGACTCCAGCGTAATCAACGCCATAAACAACGTCTCGTTAATCCCCTGAGCCTTCAGCATTTTATTGCGGTTTTCCAGCAGCTTGCTTTGCATATGCATGCAAAGACGGGTCAGAAGGATCTCCTGATAAGGAAAATCTTCGTGGCGGCTGGCGCGAAATTTTAGCATTTGTTCAATGGGCGTAAACGAACTATCCATTTGGGTATGACCTCATTAATTTCAGCCGATATAGTAACGACAGTGACAAATAAAGTAAATGTATTGTTTTAGAAAAATGATTCTTGTGGGTTATATAATCGCCATCACTTTCCAGGCTAGCCCATAGGCCAGCGCACTAAGCAGTGTTGGGATGATAATGCTGCGTGTTTTATAGAAACTGGCACCCAGTACCGCGAAGCCGACCAGTGTGGGCACGAAACGGCGTGTATCGTGCATCACTTCTGGTGCGGTAGAGACAACCAGCAGAGCGCATATCGAGGCGATGCCAATGGTGTCGAGCAAAATACCTACCGCGCCACGTTTGGTTGGGCGGGCATTACCCACACGCAGGCGCAGCGGCAGATAGCGGAAGCAATAATTCGCCGCGCCAACCAGTAACCCAAGCAGCAGAACCTCATAGCTCATCGGGCGCTCCTTGCCAGAATGCCTGGATTAACGCAGTGAGGCAGCCACAGACAATGCCTGCCAGAATGGCGACGGGAATAGAAAATAGCGTTACGCCTGCAAGGGCACCAACTAACGCTGCGGTAACGCAAAGAGATTGTTTGCGCTGGAAAGAGGCGAGCAGGAAACTCATAAAGAGTGCCGGAAGCATAAAACCTAATGCTGCTTCAACGGCGGGATAACCTTGCAGCAAGCCGCTGCCGGAGAATGCCCCTATTACCGTACCAAATACCCACGATGACCATGAACTGAAGGCAATGCCGATCATCCAGTTTTCGCTCCAGCGGCGATTATTGCGTACCAGTTTTGCGGTTGCGGCGGCAAAAACCTCATCCGTCAGGCCAAACGCCCACAGGGCGGTTTTCGATTTTTGCAGACGCTGAATAATACGGCTACGCAGTGACGGGCCATACAAAACATGGCGAACATCCATTGCCATGACGGTCAGTGCAGCAACCCACAAACTACTCCCGGCTGCCAGCATCGCGGTAATGACGAACTGGCTCGCGCCTGCATAAATGATGCAGGAGAAAAAAACGCTTTCGAGAGGAGAGAATCCCAGACGGGTCGCATTCAGACCGAACGCAAAGGCCACCGGAATATAACTAATAACAATCGGTAAACTGTCTTTGCATCCTTCCATGAAGGTCGCCGAACCAGGAGCAGGCTGTGGAGTAGGGCTTTCCATAGAGTGTACGCTTAACGATTGTTAATATTATAAATAGACTGAATGAATATCTTAACCTTATCAGACTGATGGGCTTCTTAACACCCTTATAAGTGTAAAGCCACGAAAACGGTTGCTGATTGCTTAATTTGCGGCTTCCTGACGATGAAAACCTCGCCACCAGACCAGTAAGTTAACCAGGGCAATCGTCGCGCCAGCCAGACACACTCCAGCCCAACCGCCATGTTGCCAGGCTGAGGCTGAAATTAGCGAACCAGCGGCACCGCCAATAAAGTAGCTGGTCATGTAACCTGCGGTCAGGCGATTACGCGCATCAGGGTGTATTCGATAAATTACCGTCTGGTTAGTGATATGCACGCCCTGCACGGTGAGGTCCAGCACCAGGATGCCGATAATCAGCGCCAGTACGGAAGTGTGACCAAACCAGATTGCCAGCCATGAAAGTAACAGCAGCAGCAGACCGAAAGTTGTGGTGTGGTGCGATTTGCCCTTATCGGCAAAACCGCCCGCCGGACGAGCGCCCAACGCTCCGGCAGCTCCCGCAAGCCCAAACAGACCAATTACACCATCGCTGTAGTTAAAAGGTGGAGCGGCAAGCAAAAAGGCCATTGAGGTCCAGAGAATGCTGAAGTTGGCAAAGGTCAGGCAGCCCAGCAACGCGCGGGTGCGCAGGATCTTATTGCTGATAAACATGCTGAAAACGGAACCCAACAACTGTGGGTAGTTGAGGTGGGTTTCTGATTTCATTTGTGGCAGACCACGCCATAATGCCAGCGCCATCAGTGCCATTAACATCGAAGCAACCCAAAAGACGGTGCGCCAGCCGCCGAGATTCGCCAGCAATCCGGCAACGGTCCGTGCGAGTAAGATCCCCAATAGCAGACCGCTCATAATGGTGCCAACCACTTTGCCGCGTTTGTCCGGTGAAGCCAGCGTCGCTGCCAGTGGAACCAGAATTTGTGCCACGACTGAAAATAAACCGGTTAATGCTGTACCGAGGATCATCATCGCCAGCGACTGACTGCTGGCAGTGATTAACATGCCGCCTGCTGCCAGTAAGGTCATCGAGACAATCAGGCGGCGGCGTTCAAACATATCACCGAGGGGAACAAGAAACAGCAGACCTGCGGCATAGCCCAACTGCGCGGCGGTAACAATAAAGCCTGCCGAACTGGCGGAAAGGGAAAAGTTACGCGCGATGGTGTCGAGCAATGGCTGGGCGTAATAGTTACTGGCTACCGCCAGACCGGTGGCGATAGACATCAGCACGATCAGCGCCGGGCTAAGCTCATGATTAGGTTTAGTCATTATTTTTGTTCATCAGGTGATGATTAAGCTGGAAATCAATAATAGCGGATGTTGATGAATATGGGATGAAAGATAGATTGTTGAAATGTGCGGTGTGGTTTGTAGGTATGATAAGACGCGCCAGCGTCGCATCAGGCATTGTGTACAGAGCGGCGGATGAGGCAAAAACGCCTTATCCGCCCGAATAAAAATTACTTCTGCGCTGCCAGCGCTTCATTCACCCAGCCATCGAACTGCTGCTGGTGGGCTTTGATCCAACCATCAACGTGGCCCTGAATATCGTCTTCTGAGGCTTTGCCGTCATGCATGATGGCGTTCTGGGCGTTAATATCAGCCACTGGTAACTGCATAATGGCAAACAGTTTCGCTGCTGCCGGGTTTTTCTCGGCCCAGGCTTTGTTGGCAACGATATGCATGGTACTGACCGGGAAGCCGTAATTCGCGCCATTCGGCAGTTTGGTATCGGCATTTTTATCGCCCGGCAGTGCGGAGAACGGCACCTGCAACCAGACCACATCTTTCCCCGGTTTCAGTTCGTTACTCACCCAGTACGGCGTCCAGGTGTAGTAAAACACCGGCTTACCCTCTTTGTAACGACTGATGGTGTCAGCCATCATCGCTGCGTAGTTCCCCTGATTATGCGTCACGGTATTGGTCAGTCCATACGCGGCAAGCTGGTGGTTGATCGCACCTTCGCAGCCCCAGCCTGGGTTACAGCCGGTTAAATCCGCTTTACCGTCGCCGTTGGTATCGAACAGTTTGGCGATCTTCGGATCTTTAAGTTGCGCGATGTTGGTAATTTTATACTGGTCGGCAGTTTTCTTATCGATCAGGTAACCCTGTGCCGCGCCGTTAACAAATACTCCTTCACGATAAAATTTCTTATCGCCACCGGCAGCTTCGTACATGTTGTCATGCAGTGGCGTCCAGTTCACTGCGGTGAAGGTTGCATCGCCGGAAGCAAGTGAGGTGTAGCCAACGTTGTAATCCACTTCGCTGGGTTTATTGACGGTATAACCTAATTTCTCCAGCGCACGACTGACCAGCAGTGTCTGGAAGGTTTCTTCGGTGATGGTGCTTTGAACTGGATTAACAGTAATGCCTTTGCCCGGCAGGTCGGCAGCAAAAGTTTGTGTAGAGATAAGCGTGGCAAACGCTGTCGCAAAAAGTACGCTATGTCGCATTGTTATTCCTTTTTTTGGCAGGGTGATATGCCCGGCGTCACCGGGCAAGTGCAGAGTTACTTAATGAATGGGCGGGTCAGCAGACCGACAGGGCCAGTGGTGTACCAGCGACGATTGCCGCGACTGCGTGAGTCGCGCCCAACGGCCTGCGTCAGGCGGTCGAGGATAATGGCGAGGATCACAATCCCGACGCCGCCAACGGTGGCAAGCCCCATATCCAGACGACCGATACCGCGAAGTACCATCTGACCCAGCCCGCCGACGGCAATCATCGAGGCGATGACCACCATAGAAAGGGCCAGCATCAGCGTCTGGTTAACGCCCGCCATAATGGTTGGCATCGCCAGCGGTAACTGAACTTTGAACAGCATCTGGCGCGGGCTGGCACCGAATGAGCGCGAGGCTTCAATCAGATCCGCCGGAACCTGGTTAATTCCCAGAATCGTCAGACGGATAATCGGCGGCAGCGCAAAGATGATCGTCACCACCACGCCCGGCACGTTGCCGATACCAAACAGCATGACGATTGGCACCAGATAAACAAACGCGGGCGTGGTCTGCATGGCATCAAGCAGTGGACGAATAATTTTCGCCGCTCGCGGACTTCTCGCCAGCCAGATCCCCAACGGCAAACCTATGACGATACAGAACAGCAGGGCTGTTAACACCAGCGCCAGGGTAACCATTGCCTGTGACCAGGCACCGATTGCGCCGATGGCAATCAGCGAAACCAGCGTCGCCACGCCCATTCCGACCCCGGAAATCTGCCAGGCGATGAGAGCGAAAACGATAATCGCCACCGGCGCGGGCATACCCAGCAGCAATTGCTGGAAACCGTTGAGGATGTAATCAACCGGAACGCGCACGCCCTGAAAGACGGGACGAAAATGGGTAACGACCCAGTCGATCCCTTCAGTGACCCAACTGTCGAGCGGGATCAGCGTTTTATGGAACGGATCGAGAATATTAAAATGCTCGACGTTTGGCGCAGGCGTACTGGTCAGCCAGTCAGCGCCACCGCCGTCGGTCGGTGCAGTCGCCGGTGTACCCCAGGCGTCTGCGGATTGTGCAGCACTGTCCGCCGCTGGCGTGGTATCCCACGGATTATTTTGATCAGCCATTATTTACCCCCTCACGATCTAAAGCGCGCAGCAGCATTCCTTTCGAAATGATGCCGACATACTGTTGGTCCTCGTCGACCACGGGCACTGCACAGGGGGCCTGTCCGACATGAGAGAGCAACTCGCTAAGAGGCGTTTGTGCATCGACCGCTAACGGCGCATCAATCAGCGCCGCATCAAGACCTTGCTGCTGCGTTAACGCGGCTTTAAGCGAATCGATAGACACAGCGCCGACAAACTTATTACCGCGTTCGATGACGTAGCCATATTCGCGATCTTCATCCTGCAATAATTTCAGTGCCGAACGCGGGCCGAAGCCGGGGGTTTTACGAATTAAGCCGTTCGGTGTACGACGGGCAATATCTTTCGCACTGAACACCTGGCTAATATCGACGCCACGGAAGAAGGTTCGGACATAATCATTCGCCGGATTATTAAGAATTTCATCCGGTGTACCAACCTGCACCACTTCACCATTTTGCATAATGGCAATTCGGTCACCAATACGCATAGCTTCATCGAGATCGTGGGAAATAAAGACAATGGTGCGCTGATGTTTCGCCTGTAATTTTACCAGCTCATCCTGCATCTCGGTGCGAATTAATGGATCGAGCGCCGAGAAGGCTTCGTCCATTAATAATATATCCGGATTAATCGCTAACGCGCGGGCTAATCCCACTCGTTGACGCATCCCGCCAGAGAGTTCATCCGGGTAGCTGTGGGCATAATTTTCCAGCCCGACCTGACGCAGTGCATCAAGGGCCTTTTCCCGGCGTTCTTCGGCATTAATTCCGGCCAGTTCCATACCGAACGCAGTATTGTCCAGCACGGTCATATGCGGCATTAAGGCAAAGGACTGGAAGACCATCGCAATCTTTTTTCTGCGCACCTCACGGAGTTCGGCGTCGGATATTTTGGCAATATCCACACCATCAATCAGCACTTGCCCGCGGGTGGGTTCAATCAGGCGATTGAGAAGGCGTACCATTGTGGATTTACCCGAACCGGATAATCCCATGATGACAAATATCTCGCCTTCTTCAATGGCCAGACTGGCGTCTTTAACGCCAAGCGATAGCCCAGTTTTTTCCAGAATTTGTTCTTTTGAAAGTCCTTGTTCGATATATTTGAAAGCTCGCTGTGGATGCTCACCAAATATTTTATAAAGATTTTTAATTTCTAATTTAATTGCCATGCAATAGAAAGATTCCTGTTATTTGTTTATGTCGATAAATTACCCAATGGAAATAGTCACTTTTTTCTACCCTAACATACTGAGAATCTGAGGCAACCCCTGATGGCAAATGTGGCATGAATATTGATGTGAGCAAATCGCCGGAATTTCCCATGATATAAGGGCTGAGAGCAAATCGAGAAAAGTTGATATTTTTTGTCAAAGATAGCGAAAAAACGCCTGAATATTGTGGTTTCAGGCGAATAATGCAACAGAGTGTCAGTGTAGATCACCACAAAATATTTGCGTGATAAAAAGCTATTTGGCGGGAATTATTTCCCTGCTGCGGGTAGTGATATTTTTGAAAAATAACACCCTCAGAAATTCCAGTCTTCATCTTCTGTTTCGACCGCTTTTCCCATCACATATGAAGAGCCTGAACCGGAAAAGAAATCGTGATTTTCATCGGCATTCGGCGAAAGCGCGGCGAGGATTGCCGGATTCACTTCCGCCATTTCTGCGGGAAATAGCGGTTCGTAGCCCAGATTCATCAACGCCTTATTGGCGTTGTAACAGAGAAACGCTTTTACATCGTCAGACCACGGGGTTTCGGCGTACAGCTCATCGGTATATTGCAACTCGTTGTCATAAAGTTCCAGTAGCAAATCGAAGGCGAAACTCTTCAACTCTTCACGTTGTGCCTGGGAGATCTTTTCCATGTTTTTCTGATATTTATAGCCGATGTAATAACCGTGGACTGCTTCATCCCGGATAATCAGACGGATCAGGTCTGCGGTATTGGTTAGCTTTCCGCGGCTGGAAAAATACATCGGCAGCCAGAAACCGGAATAGAACAAAAAAGATTCAAGAAACACACTGGCGATTTTCTTTTTCAGCGGATCATCCCCGCGATAATGTTGCTGAATAATCTGAGCTTTTCGCTGCAACGGTGCGTTTTCTTCACTCCAGGCGTAGGCGGCATCGACATCTTTGGTCTGGCACAGCGTCGAGAAAATCGAACTGTAAGAGCGGGCATGAACCGCTTCCATAAAGCTGATATTCGTTAATACCGCCTCTTCATGGGGCGTGAGCGCATCGGGCATCAGCGAAGGCGCGCCGATAACATTTTGCAGCGTGTCGAGCAGCGTCAGGCCAGTAAAAACGCGCATCGTCAGTTGTTGTTCTACGACACTTAATGTCTGCCATGCAGGAATATCGTTCGACAGTGGCACCTTTTCTGGTAGCCAGAAATTGCTGGTCAGGCGATTCCACACCTCCAGATCTTTATCGTCAGATATCTTATTCCAGTTGATGGCGCTGATACGTGAGAGTTTCATAGATATTCCTTAAAGTGCACAGGAGACGCAGCCTTCAATTTCAGTGCCTTCCAGCGCCATCTGACGCAGGCGAATGTAATAGAGCGTTTTGATACCCTTGCGCCAGGCGTAAATCTGCGCTTTGTTGATATCGCGAGTGGTGGCGGTATCGGGGAAAAACAGCGTCAGCGACAGCCCCTGATCGACATGGCGAGTCGCTTCCGCGTAGGTGTCGATGATCTTTTCTGCGCCGATTTCGTAAGCGTTCTGATACAGCGCCAGATTTTCGTTAGTCATAAACGGGGCAGGGTAGTAAACGCGTCCTGTTTTGCCCTCTTTGCGTATCTCTACTTTCGCCACAATCGGATGAATACTCGACGTGGCATGGTTGATATAAGAGATAGAACCAGTTGGCGGCACCGCCTGGAGATTCTGGTTGTATATGCCATAGCGCATCACGTCGTCGCGCAGCTGCGCCCACATCTCACGGGTAGGTAACGTAATACAGCTACGGGCAAACAGTTCGCCAACTTTCGCTGTTTTCGGCTGCCAGTTACCTTGCAGATATTGGCTGAAATATTCACCACTGGCATAGCGTGACTGTTTGAACCCGTCGAAGGTTTCACCGCGTTCGCGCGCCAGCAACATCGAGGTACGCAGTGCGTGCCAGGTGATGGTATAGAAATAGAGATTGGTGAAATCCAGTGCTTCCGGCGACCCATAAGCGATGCCTTCTCGCGCCAGATAACCGTGTAAATTCATCTGCCCCAGACCGATGGCGTGTGAGGCGGCATTTCCGGCTTCGATGGACGGCACGCTGCGGATATGACTCATATCTGACACCGCCGTTAAACCGCGTACGGCAGTCTCTACCGTGCGGGCAAAGTCGGGGGAATCCATGGTGTGGGCAATATTCAACGAACCTAAATTGCAGGAAATATCATGGCCTGTACGGGCATAGTCGAGATTCTCGTCATACTCTGAGGCGCTGTTAACCTGCAAAATTTCTGAGCAGAGATTGCTCATATTTATGCGTCCGGCGATAGGGTTAGCACGGTTAACCGTGTCTTCATACATGATGTACGGATAGCCAGACTCAAACTGGATCTCTGCCAGTCGCTGGAAGAAATCACGGGCGTTGAGGTATTTTTTGCGAATGCGTTCATCGGCAACCAGTTCGTCATAGTGTTCACTGATGGCGACATCGGCAAATGGCTTGCCATAAACTCGCTCTACGTCATAGGGCGAAAACAGCGCCATCTGCGCATTCTCTTTTGCCAGATGGAAAGTGATATCCGGGATCACCACGCCCAGCGACAGTGTTTTAATGCGGATTTTTTCGTCGGCATTTTCCCGTTTTGTATCGAGAAAACGCAGAATATCGGGATGATGAGCATGTAAATAGACTGCCCCAGCCCCCTGACGCGCGCCGAGTTGGTTGGCATAGGAAAATGCGTCTTCCAGCATTTTCATCACCGGAATCACGCCAGAAGATTGATTTTCAATACGTTTAATTGGCGCGCCCGCTTCCCGCAGATTAGACAGCAAAAATGCTACGCCGCCGCCGCGTTTCGACAGTTGTAGTGCGGAATTTACTGCCCGGCCAATCGACTCCATATTGTCTTCAATACGCAGCAGAAAACAGGAAACCAGTTCGCCGCGCTGCTGCTTACCGCAGTTGAGGAATGTTGGCGTGGCTGGCTGAAAGCGTCCTGACAGCATCTCATCAGTGAGCTGCGTCGCCAGTGTTTCATCGCCTTGTGCCAGCGTCAGCGCCACCATCGTGACGCGATCGGCAAAATCTTCCAGATAACGCTTACCGTCGAATGTCTTCAACGTATAGCTGGTGTAAAACTTCCATGCTCCTAGGAATGTCTGGAAACGAAAACCGCTGGCGTGCGCGTGGGCAAACAGCGTAATGACAAAATCGCGAGAGTAGCGATTAAGGACACTTTCATCATAGTAACCTTCGTTAACCAGCCAGTTCAGGCGCTGCTGCTGGCTACTGAAGGCCACACTGTTCGGACGCACATGCGTCGTCATAAAGGCGTCTACTGCCTGGCGATCTTTATCGAACTGAATGCGACCTGCGCTATCGTAAAGGTTAAGCATCGCATTCAGAGCGTGATAATCCATCGTTTCCTGCGTCAGGCGTTCTGCGGTTGTCGTTGCCAAAATTCGGTTACTCCTTTACGAACGTTTTCGATATCGCTTTGCGTACCCATGAGTTCAAAGCGGTACAGCCACGGCACGCCGCATTTCCGGGCAATCACATCTCCGGCGCGGCCATATGCCTCACCAAAGTTGCGATTACCCGAAGCAATAACGCCGCGCAGCAACGCCCGGTTATGCTCGTCGTTTAAAAAGCGAATGACCTGTCGTGGCACCGCGCCAGCCGTACCGCCGCCGCCGTAAGAGGGCACGATCAGGATGTAAGGCTCGTCTACCTGAATCCGTTCCCGCTCATTGAGCGGGATGCGCACCGCGGGCAGCCCTAAACGTTCGATAAAACGCTGCGTATTTTCGGAGCTGCTGGAAAAGTAGACGAGCTGGCTCATGCACTGGCCGCGTGTGGCGCTGGATGCAGACGATTGATCATGTCCGGGCGGAAACCAGACCAGCTAAGATCGCCTGCAATCACAACCGGCAACTGACGAAAGCCCTGAGCACGCAGCGCTTCTGCCGCTTCAGGAACGCGATCGACATTAATCATTTCAAAATCAAAGCCCCGGTTTTCCATCGCCCGTTTGGTGGCGTGGCACTGAACGCAATCGTTACGAGTGTAAATAGTAATGCGCATGATTCGTATTTCCGTTTAAAATGAAGATACGGCGCGATGATACGCGTCGGGTTGTCTCTCTGTTGATACAGAGATACTAGATGTAGTTGAAAAAAGATTCAACCACACAAGATATGGGAATTTTAGATTGATTACGCCACCGATGAATGGCTCAACGGGGTAGGGGATTTTGTGTTTTTTTGCCGGGCAAATACCCGGCATCAAGAAGTTACATCCGCATGGAAACGGCCAGACGGTTAAAACAATTCATCAGCCCGATGGCAAACGTTAAGTCGCTGATCTCTGCTGCGCTGAAATGCTCAAGCAAAGGCTGATAAACCTCGTCTTCCGCATGGGTTCTGGCAATTTCGGTTACCGATTCCGCCCATGCCAGCGCCGCCCGCTCGCGTTCATCAAAATGATGGCTTACGCGCCAACCTGCCAGGGCGTCCAGTTTGTGCTGTGGCACGCCGGATTTGCGCAATGCTTTGCTGTGCATCTCCAGACAAAATGCGCAGCCGTTGATTTGCGAGACGCGCAAATAAACTAACTCCATCAACGTGGTATCCAGCGTGCTATTTTCCAGTGCCGTTTTGGCCTGCACTAGTGCGTTATACACTGCCGGGCTAAGTTCGTAGTAAGGCTGACGTAATGTAGTCATACAGTTTCTCCTCTTATTAACGCCCGCAATGTAGCACTATAATGGACTGCTAAAGAGAGCCATAAATTACCTAAAAAAGAAGACCATATGCCGCGCTATCAGGATATCGCCCGTCAGTTAAAAACGGCTATTGAGCAAGGGGAACTGAAACCCGGCGCAAGGCTGCCTTCAAGTCGTACCTGGTCGCAGGAGCTGGGGGTGTCTCGATCCACTGTCGAAAATGCGTATGCTGAGCTGGTGGCGCAAGGATGGCTGATCAGGCGGGGACAGGCTGGCACATTTGTCAGTGAGCGGATATATCCGCAACAATCTACTGTACAAGTTGTAGCTTTTGCCGGTGAAAGTCAGCAACCGTTGCCATTTCAAATGGGATTACCCGCACTCGATCTCTTTCCGCGAGAGCTGTGGGCGCGGGTGATGGGGCGTCGCCTTCGTACCCAGACGCGCTTTGATTTGGCGTTAGGCGATGTCTGCGGTGAGGCGGCGTTGCGCGAGGCAATAGTTGATTACTTACGCGTTTCACGTGGGATTGATTGTCAGCCAGAGCAGGTCTTTATCACTCACGGTTATGCGGCCTCAATAGCTTTAATTCTGCACGCGCTGGCGAAACCGGGAAACGGGATGTGGATAGAAGATCCCGGCTTTCCACTGATTCGCCCGATTGTCACTCGCCATGATGTGGAAATTTTGCCTGTGCCGGTTGATGACAATGGACTGGATATCACAAGCGGAATACAAAATTATCCTGATGCGCGTTTTGCCCTGATAACACCAGCACACCAAAGTCCGCTGGGTGTGGCGCTCTCTTTAGCGCGCAGGCATCAGATACTGGAATGGGCAGATCGTAGTCAGGCATGGATTATTGAAGATGATTATGACAGTGAGTTTCGCTATCACGGTAAGCCGTTACCGGCGTTAAAAAGTCTCGACGCACCGCAGCGGGTAATTTATGCCGGAACATTCAGCAAAGCGCTATTTCCTGCATTGCGCTGTGCGTGGCTGGTGGTGCCGGTGAAGCAAATTGCACAATTCCGCCACCAGGCGTCACTGGCTCCATGTGCGGTACCTGTTCTATGGCAGAACACACTGGCAGACTTTCTTCGCGAGGGGCATTTCTGGCGGCATCTGAAGAAAATGCGTCAGCATTATGCTCAACGTCGGCAATGGATTGAGCAAGCGTTGACGCAGCAAGGATTTCAGGTTGTGCCGCAGAAAGGTGGTATCCAGATGGTGATCAGAATGATAGGCGATGATATTGCCCATGCGCGTAAAGCCAATGCTGCAGGCCTTGCGGTGCAGGCACTTAGCGACTGGCGTATCCGTTCAAGTGGGGAAGGTGGATTACTGCTTTCGTTTACTAATATCGTTAACGAAGGTATGGCGCGACAGGTAGCACAACAATTACGTAAAGCCTTAAGCTAAAAAACCCCGAAGCCAGGCTTCGGGGTCAAAGACGCGTATTTATTATCATTTGTGCACTACGATTTGCGCATGCTTAACAGTGCGCCGATAAAAATACCCACCGCTGCCGCTGTACCCACACTACACCAGGGTCTTTCACGAACAAAAGAATCCGCGCAGCCAACGGCATCGCGCGCGGCTTGCTGGACGCGAGTACGACCATGCATTCGCGCCCTGGTTTCTTTCAGTAGAGCCTGCGCTTTACTACGAGCGGCTTCGGCTTCCCCTTTGGCGTCGCTGCCCCAGGACTTCAATACAGATTCGAGACTGTCAGCTAATTGATTGACATCATTCTGGATATCCTGCACGCCATCATCAACGTCGTTGCGGTTCGGTCGGTTAAACATATGATCCCCCATTAGAATTCGATGTAATTTTCAGTGTAGACCATAATTTTCTTAACTGAGGTTCATCGCGGCTTTATGGACTTTTCTGAAAGCGTTGTGAATGCGCAATCAGGTAAGGTAGGCCCGCGGTTGATAATAACGAGGATCAAATATGTATTTACGACCAGACGAGGTGGCGCGCGTACTTGAAAAAGTCGGTTTTACTGTCGATGTGGTAACCCAGAAAGCGTATGGTTACCGCCGTGGGGAAAATTATGTCTATGTTAATCGCGAAGCGCGAATGGGACGTACCGCCCTGGTGATTCATCCAACATTAAAAGAACGTAGTTCAACACTGGCTGAACCCGCTTCCGATATTAAAACTTGCGATCATTACCAGCAATTTCCGCTCTATTTAGCGGGTGAACGTCATGAGCATTACGGTATCCCGCATGGCTTTAGTTCGCGTGTTGCGCTTGAACGTTATTTGAATGGTTTATTTGGCGAAGCCAGTTAAAGACGCGACTGGCGATGCCAGTCGCGAAAAGAAGGGTCAGGCTTTTACCTGCTGGTAACGGCTGACTTTAAACAGTCGGCGGCAATAATCGAGGAAGTAGCCATAAACCGCCCCCATCAACATCGAAACAACGATGTTTGAACTGACTGCCGCCATAATCTGATGCCAGTCTGCGCCCACCACTAACAAGATCGCCACATACACCGGTGACTGGAACGTCACATAAGCCAGGATATCCGCCAGATTTTTTATCCAGCCCGACGGGCTAACTTTGCGTGCCGCGCGCATAAACAGATCGCGGTACATACCGTATGGCCATGCAATTAAGATGTTCACCGGAATCGCTACCAATCTGGAATAAAAAGACTGTTCGAAGCTCATTCCGGAGAGGAAAACTTCAATACACATGTTCACGACAGAACAGTAAACAACCATCGCGAACGTATCTGCAACTGCATGACGCAAGCGTGACTGCGGTGAGAACATGCTAATGCTCCTTAATAAAAGCGTAATGGGATGTTAATGGAGATGAAAGCAGCGGATCTCATTGCCATCTGCATTTTCGCATAGCGTATATCGCTGGCTATGACTAATCAATTAGTGAAAAATTTTTATTTAATCTGTTTTTGTAGATAAAATATTCCGTAACGGCGCGTTTTTTGTACATTGTGGATTTTTACATGCCGGTATGATTTATTTTTAATTAAATCAATTGGATATGTGTTTACCTTTGTTTTCACTCATGAAGGTTTGGGTGTGAGGTAACGCTATAAGCGTAGAGAATTCGGTGTATGTAGTGACCGGGTCATTTTCAGCATTTTTTATGCCAGATAATGTACATTGACAGCAGAAAGCACCAGTGATAGATGTTTTCTTTTATTCGGTTAAATTGCATTTTTATTCACTTTGGTTTTGTCAGGCTTGCGGAATTATCGAGCAGAGAGAGCCGCTCTGTTCACCAATAACCGAAATTACTCATCAAAATGGCTAATATATAATCTTGAAATTATTCTGAGAGTTTCAGAAAATAACAGCTGAAATAATCTCGTGCAGGACTGTAAATAGATTAAATTTTGTGGAAATATAATAAGTGATCGCTTACACTACGCGACGAAATACTTTTTTGTTTTGGGTTAAAAGGTTTTCTTTATTATGTCCGTAATGTTACAAAGTTTAAATAACATTCGCACCCTCCGTGCGATGGCTCGCGAATTCTCCATTGACGTTCTTGAAGAAATGCTCGAAAAATTCAGGGTTGTCACTAAAGAAAGACGTGAAGAAGAAGAACAACAGCAGCGTGAACTGGCAGAGCGCCAGGAAAAAATTAGCACCTGGCTGGAGCTGATGAAAGCTGACGGAATTAACCCGGAAGAGTTATTGGGTAATAGCTCTGCTGCGGCACCACGCGCTGGTAAAAAACGCCAGCCGCGTCCGGCGAAATATAAATTCATCGATGTTAACGGTGAAACTAAAACCTGGACCGGTCAGGGCCGTACACCGAAGCCAATCGCTCAGGCGCTGGCAGAAGGTAAATCTCTCGACGATTTCCTGATCTAATTACTGAGGCCGGATGTCGCTGCTATGGCGCGTCCGGCGTCGCTTCTCAAGCTCGTTGGTTCCACGGCATCTTATCTAACAACCTTGCCATTCCACAAAAACCACTAATTCCTGCAAACAGTAACCCAGCACCAACAAAGCCGCTTAATAAGAAGAAAACGCTATTTACGGTATAACCCAGTACAACGCCGATTAATATTAAACCACCCGCGGCGATCTGCACCTGGCGCATTAACGGCAAGGGTTGGGATTTATTTACCGCTACTGGCAATCCTGCTTTTTTCCAGCCATCAATCCCATCTTCGAGTAAAAAGATTTCTGCGGGGGCGGCAATCGCTGCTAATTTATCGGCGTTATTACTGGTGCGTTTACCTGCCTGGCAGTGGAATATAATTTGCTCGCGACGTAATTTAGGCGGAAGACCTGACTGTTCCAGTACGGATAATGGAGCTAGATCTGCTTCAGGAATATGTTCACGAAGATATTCATCAGCATCACGAATATCGATTAACTTTGCGCCGCGTGCGATTAATTCTTGTGCATCATGCGGCGAAATGGTTGTCAAAGCCATAGTGACTCCTTACGGACAATAGACATTTTTCAGGGTGGCGATAATGGCATTTACCGCCTCATTTTTAATGGAATATAGAATGCGTTGGGCATCCCGTTGGCTGTCGATAAGCCCCTCGTCCCGCATACGAGCGAGATGCTGTGATGTTGCAGAGGCACTTAGTCCGGTAATGCGCGTCAGCTCTCCCGCACTGGTGCCGGGGGAACCGCTAAGCATGCACAGAATCAGCAACCGTTTAGGGTGGCTCATTGCTTTCAATAAGGCCGCTGCCTGTTCGGCACTGGCCTGTAATTGTGCGAGTTCAGTCATAGATATTTAAGTATTTTCTAAATTAAGTAAACTCTAAACTAAAAATGCAACATATACCAGCCTCAGCCGCGTAAATGAGAGTAAATGCGTAAGCTGAAACTGGCAGGCTCCGCTAAAATTACTACGCTTAAGAGATAAAATCTCTTTTTAAACAATGAGTAATTTTCTTATAGGGAGTACATATGGGTTTCTGGAGAATCGTCATCACCATTATTCTGCCGCCGCTCGGCGTGCTGCTCGGTAAAGGGTTCGGTTGGGCGTTCATTATTAATATTCTGCTGACACTGCTTGGCTATATCCCCGGTTTGATTCACGCGTTCTGGGTGCAAACCCGCGATTAAACCTGTGCTCACCCCCGCGGCGTTAACGCGCCGCGTTCCTCTGCTACACTTTCTGAGTGTTTCCGTTAACGAATGAGGTAGCTATGGGTCTGTTCAATTTTGTGAAAGATGCCGGAGAAAAACTCTGGGACGCGGTTACAGGTCAGCACGATAAAGACGATCAGGCGAAGAAGGTGCAGGAGCATCTGAACAAAACCGGTATACCTGATGCCGATAAAGTGAACATTCAAATTGCCGACGGCAAAGCGACGGTCACTGGTGACGGCTTAAGTCAGGAGGCGAAGGAGAAAATCCTTGTTGCGGTGGGGAATATTTCCGGTATTGCCAGTGTCGATGATCAGGTGAAAACGGCGATACCAGCCACTGCCAGCCAGTTTTATACCGTTAAGTCTGGCGACACTCTGAGTGCCATTTCCAAACAGGTCTACGGTAACGCTAATCTGTACAATAAAATCTTCGAAGCGAATAAACCGATGCTAAAAAGCCTGGATAAAATTTACCCGGGGCAAGTGTTGCGTATTCCTGAAGAGTAGTTAATTGCCAGCCATCGCCTGCTGGATAATGGGAATCGGCGTCAGCAAATGCTGGCGCATTAACTCACTGGCGCGCGCGGCATCCCGCGCCAGCACAGCTTCGGTTAAAATTTGATGTTGGTTGTGTTTATCTTCCAGCATTTCCACGGAAAGTACCGTTCGCCGCAGCCAGATGAAGCGATAGCGCGCCGCCAGATCAAACAACCGTTCACGCATTTGCAGCAAATAGTGAGAACCACAGCCTGTCACAATTGCAGTATGAAACGCCTGATGACGCAGATCCCACTCATCAAGCATTTTCTCACTGGCGTCACAGGCCTCAAGCTTACTGAGCAGATGCGCCTTCGCAAGAACGTCTGCCTCCCACTCATCACTACCGCGGGCAATCGCCAGGCTTACCAGCATCGCTTCCATATTGGCACGGGCATCGAAAATATCGAGCAGCTCCTGCTCTGACATAGACGCCACCCGATACCCTTTTTGATTCACCACCGTGACCAGTCGTTCTGCCACCAGTTGCGAAAGCGCTTCCCGCAACGGCCCAACGCCAAGTGCATAACGCGATGTCAGCAAACTCATCCGTAATTTTTCATCCGGCTGAAAATTGCCGCGAATAATATCGTTCTTCAGCCAGCGATAGCCATCCAGAGAGGTAATGGTCATGGTGTGACTCCTGATCATTATCAGCGCGTATTATGAATGGGTGTTTTTTGCCACATTATCAGCTTTTTCCAGCGAGCCATAATTGGCACGGTACAGATAATCCCAATCGCTAATAAGCCGGTGGAGAGCACTTCTAACTGTTGCGCCGGGCGGAATAGCATCACTACCAACACAAAGGTAATAAAACCGATTACCAGCCAGGTGAGCCACGGATAAAGCCACATCCGCAGGCGAATTTCGCTTCCTTCTGCTCGCAGAATTTTGCGCATCCGCAATTGTGAAACGGCGATGACTAAATAAACCAGCAGGGCGATAGCGCCGGAGCTGTCGATCAGAAATTTAAACACCTTCGCAGGCGCGTAATAGTTCACCACCACCGTTAAGAATGCCGCGCCGGTGGAGAGTAACACCGCCACGTACGGGGTTTTACTGCGGTTGATTTTACCCATTACCGCGGGAGCATCACCGCGACGGCTTAAGGAGTAGAGCATCCTGGAAGCGGTATACAGCGCCGAGTTCAGGCAGCTGGTTACGGAAAGTAATATCACGCAGTCCATGATTAATTTCGCATGAGGAATATTGAGCAATTCCAGAACCGAGCGATAAGAACCAACGGCTTTCAGCCCTGGCATATTCCACGGGATTAATGCCACAACGACAAAAATAGAACACAAATAGAAAATAGAGATACGCCAGATAACCGAGTTGGTGGCGCGGACAATATGTTTTTCCGGCGTGTCGGATTCCGCGGCGGCAATGGTGACAATTTCTGCGCCCATAAACGAGAACATGGTGATCAACATCGCGCTTAATACCGCACCGAAGCCGTTGGGCATAAAGCCGCCGCTATCCCACAATCTTGAAATACCGCTCACGTCGGCATACGGGTAAAAACCGCTAATTGCGACTGCACCAAGGAAAATAAAGGCCAGGATAGCGATGACTTTACACAGCGCCAGCCAGAACTCAAATTCGCCGTAGTTTTTAACGCTTAATAAATTACTGCCGGTTAAGGCGAGGGTAATGACGAGGGAAAATAACCAGATGGGAATGCCTGGAACCCACGAGTGCAGGATCATGGCGGCGATGTTGGCTTCAAGTGGGATAACCAGTACCCAAAACCACCAGTACAACCAGCCGATGGTATAGCCCGCCCAGCGGCCAATGGCTTTATCGGCATAGGTGGAAAACGAACCGGTATCGGGCGTGGCAACCGCCATTTCCGCCAACATCCGCATAATCATAACCACCAGTAATCCGGCGAACAGATAGGCCAGTAATACCGCCGGGCCCGCTTCGGCGATGGCGACGCTGGAACCGACAAACAGACTTGCGCCGATAACACCGGCAATAGACAACATGGTGACGTGGCGTGACTTCAGCCCGCCGCCTAACTCATGTGGTTGCGATGATTGCCCCATCCTGAATCCTCTCGAAAGTGTGTCACTTGGGAGAGCGCCCCGACATTTCCCGCGTCGGGTCACGCATTTAATTGTTATTGGTTCTTTTTGCCGGAGAGCGGCTCCGCCTTATCCGGCCGACATAGATTTATTCCTGTTCACGTACAGATTGTCGGATGCGGCGTAAACGCCTTATCCGACCTGGATTCTCGTAGGCCGGACAAGACGCGCAGCGTCGCCTCCGGCATGGTGCGGTGCTACTGCTTCGCCTCAGCAAAACACTGGCTGATGATCTCCAGACCCTGACGGATCTGAGCGTCTTCAATGGTGAGCGGTACAAGGATGCGCAGCACGTTGTAATACGGGCCGCAGGATAGAAGAATCAGACCCTTATCGCGGGCGCGTGCCACGATTTCGGCGGTGAGTTTTGCGTCCGGTTTGCTGTGTTCGCCATCTTCAAACAGCTCGATGGCGATCATCGCCCCCAGCCCGCGTACGTCGACGATCTCCGGGTGTTTTTCGGCGATCGCCAGCAATCCGTCTTTCAGCTTCTGCCCCAGAACGTTGGCTTTTTGCAGCAGATTTTCCTGCTCGAACACCTTCAACACTTCCAGCGCCGCTACGCAGGCAATCGGGTTACCGGCATAGGTGCCACCCAGTCCGCCCGGTGCGACGGCGTCCATCACTTCCGCGCGCCCGGTGACGCCCGCCAGCGGGAAACCGCCTGCGATCGATTTCGCAAAGGTGGTGAGATCCGGCGCCACGCCCATTTGCTCCATCGCAAACAGCGTGCCGGTACGCCCTGCGCCGCTCTGCACTTCATCGGCAATCAGCATGATCCCATGCTCGTCACACAGCGCGCGTAAACGCTGCATAAAGGCTGGCGTCGCGGCGTAGAAACCGCCTTCGCCCTGAACGGGCTCAATCACGATGGCGGCGATATCTTCCGGCGCGGCGTCATTTTTGAAGATCCGGTGGATGCTGGCGATAGCGTCATCCTCGCTTATGCCGTGCAGCGGGCAAGGATAAAGCGCGCGATAAACATGACCCGGCATCAGCCCCATGCCCGCAGAGTACGGATTCACCTTGCCGGTCAGCGCCAGCGTGTAATGCGTGCGCCCGTGATACGCACCGCTAAAGGCGATGGTCCCGCTACGTTTGGTGGCGGCGCGGGCGATTTTCACCGCATTTTCCACCGCTTCGGAACCGGTCGTAACCAGCAGAGTTTTCTTGGCAAAATCGCCCGGCACCTTCTGATTCATAATCTCGCACAGTTCAAGATACGGCTCGTAAGCCAGCACCTGGAAGCAGGTGTGCGACAGTTTTTTCAACTGCGCTTCCACCGCCGCAACCACTTTCGGATGCAGGTGCCCGGTATTGAGCACCGCAATCCCGCCCGCGAAATCAAGATACTCACGGCCTTCAACGTCCCACACCCGGCAGTTTTCCGCGCGGTCAGCGAAAATCGGGTGAATTTGCCCAATGCCACGGGGAATCGCCTGACTGCGGCGCTGCATTAACTCTTTATTGCTGCTCATTCGCATTCTCCAGTTAAAGACCGATGCACATATATTTGATTTCTAAGTAATCTTCGATGCCATACTTCGAACCTTCACGACCCAGACCCGAGGCTTTAATGCCGCCGAACGGGGCCACTTCATTGGAAATAATGCCGGTGTTGATGCCGATGATGCCGTACTCCAGTGCTTCGCCCACGCGGAAGACGCGGCTTAAATCACGGGCGTAGAAATAGGATGCAAGTCCAAATTCGGTGTCATTGGCTTGCGCAATCACATCGTCTTCATCTTTAAAACGGAACAGCGGGGCGAGGGGGCCAAACGTCTCTTCTTTCGACACTTTGGCGTTAGCCGGAACGTCCACCAGAATGGTCGGCTGGAAGAAGTTACCGCCGCGTTCATGTGCTTTACCGCCGCAAACCACGCGCGCGCCTTTCTCCAGCGCATCGGCAATATGCTCTTCCACTTTTGCTACCGCTTTTTCATCGATCAGCGGCCCGATGGTGACGCCTTTCTCCAGCCCGTTGCCGATGTGCAGTTTGCTCACCGCCTGCTGCAATTTTTCGGCAAAGCGGTCATACACGCTGTCCTGCACATACAGGCGGTTGGCGCAGACGCAGGTTTGCCCGGCGTTACGGAATTTCGAGGCCAGCGCGCCTTCCACGGCTTTATCGAGATCGGCATCGTCAAAGACAATAAACGGTGCGTTGCCGCCCAGCTCCAGCGACACTTTTTTGATGTCTTTCGCGCACTGTTCCATTAACTGACGGCCAATTTCGGTCGAGCCGGTAAACGACAGCTTGCGCACCAGCGGGTTGCTGGTCAGTTCGTTACCGACCGCGCCCGCCGAACCGGTGACCACGTTAAACACGCCAGTCGGAACGCCCGCGCGAATCGCCAGTTCTGCCAGCGCCAGCGCAGAGAACGGCGTCTGACTGGCGGGCTTCAGCACCATCGTGCAGCCTGCCGCCAGCGCCGGACCTGCTTTACGGGTAATCATCGCCGCCGGGAAGTTCCACGGCGTGATAGCCGCGGTGACGCCAATCGGCTGCTTGATAACAATCAGGCGTTTATCGGCCTGATGACCGGGAATGGTGTCGCCATAAATACGTTTGCCTTCTTCAGCAAACCACTCAATAAAGGAAGCGGCGTAGCTGATTTCGCCTTTCGCTTCAGTCAATGGTTTGCCCTGTTCGAGGGTCATCAGGCGCGCTAAATCGTCCTGATGCTCCATCATTAAATTGAACCAGTTGCGCAGAATGTTGGCGCGTTCTTTGGCAGTGAGCGCACGCCAGGCGGGCAGGGCGCGGTTGGCGGCGTCGATAGCGGCGCGGGTTTCATCAGCGCCCATTTTCGGCACGCTACCCAGCTTGTCGCCGTTCGCCGGATTGGTGACGTCGATGACCTCGCCATTGTTGGCGTCCAGCCATTCCCCGTTAATCAACGCCTGCTGGCGGAATAAGTTACTGTCGTTAAGTTTCATCGCTACATCCTGTTTTCAAAGGTTATTGATTAAATGCGGCGTGTAAGGCATCCACACTACGTGCCGCTCGCAGCGTGCGTCCGGGGTTACTCTGGCTTGCCAACAGCGTTTGTACCTTGCTGACAATATGCGCACCAATAGGAATTGCTGATGTCGCTGCCGGGGAGGGCGCATTGCAGGTGTGGATCGTGCGCGGGGTGGTGACAAACAGAAAATCGTCAATCAGTTTGCCGTCCGGCGATACCGCCTGTGCCCGCACACCGGCGGGCCAGGGCTGGAGATCGCTTAACGAAAGCCGGGGACAATACTTTTGCACCAGCCGCAGATAGCCGCTTTTGCACAGCGAGTTTTTCATCTCGCCCAGTCCTGAGCGTAGATGGTTTTGCAGCACTCGGCGAATCCCCGACGAGCCCAAAATTTCCAGCGTGTCGCTAAATGAGAAGTCGCGCTTACGATAGCCTTCGCGTTTGAAAGCCAGCACCGCGTTTGGCCCGACGGTCACACTGCCGTCGATCATGCGGGTGAGATGCACGCCCAAAAACGGCATTGCCGGGTCGGGAATGGGGTAAATCAGGTGGTTAACAATCTGGTTATGCTCCGGCGCAAGGCGGAAATACTCGCCACGGAACGGGCAGATAATAAAGCCCGGTTCGAGGCCGAGCATTTTCACCAGCCGGTCAGCCATCAGCCCGGAACAGCTAATCAGCGTCGATGCTTCATATTCACCGCCCTGACGGGTACGTATCACCACGCCGTTTTTATGCTCACTGAGGGTGCTGACTTCGGCGTTATAAATAATCTCACCACCTCTGGCCTGGAAAATTTTCGCCATCGCCGCCGTCACTTCGCGGTAGCTGACAATGCCGCTGGACGGCACAAAAATGCCGCCAAGCCCGGTGATATTCGGTTCACGCTCGCGCAGCTCCTCGGCGTTTAACCACTCGCGCTCGATCCCGTTCGCCGCCGTGCGTTTCCATAACGCATGCATCCGTTCCATTTCGAGTTCAGACGTGGCGACCAGCATCTTGCCGCAGTTGTCGTAGCGAATGCCGTTTTGATCGCAAAAGACTTTAGTGGCGCGGTTCCCCGCCAGGCAAAACTGCGCCTTCAGGCTGCCGGGCGTGTAATAGACTCCGGCATGGATCACGCCGCTGTTGTGGCCCGTCTGGTGACAGGCCGGGCCGGACTCTTTTTCCAGCAACGCAATGCGGGCATCCGGATAAACATCAATCAGTTGCATGGCGGTCGACATGCCGATGATGCCGCCGCCAATAATCACAAAATCATACATCCGCTCAATTCCTTTGCGCTTACTGATGCGTCTGGTAGTGGTGAGTGGCGTAAGCGAAATAGCCACGCTGACGCATCAGTTCACGGCGCAGATCCGGGTGCGGAGTAAAGCGGTCGCGACCGTGCAGCCAGAACAGGTTGTTAATCAACAGGAATTTGCCAACGGGAACGGGTACAGAAAGAATGCCTTTACTGGTTTCAATGGCATCGGAAAGCTCGCTCAACCACACGCCTTCTTCGAAGTCTTTCGGCTGGACAAACTGGTCGATATAGCGCATCACCGGGCGGCCCTGCTGATCGACATCGAACACCGGATGGAAGACATCTTTGCTGACGTTTTTGCTCGGCGGCGCGGCAAAGCGCATCGGACGGCGCGCCAGCGGATGGCGGAAAAAGAGGTCCAGATGTTCCCAGTCATCGAGATGCAGCAGCAGCGAGTTACCGCCCTGCATGTTTTGCTCGTCGATTTTCATCATCAGCACGTAATCAGTGATCTCTTCGACGTAAGTGCCGTCGTTGTGCAGCTCCATTACGCGGTGCGGCTGACGAAGATAGCTGTCTGAGTTATCAACATTTTTCACCACGAAACGCGCGTAATACTGACCGCTCATGGCGTCAAAATTGGAACGGCCAATCAGATGCGCCACCGCCGTCGCCAGCTTCACCATCTCATCCGCCTGCGCGACATCATCGATACCCACCGCATTGATCAACAGCGCACCTTCAGCGCGGTTTAACAGGGTCTTCAACAGCAGCGGTTGCAGCTGATTCGCACACAGATCGTCGAGAATTTTGCCTACCCGAAAACGCAGAAAAGATTTGTACTCCAGCGCCTGTACGGGCCATTCGGCAACCTGTTCGAGAAACTGTTTGGTCGTCTGTTCGGTGAAGGTGAGTTCCAGCAGACGCGGGGATTGCGCCGACGGGATGAGAGTGAATCCGCTATAGTCCTGGCCTGAATCGACAGCGTTATTTTGTACGGCGGTCAGTGCATTCATCAGAAGCGATCCTCTTATGAGATGTAGGGTGACATGGCGATGCTCATTTCGTAGCCATAATCTAAAAATATCTACATTTCTGAAAAATGCGCATAAAAGTTACATATTGTTTTCTTATTGTGATCAAAAACAACAAATTAATAACAAATAATGTGAGGGATAAGAATTGGGTTGAAAGGAAATGAATAATTAAAACAATATATTAAGTGTGCTTATACTCTTTTTCGAACTGGTGGCATTTGTTTAAATGCTATTTAAACTGCTTTTTCAGAGTTCAACTTACTGAGTTCCGTGTCGACTAATGTGAGTAAGATCAATCGCATCCAACCTATGTTACTTGATGGAATCGATAACAATATTAATGAATATACAGATTCCGGGAAGGCTGGCTATGGGGGCAAATTATTCTCTTTCTGGCAACGGGTAAATAACAGTGACCATTTGTCGAGAAGCTGATACTGAGCTGAGGGATACTGTATATGTCTGGACTGTAATTGGATGAATTCTATTCAGGGCGGGTCAGGACCAATAAAAAAGCCCGCATCAGCGGGCTTTAATGTCATAGGGAGTCGCGACTCCGTTGCGTATCCTTTTTTGTCTCCTCACCGTCTGGTCGGTGTCCTGCTGAGACTTATAACTTCCTGTTTTTGTTGGTGTAGTCCTTACACCGTCCAATCATGATTGGTGGAGCTGGCGGGAGTTGAACCCGCGTCCGAAATTCCTACATCCTCGGTACTACATGCTTAGTCAGTCTTTACATTCGCTTGCCAGCTGCGGACGGACACGCCACTAACAAACTAGCCTGATTAAGTTTTAACGCTTCAACCCCAGGCAGGGCTTCCACGCGATCTCTTTTGGGTTTGACCTCTCTTGATCCCCGTCCTAAGAGCGGAGGCTAGGGAGAGAGGGCTCTAAGCAGGTTATTAAGCTGCTAAAGCGTAGTTTTCGTCGTTTGCGACTATTTTTTGCGGCTTTTTACGAGGCCAACCGCCCCTCGGCATGCACCTTGGGTTTCGCAAATCCCGTCGAATCCAGAATCAGCCCCAATGTGTAACGGTAAGTATACCAGATTTATGAGCAGCATGACTAGCCCAAAAGGCGTTATCATCCTGGAATTAGCGCCTGCATAGTATGATTTTTTTTCGATTAAGCAATGGGATGGCTACATCTGTGTCAGATTTGACAGTCGATAAGATGTTCATTCGCGCCACCGGATAGGGAGGCGCGGTGAGGATTTGATTAGTATCGCTTATATAGGTTTAACGGTGGGCATTTTTCATGATACGCGCTTTATCCACCTGCCATTCGCGTTCTTTGATATCTGAACGTTTATCGTGCTGTTTCTTACCTTTGGCGACGCCGATTTTCACTTTGCACCAGGCATTTTTCCAGTACAGGGAGAGCGCCACTACGGTATAGCCTTCTCGATTGACGCGACCGTACAATGAGTCCAGTTCGCGCTGGTTGAGAAGTAACTTGCGGGTACGGGTAGGATCGCACACCACATGCGTGGAGGCCACAGCCATTGGCGTGATGTTAGCGCCAAACAGAAATGCCTCTCCGTCGCGCAGAAGGACATAGCTGTCGCTGATATTGGCTTTTCCTGCGCGCAGGGATTTAACCTCCCAGCCTTGCAGGGCAAGTCCCGCTTCGAACTCTTCTTCGATAAAGTATTCGTGACGGGCGCGCTTGTTAAGCGCGATGGTCGCTGAACCAGGTTTATGTGCTTTTTTCTTCGTCATAAGCGTCGTGAATCATCGGTAATCTGAAATCGAAAACACCCCATATCAATCCTGCGGGGGACAAGGCTCTATCTTAGCATGAACCCGATGTTACCCAGCGCCGGGATAGCGTTTTTTTTACAGCAGGATAAATGATATTATTTGTTGGATTTTTGTTGATGGAAATTGTTATGCCTCAGATTAGTCGGACCGCACTGGTGCCCTACAGCGCGGAGCAAATGTATCAGTTAGTGAATGACGTTCAGTCTTATCCTCAGTTTTTGCCGGGTTGTACCGGAAGTCGGATTCTGGAGTCCACTCCTGGGCAGATGACTGCTGCGGTAGATGTGTCTAAGGCTGGGATCAGCAAAACGTTTACAACCCGCAACCAGTTGACCAGTAATCAAAGTATTCTCATGAGTCTGGTTGATGGACCGTTTAAGAAATTGATCGGCGGTTGGAAGTTTACGCCGTTGAGCCAGGACGCGTGCCGTATTGAGTTTCATCTCGACTTTGAGTTTACCAATAAGTTGATTGAACTCGCCTTTGGTCGTGTGTTTAAAGAGCTGGCAGCTAATATGGTGCAGGCTTTTACTGTTCGTGCAAAAGAGGTCTACAGTGCCAGGTAAAATTGCCGTTGAGGTGGCTTATGCGCTACCTGAGAAGCAGTACCTGCAGCGCGTGACGTTGCAGGAGGGCGCGACGGTTGAAGAAGCTATTCGCGCCAGTGGTTTGCTGGAATTGCGTACCGATATCGATTTAACTAAAAACAAAGTCGGCATTTACAGCCGTCCGGCAAAACTCAGCGATATTGTGCATGATGGCGATCGGGTGGAGATTTATCGTCCTCTCATTGCCGATCCGAAAGAGCTTCGCAGGCAACGAGCAGAAAAATCAGCGAATAAATAACAGACAGAAAAAAGGTGCTCATTGAGCACCTTTTTTAACGTCTTTGAGAGCAACTTTATTATTAGTTACCACTCAGCGCAGGTTTGTTATCAATGTTGGTCAACACACCGCTACTGTTAAAGGTCAGCGTCAGCGTTTGCTGCGTTACACCTTCATGACCAGGTTGCTGGCGGAAGACATAGAACCAGGTATTTGTACCAAATGGATCGGACATCAGCGGTGTACCCAATGCGTACGCAACTTGTTGTTGCGTCATGCCAACACGTATTTTGGATACGTCGTTAGCGGTCAGATAGTTCCCCTGGTTGATGTCAGGACGGTAAACCACTCGCTCCAGAGTGGAACAGCCTGCGGTCAACATCAATAGTACTGCTGCTACAGCAGTCAGCGTTTTACAGCGCATAGTGATTTGATTCCTTTTCGGGCCCGAGCAGTACGTGGCTCATCTGTAATATGCCGATGATAATAGACCTTTCATCACTTTAAAACCTTTTGCTTTCCGGTCTTACGGCGTTTTTCTGTTTACTCTGACCGTGAAGCAGGAAAAAAGTTTACGCCGCAAGCAGTTCTTTCGCATTCGCCAGTGTGTTACGTGTGACTTCACTGCCACCAAGCAGGCGCGCCAACTCTTGTAACCGCGCTTTTTTATCCAGGGATTGCATATGCGTTTCTGTCATCGCACCATCGGTTTCTTTGCTGACAAAATAGTGTTGATGACCACATCCCGCGACTTGTGGCAGGTGGGTAACACACATCACCTGAGTTGATTCGCCAAGTTGACGTAGCAGTTTGCCGACAACTGCCGCTGTTGGGCCGCTAATCCCTACATCCACTTCATCAAAAATCAGTGCCGGGGTTTCCATTTTACGCGCGGTAATGACCTGGATTGCCAATGCGATGCGGGACAACTCACCACCGGATGCGACTTTGGCAATAGGCTGCATTGGCTGACCTGGGTTGGTGGTTACCCGAAACTCAATACGATCAGCGCCGTCAGCGCCCAGGTGATGCTCGTCAAATTTAACATCGATCGTAAACTGCCCATGTGGCATAGAGAGTGCATGCATACTATCGGTGATCAGCTGTGCCAACTCATTTGCATAATGCTGGCGTTGCTGGTGTAACGCGCGCGCCGTTTCCAGTGCCTGCTGATGATGTTTCGTTACCGCCAGCGCGAGCGTTTCTTGTGAGTCGGCCTGATCGTCCAGTTGCTGCTGTTCTTCCAGTAGCGACTGGTAATACTGTGGCAATGCCTCAGGGCTGACGTGATGTTTACGTGCCAGCGAAATCTGTTTTGAGATGCGCTGTTCAAGTTCAAACAGTCGGTTGGGATCGAGATCCAGACGATCGCAGTAGTGGCGTAGTTCATCACTGGCTTCAGCAATCTGGATGGTAGCCTCTTCCAGCATATCAAGTACGCCGGACAGTTTGCTGTCCATGCCAATCAATTCGCTCACCAGTTGTTTAGCCGTGTAAAGTTGACTTTGCAGATTTGCGTCTTCACCGTCAGCCATTAATGCCAATGCATTCTGGCTGGTGGTCAGCAATTGACCGCTGTTCGCCAGACGTTTGTACTCTTCGTCGATTTGCTCAAACTCTCCAGGCTGCGGATTAAATTCGTTAAGTTCTTTTAATTGGTATTGCAGCAGCTCCGCACGGGCGGCGCGTTCCTGACTTAACTGCTGATGATGCGCGAGGTCACGGCAGCTTTGATGCCACAACTGATAACGTGCGGTCATTTCCTGGACCTGAGAGGTTTCATTGGCATAGCCATCAAGCAGGAATTTTTGGTGCTCGGGTTTGGTGAGTAACTGATGAGCGTGCTGACCATGGATCTGAATCAGCAACTGACCCAGTTCGCGCAGTTGTGACAGAGGAACAGCTGTACCGTTGATGAAACCACGGGAGCGACCATCGCTGCTGATTACGCGACGAAGCAAACATTCATGCCCGTCTTCAAGCTGGTTTTCTTCCAGCCAACGCAGGGCCGCTGGCGTATCTTTCAGAGAAAAACGGGCGCACAGGTCGGCACGAGCAGCGCCGGTACGCACCATGTCGGCTTCAGCGCGACCACCGAGACAAAGGCCGAGGGCATCTATTGCAATAGATTTACCCGCGCCGGTCTCGCCAGTTATTACGGTCATGCCGCTATGAAAATCAATCTCAAGCTCACGAACGATAGCAAAGTTGCTGATGGTCAGTTGTGCCAACATAGTTGTTTTCCTGTATGAAAAACCATTACTGTTATTGTGTACAGTATAAACTGGTTTTATATACAGTAAAGAGGCTGGCGTAAAATTAGAATAATTTTTTTGACCAGCCGAGCTTGGTGCTTAATGTATTGAAATAACTGTAATCTTTCGGATGAATCAGATTCAGATGGTAATCACAGCGACGAATCAGGACATCTTCACCTTCCTGAATCGGAAGTGCTATCTGGCTGTCGCAACTGATTTCCAGGTCGTTACGGCGATGCGAAAAACGCAGACGGATCGTGCTGCTGCTGTTTATGACCAGTGGTCGTGCTGACAACGTATGCGGGAACATGGGCACCAGGGTAATCGCATCCAGAGAGGGTGTCAGAATAGGACCGCCCGCAGAGAGGGAATATGCGGTGGAGCCTGTTGGCGTCGAAATAATCAGTCCATCGGAACGCTGCGAAAACGCAAAGATCTCGTCGATATACACTTCGAACTCAATCATATGCGCTACTTTGCCAGGATGAAGTACCACTTCGTTAATCGCCGTGCTGATGCGTTTCTGGCAATCTTGCTGACAGACTTGCGCTTCCAGCAAAAAACGTTTCTCGCTGATGTAGTGGCCTTCCAGCACATCGGCTAATTGTTGCTGGGCGTTATCGGGATCAAGGTCAGTCAGGAAACCCAGGTTGCCACGGTTGATTCCAATAACTTTAATATCGTAGCGGGCGAGCGTGCGCGCCGCGCCCAGCATATTACCGTCGCCGCCAACGACAACCGCGAGATCAGCCTGTTGCCCAATCTCCGCGAGCGTGCCAGTTTTCACATTCTTCAGTTGCAGTTCGTGAGCGATTTGTTGCTCAACGATGACCTCGTAACCTTTTGTGCACAGCCAGCGGTAGAGCATTTCATGTGTTGTCAGTGCAGTGGGGTGCCGTGGGTGTCCCACAATGCCAATACACTTGAAATGATTATTCATTTTTCCGAGGTCCTTGTTGCGAAGATTGATGACAATGTGAGTGCTTCCCTTGAAACCCTGAAACTGATCCCCATAATAAGCGAAGTTAGCGAGATGAATGCGAAAAAAACGCGGAGAAATTCATGAGTAGTAAAGAACAGAAAACGCCTGAGGGGCAAGCCCCGGAAGAAATTATCATGGATCAGCACGAAGAGATTGAGGCAGTTGAGCCAGAAGCTTCTGCTGAGCAGGTGGATCCGCGCGATGAAAAAATTGCGAATCTCGAAGCTCAGCTGGCTGAAGCCCAGACCCGTGAACGTGACGGCATTTTGCGCGTAAAAGCCGAAATGGAAAACCTGCGTCGTCGTACTGAACTGGATATCGAAAAAGCCCACAAATTCGCGCTGGAGAAATTCATCAACGAATTGCTGCCGGTGATTGATAGCCTGGATCGTGCGCTGGAAGTGGCTGATAAAGCTAACCCGGATATGTCCGCGATGGTTGAAGGTATTGAGCTGACGCTGAAGTCGATGCTGGATGTTGTGCGTAAGTTTGGCGTTGAAGTGATCGCCGAAACCAACGTCCCACTGGACCCAAATGTGCATCAGGCCATCGCAATGGTGGAATCTGATGACGTTGCGCCAGGTAACGTACTGGGCATTATGCAGAAAGGTTATACGCTGAACGGTCGTACGATTCGTGCGGCGATGGTGACTGTAGCGAAAGCAAAAGCTTAATTTCTGCTTTCGTAATAAATCACGGCCCAGCATGCGAATGCCGGGCCGTTTTCGTTACTCCGCCACACTCTCGCGCAGCGGTTTTACAGGAAAAACTTTTACCTGCTTAATCATATTGTCCTGTACGTCGAGAATATCGATATCGTACTCGCCTATACGCACGCGGGTGCCTGCTACCGGGATCTCCTCCAGCGCTTCCAGAATGACGCCGTTAACAGTACGAGCATCATCTTCCGGTAGATGCCAGTTAAAGGCTTTGTTAATTTCTCGCACGTTGGCGGTGCCATCGATAATCACCGACCCGTCGTTTTGCGGCGTGACCTCTTCGGCAAGTGTTGGCGACATCGACGTGGTGAAATCGCCGACAATCTCTTCGAGAATATCTTCGACCGTCACCAGTCCCTGAATGTCTCCATACTCGTTGACGACCAGGCCGACTTTCTTTTTGTTGCGCTGAAACTTCACCAACTGTGTGCTGAGCGGCGTACCCTCCGGGACAAAATAGATCTCGTCCGCGGCGCGTAGCATGGTTTCTTTGGTGAACTCTTTTTTCTCCGACATGAGTCGCCAGGCTTCACGCACACGCAGCATACTGATGGCGTCGTCCAGCGAATCACGGTAGAGCACGATGCGCCCGTGAGGTGAGTGGGAGAGTTGGCGCAGAATCGATTTCCAGTCATCGTTGATATCAATACCGATAATTTCACTGCGCGGCACCATGATGTCATCGACGGTCATCTTTTCCAGATCGAGCACCGACAGCAGCATATCCTGATTGCGACGGGAAATTTGTGAGCGTGATTCGTGCACGATGGTACGCAACTCTTCTTTGCTTAAAGAGCCGCTAACCACGATATCGGTTTTGATGCCCATCATGCGCATTAACATGCGGGTAATAGCATTCAGCAACCAGACCAGCGGCATCATCAAAATTTGCAGCGGAGCCAGTAGAAAACTACTCGGATAAGCGACTTTTTCCGGGTACAGCGCGGCAATGGTTTTCGGCAATACCTCAGCAAAAACCAGTACGACAAAAGTCAGCACACCAGTTGCAATTGCCACGCCCGCATCGCCGTACAAACGCATCCCAACAATAGTGCCGAGCGCGGAGGCAAGAATATTGACCAGGTTATTGCCGATTAACACCAGGCTTATCAGGCGGTCTGGCTTACGCAGCAATTTTTCGACGCGTTTGGCCGAGCGATTACCCTGTTTCGCCATATGTCGAAGACGATAGCGGTTGAGAGTCATCATTCCGGTTTCGGACCCGGAAAAATAGGCTGAAATGACCACCATGATGATCAGAATAATGATCAACGTAGTAGTAGAAATGTGTTCCAGGGGAAACTCCTTTTCTGGGGTTAGCTGATTAACTGCTGAAAAATTCGGCTGCCGAAGTAGGCCAGTGTCAGAATGACTGCACCCGCAACGTTAAACCAGACGACGCGGCGTCCGCGCCATCCTTCATGATAATGTCCCCACAGCAGCACAATATAGACAAACCACGCCACGATAGAGAGCACGGCCTTGTCGATATTTTCCATGCTAAATAAGTTGTGCATGTAGAACAGGCCAGTGCAAAGAGTGAGCGTTAGCAGCACCACGCCAATCTGCGTGATATGGAACATTTTACGCTCGATACTCATCAATGGAGGCATTTCCTGGTTAAACGCCAGCTTCTTGTTCTTCAGTTGGTAATCAATCCACGCCAGTTGCAGCGCGTACAGGGCAGCGATAATTAGCGTGGCATAGGAAAAAAGCGATAAGCCAATGTGCACCAGCATCCCCGGCGTTGCTTCCAGATGGGTGATGTATTCATTGGGCATAAAGGTCGCCAGCGCCAGGTTGATAAGCGCAAAGGCATAGACAATGGGTAGCAACAACCAGCCACGATTGCGAGAAGCCACAATGGTCATTACCGTACAGATCATCAAACTGACCAATGAACCAACGTTCAGCAGGCTGAGGTTTTGTCCGCTATCACCGTCGGGCAGGATGCGGGCTTCCAGAGCGATTGCGTGGCAGACCAGCGCGATGACCGCAGAAATAATAGCCATGCGCCGCCAGCCGCCGTTTTTTTGCAGCAGACCGGGAACAATCAGCGCAAGACTGACGGAGTAGGCGACAAGCGCGAGCAGAGCAAAAACGGGCATAGTAATGTCGACAGTTTGAGCAATAAGAAAGAGAAGCAGTATAGCGTCAGGTGAACGCTGCTCCAACCGTTGCATAACAACAAAGACGCCTTCATGTTATACTGCGGCAAAATACTGATGATGTGTCGCGATTGCGGCCAACCGTTTCCACCCCAGGCGAGAGACAATGTTTGATAATTTAACCGATCGTTTGTCGCGCACGCTGCGCAATATCAGTGGCCGTGGACGCCTCACTGAAGACAACGTAAAAGATACGCTGCGCGAAGTGCGCATGGCGCTGCTGGAGGCGGACGTCGCTCTGCCGGTAGTGCGTGAGTTTATCAATCGCGTAAAAGAGAAAGCGGTTGGTCATGAAGTTAATAAGAGCCTGACGCCGGGGCAGGAGTTCGTCAAAATTGTCCGTAACGAACTGGTTGCGGCGATGGGCGAAGAGAACCAGACCCTGAACCTGGCTGCGCAACCGCCTGCGGTCGTGCTGATGGCGGGCCTGCAAGGTGCCGGTAAAACAACCAGCGTTGGTAAACTCGGTAAGTTCCTGCGCGAGAAGCACAAGAAGAAAGTGCTGGTGGTTTCTGCCGACGTCTATCGCCCGGCGGCAATCAAACAGCTTGAGACGCTGGCAGAGCAGGTGGGCGTTGATTTCTTCCCTTCTGATGTTGGTCAGAAGCCGGTAGATATCGTTAACGCGGCGCTGAAAGAAGCCAAACTGAAATTCTACGACGTGCTGCTGGTGGATACTGCCGGTCGTCTGCACGTTGACGAAGCGATGATGGACGAGATCAAACAAGTCCATGCGTCGATTAATCCGGTTGAAACCCTGTTTGTGGTCGATGCCATGACCGGTCAGGATGCGGCCAATACGGCAAAAGCATTCAATGAAGCGTTACCGCTTACCGGTGTAGTGTTGACCAAAGTGGACGGCGATGCCCGCGGCGGTGCGGCGCTCTCTATTCGTCACATCACTGGCAAACCGATCAAGTTCCTCGGTGTTGGCGAGAAAACCGAGGCGCTGGAGCCATTCCATCCGGACCGTATTGCCTCCCGTATTCTCGGCATGGGCGACGTACTGTCACTGATCGAAGATATCGAAAGCAAGGTTGACCGCGCGCAGGCAGAGAAATTAGCCAGCAAGCTGAAAAAAGGCGACGGCTTCGATCTCAACGACTTTCTTGAGCAGCTGCGCCAGATGAAAAATATGGGCGGCATGGCTAGCCTGATGGGCAAGTTGCCGGGCATGGGGCAGATCCCGGATAACGTCAAGTCACAGATGGACGATAAAGTGCTGGTGCGTATGGAAGCCATCATCAACTCGATGACGATGAAAGAGCGCGCTAAGCCAGAAATCATCAAAGGTTCGCGTAAGCGTCGTATCGCTGCCGGTTGCGGTATGCAGGTGCAGGACGTTAACCGTCTTCTGAAACAGTTCGACGACATGCAGCGCATGATGAAGAAAATGAAAAAGGGCGGGATGGCGAAGATGATGAGAAGCATGAAAGGGATGATGCCGCCGGGATTTCCTGGTCGCTAAATGACCTTATGCGATAGAGTTATTAACTGCTGATTGCATTTTCTCCAGAAATCAGTAAAATTTTCGGGCTTTTAATATGACACCGGACTCCGTTCCTCGATGGGGTCCGGTTGTTTTATTCACACAAGAGGATGTTATGGTAACTATTCGTTTAGCACGTCACGGCGCTAAAAAGCGTCCGTTCTACCAGGTTGTTGTCGCTGACAGCCGTAATGCACGCAACGGTCGCTTCATCGAGCGCGTTGGTTTCTTCAACCCAATCGCTAGCGAAAAAGAAGAAGGCACTCGCCTGGATCTGGATCGCATCGCTCACTGGGTTGGCCAGGGCGCAACTATTTCTGATCGCGTTGCTGCGCTGATCAAAGAAGTAAACAAAGCAGCTTAATCTGTCACGGTGGTCATGATGAGCAAACAACTCACCGCGCAAGCACCTGTTGATCCCATCGTTTTGGGAAAAATGGGGTCGTCTTACGGTATTCGTGGGTGGCTCAGAGTGTTTTCTTCCACCGAAGACGCCGAAAGCATTTTTGACTATCAGCCCTGGTTTATCCAGAAGGCGGGTCAGTGGCAGCAAGTCCAGCTGGAAAGCTGGAAGCACCACAATCAGGACATGATCATCAAGCTGAAAGGCGTTGACGATCGTGATGCGGCGAACCTGCTGACGAATTGTGAAATTGTCGTGGATTCATCGCAGTTGCCTCAGCTTGAAGAGGGGGACTACTACTGGAAAGACCTGATGGGCTGCCAGGTAGTAACCACTGAAGGCTACGATCTCGGTAAAGTCGTAGATATGATGGAAACCGGATCTAATGACGTTCTCGTCATTAAGGCAAACCTGAAAGATGCGTTTGGTATCAAGGAACGTCTCGTACCGTTCCTCGATGGGCAGGTTATCAAGAAAGTCGATCTCACTACACGTTCAATCGAAGTAGATTGGGATCCTGGTTTTTAAACCACCGGATAAACGGTAAAAGACGGCGCTATGTGGATTGGCATAATTAGCCTGTTTCCTGAAATGTTCCGCGCAATTACCGATTACGGGGTAACTGGCCGGGCAGTTAAAAATGGCCTGCTGAGCATCCAGAGCTGGAGTCCTCGCGACTTCACGCATGACCGGCACCGTACCGTGGACGATCGTCCTTACGGCGGCGGACCGGGGATGTTAATGATGGTGCAACCCTTGCGGGACGCCATTCATGCAGCAAAAGCCGCGGCGGGTGAAGGCGCAAAGGTGATTTATCTGTCACCACAGGGACGCAAGCTTGATCAAGCGGGCGTCAGCGAACTGGCAACGAATCAAAAATTGATTCTGGTGTGTGGTCGCTACGAAGGTATAGATGAGCGCGTGATCCAAACCGAAATTGACGAAGAATGGTCAATCGGCGATTACGTTCTCAGTGGTGGTGAGTTACCAGCAATGACGCTGATTGACTCCGTTTCCCGGTTTATTCCGGGAGTACTGGGACATGAAGCCTCGGCAACGGAAGATTCCTTTGCTGAAGGATTGCTGGATTGCCCGCACTATACGCGGCCTGAGGTGTTAGAAGGGATGGAAGTTCCGCCAGTGTTACTGTCGGGTAACCATGCCGAGATACGTCGCTGGCGTTTGAAACAGTCGCTGGGCCGTACCTGGCTTAGAAGACCTGAACTTCTGGAAAACCTGGCTCTGACTGAAGAGCAAGCAAGGTTGCTGGCGGAGTTCAAAACGGAACACGCACAACAGCAACATAAACATGATGGGATGGCGTAAGCCCCCGAGATATCAGTTTACCCAGGATAAGAGATTAAATTATGAGCAACATTATTAAGCAACTTGAACAAGAGCAGATGAAGCAGGACGTACCTTCCTTCCGTCCGGGTGATACCGTGGAAGTGAAAGTATGGGTTGTTGAAGGTTCCAAAAAACGTCTGCAGGCATTCGAGGGCGTGGTTATCGCTATTCGTAACCGCGGTCTGCACTCTGCATTCACTGTTCGTAAAATTTCCAACGGCGAAGGCGTTGAGCGTGTCTTCCAGACTCACTCTCCGGTAGTTGACAGCATTTCTGTCAAACGTCGTGGTGCTGTTCGTAAAGCTAAACTGTACTACCTGCGTGAGCGTACTGGTAAGGCTGCTCGTATCAAAGAGCGCCTTAACTAAGATTTCGCTTAAGCGACATCCTGTTAAGAAGGGCTGGCCAATTGGCTGGCCCTTTTTTTGTCTGTTTGCTCGTGTTTTAAGGGGCAGTAATCACCACTGCGACGCGGCGGTTCTCGGCGCGGCCCTGGGCGGTCTTGTTACTGGCTATGGGATATTTTTTTCCTAAACCCTGTGTGGTGAGATTGCTGCGCGGAATTTGTCCACCCATAGCCCATGCATCGGCCACGACATTCGCCCGTTTTAATGATAAGACTTCGTTGTAACTGTCTTCACCATAGTTGTCGGTGTGTCCATCCATACGGGCATGTGTTAGCCCTGTCGAGGCCAATTTGGCTGCCATGGTTTGGATTTGTTGCTGGCTTTCCGGGAGCAATTTGTAGTCATTTTTTGCGAACAGAATGGCATCTGATAAGCCCAGCGACCAGTCGCCGGCGGATTCAGTAAATCCATAAGATTGCATAGCGGCGACTTGCTCAGGAGTAAACTTTCCCTGAGGGGACTGGCAGCCAGTAAGTATTAGCGAGGTGAAAATCAGGGGTGCTAGCAGGTGCTTTATCATATCGATATATCCTTGTTATCTCACCAGCTTTTCGGCACGCTGGTGTTTGGCCTGATACATATTGTGATCGGCAAGCTCTTGTAAATTTTCCGCAGAGGCGTGCTCAATAGTCATCGCGTAACCAATGCTTAATGTCATGGTAGTCTGATGGCCATTATGAAGATCAAACGGGAGATTAAAAATTTGTGTCAGTGCTGAGCATATCTGCTGCACTTCAGATTCCGACTGTACATCATAGAGCACCATAGCGAATTCATCGCCGCCCAGGCGGTATGCTTTATGTCGTAGCCCGCCAAATTCAGCTAACCGTTTTGCTATTTCAATCAAGACTCTATCGCCCGTCGCATGACCCCAGGTATCATTGATATATTTGAAATTATCGCCATCAAGAAATAGTAACGCCGACGTTTTTCGGGCATCGGAATTGTTCATCAACGTGTTGATGCCGCTACGAAACGCTGCGCGGTTAGCCAGCCCGGTTAATGGGTCATGTAGCGCGGTACGTAGAAGCTGCGCATTTTTGGCCTGTAAACGAAGCTGCCACTCTTCCATTTCATCCAGCAGACTGTTGAAGTCGAGAGCGAAGCGGTGAAACTCAGCGATACGTTCTTCCGAAACTCGTCGGGAAAAATTGCGGTTAGAACGCACATCATGTACGACATCGGTGATATTTTTCAGCGCTTCCACCAGGCCATTGTGCAAATGGCGGGTGAGGGTAATTGCGATGCTTGATGCCAGCAGAATACAACCGGTCAGGACAGCGAGCGAAAACCAGATAAAATGGCTGATTGAACTGTCGCGAGCAGTTAAGCGTACTTCGCCAATGGTTTCACCATTGTGGCGAATCGGCTGAATGATGGGGGCAGGGAAGAGCCAGTGGCTTATGAAATTGCTGAAAGTATCGCCTGGTTCCTTATGGGTGTAATGCCAGGATGCCAGAATATTTTGCTGCTTATCACGCACTTCTGCAGTTGAAAATTGGCCTTGCTGGCCCAGTGCTGCCAGTGTTTCAGTTGCTGCAGGGCCATCGGCAAAAACGACAGCTGCTTCCAGACTGTAAGTCATTGTTGCTGCTGTCAGTGCCAGGTTTTTTTGCGCGTATTGTTTCAGGGTTAGCACTGACGTCACGGAAAGCAGCAGCCAGATCAGCGTCATAGTGATAAATATGCTGGTCATGCTGATGTTGCGTAATGCTCTTTTAAACGTGGGGCGCTTATGAAGAGAATTATCGTTATCCATCATTTTTCTTCCGTGCGAGCATTAAGACATCCGGGTTGACCTTTACACCGCTACGCGATAAGGCATCCAGGTTTACGGCAAATCTGACGTCATTATTGTGGATGATCAGACAAAAGGCGCTACCAATAATGCACTCGGTATTTTGTTCGGCAATTAATAATAACGCCTTTGACGGATATTGTTCGGTTAATTCCATCTGGAATGTCGGTGACTCGTTGCCAAAATAAAAACCATTGCAGCCTGAAATTATCGCCTCTTGTTGAGTATGAATGATGACAGGCAGATAAGGTAAAGATGTAGCAGCATTTTCTTGTAAGGCGGTACTAAAACGTGAAGATGAAAAGATACATAACTTTGGTGGCCCTGATAGCCCAGGCCAGCGGGTGTAACTGACAATACCGGAAACCATCATACGCACGTTTTTCGCAACGTCAGAAGGTTCCTGAGCGAGTATTGGTGCTCCCGTCAGCAGGAGAATCAGCAGTAAGAACAGTCGGTGAGAAAAACGCATTCAGGGATCCTCACCATCTTCGCTCGAAATGCATCGATATTTTTTCAGAATGCTCATTAAAATATCATCCTTTCATGCGGTCGTCATCAATGTGAGAAATAAAACATAATGAGTAAAATCTCATGCTTAATTGATTTGGGGGGTAATTAATTTAATCGTATTGTGCTGGCGTTTTCATCAGCCCCTTTTCGCCATACTTCATGCAGTTGGCTGGCATTTTCAACATTATTGCAGCTGGCAGGAAAGCTTTTACCAGAAAGTCCCCGGGCATAAGTAAAATCGGTCTGGCAAGTTTTCTTTTGTCCTTCGGCATATCCTTTAAGGTATAGACCGCGATCCGCCTGTGAATCGCTAAATGTATCGTCATCTTTAATGGCGCTGCCCGATATCGCATCTTCCATACCAACATCATACCAGTCGGTGCTGGTCAAGGTTGGCGCGTGAGTATAAGGATCAATCTGACATCCGCTAACCAGTAAAGCCAACAAGGGGGCGATAAATTTTTTCATCATTTCTTTCTCCTTTTTCAAAGCATAGCGGATTGTTTTTAAAGGTGGTGTAAATGTATATATACAGAGACAAGGGTAAAAAAGCGCGAATAAATTGCTTATGTAAAGAAATATGTACGAAATATGGATTGAAAACTTTACTTTATGTGTTATCGTTACGTCATCCTCGCTGAGGATCAACTATCGCAAACGAGCATAAACAGGATCGCCATCATGCAGAAAGACGCGCTGAATAACGTACATATTACCGACGAACAGGTTTTAATGACTCCGGAACAACTGAAGGCCGCTTTTCCATTAAGCCTGCAACAAGAAGCCCAGATTGCTGACTCGCGTAAAACCATTTCAGATATTATCGCCGGGCGCGATCCTCGTCTGCTGGTAGTATGTGGTCCTTGTTCCATTCATGATCCGGAAACTGCTCTGGAATATGCTCGTCGATTTAAAGCCCTTGCCGCAGAGGTCAGCGATAGCCTCTATCTGGTAATGCGCGTCTATTTTGAAAAACCCCGTACCACTGTCGGCTGGAAAGGGTTAATTAACGATCCCCATATGGATGGCTCTTTTGATGTAGAAGCCGGGCTGCAGATCGCGCGTAAATTGCTGCTTGAGCTGGTGAATATGGGACTGCCACTGGCGACGGAAGCGTTAGATCCGAATAGCCCGCAATACCTGGGCGATCTGTTTAGCTGGTCAGCAATTGGTGCTCGTACAACGGAATCGCAAACTCACCGTGAAATGGCCTCCGGGCTTTCCATGCCGGTTGGTTTTAAAAACGGCACCGATGGCAGTCTGGCAACGGCAATTAACGCTATGCGTGCCGCCGCCCAGCCGCACCGTTTTGTTGGCATTAACCAGGCAGGGCAGGTTGCGTTGCTACAAACTCAGGGGAATCCGGACGGGCATGTGATCCTGCGCGGTGGTAAAGCGCCAAACTATAGCCCTGCGGATGTTGCGCAATGTGAAAAAGAGATGGAACAGGCGGGACTGCGCCCGTCTCTGATGGTAGATTGCAGCCACGGTAATTCCAATAAAGATTATCGCCGTCAGCCTGCGGTGGCAGAATCCGTGGTTGCTCAAATCAAAGATGGCAATCGCTCAATTATTGGTCTGATGATCGAAAGTAATATCCACGAGGGCAATCAGTCTTCCGAGCAACCGCGCAGTGAAATGAAATACGGTGTATCCGTAACCGATGCCTGCATTAGCTGGGAAATGACCGATGCCTTGCTGCGTGAAATTCATCAGGATCTGAACGGGCAGCTGACGGCTCGCGTGGCTTAAGAGGTTTATTATGGTTGCTGAATTGACCGCATTACGCGATCAAATTGATGAAGTCGATAAAGCGCTGCTGAATTTATTAGCGAAGCGTCTGGAACTGGTTGCTGAAGTGGGCGAGGTGAAAAGCCGCTTTGGACTGCCTATTTATGTTCCGGAGCGCGAGGCATCTATGTTGGCCTCGCGTCGTGCAGAGGCGGAAGCTCTGGGTGTACCGCCAGATCTGATTGAGGATGTTTTGCGTCGGGTGATGCGTGAATCTTACTCCAGTGAAAACGACAAAGGATTTAAAACGCTTTGTCCGTCACTGCGCCCGGTGGTTATCGTCGGTGGTGGCGGTCAGATGGGACGTCTGTTCGAGAAGATGCTGACACTCTCGGGTTATCAGGTGCGGATTCTGGAGCAACATGACTGGGATCGAGCGGCTGATATTGTTTCCGATGCCGGAATGGTGATTGTTAGTGTGCCCATCCACGTTACTGAGCAAGTTATCGGCAAATTACCGCCTTTACCGAAAGATTGTATTCTGGTCGATCTGGCATCAGTGAAAAATGGGCCATTACAGGCCATGCTGGCGGCGCATGATGGTCCGGTGCTGGGGCTACACCCGATGTTCGGTCCGGACAGCGGTAGCCTGGCAAAGCAAGTTGTGGTCTGGTGTGATGGACGTAAGCCGGAAGCATACCAATGGTTTCTGGAGCAAATTCAGGTCTGGGGCGCTCGGCTGCATCGTATTAGCGCTGTCGAGCACGATCAGAATATGGCGTTTATTCAGGCTCTGCGCCACTTTGCTACTTTTGCTTATGGGCTGCACCTGGCAGAAGAAAATGTTCAGCTTGAGCAACTTCTGGCGCTCTCTTCGCCGATTTACCGCCTTGAACTGGCGATGGTTGGGCGACTGTTTGCTCAGGATCCGCAGCTTTATGCCGACATTATTATGTCGTCAGAGCGTAATCTGGCGTTAATCAAACGTTACTATAAGCGTTTCGGCGAGGCGATTGAGTTGCTGGAGCAGGGCGATAAGCAGGCGTTTATTGACAGTTTCCGCAAGGTGGAGCACTGGTTCGGCGATTACGCACAGCGTTTTCAGAGTGAAAGCCGCGTGTTATTGCGTCAGGCGAATGACAATCGCCAGTAATAATCCAGTGCCGGATGATTCACATCATCCGGCACTTTTTCATCAGGTTGGATCAACAGGCACTACGTTCTCACTTGGGTAACAGCCCAATACCTTCATCGAACGGGTGATTTCCCCTAACTCTTTCAATGCTTTTTGCATTTCCGCTGATTTAAGATTGGCCTGAATATCCAGATAAAACATCTCTTCCCACGGATTACCGTGAATCGGACGTGATTCCAGACGGGTCATAATCAGACTGTGGTTGCGCAGTACCAGCAACGCTTCAACCAGTGCACCAGCTTGTTGTCCGGTCGCCATTAACAACGTCGTTTTCGCCGGAACCTGGTCAGAAACGTTAATGGCTTTACGTGCCAACACCACAAATCGGGTGAAGTTTTGTCGCTGATTCGCTTCAATACGCTCCAGTACCTGCAAACCGTACAAAGTGCCGCCAGCTTCGCTTCCCAACGCAGCAACATGCGGTGATTTTGCCTGTGCAACCTTTTCCATTGCCGCAGACGTACTTTCGGTATATTCAATCTTCCAGTGCGGATAACGATTAAGGAATTTGCTGCATTGCTGGAATGGCTGCGGATGGCTGTAGACCGTATTGATGGCGGATAAATCAGTAGTGCCGGAGACCAACAAACAATGATCGATAGTTAACGTCATCTCGCCAACAATCGACAAACTGGTATGTTGCAGCAGATCGTAAACGTCGTTTATGGCACCGGAGCTGGTATTTTCAATCGGTACGACGGCATAGTCGGCCTGGCCGGTTTCCACCTGATTAAAAATATCGGCAAATTTGGCGCAGCCACTTTCAATGAATTGCTCAAAGTGACGAGCAGCATACTGGCGCGCCGCAAGATGGGAATAAGAACCTTTGGGGCCGAGAAAAGCGATGCGTGCTGAGTGCGGATTAATTTTATTGAGATGTTGCTGGAGCAAAGCCTGCTGAGTTAATACGGAATCTTCAATGATGAGCTGGAACAGGCGAGTAATGTAATGGGCGTCCAGATGGTGCGCTTTACCGAGCGTAATTAATCTTTCCAGCAAATCGCGTTCACGATCAATATCACGTACCGGGCGATGCGAGAGCAGTTTGGCTTTTCCCACCTCGACGGCCAGTTCGCGTCGCTCTGCCAGTAATGCTAATAATTTTTCATCCAGCGCGCTGATTTTCTCTCGCAGCGCCAGTAACGGGTTTTCCGATGTCATAGTGTTGCCTTTTTGTTATCAATAAAAAAGGCCCCCCGATTTGGGAGGCCTTATTGTTCGTCTTCGCATTCTGTTTCACACGACGAAACGCCTCCCATTCAGGGGAAGGTAAAAAAGAATGCGAAGAAAAACGGTGTGTGTTTCATGTTTGTTTCCTTAAGTGACTTTAGTACAGTACCCGTACTGTTTTCACGCTGTCAACAAAAAACGCGCCCGAAGGCGCGTTGGCGATACACTCAATATAAAGGACTACTCTTCTTCAACTTCTTCGACGAAGTTGGCGTCTTTCACCGATGTTGCGGCACGACGTGCTTCGCCTTTGTGCTGCAGTTTATTGAGCTGCCGTTCCAGCTTGTTGATCAATTCGTTAATTGCGGTGTACATATCTTCATGTTTACCACTGGCAACCAGAACGCCGTTAGGTGTATTGATTGTGGCGTCAGCAACAAACCCTTGTGGCTCTTTGGACAGAATGATATGTGGATTAATCAGATGTGTTTGCCATTTTTCCAGTTTGGCGAGACGGTCTGCGACATGTTGGCGGATGGCCGGAGTAATTTCCATTTGTTTGCTGGTAATGTTCATTGTCATAAATTTTACCTCTTGTCTTCCCGTCTTGGTGAATTCAGCATAACGTTCCTGATGTCAAAATGTGTGATGGAAATCTCATAATTTTGTCACTTTTTGTCAACGAATCTTTTTTGTGAGAAATCGCAGGAAGAGGTGTTTTTTTACTTGAGGAATATCTCAAAGCGAGCCATATTTGATGAGATCGATAGTGACTAAATCGCTTCAGTTTCACAACTAACAGAATAAAAAAACGGCAGCTCAAGGCCGCCGTTTTGTGTTTCAGGTTTCTGTTATGTATTGCTGCTGTTTGCGGCGATGATTTTCGCTACTTTTTCAGCTTGCGCATTCATCTGCATCTGACGGTATGCATTTTCCATCAGCGGCAGCGCATCACGCGTAGCCTGGGTATCCGGATAGTCGCGCAACATGCCTTCTACGCGGTTAACGACAGCAACCCATGCACCACGTTCTGTATAATACTCGGCCACGGAGTATTCATATTTCGCCAGACGATCTTTCAGGAATACCAGACGTTTGGTGGCATCGGTGGTGTACTGACTGTTCGGATAGCCGCGCACCAGTTTGGAAAAGTCACTAAACGCAGCTCGTGCATGTTGAGGATCGCGATCGCTACGGTCAACGCCAAAGAACCCTTGCAGCGCACTGTCATCCAGCGCCATATTGGTCAGGCCACGCATGTACATGACATAATCGATATTCGGATGGGTCGGGTTAAGGCGAATAAAACGATCGATGGCAGCCTGTGCTAACGGCAAATCGGCGTTTTTATAGTAGGCGTAGATGAGATCCAGCTGCACCTGCTGCGAATACGGACCAAACGGATAGCGATTATCTAACGCTTCCAGTTGCGTTATTGCCTGTCTCCAGTTACCGTCCTGCAGCTTTTGTTGTGCAGTCGCGTAAATTTCATTTGGCGGATTATCAGGTACTTCTTCCTTTGACCCCGAGCAACCCGCCAAAAACAGGCTTAGTGTGGCGGCTGCCACCAGATATTTCATGCGCGTCATGACGTTTTGACTTTCCTCAAAATGTAATACGGGAGATTCTCTGTTCCTGCTCCCGGTTAAGACCAGCTACAATAGCACACTATATTAAACGGCAAAGCCGTAAAACCCCAACGATAAACGAAGAAGCAGTATATATGGCACAACGAGTACAGCTCACTGCAACGGTGTCCGAAAACCAACTCGGTCAACGCTTAGATCAGGCTTTGGCCGAAATGTTCCCGGATTATTCACGTTCGCGAATAAAAGAATGGATCCTCGACCAGCGCGTGCTGGTTAACGGCAAAGTGTGTGATAAGCCGAAAGAAAAAGTATTGGGTGGCGAGCAGGTGGCCATCAACGCTGAGATTGAAGAAGAAGCGCGTTTTGAACCGCAGGATATCCCGCTGGATATCGTCTATGAAGATGAAGATATCATCGTCATTAATAAACCACGCGACCTGGTGGTACATCCTGGCGCGGGTAACCCGGATGGTACGGTACTGAATGCGTTGCTTCATTACTATCCGCCCATTGCCGATGTACCGCGTGCGGGCATCGTCCATCGTCTGGATAAAGACACCACCGGCCTGATGGTTGTGGCAAAAACCGTTCCGGCTCAGACGCGTTTAGTCGAATCTTTGCAACGGCGTGAAATTACTCGTGAGTATGAAGCGGTGGCAATTGGTCATATGACCGCTGGCGGTACAGTAGATGAACCAATCAGCCGCCACCCGACCAAACGTACTCACATGGCGGTGCATCCGATGGGTAAACCGGCGGTCACTCACTATCGCATCATGGAACACTTCCGTGTGCACACGCGTCTGCGGTTGCGTCTGGAAACTGGACGTACGCACCAGATCCGCGTGCATATGGCCCATATCACTCATCCGCTGGTGGGCGATCCGGTTTATGGTGGCCGTCCGCGTCCGCCAAAAGGTGCTTCGGAAGCGTTTATCTCCACGCTGCGTAAGTTTGACCGCCAGGCGCTTCATGCAACCATGCTGCGTCTTTATCACCCGATCTCCGGTATCGAAATGGAATGGCATGCGCCTATTCCACAAGATATGGTGGAGCTGATTGAGGAGATGCGCGCCGATTTCGAAGAGCATAAGGATGAAGGGGACTGGTTATGAGTAAGCTGATTGTCCCGCAGTGGCCGCTGCCAAAAGGTGTTGCGGCCTGTAGCTCTACCCGTATCGGCGGCGTGAGCTTGCCGCCTTACGACTCTCTCAACCTTGGCGCTCATTGTGGTGATAACCCGGATCACGTTGAAGAGAATCGCAAGCGACTTTTTGCTGCGGGCAATTTGCCTTCAAAACCGGTCTGGCTTGAGCAGGTACACGGCAAAGATGTGCTTAAGCTTACTGGCGAACCTTATGCCTCAAAACGAGCTGATGCCTCTTATAGCAATACGCCCGGCACGGTTTGCGCAGTGATGACGGCTGACTGCCTCCCTGTGCTGTTTTGCAATCGTACGGGAACGGAAGTTGCCGCCGCTCATGCAGGCTGGCGCGGGCTGTGTTCTGGCGTGCTGGAAGAGACGGTTTCTTGTTTTGCTGATAATCCGGAAAATATTCTCGCCTGGTTAGGGCCGGCAATTGGTCCACGCGCGTTTGAAGTGGGGGCGGAGGTTCGCGAGGCGTTTATGGCAGTAGACGCCAAAGCGAGTACAGCTTTCATTCAGCATGGTGATAAGTATCTGGCGGATATTTATCTCCTTGCCCGACAGCGTCTGGCGAGCGTTGGCGTTGAACAAATTTTCGGCGGCGGCCGTTGTACATATACGGAAAATGAGACTTTCTTCTCTTATCGTCGCGACAAGACCACCGGTCGTATGGCAAGTTTCATTTGGCTGATATAACCTAAAGAATCAAGACGATCCGGTACGCGTGATTTTCTTTTCACATTAATCTGGTCAATAACCTTGAATAATTGAGGGATGACCTCATTTAATCTCCAGTAGCAACTTTGATCCGTTATGGGAGGAGTTATGCGTCTGGATCGTCTTACTAATAAATTCCAGCTTGCTCTTGCCGATGCCCAATCACTTGCACTCGGGCACGACAACCAATTCATCGAACCACTTCATTTAATGAGCGCCCTGCTGAATCAGGAAGGGGGTTCGGTTAGTCCTTTATTAACATCCGCTGGCATAAATGCTGGCCAGTTGCGCACAGATATCAATCAGGCATTAAATCGTTTACCGCAGGTTGAAGGTACTGGTGGTGATGTCCAGCCATCACAGGATCTGGTGCGCGTTCTTAATCTTTGCGACAAGCTGGCGCAAAAACGTGGTGATAACTTTATCTCGTCAGAACTGTTCGTTCTGGCGGCACTTGAGTCTCGCGGCACGCTGGCCGACATCCTGAAAGCAGCAGGGGCGACCACCGCCAACATTACTCAAGCGATTGAACAAATGCGTGGAGGTGAAAGCGTGAACGATCAAGGTGCTGAAGACCAACGTCAGGCTTTGAAAAAATATACCATCGACCTTACCGAACGAGCCGAACAAGGCAAACTCGATCCGGTGATTGGTCGTGATGAAGAAATTCGCCGTACCATTCAGGTGCTGCAACGTCGTACTAAAAATAACCCGGTATTGATTGGTGAACCCGGCGTCGGTAAAACTGCCATCGTTGAAGGTCTGGCGCAGCGTATTATCAACGGCGAAGTGCCCGAAGGGTTGAAAGGTCGCCGCGTACTGGCGCTGGATATGGGCGCGCTGGTGGCTGGGGCGAAATATCGCGGTGAGTTTGAAGAACGTTTAAAAGGCGTACTTAACGATCTTGCTAAACAGGAAGGCAACGTCATCCTGTTTATCGACGAATTACATACCATGGTCGGCGCGGGTAAAGCCGATGGCGCAATGGACGCCGGAAACATGCTGAAACCTGCACTGGCGCGTGGTGAATTGCACTGCGTAGGTGCCACGACGCTTGACGAATATCGCCAGTACATCGAAAAAGATGCTGCGCTGGAACGTCGTTTCCAGAAAGTGTTTGTTGCCGAGCCTTCTGTTGAAGATACCATTGCTATTCTGCGTGGCCTGAAAGAACGTTACGAGCTGCACCACCATGTGCAAATTACTGACCCGGCAATTGTTGCAGCAGCGACGTTGTCTCATCGCTACATTGCTGACCGTCAGCTGCCGGATAAAGCCATCGACCTGATCGATGAAGCAGCATCCAGCATTCGTATGCAGATTGACTCAAAACCAGAAGAACTCGACCGACTCGATCGTCGTATCATCCAGCTCAAACTGGAACAACAGGCGTTAATGAAAGAGTCTGATGAAGCCAGTAAAAAACGCCTGGATATGCTCAACGAAGAACTGAGCGACAAAGAACGTCAGTACTCCGAGTTAGAAGAAGAGTGGAAAGCAGAGAAAGCCTCGCTTTCTGGTACGCAGACCATTAAAGCGGAACTGGAACAGGCGAAAATCGCTATTGAACAGGCTCGCCGTGTGGGTGACCTGGCGCGGATGTCTGAACTGCAATACGGCAAAATCCCGGAACTGGAAAAGCAACTGGAAGCCGCAACGCAGCTCGAAGGCAAAACTATGCGTCTGTTGCGTAATAAAGTGACCGATGCCGAAATTGCTGAAGTGCTGGCGCGTTGGACGGGAATTCCGGTTTCTCGCATGATGGAAAGCGAGCGCGAAAAACTGCTGCGTATGGAGCAAGAACTGCACCATCGCGTTATTGGTCAGAACGAAGCGGTTGATGCGGTATCTAACGCTATTCGTCGTAGCCGTGCGGGGCTGGCGGATCCAAATCGCCCGATTGGTTCATTCCTGTTCCTCGGCCCAACGGGTGTGGGGAAAACAGAGCTTTGTAAGGCGCTGGCGAACTTTATGTTTGATAGCGACGAGGCGATGGTCCGTATCGATATGTCCGAGTTTATGGAGAAACACTCGGTGTCTCGTCTGGTTGGTGCGCCTCCGGGATATGTTGGTTATGAAGAAGGTGGCTATCTGACCGAAGCGGTGCGTCGTCGTCCGTATTCCGTCATCCTGCTGGATGAAGTGGAAAAAGCGCATCCGGATGTCTTCAACATTCTGTTGCAGGTACTGGATGATGGGCGTCTGACTGACGGGCAGGGGAGAACGGTCGACTTCCGTAATACGGTCGTCATTATGACCTCTAACCTCGGTTCCGATCTGATTCAGGAACGTTTTGGTGAACTGGATTATGCGCACATGAAAGAGCTGGTGCTCGGTGTGGTAAGCCATAACTTCCGTCCGGAATTCATTAACCGTATCGATGAAGTCGTCGTCTTCCATCCGCTGGGTGAACAACACATTGCGTCGATTGCGCAGATTCAGTTGAAACGTCTGTACAAACGTCTGGAAGAACGTGGTTATGAAATCCACATTTCTGACGAGGCGCTGAAACTGCTGAGCGAGAACGGTTACGATCCGGTCTATGGTGCACGTCCTCTGAAGCGTGCTATCCAGCAGCAGATCGAAAACCCGCTGGCACAGCAAATACTGTCTGGTGAATTGGTTCCGGGTAAAGTTATTCGCCTGGAAGTTAATGAAGACCGGATCGTCGCCGTCCAGTAATGATAAAACGAGCCTTCGGGGCTCGTTTTTGTCTATAAGTTAGACGGAAAAGACTATATTAAAGATGTTTTGCCTGGAAAATGAGCGAACAATAAAGTTTTTATATTTTTTGCTTGTCAGGCCGGAATAACTCCCTATAATGCGCCACCACTGACACGGAACAACGGCAAACACGCCGCCGGGTCAGCGGGGTTCTCCTGAGAACTTCGGCAGGGAAAGCAAAATAAATGCTTGACTCTGTAGCGGGAAAGCGTATTATGCACACCCCGCGCCGTTGAGAAAAAGCGAAGCGGCACTGCTCTTTAACAATTTATCAGACAATCTGTGTGGGCACTCGAAGATACGGATTCTTAACGTCGCAAGACGAAAAATGAATACCAAGTCTCAGGAGTGAACACGTAATTCATTACGAAGTTTAATTCTTTGAGCATCAAACTTTTAAATTGAAGAGTTTGATCATGGCTCAGATTGAACGCTGGCGGCAGGCCTAACACATGCAAGTCGAACGGTAACAGGAAGCAGCTTGCTGCTTTGCTGACGAGTGGCGGACGGGTGAGTAATGTCTGGGAAACTGCCTGATGGAGGGGGATAACTACTGGAAACGGTAGCTAATACCGCATAACGTCGCAAGACCAAAGAGGGGGACCTTCGGGCCTCTTGCCATCGGATGTGCCCAGATGGGATTAGC